>NZ_JAJPWK010000016.1:0-184944 GCF_046549115.1 Streptomyces sp. x-19 | reverse complement strand
GGTAATCCGGCAACAACACTCGCGTTGAGCGGAACCATGAGGAGGAATAATCCTCACGGTTCACAGCGTCCTCGCTGTGCGCCTCCCAAGCTTGGGAGGACTTTTCAAAGGAACCTCATCTCCATGACGGAGACGGGGTATCAACATATCTGGCGTTGACTTTTGGCACACTGTTGAGTTCTCAAGGAACGGACGCTTCCTTTGGATTCCCTCTCGGGTTTCCGCCGGGCGCTTCCCTTCGGTGTTTCACACTCTATCAGGGCTTTTCCGGCTTTCGGACCACCGCTTTTCTGCAAGCATGCAGAAGCGCACGATTCGAGAATCTGGATCATGACTCTGAGGAGTGCCGCCCACTCAGTCGGTCGCGTCGAAGCGCTTCCTGGCTGTCCGGGGCAGATCTCAGACAGTACAGGGGCCGGGTGGGCGAGGCAAATCGATTCCGCGCTGAGATGGGGGCACAACTGGGCTCTGTCATGCGGAACCGTCAGTTCTTATGACTTACGCTTCTCAACGGTGCGCCGTCCGGGACAGGCAGTGACGGCGGCCTGATGAATCTTCACCCGGGAGGTTTCCCATGACCACCGTGACGTCCCCTCTTGTAGGACGCGCAATCGGGCTCGCGGCAGTGCCGGACCCCGTCTTCTCCGGCGCGATGGTGGGTCCCGGTACCGCCATCGACCCGGTCCGTGAACCGTCGGCGGCGGTTTCGCCCGTGGACGGCGTCATCGTCTCCCTGCACCCGCACGCGTTCGTCGTCGTGGACGGCGAAGGGCACGGCGTGCTGACGCACCTCGGCATCGACACCGTGCAGCTCAACGGCGAGGGCTTCGAGCTGCTGGTGAACAAGGGCGACACCGTCACCCGCGGGCAGGCCGTCGTGCGCTGGAACCCGGCCGCGGTCGAGGAGGCCGGCAAGTCGCCGGTGTGCCCGGTCGTCGCGCTGGAGGCGACTGCGGACTCGCTCGGCGAGGTGCGCGAGGACGGCGACATCAAGGCCGGCGACGCGCTCTTCTCCTGGCAGTAGCAGCAGCCGGACGCCGTCGCGAGACGGCAGGTACGACATCCACCGCGGCGGCCGGGCCCGCCGCAACGACCGGAGACGGGTGACATGGAGACAACGCTGCGGGGCGTCGGCGTGAGCCACGGCGTGGCCATCGGCGAGGTGCGGCACATGGGGACGGCGGTCCTGGAGCCGCCGGCCAAGCAGATTCCCACGGAGGAGGCGGAGCGCGAGCAGGGGCGCGCCCGCCAGGCCGTGGAGGCTGTGGCCGCCGACCTGATCGCGCGGGGCAACCTGGCGGGTGGCGAGGCCCAGCATGTGCTGGAGGCCCAGGCCATGATGGCCCAGGACCCCGAGCTGATGGCCGACGTCGAGCGGCGGATCGCCGTGGGCAGCACGGCGGAGCGCGCGGTGTACGACGCGTTCGCCGCGTACCGGGCGCTGCTGGCCGGGGCGGGCGAGTACCTGGCGGGTCGGGTGGCCGACCTCGATGACGTGCGGAACCGGATCGTGGCGCGGCTGCTGGGTGTGCCGATGCCGGGCGTGCCGGACAGCGACGAGCCGTACGTGCTGATCGCGCGGGACCTGGCGCCGGCCGACACCGCGCTGCTGGACCCGGCGCTGGTGCTCGGGTTCGTGACCGAAGAGGGCGGGCCGACCAGCCACAGTGCGATCCTCGCGCGGGCCCTGGGAGTGCCGGCCGTGGTGGCGCTGCCGGGTGCCGGTGAGCTCGTCGAGGGCACCGTGATCGCGGTGGACGGCAGCACCGGTGAGGTCTTCGTCAACCCGAGCGATGAGAAGCGGGCCGAGCTGACGCGGTCGGCGGAGCAGCGGAAGGCGGCGCTGGCGGCGTCGTCCGGTCCGGGTGCCACGTCCGACGGGCACAAGGTGCCGCTGCTGGCGAACGTCGGTGGGCCGGCGGACGTGCCGGCGGCGGTGGAGGCCGGTGCGGAGGGCGTCGGGCTGTTCCGGACCGAGTTCCTGTTCCTGGACGACAGCAAGCAGGCGCCGTCGGAGGAGAAGCAGGTCGAGGCGTACCGGAAGGTGCTGGAGGCCTTTCCCGAGGGGCGCGTGGTGGTGCGCGTGCTGGACGCGGGGGCCGACAAGCCGCTGGACTTCCTGACGCCGGCGGACGAGCCGAACCCGGCGCTGGGCGTGCGGGGTCTGCGGACGCTGTTGGACCACCCCGAGGTGCTGCGGACGCAGTTGTCGGCGTTGGCCAAGGCCGCCGAGGGGCTGCCGGTCTACCTTGAGGTCATGGCCCCGATGGTGGCGGACCGGATCGACGCCAAGGCGTTCGCGGATGCCTGCCGGGAGGCCGGGCTGCAGGCGAAGTTCGGCGCGATGGTGGAGATTCCGTCGGCGGCGCTGCGGGCGCGGTCGATCCTTCAGGAGGTGGAGTTCCTGTCGCTGGGCACCAACGACCTGGCGCAGTACACCTTCGCGGCGGACCGGCAGGTGGGCGCGGTGTCGCGGCTGCAGGACCCGTGGCAGCCGGCGTTGTTGGACCTCGTGGCGGTTTCGGCCGAGGCCGCGAAGGCCGAGGGCAAGAGCTGTGGCGTGTGCGGTGAGGCGGCCTCCGATCCGCTGTTGGCGTGCGTGCTGACGGGTCTGGGGGTCACCAGCCTGTCGATGGGTGCGGCGTCGCTCCCCTACGTGCGGGCGACGCTGGCCAAGCACACGCTGGCGCAGTGCGAGCGGGCGGCGGCCGCGGCGCGGGCCGCGGACACCGCTGCGGATGCCCGGGCGGCCGCGCAGGCGGTGCTCTCCGGGGAGTGATCCGGGCGGCGCGCGGCGCCGTGTGAGGTACTTCGGGACGGCCGTCCCGCCTGGTGGCGGGGCGGCCGTTTCGCGTGTCTGCGGGGTCCCTGCGGTGGGGTCAGGGGTGGCAGTGCGGGCCGGGTGGGGGTGGCAGGGGCAGGCCGGGGGCGTAGTCGACGTGGTGCTCGGGCGGGATGGGTTCGTCGGTTTCGGGGTCGGTGCAGTAGGCGTCGAAGATCTCGGCGGCGCTGAGGGGGGTGGGCCAGGCGTCGCGCAGGCGCCAGCCGCGGACGGTGGCGGGGGTGGCGCCTCGGGTGGGGGTGGTGCGGCAGACGAGGGCGCCGGGGGCGGGCCGGGCCAGGGCGGCGGCGAGGACGGTGCAGAAGGCGAGCGTCTCGGGCTCGGGCAGGCGTGGCGGGGTGCTGTCGGGGCCGGTGGTGGCGAGGAGGTAGGCGCGCAGTGGGCCGGTGGTGTCGGGGAGGGTGCAGACGAGGTGGTGGGTGCCGTCCCCGAGGGCGGTGAGGAGGTGGTGCAGGGCGGTGGTGGCGCGGGTGAACGCCGCGTGGGCGAGGTCGTGGCCGCATGCGGTGCAGCGGCCGGCGCGGGCCAGGAGGGCGGTGGCGCGGTCCCAGGAGGCGCGGCGGGCCGCCTCCTCGGTGAGTAACGGCAGGAGCCGGTCGAGCGGGGTGCCGTCGTAGGCGAGGGTGGCGCCGGTGCGGGCGGCGGCGGCGGTGTAGCGGCTGCGGCTGCCGGGGTCGTCGGGGTCGAGGTCGTGGTCGGTGCAGTAGTGGGCGTAGGCGGTCGGGTCGAAGAGGCAGAGGGTGGTGTGCACGCCCTCGGCGGCGAGGGTGCGCAGCAGGCCCTCCAGTTGTCGGAGGTAGCCGCGGTGGTCGTGGAACGGGAAGGTGCGGTAGCGGCGCATGGCGGCGAAGTCCCGGGCGTCGGCGAGGACGGCGGCGGTGCTGGGGAGGTCGCGGCGCAGCGGGTGGCCGGCGGGGTGGTGGGTGGGGCGGGTGGTGGGTGTCATGACTCCCCCTCGGTGGGTGCGTGGGTCGGTCGTCACTGGTCGGACGACCTTTGTCACCGAGAGTAATCGGGGGGTCTGACAACGGCGGGCGGGGCCGTTCGGGCGTGGGAGGGCCCGGCGCCGGGCGGGGGCCGCCGGCGCCGGGGCGGGGTCACTCGGCGCGGTCGGCGGCGATCCGCTCGTAGAAGCGGAGGATTTCGAGGTTGTCCACGGAGCCGGGGTTGACGGCTTTTTCGAGGGGGGTGCCGGCCAGGAGGCGTTTGACCGGGACCTCGATGCGCTTGCCGGTGAGGGTGTGCGGGACGCCGGGGGCTTCGATGATCTCGTCGGGGACGTGGCGGGGTGAGAGTTGTGTGCGGATGGTGCGCTTGATGCGGTCGCGCAGGTCGTCGTCCAGGGTGGCGCCGGGGGCGAGGTGGACGAAGAGCGGCATCCAGTAGCCGCCGTCGGGGAGTTCGAGGCCGATGACGAGGGATTCGCGGATCTCGGGGAGGCGTTCGACGACCTCGTAGATGTCGGCGGAGCCCATTCGGACGCCCTGGCGGTTGAGGGTGGAGTCGGAGCGGCCGTGGATGACGACGCTGCCGCGGGAGGTGACGGTGATCCAGTCGCCGTGCCGCCAGACGCCGGGGTAGGTGTCGAAGTAGCTGTCGTGGTAGCGGGTGCCGTCGGGGTCGTTCCAGAAGCGGGTGGGCATGGACGGCATGGGGTTGGTGACGACCAGTTCGCCGACTTCGTCGAGGACCGGCTCGCCCTGGGGGTCCCACGCCTGGAGGTCGGTGCCCAGGCAGGCGGCCTGGAGTTCGCCGATGTGGACGGGGAGGGTGGGGACGGCGCCGGCGAAGCAGCTGCAGACGTCGGTGCCGCCGCTGACGGAGGCGGTCCACAGGTCGGTGCCGGTTTCGGCGAAGGTGTCGTGCAGCCAGCGGAAGCCGTCGGGCGGGAGCGGGGAGCCGGTGGTGGCGACGCAGGTGACGGTGGAGAGGTCGAGGTCGCGGGCGGGGTGCAGGCCGGCCTTGCGGCAGGCCATCACGTAGGCGGCGGAGGTGCCGAAGACGGTGGTGCGGGTGGCGGCGGCGACCTGCCACTGGGCGGCGGTGTCGGGGTGGCCTGGGCTGCCGTCGTACAGGACGATCGTGGAGCCGGCGAGGAGGCCGCCGACGAGGAAGTTCCACATCATCCAGCCCGTGGACGTGTACCAGAAGAAGCGGTCGTCGGGGCCGAGGTCGCAGTGCAGGCCGGTCTGTTTGAGGTGTTCGAGGAGGATGCCGCCCTGGGACTGGACGATGGCCTTGGGCAGGCCGGTGGTGCCGGAGGAGTACAGGACCCACAGCGGGTGGTCGAAGGGGACCTGGGCGAAGTCCGGTTCGGTGGCGTCCGAGGTCAGGTCGGACCAGTCGAGGGCCCCTTCGGGGGCGGGGGTACCCAGCAGGGGGACGTGGACGACGGCGCGCAGCGTGGGCAGTTCGGCGCGGAGTTCGGCGACGGTGTCGCGGCGGTCGTGTTCCTTGCCGCCGTAGCGGTAGCCGTCGACGGTGAACAGGACGACCGGTTCGACCTGTTGGAAGCGGTCCAGGACGCTGCGGGCGCCGAAGTCGGGGGCGCAGGAGGTCCACACGGCGCCGACCGCGGCGGTGGCCAGGAGGGCGACCACGGCCTCGGGGACGTTGGGGAGGTAGCCGCTGATGCGGTCGCCGGGGCGGACGCCGAGGCGGCGCAGGGCGGCGGCCAGGGAGCCGACCTGGCCGCGGAGCTCGGTCCAGGTGACGGCGGCCGGCTGGTGGCGCTCGTCGACGTGGAGCAGGGCGGGGGCGTCGGCGCGGGCGGGGTCCTCGGCGGCGCGCAGGGCGTGTTCGGCGTAGTTGAGGGTGGCGCCGGGGAACCAGCGGGCGCCGGGCATCGCGCGGTCGGCCAGGACCGTGTCGTAGGGGGTGCCGAAGCGGACGTCGAACCATGCGGCGACGGCCTGCCAGAAGGTCGGGAGGTGGTCGACGGACCAGCGGTGCAGGGCGGCGTAGCTGGCCGCGGGGTCGCCGGGGGTGGGGGCGGGTGCGCCGTGGTGGGTGGCGGCCCAGGTGTGGAAGCGGGTGACCTGTGCGCCGGCGATCCGGTCCGGGCCGGGCTGCCAGAGCGGCTCCGGTGCCGGGTGTGCGGCGGAGTGCGGGGCGGTGGTCATGATGCGGCTCCTGGCAGGTACGCGGCGTGGGCGGCGGTCCCGCGCGGTGGTGGGGGTCTCCCGGTGGTGCGCGTGACCGGCTGGCTTGCCTGGACGATGCCACGTGATCGACTCGGGCACCAGGGTCGACCGGCAGATTCGGGGGTGGCGGGGCCTTCGTGCGTGGGACGGTTCCGGCCAGGCGAGGGGGCGGGGCGGGGCGTGGGAGGTGGCCGGCTCGCCCGTGCGCAGGTGAACGGCAGTTGAACGGTTCCCCCCGGACGGGTCGTCAATGGCAGGCTGACCGGCATGGACGGGCGTGATCTGGTGCGGTCGGTACGGATGGTCAGGGCGGTCGGGGCGGTGCAGGGGCTGCGGTCCGTGCGTGCGGCGTGGCGGCGGAGCAGAGCGGATGCGCGGGCGCTGCCGCGGCGGGGTGCGGAGCGGGCGCGGGTGCCGGGTGAGGCGCGTGGGGCGGAGCGGTTGCCGGGTGGCGGGGTGATCCACTTCGCGCGGTCGTCCCTGCGGGTGCGGGTGGCGGCGGGCGGCGCGGTGTTCTGCGGCTGGGACGGGGCCGGTCCGGAGCCGTCGTACGCGTTGGCCGGGGCGTGTCCGGCGGTGGATCCGCGGGCGGTGCTGGAGCCGGACACGGAGGGCGGCTGGCGGATCGTCTCGGAGCGGGTGCTGGTGGTGGTGTCCCGGTTCGGTGCGGTGGAGGTGCGCACGCCGGGTGGGGCGCTGTTGCGGCGGGAGCTGCCGCCGCGCTGGTGGCACCGGGTCGCGGACTGTGCGCCGGACGGGGGTGGCGGTGCGGCCGGGGGCGAGGTGGCGGAGGAGGCCGTGGAGCCGGATGGGCGGCCCGCGGGGGCGGTGACGTCGCGGTGGGTGCAGCGGGCGGAGGTGGCGGCGGACGCGCGGTTCTTCGGGCTTGGCGGCCGGTCGGCCGGGCCGCGGTTGCGGGACGGGACGTACCGGCTGTGGAACGCCGATCCGGGCGGCGCGTTCGGGCCGGGGGACGATCCGCTGTACCTGACGATGCCGGTGCAGTTGGTGGTGGCCGACGCGGGGACGCACCTGGTGTTCCACGACAACTCCTGGGACGGCCGGGTGGCGTTGCAGGAGGGCATGGAGGGCGCCGGTTCGGGGCACGACCGGCCGGGCACCTGCGAGGTGCGGATGGACGGCGGGCCGCTGCGCTACTGGGTGCTGGCGGGGACGCCGGCCCGGGTGTTGCAGGGGTGGACGGTGCTGACCGGTGCGCCGGCGTTGCCGCCCCGTTGGGCGTTGGGGTACCAGCACGCCCGGTGGGGGTTCGGCGGTGCGGACGAGGTGCGGCGCGTGGTGGCGGGCTACCGGGAGCGGGGGCTGCCGCTGTCCGCGGTGCATCTGGACATCGACCACTACGACGGGCACCGGGTGTTCACCGTGGACCGGGAGCGGTTTCCGGATCTTCCGGGGTTGGCCGGGGAGTTGCGGGCCGCGGGGGTGCGGTTGGTGTCGATCGTCGATCCGGCGGTGAAGGCGGAGCCGGGCAACGCGGTGTACGACGGCGGGGCGGCGGTGGACGCGTTCGTGCGGGACGCGCAGGGGCAGCTGGTGCGGGGGGAGGTGTGGTCGGGTGAGTCGGTGTACCCGGACTTCACCGATCCGCGGGTGCGCAAGTGGTGGGGGGCGCTGTACGCGGAGCGGCTGGCGCAGGGCTTCGCCGGGGTGTGGCACGACATGAACGAGCCGGTGTCGTTCGCGGCCTTCGGGGAGGCGACGCTGCCCCGGTCGGCGCGGCACGACCTGGAGGGGCACGGTGGCGACCACCGGGAGGCGCACAACGTCTACGGGTTGGCGATGGCGCAGGCGGCTTTCGAGGGGCTGTGCGAACTGCGGCCCGGGGAGCGGCCGTTCCTGTTCTCCCGGTCGGGCTGGGCGGGGCTCCAGCGGTACGGGGGGACGTGGTCGGGGGACGTGGCGACCGGGTGGCCGGGGCTGCGGGCGTCGTTGTCGCTGGTGTTGGGGTTGGGGTTGTGCGGGGTGCCGTACAGCGGGCCGGACGTGGGCGGGTTCTCGGGGGTGCCGTCGCCGGAGCTGTATCTGCGGTGGTTTCAGTTGGGGGCGTACCTGCCGCTGTTCCGTACGCATTCGGCGTTGTGGGCGGGGCGGCGGGAGCCGTGGGAGTACGGGGCGGAGGTGCTGGCGCACGCGGGGGCGGCGCTGCGGGAGCGGACCCGGCTGTTGCCGTACTTCGTGACGTTGGGGCAGTTGGCGCGGCTGTCGGGGGCGCCGTACGTGCGGCCGGTGTGGTGGAGTTCGCCGCGGGACCGGGCGTTGCGGGACTGTACGGACGCGTTCTTGTTGGGGGACGCGCTGTTGGTGGCGCCGGTGTTGGAGGCGGGGGCGGTGCGGCGGGCGGTGCGGGTGCCGCGCGGCCGGTGGTACGACACCGCGACCGGGCGGGCCTACGACGGGCCGGGGCGGGTGTGGGTGGAGGCGCCGCTGTCCCGCATTCCGGTGTTGGCGCGGGCCGGTGCCGTGCTGCCGGTGACGGGGGCGGACGGCGGGACGGAGTTGGAGGCGTGGGCGCCGGCGGTCGGGCGTACGGGCGGCGGGGTGGTGGTGCCGGACTGCGGGGACGGTTGGCGGCGGCCGGAGGTGGAGCGGTTCACCAGCCGGTGGGACGGCGGTCGGGTGGTCGTGGAGCGGCGGGACGGGGGCCCGGTGGGGTATCCGGTGCGGGTGCGGGGGCTGCCCGGGGAGGACCCGGGGGCGGTCGACGGGTAACGGGGTTGCGGGGCGGGCCCGTTGGGCGGGGCGGAGGGGTGTGGGGGCCGGTGGTCGGCGAGGGGGTTCCCCGTGACCGCCGCGCCTGGTAGACGAGGAGGCATGCCGAGACTTGCTGCCGCCTGGCGCGGCCTGGCCGCCGCTGCCGCCGCCCTGCTGACCGTCGCCGTCGTCCCGTCGAACGCGGCGGCGGGGCCCGCCGCCGCGCCGCCGTCGCACCCCGCCGGCGCCGACGGTCCCAGGGCGCCGAGGGAGTTCGTGGCGCTGCGCGACGTCGATCCCACGATCATCCAGGAGATCCGGTACGCCACGCCGCACGATTTCATGGGCGTACCGGTGACGGGGTACCGCGAGCCGCTGTGCCTGCTCACCCGGGACGCGGCGCGGGCGTTGCACCGGGCGCAGGTCGGTTTCCTGCGGCGCGGCTACTCCCTCAAGGTCTACGACTGCTACCGCCCGCAGCGGGCCGTCGACCACTTCGTGGCCTGGGCGAAGGACCTGTCGGACCAGCGGATGAAGGCGGAGTTCTATCCGCGGGTGGACAAGTCGGTGCTGTTCCGGGACGGGTACATCGCGGAGAAGTCCGGTCACAGCAGGGGCAGTACGGTCGATCTGACGCTGGTCAGGCTGCCGGCGGTGCCGACCCGGCCGTACGTGCCCGGGGAGCCGCTGACGTCGTGCTTCGGGCCCAAGGCGAGCCGTTTCCCGGACAATTCCCTGGACATGGGGACCGGGTTCGACTGTTTCGACACTCTCGCGCACACCCTCGATCCGCGGATAACGGGGACGCAGCGGGCCCATCGGCTGCTGTTGAAGGCGGGGCTGGAGGGGGCCGGGTTCGTGAATTACGCGGACGAGTGGTGGCACTACACGTTCTCGCCGGAGACGTTCCCGGACACCTACTTCGATTTCCCAGTCGCCCGGAGTTCGCTGGAGCGTCGCTGAGTCCTGGGCGTGCGCCCGGGTGCCCTTCCGGGCGGATGCCGGGTGCGGTGCCGGCGGGCGTCCTCAGAGGCGTCCGCCGGCCGGGTCCGAGGAGAGCCGCTGGGCGGCGTAGACGGGGATCACCGAGAGTGCGATGAGGACGGTGGCGACGACGTCCACGACCGGGGCCTGGTTGGGGCGGGCGAGGTTCTCGTAGATCCAGATCGGCAGGGTCTTGGTGCCGGCGCCGGCGGTGAAGGTGGTCACCACCACCTCGTCGAAGGAGAGCGCGAAGGCCAGCAGGGCACCCGCGAACAGGGCCGGGGCGAGCGCGGGGAGGGTGACGTGGCGGAGGGTCTGCCAGGGGCGGGCACCGAGGTCGGCGGACGCCTCGGCGAGCGAGGGGGCGATCCGGCGCAGCCGGGCGGCGACGTTGTTGAAGACGATGACGACGCAGAAGGTCGCATGGCCGACGATGACGGTGAACAGACCGAAGCCGATGCCCAGGGGTGCGAGGACGGTGCGGAACGCGGCGTTGAGGGCGATGCCGGTGACGATGCCGGGCAGCGCGAGCGGCAGCACGAGCAGGAACGACACCGTCTGTCGGCCGAAGAAGCGGTGACGGTGGACGGCGAAGGCGGCGAGGCTGCCGAGGACCAGGGCCACGGCGGTGGCGCCCAGGCCGGCCCGCAGTGAGGTGGCGAGCGCGTCGCGGGCGCCGGCGGTGTGGAGGGCCCGCGCCCACCACTCGCCGGTGAGCGCGGGCGGCGGCCAGGCGAACGACCGGTCGGCGTTGACGGAGTTCAGCACGACCAGGAGCAGCGGGAGGTGGATCAGGGCGAGGCCGGCTGCGGTCACGGCGCCGAGCACGGCACGGGCGGTGCGTGACAGGTGCACCGGGCCTCCTGGGGGCTAGAGCTGGTCGAGCGCGCCGGCCCGGCGGACGGCGGCGAGGTAGCCGACGACGAGGGCGACGGGGACGGTGGACAGTGCGGCGGCGAGCGGCAGGTCGAGGGTGACCTGGGAGGCGATGACGTTGCCGAGGAGTTGGGTGCGGCCGCCGACGATCTGGGCGGTGAGGTAGTCGCCGAGGCTGAGCGAGAAGGTGAAGACCGAGCCGGCCAGGAGGGCGGGGCGGACGGTGGGGGCGATCACCGAGCGGAGGGTGCGCAGGGTGCCGGCGCCGAGGTCGGCGGAGGCTTCGAGGTGGTGGACGGGCAGCCGTTCCAGGGCGGCGTGCACCGGCAGGATCATGTACGGCAGCCAGAGGTAGGCGAGCACGATGACCACGGCGGTGGTGCCGTAGCCGGGGCCGCGCAGGCCGAACGGGGCGAGGGCGGCGTTGATCAGGCCGTGGTCGCTGAGCAGTACGCGCCAGGCGTACGCCTTGACCAGGTAGCCGGCCCACAGCGGGGTGAGGACGGCGACCAGGAGGGCTCTGCGCAGTCGGCCGGTGGCGATCCGGGCCGTGAAGTAGGCCATGGGGAGGGCCAGCAGGGCGTCGAGGAGGGTGACCGCGAGGGCGATGCCGACGGTGCGGACGGCGACGGTGCGGTAGACGGGGGTGGTGAGCAGTTCGTGGAAGTTGTCGGGGGTCCAGGTGTGGAGGACGTCGGAGGTGAAGGGGTCGGTGGTCCAGAAGGCGGAGAGGAGGAGGACGGCGAGGGAGCCGAGGTAGGCGAGGACCAGCCAGAGGAGGGGCGGGGCGAGGAGGGCCGCGAGCCGGCCCCGGTGGCGGGGTGCGGGGGCCATCGTGGTGGGCCGGGTCAGCCCTTGATCTCCGTCCAGGCGCGGGTCCACTGGGCGTAGTCGGTGCAGGTGGTGTCGGTGCGGCCGTCGAGGCACTGGCGGGTGGGGGTGGTCCAGAAGTGCACGCGGCGGTAGTAGTTCTCGTCGTCGGCGTGGTAGGTGGCGCAGTGGTGCGGGTCGGTGGTTTCCCGGCATGCCTTGGCGTTGGCGGGGGCTTCGCCGAAGTAGCTGGCGACCTGGGCGTTGACCTTGGGCGACACGATCCAGTTGAGCCATTTGTAGGCGCAGTTGGGGTGGGCGGCCTTGGCGGAGATCATCCAGGTGTCGGACCAGCCGGTGGCGCCTTCCTTGGGGAGGACGGCCTTCACCGGGGCCTTTTCGGCGAGGGCGGTGTTGGCGATGACCTGCCAGGCGTCGCCGATGACGCTGTCGCCGCTCTTGAAGGCGGTGACTTCCTTCTGGTAGTCGCTCCAGTATTCACCGATGCTGCGTCGTTGCTTCTTCAACAGGGCTACGGCGGCGCCGAGTTGGGTCTGGTCGAGCGCGTAGGGGTCCTTGATGCCGAGGGCCGGGTCGGTCTTCATGAGGTAGAGGGCGGCGTCGGCGATGTGGATGGGCGAGTCGTAGGCGGTGACCTTGCCGGGGTATTTGGCGGCGTCGTCGAAGACGGCCTTCCAGGAGTCGGGGGCCGGGGTGACCCGGTCGGTGCGGTACATGAGGAGGTTGGCGCCGCGGCCGTGCGGGATGCCGTACGTCTGCCCGTTGCGGGAGTTGAACGGCCGCATCTTCAGGCCGCTGAAGATGTCCCGGTAGTTGGGGACGAGGTCGGTGTTGACGGGGGCGACGTCCTTGGCCGCGATCAGGCGCAGGGTGGCGTCGCCGGACGCGGAGACGGTGTCGTACTGGCCGGTCTTCATCAGTGCGACCATCTCGTCGGAGGTGCCGGCGACCTTGGTGTTGACCTGGCAGCCGGTGCTCTTCTCGAAGGGGTGCACCCAGTCGACCTTGGGATCGTTGGAGCCGTCCTCGGCGTATCCGGCCCAGGCGATGATGTTGACCCGGCCCTCCCCCTTGCCGACGCTGCGCTGCGCGGTGGCACCTTGGCCACCGGTGCCGCTGCCGCAGGCCGTGGCGAGCAGCAGTGTGCCGATCCCCATCGAGGCGGTCCAGAACTTCGCGTTGCGCATGCCGAACTCTCCCGTCGCACCCGACCGTCGGTCCCCGTCAGTATCCGGATGACGACGGTCCGCCACCAGAGGGCCTCACCGGGATGTCACTCCGGCAGCCGGCGGGCGTCGTCGGTGCGCCACAGCACGTGGACGCCGGCGCCGGGGCCGGCGGCGTCGGGCAGTGCGGAGGTGTTCAGGTGCAGCACGGTGAGTTCGTCGCCGTCGGGGTCGGGGCGGACGGTGAAGCGGGTGTGGGCGCCGGCGTGGGCGATGCCGGTGATCCGGCCGGGGGTGGTCCGCTCGCCCGGTCGGGGGATGGCGTCCGGGGTGCCGGGGACGGCGATGCGGAGGCGTTCGGGGCGGATGCTGTAGGTGCCGGGTGCGCCCATGAGGCGGACCGCGGTGGCGTCGCGGACCAGGTTGGTGGTGCCGACGAAGGCCGCGACGAAAGCGGTGGCCGGGCGGTCGTAGAGGTCCCGGGGCGGGCCGGTCTGGACGAGCCGGCCGTGGTCGAGGACGGCGAGCCGGTCGCTGAGGGTGAGGGCCTCCTCCTGGTCGTGGGTAACGAGGAGGAAGGTCACGCCGGTGGCGCGCTGGAGGCGGGCCAGTTCGCGCTGCAGTTCGTGGCGGAGCCGGCGGTCGAGGGCGGCCAGTGGTTCGTCGAGGAGCAGGAGGGCGGGGCGGTCGATCAGGGCGCGGGCCAGGGCGACGCGCTGTCGTTGACCGCCGGAGAGCTGGGCGGGGCGGTGCCGGGCGTGGTCGTCGAGTTGGACGGTGTGCAGGGCTTCGCGGGCCCTGGCGAGCCGTTCGGCCTTCCGTACGCCGCGGACGGTGAGCGCGTAGGCGACGTTCTGCTCCACGGTCATGTGTGGGAAGAGGGCGTAGTCCTGGAAGACGGTGTGGACGTCACGGCGGCTGGGCGGGAGGGCGGTGACGTCCCGGCCGGCGAGGTCGATCCGGCCGGCGGTGGGGTGTTCGAAGCCGGCGATGAGGCGCAGCAGGGTGGTCTTGCCGGAGCCGGACGGGCCGAGGAGCGAGAAGAACTCGCCTTGCTCGATGGTGAGTTCGGCGGCGTCGAGGGCGCGGACGGTGCCGGTCGCCCGGCTGGTGTAGTCCTTGGTGAGGGCGGTGAGTCGGACTGCGGGGGTGCCCGGGGCAGCCTCGGGGTGCGGGGGGTGGCCGTCGGTGCGGGCGGCTTCGGTCACGGGCGGGCCCTCTCGTGAGCGGTGTGAGCGCGCCGGTGACTGTACCGGCGTTACGCGTCGGCAGGGAGGACGCCCTCGTGACTGACGTGGCGTCAAAGGTGGGCCCGACGGCCCGGCCGCACCCCGCCCGCGGCACGCTCCGGAAGGATGTGTGAACAGTGCGTGAACGCGGCGGCGCCGGCGTCCCGGGAGGGGCATCCTGCTGCTCGTGCCTGCCTGGACGGACCAGCTCCGCTTCGCTTTCCAGCCCGTGGTGAACCTCGCGACCGGGTCGGTCGCCGCGCTGGAGCCCCTCGCCAGACCCGAGGACGGCGAGGTCGACGTGCTGGCCTGCGCGCGCCAGTGCCCCGATCTGGACGCGGAGTTGGCGGCGCTCGCCGTGCAGGCCGCGGCGGAGCAGGAGACGCTGCTGCCGCTGCACGTCAACGTCTTCGCGGGGACGGTGGCGAAGCGGCCGGAGCTGGCGTCGTTGGGTGCGGCGGTGCGGGCCGCGGGCCGGCGGCCGTGGGAGATCACCTTGGATCTGGTGGGGCCGTTCACCCAGGTTCCGGAGCAGGAGCTGCTGGCCGCGGTGGCCGGGCTGCGGGACGCGGGCTACCGGATCTGCGCCGACGGGGTCGGGGACGGCGACCTGCCGCTGCGGATGCTGGGCGAACTCGCCCCGGACCTGGTGAAGTTGGACCGCTCGCTGTGCGTGCGGCTGGAGCGCGACCCGGGGCGGCAGGCGGCGGTGGCCGCGATGCGGCAGCTGTGCGAGCGGGTGGGCGGGCTGCTGGCCATCGAGGGGGTGGAGACCGAACGGCAGTACGCGGCGGTGCGGGAGGCCGGGGTGCAGCTGGCGCAGGGGCACCTGTTCGCGCCGCCGTCGCGGCGGGCGGCGACCGAGGTGTACGTGCCGGCCGCGCTCCCACCGCCGGTCAGCGGCCGGCGGGTACCGGACCGGGCGCCGTCGGGTCCGCCGGTGGCGCAGTTCCTCCAACCGGCCGCGCTGCTGCCGATGGGCGCGTCGGCGGGGGCGGTGCGCAGCCATCTGACCGGGTTCCCCGAGGTGTCGGGGGTGCTGCTGGTGGACGCCGACGGGGTGCCGGTGCGGGCGATCGACCGGGACCGGTTCCTGCTCTCGCTCTCCGGGCGGTACGGGCACGCGCTGTACGCGGACCGGCCCGCGCTGCGGCTGGCGGACCGGCCGCGGACGGTGGGCGCGGACGCCACCGCCTGGCAGGTACTGGACATGATCGCCGACGGCGAGCGGGACCGGACCGGGGACGACGTGGCGGTGGTGGACGAGCGCGGCCGCTGCATCGGGGTGGTGCACCTCGCCGACATCCTGCGGGCCCTGGCCGAGAGCCGGGTGGAGGAGGCGGCCCGGCTCAATCCGCTGACCCGGCTGCCGGGGTCGGACGCCGTCAACAGCGAGGTGGACCGGCGGATCGCCGAGGGGCGGGAGATCGCCCTGAGCTGGCTGGACGTCGACGGGTTCAAGCAGGTCAACGACGGTGCCGGCTTCGCGGCGGGGGACGAGCTGATCCGGTCGGTGGGGCGGACGCTGGCGGAGGTGGCGGCGGGCGAGCCGGCCAGCCGGGTGGGGCACATCGGCGGCGACGACTTCCTGGTACTGGCCGAACCGGACGGGCTGGAGCCGTTCGCCAAGACACTGCTCGACGTGGCGTGGTCGGCGGGCGAGATGCCGGTGACGCTGTCGCTGGCGACGGTGGTCTGTCCCCCCGGGAGCGTCACCGGCCACGGTCCGGCGGCGGCCGCGCTGGCGCCGCTGAAGAAGGCCGCCAAGGAGTTGCCGGGGGCGAGCTGGGTGGTGGGGCGGCCGGGGTCGACGCGCACCGAGGTGCGGCGGGGGGCGGCCGCGCGGGTACCGGGACCCGCGGCGGCGGTGGACCCGGCGGCGGCCGTGGGCGTGGACGGGGCCGAGGACCGTGCGCCGACGGGACGGGAAGGTGCGCGGACCGCCGGCTGACCGTCGCGCACCGCCCGACAGCCGGGCGGGCAGCCTCCCCGGCCATCGCCGGTCGCCCTCTCCGCCCTGCTCTACGGCCCGAGCTTCATGGCCGGCTCCGGGCTTCTCGCGGTGTGGAGCTACCGCGTCTTTCCCGAGCGGCCCACTGCCGGCTTCAGCATCACCGTCTTCTGCCTGGGGCTGGGCACCATCGCGGGGCCCGCGCTGCTCGGCGCGTACGCCGAACACCATGGCCTGCGAGCCATGTTCCTCATCACCGCCGGGGTCGCGGCACTTGCTCTGGTGTGGGCCCCCAGCCGTGGCACGCGCACGCACGCAGTACCTCGCGAACGGGAACAAGAACGCGCACCGGAACAGGCGCGGCACACCGGGACTTCGGGGCGGGATCGCGGTCGACCCGCTCGGTTCCGGCCGCATGCGCCCCGGCCGGAACCGCCGGCGAGCACGCCCCGCGCATAGGTCTCACAGCGCGGCCGGGGACGAGCCGTCGGCGGGCACCTGCTCGTGGCCGGGCGGTCCGACAGGCGTACGGCCCGCACCCCGGGCGGCGGGGTGCGGGCCGTACTTCCGCGCCCTGTCAGGGAAGCGCGGGTCGGGGCGGCGCAGTCGGGACCATGCGGTCGGGCCGCGCGGCGCCGGCGCGGTCCCGGGGCGCCGGTCAGCGCAGGGCGGGCTCCCGCCGTTGGGCGCCGCGCCGCATCGCGTGCTCGACGACGGCGACCAGCACGTCCCGGGCCGAGTCCTGCGCGCGGGCGTCGCAGAGCACCACCGGGACGGCGGGGTCGAGGTCCAGGGCGTCCTTGACGGCGTCGACGGGGTAGCGGTCGGCGCCGTCGAAGCAGTTGACGGCGACGACGAAGGGCAGGCCGCGGCGCTCGAAGTAGTCGATGGCGGCGAAGCTGTCCGCCAGCCGGCGGGTGTCGGCGAGCACGACCGCGCCGAGCGCGCCACGGGCCAACTCGTCCCACAGGAACCAGAAGCGGTCCTGGCCGGGGGTGCCGAAGAGGTACAGGACCAGTCCCTCGTGCACGGTGATCCGGCCGAAGTCCATCGCGACGGTGGTCGTGGACTTGGCCTCGACGCCGTGCAGGTCGTCGACCGGGCGACCGGCCTCGGTGAGCCGCTCCTCCGTACGCAGCGGTCGGATCTCGCTGACCGCGCCCACCAGGGTGGTCTTGCCGACGCCGAACCCGCCGGCGACGAGGATCTTGAGTGTCACCGGCTCGACCGGGGCGGACCGGCGATGGCGCTCAGAACGCCAGACCATGGGATTCCTTCTCGTGGTTGCCGAGGATGCGGGACGCGCAGGGGGCGACGCCAGGTGTCCCCGGGCGGCCCGTGCAGGGGCGACCACCGACGGCGGTCGCCCCTGCACCGTACAACGTGCTTCGTACGGCGCCCACTTGAGGGCCTGCCGGCCCGGTCCGGCAGCCGGGCAGAGGCCGCCAACCGCCCCAAAAGGACCGCGCGGCGGGCGGCTCAGTCCTGCCGGTGGGCGGCGAGGTGGTCGAGGATCTGCGGGGTGACGCGTGCCGGGACCTCCTCGGGCAGCCAGTGGCTGACGCCCTCCAGGGCCTCGAAGCGGTACGGGCCGTCCACCCACTCCCCCGTCGACTCGGCCGCGCCGCGGCCCAGGGCGACGTCCTCGCTGCCCCACAGGAACAGGGTGGGCACCGCGATCCGCCCGGCGGGCACGGAGATCACCGACTCGGGGGCGCGGTACCAGTTCAGAGCCGCGGTCAGCGCACCGGGCTCGGCGAGCCGCCGCACGTTGGACTCGACCAGTTCGGCGGGGACCTTGCCGCCGTAGACGGCGCGCAGGCGGGCCGCGTCGTCGGCGAGCAGGGACGCCTCGGCGGCGCCGTCCGGGCGGCGGAAGAAGCGGACGTAGTCCAGCCGGTGGTGCTGTTCGGGGTCGCCGGCGGCCGCGCGGTTGAGCGCCTCGGGGTGCGGCGTGGCGAGCACGGTCAGCGACGCCAGCCGCTCGGGGTGCGCGCCGGCCAGCGCCCAGGCGACCATGCCGCCCCAGTCGTGGGCGACGACGTGGAAGCGCTCGGCGCCCTGGGAGTCGGCGAAGGCGAGGGCGTCGGCGACGAGTTCGGGGACGGCGTAGTCGGCGATCCGCGGCGGGCGGGCGTCCGGGGAGTAGCCGCGCTGGTCGACGGCGAGCGCGCGGTAGCCGGCGGCGCCCAGGGCGGGCAGGACGGCGTGCCAGCAGTCGGCGAACTCGGGCCAGCCGTGTAGCAGCAGCACGACCTCGCCGTCGGCCGGGCCGCTGGCCAGTGCGTCGAAGGTGTACGGTCCGGCGGTCAGTCGCAGGCGGGTGACGGGGGTGGGGTCGGCGGCCATGGTGGGGCTCCTGGGGTCCGGGGTCGGGCACGGTGTGCCGGCCGGCGGGGGGTGACGGATGATCACGGCAACCGTAGTCGGGCACCGGGCACGCCTGGCGCGGGGTGGTGCGGGCCGGGGACGGGCGCCGCCCGCCCGGGTCAGGGGCGGGCGGTGGTGCGGTCCGCGGCGGCGTCCGGCCGCGCCGTCACAGCGCGCGCAGGCCGTCGATGACCTCGCGCAGCACCTGCTCGTCCGGGAGCTCCGCCGGCGGCACCGGGCGGGTGACGTGGACCAGCCCGGCGTCCAGCAGATCGCCGATGAGGACCCGGACCACGCCGACCGGCAGGTCGAACTCGGCCGCCAGCTCGGCGACCGACTGCGGCGCGTCGCGGCACAGTTCGACGATGTCGACGTGCTCCGGCGAGAGCGTCTGGTCCGTGATCGTCCCCTCGGCCCGGCTCTCCGCGACCACCAGCGCGATCAGGTCCAACCGCCCCTCGGCGGCCGTGCGGGTGCGCCCGCGCGTCATCGCGTACGGACGGACGACGGGCCCCGCGTCGTCGTCGAACCAACGGGCCGGATGGCGTTCCGGTGCCGGCCGGCCCTCCTGCTCGGTCATGGCGTCACCGTAGTCGTACTCGGCCGGCCGGTCAGGACCGGGGCGCGGTGCCCAGGTGGGTGCCCACCCGCTTGACGAGCAGGGTCATCTCGTAGGCGACCAGCCCGACGTCGGAGTCGGCGTCGGCGAGGACCGCCAGGCAACTGCCGTCGCCGGCAGCGCTGACGAAGAGGAACGCGTCGTCCAGCTCGACCATGGTCTGTCGGACCTGCCCGGCGTCGAAGTGCCGGCCGACGCCCTTGGCGAGGCTGTGGAAGCCGGAGGCCACCGCGGCCAGGTGCTCGCTGTCCTCGCGGGTGAGGTCCTTGGACGCGCCGGTGGCCAGGCCGTCGCTGGAGAGGACCAGTGCCTGGCGGATGCTGCCGACCCGTTCGACCAACTCGTCCAGGAGCCAGTTCAACTCCCCGGATCCGTGCGGCGAGGCGGTGGTGGAAGCGGCTGCCTTCGGTGCGGTCATGGACCGTCCTCTCCCGATGTGGTTCGTGGTGCTGTTGCGCCCCCGGCGGCACCGTCTGGGGTGCCCGGGTCCGGGGGTGTGGGGGTGTGGGGGGCCTCGCCGTTCTCCCGCCGGCCGCGCTGCCAGCCGCGCTGGAGCGAGGACATCCGGGCCCGGACCGCCTCGGCGTCCCGGTCGTCCGCGGCCGGTGCGGCCGCCGCGGCCGGCTGGTCCACCGGGGGCTCGGCGCCCTGGTCGGTCCTGAGCTGCGGGGCCAGGCTGGCCTGGCGCACCCGGCGGGGCAGGCCGGTGGGGGTGGCGGTCGGGGCGGGGGTGCCGTCGGCCGGGGTGCCGTCGGCCGGCGCGTCCCGGGGGGTGTGCGCGGCGGTGGGCCGCGACGGCGCGGACGACGACGGGCGCTCCTTGTCGCGCGGGGCGTCCGGGGTCCGCGCGCCGTCCACCGTCCGGCCGTGGTCGGCGACCAGGACCGGCGTGCGGGGCCGGCGCGGCAGCGGGGCGGGGGCACCGGTCGGTGCCTGGTCGCCGGCCTGCTGGTGCTGTTCGCCGGACGGGACGTCGGCGGCGTCGCGCACGGCCTTCGGGCCGCCGGACGCCGCCCGGCCGGTCCGGCGGCGCGGCAGGGCCGGGAAGGGGGTGGTCCCGTCGTCGGCGCGGTCCGCCGCGTCCTGCTCGTCGGGCGTCACCGGCGCCTCCGGCTCGACCGGCCCGTCCAGGACGCCCCGCCGGGTGCGCCGGGGCAGCGGCACCGGGACCTGGGCGAGCGGGTCGAGGGCGGCGGTCGCGGCATCCTCGGCGGTCTCGGCCGCGGTGTCGACGGCGGTCGGACCGGTGTCGCGGGCGCCCTCGCCGGTGTCGGTGAGGAGCGTGCCGGGGACGAGGACCACGGCGGTGGTGCCGCCATACGGCGAGGGCTGGAGGGAGACCCGCACGCCCTGGCGCTGGGCGAGCCGGCTGACGACGAACAGGCCGAGCCGGTCGGTGTCGGACAGCTCGAACTCGGGGGTCTCGGCGAGCCGGAGGTTGGCGTCCAGCAGTTGGTCGGGGGCCATGCCCAGGCCGCGGTCGTGGATCTCCAGGGCGTAGCCGTTGGAGACCCGTTCGCCCAGGACCTGCACGGCGGTGTGCGGCGGGGAGAAGACGGTGGCGTTCTCCAGGAGTTCCGCGACGAGGTGGGTGAGGTCGGAGACCGCGGGGCCGTCCACCGCGAGGCGCGGCAGCCGGCGGACCTCGATGCGTTCGTAGTCCTCGACCTCGGCGACCGCCGCCCGCACCACGTCCATCAGCTGGACCGGCTTGCGCCACTGCCGGGAGGGGGCCGCGCCGGAGAGGATGACCAGGCCCTCGGCGTGCCGCCGCATGCGGGTCGTCATGTGGTCGAGCCGGAAGAGGTCGGCGAGTTCGTCGGTGTCCTCGGTGCGCCGTTCCATGGCGTCCAGGAGGGTCAGTTGGCGGTGCAGCAGGACCTGGTTGCGGCGGGCGAGGTTGACGAACACCTCGGAGACGCCGCGGCGCATGTCGGCCTGTTTGACGGCGGCTTCGACGGCGGCCCGCTGGAGGGTGTTGAGCGCCTGCCCGACCTGGCCGGTCTCGTCCGGGCCGAACTCCAGGCGGGGCGCCTCGGTCTCGACGTCGACCCGTTCGCCGGCCGCCAGGCGGCGCATCACGCTCGGCAGTCGGACGCCGGACATCTCGTGGGCGGTCTTGCGCAGGCGGGTCAGGTCCCGGACGTGCCGGCGGCCGATGCGCAGCGAGACGACGACCGAGACCATGAGCGCCACGAAGCCGAGGACGCCGGTGGCGACGGCCTTGAAGACGATCCGGGTGGCGATCGGTGCGACCCGCTCCTGATAGCGGTCGCCGGCGTCCCTGCCCAACCGGCCGAGGTCGCCGAGGACCTGCTCCGCGGCGGTGTTCCAGCGGTCGGCGTTGACCGTGCGCGCGGCGGTCGACGGGTCGGCGGCGATCACCCGGTCCTCGAGGGAGGTGAGTTCGCGGGCGCCGGCGGAGTGCCAGTAGTCCTCGAAGACGCCGCGGTCGGCGGCGGGCAGCAGCGGCAGGTTGGTGGCGTAGAGGATGCGGCGCTCGGCGATCCGGTCGGAGAGCGCGCGCTGGTCGCGCTTGCTGATGCTGCCGGAGGCGAGGATCGCGGACATCAGGGCGTCCTCGCGGGAGAACGCCTCCCGGGCGCGGGTGAGGTTGACCAGCGCCCGGCCCTGCTTGTCCATCTCGACGTTCTCCAGGGCGTGGAGGGCGGCGAGCAGGTCGTAGGCGGGGTCGACCACGGCGTTGTAGGACTCCATGGCCTCTTCGCGGCCGAGCCGGTTGTCCTCGACCTGGGTGCGCAGGTCCTCCAGTCCGTCCAGGCCCCTGACCAGGTCGTCGAGCCGGCCGACGGCCGAACCGGCCAGGTCCGCGCGGACGTCCGGGGTGTCCACGTTGTCGTGCAGCCGGGCCACGGCGTCGTCGGTGGCCCGGGTCTGGTGGTGGAGTTCGCTGAGCGCGTTGGCGCCGCGGCGGTCGGCGAGGTACAGCAGGCTCTGGCGGCGTTCGCGCTGGATGGCCTGGATGGTGTCCTCGACCGGGTAGCCGAGGTTGCGGACCACGGTGCCGACATCGAGGAGTTGGTTGGCTTCCCGCCCGGCGACGTACGTCGTGATCGTCCACATCAGCGTCAGGGACACCAGCGGCACGAGCAGCAGCGCCACGATCTTCCGGCGGACCGACTTCCCGCGAAAGCGCATGGCCTCCCCTACGTCAACCCCGCGCGTTCGGGGGTGGTGTTCCGTCAACAGCGGCGTGAGCCTACTACTGTCGGGCGACCGATCCGTAGGCCCGGCGCAGCAGCGGGGCACGTCGGCGGGGCGGGATCGTCATGAGATGTCCGGCGATGCCCGGCCGGCCGGCCGTCGAGTGTGGCTATGGCCACCCGGGGCGCGCGGCCGGTGCCGTCCCGCCCGGATGCTTCCGCGCACCCCGGTGCGTGGTGGCTGAGGGGGACGCCGAGTGGACAGCGGGCCGGTCCGTGTGGCATGTATCCGGTGAAACCCGGGCAGCCACCGAGGGGTCGGGCGGCGGGGCAGGGTCCGGGGAGAGTGCGGGGAGTGTGACGCTATGGACCGCGACAGGCGTCCTTTGTGGCGGGAGGAGCCGGCGAGCCGGCGCCGGATGGCCGACCCGGTACGCACCGCGGCGGTGCGGGCCGTGATCATCGTGGCGATCACCCTGATCCAGGCCATGGTGGCCTTCCTGTGCACGCTCGCGGGGTCCTGGTTCGCGTTCCCCGCGGTCCTGTGCACGGTCGCCAGCACCATCGTGGCGACCTGGGGCGTGCTGGACGTGTGGGTGACCCGGCAGGTCTGGGTGCAGCGGCACGGGGTGCGGTCGGAGCCGAGCAGCACCGCCCGGGAGCTGCGGCGGGAGCGCCGACGGGCCCGCCGGCGGGGGCGCCGGCCGTCGCAGGAGCCGTCGCGGACGGACCGCGCAGCGGCGTGACGAGCCAGCGCCCCGACCGGGTCGGCGGTCAGGCCACCGCCCCTTCACGCACGGCGGGCCGCACGTGGACCGTTCCGTCCAGCACCCCGACCTCGTGGGTGCGCACGGGGCGGCGGGCGGGCAGGCAGGTCGGCGCTCCGGTGCGCAGGTCGAACAGGGCGGCGTGCAGCGGGCATTCGACGAAGCAGCCCTCGACCCAGCCCTCGGAGAGCGAGGCGTCCTGGTGGCTGCAGGTGTCGTCGACGGCGTAGAGCCCGTCCTCGGTGTGGAAGACGGCGATGGCGGGTGTGGTGTCGTCGATCTGGATCCGGACGGATTCGCCGACCGGCAGATCCTCGATGCGGCAGACGGGAAACATCTGGCCCCCCTCACACTGATCGGTATCATGGCGTTGTGAATTGCGCATCGCATCGCGCGATGCGCAACAGAATCCAAGTCGGGGGAGCCCGCGTCAAGGGCCTTCCGGAGAGCGGCCCCACGGCGTGCCCGTCGGGGGCGACGGGGTGGTGAGGCGACAGCCATGGCGAAGACGACGGACCCGGCGGACGGACGCGCCGAGGACAGACGCGGGAGCGGTTCCGTACAGTCCGTGGACCGCGCGGTGAGCGTGTTGGAGAGCCTGGCGCGGCTGGGCGAGGCCGGGGTCACCGAACTCG
The DNA here is from genome assembly GCF_046549115.1 of Streptomyces sp. x-19. Taxonomy (NCBI): domain Bacteria; kingdom Bacillati; phylum Actinomycetota; class Actinomycetes; order Kitasatosporales; family Streptomycetaceae; genus Streptomyces; species Streptomyces sp. x-19. The sequence goes on along the minus strand of NZ_JAJPWK010000016.1, from coordinate 161,655 downwards.
CCGACGAGTTGGGCGTCCACAAGTCGACCGCCTTCCGGATCCTGGGCGTCCTGGAGAACCGCGGCCTGGTCGAGCAGGAGAAGGAGCGCGGCAAGTACTTCCTGGGCTCCGGGGTGCTGCGGCTGGCCGGCGCCGCGGCGATCCGCCTCGACATCTCCCAGGAGGGCCAGCCGGTCTGCCGGGCGCTGGCCGACGAGACCGGGGAGACCGCCAACATCGCGGTGCTGGACGGCGATGCCGCGGTCAACATCATGCAGGCCCGGGGCTCCGCCGCGGTGACCGCCCACAACTGGCTGGGCCGGCGCACCCCGTTGCACGCCACCGCCAGCGGCAAGGTCCTCTTGGCCCACCTGCCGCGGGAGCGCCGCGAGGCGCTGCTGGGCCGCACGCTGCCGCGGTTCACCGACGGCACCCTGACCACCGCGGCCGCCGTGCGGGAGCAGCTGGCCGCCGCCCACGAGGACGGGTTCGCCTGCACCGTCGAGGAGTTCGAGACCGGGCTGAACGCCGTCGCGGCGCCGGTCCGCTCGTACGACGGGACGGTCATCGGCGCGATCGGCGTCTCCGGGCCCGCCTACCGGATGGCCCGGGAACGCCTCCCGGAGCTGGCGAAGGCGGCGGTGCAGGCCGCCGCCGAACTCTCCCGCCGCATGGGGTACGCCGGCTGAGCCCGGGCGCGGTGGCCGCCCCGCCCGGGCGGCCCCTCAGCCGGTGGCCGGCTCCGCCGGTGCCGCCTCCTCCGGACGGCGGTACATCCGCGTCGCGGTGATCTGCCCGTGCACCACCTCGCCGGACGGGTCCGGCTGCGGCAGGCCCGGACGCAGGTGCTCCTCGACGCTGATGTACTTCAGGCCGGCCCGCAGGTCCGCGTCGTTGCGCAGGCGGATCACCAGCGGGAACTCCGCGAGCGCCGTGGTGTCGAACAGGCCGGTGGTGTAGAGCAGTTGGACGCCCAGGGCGTCGGCGACGGCGCGCTGGAGCTCCAGCAGGTAGGTGGCGTTGGCGCGGCCGATCGGATTGTCGAGGAACAGCGTGCCGGCGTGCCGCTGCTTGTCCCGGCCCCGGTCGTTGCTGCGCAGCGCCGCCATCGTGCAGTACAGGGCGATGGCGGCGGTCAACAGCTGGCCGCCGGAGAAGACGTCGCCCATCTGCCCCACCGGGACCCGCTCGGCGCGCAGCACCGCGTCCGGCTTGAGGATCTCCACCGCCACCCCGCGCGGTTGGAGGGCGGCCTGCACCCCGCGCAGCAGCAGGGACATCCCGTCCCGGCGCAGATCGCTGTTCTTCCTGACCGCCGCGCGGGTCGCCTCGTCGATGACCTCGCCCAACCGCTCGGTGAGGGTGGCCTGGTCGGGGTCCTCGAACCGGATCCGCAGGAACTCCTGACCGGACCACTCCCCCAGCCCCTCGGGCAGTCGGGACAGCCGCTGGGCGGAGCGCAGCGTGGTCAGCGACGACTCCACCAGGCCGCGCAGCCGGTCGACGATCGAATCGCGGTTCCGCTCCAGCTGGGCGAGTTCGTCGGTGAGCACCCGCAGGCGGGGCGCGAACGCCTCCGCCCACTTGGCGGCGTGGTCCGGCAGCGCCGCGGCGGGCAGCTCCCGGATCTGCTGCCGGGCGGGGGTGCGCACCTGCTCGTAGCGGGTGGAGTTGGCGTGCCGGACGAGGACGTCGGCGGCCTCGCGGACCGCGGCCTCGGCGGCGGAGAGGTCCCCGGCGCAGCCGCGCAACGAGCGCCGGGACTCCGCGGCGGCCTGCCGGGCCGCGGCCAGGCCGTCGCCGTACGGCTCGATCGACGTCTCCTCGCCCTCCTCGGCGTCCTGGTGGTCCCGCAGCAGGTCGCGCAGGAGGGCGGCCGTCTCGTCGAAGCCACCGGCCGCGTCCTCGGCGCCGCGGTGCGCGCGCAACAGCTCCTCGTGCTCGGTGCGGGCGGCCTCCAGCGCCTCGGTGGCGGTGCCGAGTTCGCCGTTGGCGGTGCGCAGCAGCTCCTTGGCCCGGTCGGCGTCGGCCGGCACCAGGTCCTCGGGCAGTTCGGTGTGGGCCGCGCCGTCGGTCGGCGCCAGCCGCTCCGCCTCGCCGCGCAGCCGGCCCAGCTGCTCGCTGGCGGCCGAAGCGCGGGTCTCCAGCATCTGCACCAGCGATTCGGCGCGACCGGCGGCGGCCTGGCGGGACGGGCCGTCGGCGGCGTCCGGGCTCTGCAGCAGCTGTTCGGCGCGGGTGCGGACCTTGTTGGTGAGGCGGTTCAGCTCGGCCAGCGCGGCGGACTCGTCGCCCTCGGCGCGGGCCTGCTCGGCGCGCAGGTCGGCACCGACGCCGACCTTCTCGTAGAGCTGGGACGCGGCGCGGTACGCCTCGCGGAGCGCGGGCAGCGAGGCGCCCGACTCCTGGGGCGCCTCGCCCAGGTCGTCGGGGACACCGGCGATCTCGGCGCGCTCGGCGCGCAGCGCGCGGGCGGTGCGGCGGGCGTCGTCGGCGGCCCGCTGGGCGGCCCGGCGGTCCTCGTCGGCGGCCCGGGCCCGGTCCACGCACTCCTCGGCGCGGGCCTCGAACTCCACCGCCTCGTCGGCGAGTTCCCGCATCCGGGACTGCCAGCCGGCGCGCTCGCGCAGCCGGTGGGCGAGGCCGGCGAGCAGGTCGGCGGCGCGCCGGGCCCGCTGGGCGGCCTCCTGGCGCTCGTCGCGCACCCGGGTGGCCTCGGCGGCGACCTCGTCGGCCTCGGCGCGGCCCACGCGGGCCTCGGTCAGCTCCGCGGCGGCCTCCTCGGCCGCGGTCCGGGCGCTCGCCGCGGCCTCGGCGAGCTCGACGAGCCGCCCGGCCGGGCAGCCGGCGCGCCAGGAGCCCAGGCGGGCGGCGAGCGCCCGGTCCCCGGCCAGGCGGGCGGCCAGCGTCCGGATCTCCTCGTCGCGCTCGGTGGCGCGGGTGCGCAGCGCGCGGCGCTCCTCGTCGGCGGCGGACTCGTCGTGCATGGCCGGGTTCGGCGGCACGAGGAACACGCCGGTGTCCTGGGCGTCGGGGGCCGGGGTGGGGGCCAACAGCGCGGCGGCGGTGCCCACCGCGACGGCGGACCGCGGCAGCAGCGCGGCCTGCGCGAGCACCTCGCGGGCCCGGGCGTGGGTGGCCGGGTCGGTGATGATCACGCCGTCGACGAGTTCGGGGCGGGCGGCCAGCACCCGGGCGTGGTCGGCCGGGTCGACGGACTGGGCGAGGTAGCGCCAGCCGGGCAGGGCGGGGACGCCGTGCTCGCCAAGGTACTCCACCGCGGCCAACACGTCGGGGCCCGGCGGCAGCAGCCCACCGTCGCCCAGCGCGCCCAGGATCCGGGCGTCGTCGGCGGCGGCCGTGCGCAGGTCGAACAGTTGCCGCTCGGCGGCGGCGACGCCCTGCTCCAGCAGTTCGTGCAGGGCGTCGGCGCTGCGGTCCAGCTCCTCGGCGGTGAGCGGACCGGCGGCGCGGCGCGGGGCGGCGGATCCGGCGCCGTCGGCCGTACGGGGGCCGGGCAGGGCGATCGCCGACGCCTCGGGCAGGCCGAGGAGTTCGGTCAGCCGCTGTTCGGCGCCGATCGATTCGGCGGCGCGCCGCTCGGCGTCGTGGGCCCGCTCGGCGGCCTCGGCGGCGTCCGCGGCGCGGGCCGCGGTGAGTTCGGCGGCGGAGTGCCGGGCGGCGGTCTCGCGGGCCCGGTCGGTGGCCTGCCGGGCGGCGTCGCGGGCCGCGTCCCACGCCTCGACGGCGGTCTTCTCGGCGTCGGAGGCGGCGAGCGCGGCGCGGGCCGGGTCGGTGTCGGGGTCAGCGCCCTGGGCGGCGTCGAGCCAGCCGGCCCGGACCGCCTCCGCGGTCTCCTCCGCGACCTCGGTGAGCCGCTGCTTGAGGTGGTCGGACTCGCTGCGGGCGCGCTGGGCGTGGGTGGCGGCGCTGGTGGCGTCGCGGTGCGCGGACTCGGCGGCCTCCTGGAGGCCGGCGGAGCGCTCCTCCTCCTCGTTGGCGAGGCGTTCGCCGGCCTCGGCGGCGCCGTGCAGGGCGCGCACCAGGTCGGTGGCGGCGGTGGCGCGGGCGGCGAGCGCCGGGGCGGCGTCCCGCTCGGCCTCCCGGATGGCGGCGGCGACCCGCGCCGAGCGGTCGGCGGCGGCGCGGTGCCGCAGCGCGGTCTCGGCGGCCTGCCAGGCGCTGTGCAGGGTCCGGGCGTCGTTCAGCTCGCGGCGCTGGGCGGCGGCGCCCTTCTCGGCGGCGGCCAGCGCCAACGAGGCGTGCCGGTAGGCGAGTTCGGCGGAGACCAGGGCGCGGCGCTCGCGGCCGCGTTCGGCGTCGGTGACCCGGTGCGCGGCGGCGGCGACCGCCTCGGCCAGCTCGGCGGTCCGGCCGCGCTCCTCGGTGCCGCGGGCGTGCAGCCGTTGGGCCAGAGCGCGGGTGCGGCGTTCGGCGCCGGCGTGCACCTCGCGGGCCCGTTCGCGGGTCTCGGCGGCCTCGGCGATCTTGGAGAGCAGGTCCAGTGAGCCGGCGGTGAAGTCGCGTTCGGCGGTGAGCTCGGCGCGCCGGCCGAGCTTGTGGGCGAAGCCGTGGACGAGGTCGGCGAGGCCGTCGGTGTCCCGGGTGTCGGTGACGGCGCGCAGCAGCAGGTCGGTGAAGTCGGAGTCGTTCTTGACCGCGAACAGGCCGGCCGCTTCGCCCTCGTCGGCGTTCATCTCGCGCTGGTAGCGGAAGAGTTCGGGGTCCAGGCCGAGGTCGCCGAGGTGTTCGTTCCAGCGCTCGTGGACCTCTTCCCAGACCACGTCGAGGTTCGGGTAGTTCTTGCCGGCGTCGGTGAGCGCGTCGCGGAAGCCCTTCATGGTGCGGCGGCGGCCCTGCGCGCCGGAGCCCCCCTCGCCGTGCGCGGTCCGGGGGCGGACGAGGGTGGCCTCGGCGACCGGGAGGGAGTCCAGGCTCATCCCGGGGCCGGGCCGGAAGCTGTACCACGCCTCGGCGAACTTGCGGGGGTCGTTGGACACCTGGCGGCCGCGCCATTCGCTGACCTTGCCGACCACGACGCTCTCGCCGGTGACGACGTGCTGCCACTCCAGGGCGACGTGGCCGCAGTCGTCGGCGAGCAGGAACTTGCGCAGCACGCCGGAGCTGGCGCCGCCGAGGGTGTTGCGGTGGCCCGGCAGCATCACCGAGAAGATCAGCTTCAGCAGGACGGACTTGCCGCCGCCGTTCTCCAGGAAGAGCACGCCGGCCGGGGCCGGGCGGCGCGGCGGGCCGACCGGTTCGTCCTCGAAGAAGTCCGCCTGGGCGGGGGCCGGCTGCGGCACCGGCGCGCCGACCCCGCGCAGGTCCAGGACGGTGTCGGCGTAGCGCGCACCGGCCGGCCCGATGGAGTAGAGGCGGACCCGGGACAGCTCGTACATGGCGGACTCTCGTTGGTGTGTGGGTGGTCGGGGCGGGTGGGGCGCCGGGGGCGTCAGCCGGAGTGGAAAGGCAGGCCGGCCTCGGCCACCAGGTCGAGGTCGTCGGTCTCCTCGCCGGGCAGCAGCGAGGCGGTGCCGTCGGAGACCGGGACGATGCCCAGCTCCAGCAGCTCGGCCATGGCGGCGGTGCCGGCCATGTCGCGGACCTGGAGTTGGTAGCGGGCAGTGGTGCGGTAGGCGCCGCCGGCGTCGTCGCCGGTGCGCTGGAGGAAGCCGGAGTCGACGAGGAAGGTGACGGCCTTGGCGATGATGCCGGTGGTCGAGCCGGCCAGTCGCCGGGCGTCCTTGGTGGCGCCGGTGGCGCTGCGGCGGGCGTAGACCCGCCAGGCGGACTCCAGACCGGGGGCCTCGGTGACCGGGTCGGTGTTCTCGCCGTCCTGCTCGGCGCGCTCCTCCAGGCGGCGGCACGCCTGCCGGACGAAGGCGTCGACGCCGTTGACGGTGATCCGGCCGATGTAGCCGTCGTCGGCGAGGTCCTCGGGGCGGGGGAAGGACATGGCGGCGACGGCCAGGTGGGCCAGGCCGTGCAGGAAGCGGTCGGCGGAGTCGGCCGAGGCGCGGCGGGCGTAGTCGCCCATCCGGACCGCGAAGACGGAGTCCTCGGCGGCGGTGACGGCCATCCCGGCGCGGGTGGAGACCTCCAGGACGACCAGACCGAGACCGCTGGCGACTGCGTCGGCGAGCCGGGCGAAGGAGGGCTCGTCGCGGTAGCGGCGCAGCAGCTCGGCGTATTCGGCGTCCCGGGCCGGCAGCAGCTTGGGCTGGAGGCCGAAGGAGACGAGCCGGGCGGCGTCGGCGGCGTCGGCCGGGGTGAGCGACGGCGTCCGGACCTGGTCGGGTGCTTCCGCGCGGTCGAACGGGGCCGGGAAGGGAGCGGCGGCCGGGGCCTCGGCGAACGGGTGGCCGGGGACCGGCCCGGGGGCGTCGGCGGTGCTCCGGGCCGCTTCGCCGGTCCCGGGCGCCGGGTCGGGCGCGGGCACCTCGTCGGCGTCGTACTGGGTCACGGGCGGAGCTCCTTGCGGGGGACGGTCGGGGGTATCTCGTGGCGCGGCGGGGTCGGTCCGGCCGGTATCGGGCGGCGGCGGTGCGCGGCGGGCATCAGGCCCCCTCCGAGCGGTCGGCGGCCATCCCGACCGCGTCCAGCAGGGCGGTGCCGACGATGAGGTCGGCGCCGCCGAACTCGGGGTCGACCAGCTCGGTGCCGTCGTCCACGGCGAAGAGCAGCTGCTGCTCGCCCTGGCGGTAGGCGGTACCGACCGGGGGGCTGGCCGCGTGCACCGCCAACAGGGCGACGAGGTAAGGGAGTTCGGGGTCGCTCCGGCGGGCCTCGGCGAGCAGCCCGGAGAGCCGGCGGGGCGCGTCGGAGGGCAGGTCGAGCAGGGCCATCGCGGCGTCGAGCTGCGCCTCGCTGAAGCGGCTGTCGTCGGGCGTGGCCACCAGGTCGGGCTCGGGCATCTCGGCGCCCAGGTGCTCGCGCTCCACGGGCGGGGTGAGCAGCACCTCGACGAGGTCGCCGACGCGGACCGCGGCGGGGGTGCGCAGGCCCGTGCCGCGGGCGAAGAAGGCGTCGGTGACCCGGGTGGCCTGCTCCACGGGCAGCGGCAGCAGGGGCGCGACGAGCTGGCCGTACAGGTCGAGGCCGGTGCGGGCGGCGGGCGCGGCGAACGCCTGGCGGTCCTGCTCGGCGCGGAAGAGCGGGCCGGCCTCCAGCAGGCGGGACTGGAGCTGGGTGTGGCGGCGGATGCAGTCCTTGACGATGTCGACGAGTTCGGCGGCGCGCCGCTTGTGCTCGCTGGTCCGCGCGTCGACGGCCTCGGCCTCGTCGCGGGCCTTGCGGATGTTGGTGAGGATGGCGTTCTCGTGGCGATAGCGGTCCGCGACGTGGTCCAGGGCCTCGTTGATCATGTCGGGGACGGTGCGCAGCCAGTCGACCGAGCGGACGTTGCGCCGGGTGGCCTCCAGGGTCTTGCGCAGCGTCTCGGCGTACTGGACGGTGCGGTAGCGGGCCTGCTCGGCGGCGAGCTGGGCGTCGGCCAGCCGGCCGCGGCTGATCAGCACCTCCAGCTTCACCTCGGCGGCGATCTGGGCGCTGGTGACGTCGGTGTCGAGGGCGCCGACGAGGACGTTGACCGCCTCGTCGGTGGCGCGGAGGTAGACGACGCCGCCGGCGCCGGGGACCTCTTCGATGAGCTTGAAGTCGTAGTCGCGGCGGACGTACGCGCCGTCGGTCGAGAAGGTGCCGTACACGGCGCGGAAGCCGCGGTCGACGCTGCCGACGTTGATGAGGTTCTCCAGCACCCAGCGGGCCACCCGCTCGTGCTCGGACGAGGGGCGGTCCGGGGCCTGGGCGGCCACCCGCGGCAGGACCTTGGCGACTATCTCCTCGTGGTCGGCGCCGGTGTCGAAGTCCATGTTCAGCGTGACCAGGTCGATGACGGCCAGCGCCACCTCCGCCATCGCGTAGACCCCGTACTCGCCCGCGAGGTTGGCCTTGCGCGCGTCGAGGTCGTGCAGCGGCGCGGTGCACGCCAGCGCGCGCAGCCGGCGGGCCAGTCCTTCGTCGGCGGCCGGGCCCGGCGCGGGCCGGCTGTGGCCGTTGAGCTGGGGCGCAGCGGCCCCCGGGGCGGAAAAAGTCACGTCGCACAGCGTAGGCGCTGGCACGGACAACGGACGAAACGGCGCGGATCCGCTCATGGGCGGACCCGCGGGCCGGCCGACCGGTCATTTTACCGGTGGCGCCGACCGGTCAATGCGTGGCCCCCTCCGCGACCTTGAGATCGGTGCGGGTCCGGGCCGCGGCGGTGACGATCGCGCGCAGTGCGGTGGCCACCGCGTCGACCGGCAACGACGGCTGGGCGCGGTCGGTGACCTGCTCGGGCGCGTACGGGACGTGCACGAACCCGCCGCGCACGTGCGGCAGTTCGGTGGCGATGAGGTGGGCGAGCCCGTAGAAGACGTGGTTGCAGACGAAGGTCCCGGCGGTGTTGGAGACCGAGGCCGGCAGCCCGGCGGCACGGACGGCGGCCACGCACGCCTTGATGGGGAGGGTGGCGAAGTACGCGGCGGGCCCGCCCGGCACGATCGGCTCGTCGACGGGTTCGGCGCCCGCGGTGTCGGGGATGCGGGCGTCGTCGACGTTGACGGCGACCCGCTCCACGGTGACGTCGGGGCGGCCGCCGGCCTGCCCGACGCACACCACGAGGTCGGGGGACGTCTCGGCGATCGCGGTGCGCAGGGCGGCCAGTGAGGCGCCGTAGACGCAGGGCAGTTCCACGGTGTGCAGCGCGAGCCCGGCGAGCGGGGTGGCGGCGGCCGTGCGCACCGCCTGCCAGGAGGGGTTGGTGGCCTCGCCGCCGAACGGCGTGAAGCCGGTGAGCAGGACGCGGGTCGGCGGGGTGGTGGTGGCGTGCATGCGGCTTCTCTCGGGGTCGGGCGGGGGCGGGACGGAGCGCCGGCGGTCGGTGGCCCTGCCGGTCAGAACGCGAACAGCGCCATGATCAGGGCGTTGCAGCCCAGCAGGATGCCGGCGGTCGGCAACTGTGCCTTGATGGGCCCGTACTGGTCCTTCAGTTCCAGCAGCGCCGCCGGGACGATGTTGAAGTTGGCGGCCATCGGGGTCACCAGCGTCCCGCAGAAGCCGGCGAGCATGCCGAGGGCCAGTACGGCGGCCGGGTTGCCGTGGAAGTGCCCGATCAGGACGGGCCAGCCGACCGCGGCGGTCATCACGGGGAAGGCGGCGAAGGCGTTTCCCATGACGAGCGTGAAGGCGAACATGCCCACGCAGTAGACGACCACCGCGACGTAGAGGGAGTCCTCGGGCAGCACGGCGGTGGCGAGCTTGCCGACCTGACCGCCGACGCCGGAGACCTGGAAGATGGCGCCGAGCGTGGCCAGCATCTGCGGCAGCAGCATCGCCCAGCCCATCGCCTCCAGCATGGTGCGGCCGGCCTGGACCGGCACCGAGGGGCGCTTCTCGCGCAACATCACCATGCCGACGACCAGCGCGACGACCGCGCCGATGCCCAGGCCCAGGATGGTCTCGCTGCCCTCTTGGAGGACCGGCCGGCCCCCGATGGTGAGGTGTTTGACGCCGATGGCGCAGGCCATCGCGACGACCGGGATGGTCAGGGCCGGGACGAAGAGCTTGTTGCCCAGCCGGGCGGCGCTCGCGGTGCGCTCCTCGGGGGTGGTGGTGCGCGGGGTGCCGCGCCCGGTGAAGCCGAAGCCGGCCAGCACGGCCATGACGAGCACGGCGACGCCCAGCGGTTCGGCCGGCGCCTGCTTGGTGACCACCCAACTGCTGTAGATGAACCCGGCGCCGATCAGGCCCCAGAAGGCGCCGGTGCCGAAGCGCTTGGGGTTGCCGCGGTCGGTGACCATCTGGGCGGCCATCACCAGGAAGCTGAGACCGACCAGCCAGTAGAACCACTCTGCCTTGATCATCGGGTGGCCTCCGCTGCGGGGGTGGGGCGGGCGTTGGCGGTGAGCAGGTCCCGCTCCAGCTGGCGGTCCAGGCGCAGCAGCCGCCAGCCGTGGACGACGAAGGCGCACACCGCGGTGGGGATCGCCCACAGCGCCAGGTGCAGCGGTTCGAGGTGGGTCCCGTAGGTGGTGTTGACGAAGCCGGTGATCAGCAGGATCGAGCCGACGGCCAGGAAGACGTCCTCGCCGAAGAAGAGGCCGATGTTGTCCGCGCTGGCCGCGAACGCGCGCACCTTCTCCCGGCTCTGGGCGGGCAGCTTGCCGTAGCGGCGCTCGGCGGCGCCCTCCGCCATCGGGACGGCGAGCGGGCGGACGGTCTGCGCGTGCCCGAAGACGTTGGTCAGTCCGACGGCGGCGCCGATCTGCCGCAGCCCCAGGTAGAGGGCGAGGAAGCGCCCGGTGGTGAGCCGGCCGAAGCGGGCGATGAGGGAGCGGGCCTGTTCCTGGAGGCCGTAGCGCTCCAGGAGGCCGATGATCGGGAGGGTGATGGCGAAGATGGTCACCGCCCGGCTTCCCGCGAAGCCCTCGCCGAAGGCGGCCAGCACCTTCGTGGGCGAGAGGCCGCCTAGGAGGCCGGTGACGATGCCGGCCACCGCGACGACCAGCAGGGGGTTGCGTTTCGTGGCGAAGCCGATGACGACCACGAGCACGCCGAGGAGCACGATCATGGATCAGCCTTCCGCGTACGGGTTCCCCAACGGATGCGGGCCACGGATGACGGGCCGCAGGCATCTGGGGAGCGATGAGGGGTTGCTCGGGAGATTGCTGCGGAGGCTATGCGATTGTTCAACGATCCGACAAGGGGTCGGTGCCGACGAAACGGAAGTGCGTCTACCCCTCGGCGATGCGCTGGGCGTACGCCGCCGACAACTGGCCGCGCGAGTCCTCCAGGTAGGCACGCAGCAGCCGCTCGGCCGCGACCGCGTCCCCGGCCACCAGCGCCTCCGCGATCTGCCGATTGCGGACCAGGTAGGGCGAGTGGAAGCGCTGCGGGTCGTCCATCACGTGGAAGACCAGCCGGAGTTCGGCCAGCACCCCGCGCATCAGCTCGTCGGTGCGCGGACTGCCCGCGAGCGCCACGACGGCCTGGTGGAAGCGGAGGTTGGCGGTGGAGAGCTCGTCCCAGACCCGGTCCGCGGCGGCCTCCTCGCCGGCCCGCACCGCCGCCTCGATCGCCGCCACCGAGGCGGCGGTGGCGGGGTCGTACGGGCCCTGGCCCAGTCCGCGCACCGCGGCGCACTCCACCAGCATCCGCACCCGGAAGATGTCGTCGAGGTCCTCGACGGTCACCATCCGCACGAACACCCCGCGGTTGAGCCGGTGCTCCAGCAGTCGTTCGTGGGTGAGCAGCCGGAACGACTCGCGCAGGGTGTTGCGGGAGACGCCCAGTGCGCCGCCGATGCTCTCCTCGGACAGCCGCGCACCGGGCGAGAAGTAGCCCTCGGTGATCCGGTCCCGCAGGATGTCGGCGACCCGTTCGGCCGTGCTGGCGCGGCCGAGCAGGGCGCGGTCCCGTTCCAGTCCGGCGACCTCGGCGAGCCGCCGCCGGTCGTTCTTCGCCACTTGGCCCGCCATGCCGCCGTCCGTTCCGTCCCGTTCGGGCCGGTCGAGGCGGCCCGCCCACTGCACTGTCAGCCGCAGTCAATCCCAGATGACGGGACGGGACAACACACCCCTTGTCGGATCGTTCAACGATCTGTACGTTGACATCCGCTCCGGCATCGCCGCAGCCACCTCCCGCATCCGCACTGCACCCCGCACCCGGAACGGACACCCATGAGCGACCAGGCCGCCCTTCCCCCCATCGACCTCAACGCCGACCTCGGGGAAGGGTTCGGCCGCTGGCACCTCACCGACGACGAGGCCCTGCTCTCCGTCGTCACCAGCGCCAACGTCGCCTGCGGCTTCCACGCCGGCGACCCGTCCACGATGCGCCGGGTCTGTACGCTGGCCGCCGAGCGCGGGGTGGTGATCGGCGCCCAGGTCTCCTACCGCGACCTGGCCGGCTTCGGACGCCGCGCGATGGACCTGCCGCCCGACGAACTCGCCGACGAAGTCACCTACCAGATCGGGGCGTTGGAGGTCTTCGCCCGCGCCGCCGGCGCCCGCGTCGGCTACGTCAAGCCGCACGGGGCGCTCTACAACCGCTGCGTCGACGACGTCGAGCAGGCCGCCGCGGTGGTCGCCGGGGTCCGCGCCGCGGGCGGCCGGCTGCCGGTCCTCGGCCTGCCCGGCTCCCAGTTGCACCGGGCCGCCGAGGAGGCCGGCCTCCCGGTCGTCGGCGAGGCGTTCGCGGACCGCGCCTACACCGACCGGGGCACCCTGGTCCCGCGCCGGGAAGCCGGCGCGGTGGTGCACGACCCCGACGCGGTGGTCAAGCGCGCCGTGGGCCTGGCCCGGGACCGTGCGGTCACCTCCCGCGACGGCACCCGGATCACGGTCGCCGCGCGCTCGCTGTGCCTGCACGGCGACACCCCGGGCGCCGCGGACTTGGCGCGGCGGGTGCGGGCCGAACTGGCCGCGGCCGGCGTCCCCGTCCGGAGCTTCGCATGACGGGCGGCGCGGCGGGTGCGGCAGCCGACGGGGCGGAACGGCTCCCCCTGACGGCGCTGCCGGTCGGCGACCACGGGGTGCTGATCGAGCTGACCCGCGCGGCGGACGTGGAGGCCCTGCACGCCGAAGTGCTGCGCCGGGCCGCCGCCGGCACCCTGCCGGCGGTGCGCGAGGTGGTGCCGGCCGCCCGGACCGTCTTCCTCGACGGCCTGGCCGACCCCCGGGCGCTCGCCGCGGAGCTGGCCGACTGGCGGATCCCGCCGCTCACCAGCGGCGACCGCCCGGCCGTGGAGATCCCCGTGCACTACGACGGGCCCGACCTGGCCGAGGTCGCCGCGCTGTGGGGCGTCACCCCCGACGAGGTGGTCCGCCTGCACTCCGGCGCCCGCTTCCGGGTCGCCTTCTGCGGGTTCGCGCCCGGCTTCGGCTATCTGACGGGCCTTCCGGAGCGACTGCACGTCCCGCGCCGGGCGACCCCGCGCACCCGGGTCCCGGTCGGCTCGGTCGGACTGGCCGGCCCGTACACCGGGGTCTATCCGCGCTCCTCCCCCGGCGGCTGGCAGTTGATCGGCCGCACCGAGGCCGCCCTGTGGGACCCGCGGCGCGAGCCCGCGGCGCTCCTGGCCCCCGGCACGCCCGTCCGCTTCGTCCCCGTGGACGCGCCCGTACCGCCCCCGCGCGGCCCCCGGGCCGGCGCCGCACCGGCCCGCCCCGACCGCACCACCGAGGAGTCCGCCCGATGACCGACCGCGCCCTCTCGGTGGTCCGGGCCGGTGCGCTCACCACCGTCCAGGACCTCGGCCGGCCCGGCCACGCCCACCTCGGGGTGCCGCGCTCCGGCGCCCTGGACGGGCCGGCGCACCGGCTCGCCAACCGTCTGGTGGGCAACCCCGCCTTCGCGGCCACCCTGGAGACCACCCTCACCGGTTGCGCGGTCCGCCCGCGCACCGCCACCACCGTCGCGGTCACCGGCGCCGCGTGCCCGGTGACCGTGGACGGCCGCCCCGCCCCGTGGGGCGCGCCGGTGCACGTCCCGGCCGGTGCCGTGCTGGAGGTCGGCGCGGCCACCCATGGCGTCCGCTGCTACCTCGCCTGCGCCGGCGGCATCGCCGTCGAGCCGGTGCTCGGCAGCCGCGCCACCGACCTGCTCTCCGGACTGGGCCCGGACCCGCTCGCGGACGGCACGGTGCTCCCGCTGGGCTCCCCGTACGGCCCCCCGGCCGCCGCCGACGCGGCCCCGCTCGCCGGGGCGGCGGCCGAACTGGTGCTGCCGTTCCTGCCCGGGCCGCGCGACGCCTGGTTCACCGCCGACGGGCTGCGCACCCTGGCCACCGGCCGGTTCCGGGTCTCCGCGGCGTCCAACCGGATCGGGCTGCGCACCGAGGGGCCGGCCCTGGAGCGCGTCCGAGACGGCGAACTCCCCAGTGAGGGGATGCCGTTGGGCGCCCTCCAGGTCCCGCCGAACGGCCTGCCGGTGCTGTTCCTGCACGACCACCCCACCACCGGCGGCTACCCGGTCGTCGGCGTGGTCCCGGAACGCTTCCTGGCCTCGGCCGCCCAGGCGACGCCGGGCACGCCGATCCGGTTCGCGCGGATCGGCCGGCGGTCGGGCCGGGCGGCGCACCCCGGGTGACACCGGCGCACCCTGCCGGCCGAGGTGCGCTCCGTACGCCGGCCGTTCACGCCCGGCGCCCCGGTTCCGTCGGCGTCCCCGGCCCGCCCGTTGGGCACTTTCCGTAGCGGATCAAGCGCCCTGAGTGACCAGCTCGGGTATCCGTACGGAAGGAACCGTGATCGCCATGCGTCTCGCCCCTCGCCTCGCCGCCGCCCTCAGCGGACTCGCCCTCGCCCTCGGCGGTGTCGTCGCCCTCGCCCCGGCGGCCCACGCCACCCCGCAGGCATGCTTCTACACCGTCCTGGAACAGCATCCCGACGCCAATCCTGAAGTGGTCGAACGTGCCTGTCTGCGCGGGGCCGAGGGCGGCCCGGAGGCCGTGCGGGCCTGCTACGTCGAACTGCGCCGGGACTACGTGCCCGCGACGATCGCCTTCGAGGCGTGCCGCCGCGCGGCGGAGGAAAGGTAGGCAACGGCCGCATCCGACGCGCCCGGTCGCGGACCTGACCGGGTCCGCGGCCGGGCACCGGCTACGCCACCCCGTACCCGCCGCCGCCCGGCGTCCGGACGACCAGCACGTCGTCCACGCCGACCTCCGCCGCGTCGCAGCCCCGCAGTTCCTCGCGCGAACCGTCGGCCCGCTCCAGGACGTTGACGCCCAGCGCGCCCGGTCCGCCGCCGGCCATGCCGTACGGGGCGATGCGCCGGTGGTGGGAGAGCAGGGCGATCGTCATCGGCTCCAGGAACCGCAGCCGGCGCTCGACCCCGCGGCCCCCGTGCCAGCGGCCGGTGCCCCCGCTGCCCTCGCGGAGCGCGAAGCCGTCGACCCGGACGGGATAGCGCCACTCCAGGACCTCGGGGTCGGTCAGCCGGGAGTTGGTCATGTGGGTCTGCACCGCGTCCGCCCCGTCGAAGCCGTCGCCGGCGCCCGCCCCGCTGGCGATGGTCTCGTAGTACTGCACCCGGGCGTTGCCGAAGGTCAGGTTGTTCATCGTGCCCGAGCCCTCGGCCTGGACACGCATCGCGGCGTAGAGCGCGCCGGTGACCGCCTGGGAGGTCTCCACGTTGCCCGCCACGGTGGCCGCCGGGTAGACGGGCGCCAGCATCGAGCCCTCCGGGACGCGCACCTCGACGGGTTTGAGGCAGCCGCTGTTGAGCGGGATGTCCTCGGCGACCAGGGTCCGCAGCACGTACAGCACGGCCGCCATCACCACCGAGCGGGGCGCGTTGGCGTTGCCGGGCTGCTGCGGCGAGGTGCCGGCGAAGTCCAGCACGGCGCTGCGGGCCGCCCGGTCGACGGTCAACGCCACCCGGATCTGCGCACCGCTGTCCGTCTCGTAGCGGTAGCTCCCGTCCGACAGCCCGCCGAGGATCCGGCGCACCGACTCCTCGGCGTTGTCCTGGACGTGGCCCATGTACGCCCGCACGACGTCCAGTCCGAACTGGTCGGTCATCCGGCGCAGTTCGTGGACGCCCTTCTCGTTCGCGGCGATCTGGGCGCGCAGGTCGGCGAGGTTGACGTCCGGCGCCCGCGACGGGTACGGCCCGGTGGTGAGCAGGTCGCGGGTCTCCCGTTCCCGCAGCGCGCCGTCGCGCACCAGCAGCCAGTTGTCGAAGAGCACCCCCTCCTCCTGGATGGTGCGGCTGAAGGCGGGCATCGAGCCCGGGGTGATCCCGCCGATCTCGGCGTGGTGCCCCCGGGAGGCGACGAGGAACCGCAGCTCGCGCCCGGCGGGGTCGAACACCGGGGTGACGACGGTGACGTCCGGCAGGTGCGTTCCCCCGTGGTACGGGTCGTTGACCGCGTACACGTCCCCCGGCCGCAGGTCGTCGCCGCGGCGCCGCAGCACCTCCTTGATGGACTCCCCCATCGAGCCCAAGTGCACGGGGATGTGCGGGGCGTTGGCGATCAGGTTGCCCTCGGCGTCGAAGAGCGCGCAGGAGAAGTCCAGCCGCTCCTTGATGTTGACCGAGTGGGCGGTGTGCTCCAGACGGACGCCCATCTGCTCGGCGATGGCCATGAAGAGGCTGTTGAAGACCTCCAGCATCACCGGATCCGCCGCGGTGCCGACGGCGGTCCGCCCGGGGCGCGCACGGACCCGGGT
This sequence comes from Streptomyces sp. x-19, assembly GCF_046549115.1. Lineage (NCBI taxonomy): Bacteria > Bacillati > Actinomycetota > Actinomycetes > Kitasatosporales > Streptomycetaceae > Streptomyces > Streptomyces sp. x-19. Next base: position 145,462 of record NZ_JAJPWK010000016.1, on the reverse strand, counting down.
GAGCTCCAGGTGACCGCGTTCGCCGACGGTGGCCCGCCAGTCGGGGTCGAGGACCGTCGTGGCGTCGTCCTCGGCGACGATCGCCGGCCCGCTGAGGGCGTCGCCGGGCCGCAGGGCGGTGCGGCGGTACAGCGCGGTGTCCCGCCACCGCCCGCCGACGTACATCCGGACGGTCGTCTCTGCCTGCAACTCGCCTTTTCGCTCCGGTAGTCGGGCGTGGTAGTCGGCCGCGCCGCCGGCCGCGCCGAGCGCCTCCACCGACACCGCCTCGGCGACCAGCGGCTTGTCCATCGCGAAGGCGTACCGCTCGCGGTGGGCCCGGACGAACTCCGCGGCCATGGTGGCGGCGTCGGCGAGCGGGACCCCGAGGGCGGCGTCGGTCCCGGCGTAGCGGACCAGGACCCGGGCGCGGGTGGTGAGCGACGCCGCCGGCACGCCGTCGTCGAGGAGTTCCTGCCGGGTCTGCCGGGCGAGGGCGTCGCACACCGCGTGGACCCGGTCGATCGCCCCCGGTTCGTCGAACGGCTCCTCGACGGCCCGTTCCCGCATCGCGGTGGCGTCGGCCACCCCGATGCCGTAGGCGGAGAGCACCCCGGCCAGCGGCGGGACGAGGACGGTGTCGATGCCCAGGGCGTCGGCGACCGCGCAGGCGTGCTGGCCGCCCGCGCCTCCGAAGCTGACCAGGGCGTAGCGGGTGACGTCCCGCCCGCGCTGCACGGAGATCTTCTTGACCGCGTTGGCCATGTTGAGCACCGCGATGTCCAGGAAGCCGGCGGCGACGTCCTCGGGCCCGCGCGCGTCCCCGGTCGCGGCGGCGGCCCGCGCGGCCAGCTCCCCGAACCGGGTGCGGACCGTCGCGGCGTCCAGCCCCTGGTCGCCGTCCGGGCCGAACACCGCCGGGAAGTGGTCCGGTTGGATGCGGCCGAGCATCACGTTGGCGTCGGTGACGGTGAGCGGGCCGCCGCGCCGGTAGCAGGCGGGTCCGGGGTCCGCGCCGGCCGAGTCCGGGCCGACCCGGTAGCGTCGGCCGTCGAAGTGCAGCACCGAGCCGCCGCCGGCCGCGACGGTGTGGATGTTCATCATCGGGGCGCGCATCCGCACGCCGGCGACCTCGCTCCCGAAGATCCGCTCGAACTCGCCCGCGTAGTGCGACACGTCGGTGGAGGTGCCGCCCATGTCGAACCCGATCACCCGGTCGAAACCGGCGCGCCCGTCCGACCCACCGGCCTCCGCGGCCGCCCGGACCATTCCGACCACCCCGCCCGCCGGCCCGGACAGCACCGCGTCCTTGCCCCGGAAGTGGGTGGCCTCCCGCAACCCGCCGTTGGACTGCATGAACAGCAGCCGGATGCCCGGGAGCTGGGCCGCGACCCCGTCGACGTAGCGCGCCAGGATCGGCGACAGGTACGCGTCGACGACGGTGGTGTCGCCGCGGGCCACCAGCTTCATCAGCGGGCTGACCTCGTGCGAGCAGCTGACCTGGGTGAAGCCCGCGGCCCTGGCCAGTTCGGCGACCGCCCGTTCGTGCGCGGTGTGCCGGTAGCCGTGCAGCAGCACCACCGCGGCGCTGCGCAGTCCGTCCGCACGGGCCCGGCGCAACTCCCGGCGGACGGGCTCCGCATCGAGCGGCCGGACCTGCTCACCGCGGGCGCCGATCCGCTCCGGCACCTCGATCACCCGGTCGTAGAGCGCCTCGGGCAGCACGATCCGCCGGTCGAAGATCCGCGGCCGGTTCTGGTAGGCGATCCGCAGCGCGTCCCGGAACCCTTCGGTGGTCAGCAGCACCGTCGGCTCGCCGGTGCGCTCCAGGAGGGCGTTGGTGGCGACGGTGGTGCCCATCCGGACGACCGAGACCCGCTCGGCGGGCACCGGTTCCTCCGGCCCCAGGCCCAACATCATCCGGACCCCGGCGACCGCGGCGTCCCGGTAGCGCTCGGGGTGGTGGGAGAGGAGCTTGCCGGTGACCAGGCGCCCGTCCGGCCGTCTGCCCACCACGTCGGTGAAGGTTCCGCCGCGGTCGATCCAGAACTCCCAGCGTCCGGTCATCCCGCCATTGTCGCAGCGCCGCCCGGTTCGGACAGGGCCGCGAGGGCGCTACGGGTGGCCCGTTCGGCGGCGGCGTCGAGCAACCGCCCGGATCCGGCCACCCCGTACCGGCACTCCCGTACGGCCAGCGCCAGCAGGCCGGGCAGCAGGTCGGTGCACCGGTCGGCCACCCACCGGGTGCCGCGGGTCGCCATCCACACCAGCGAGCCGGTCCGGGTCGGCGCCGGACCGTCGAGGGCCAGCGGGGGCGGCGGCCCGCAGGCCAGGCCGCGGGCGGCCAGTGCGGTGTGGAAGCCGCGGGCCAGCAGCCGGTGGCCGCGCTCGCTGGGGTGCAGCCGGTCCACGCTCCAGGTGGTCCGTTCGGCCACCCAGGGGTGGTCGGCGAGATGGAGGTGGACGCCGCCGTAGCGTGCGGAGACCGCGTGCACGACGGTGTTGACGGCCCGCATCCGGCGGGCCAACGGGCGGGCCAGCGGCGCGGGCAGCGCCAGCATCCGGCCGGGGTCGGGCAGGCACGCCGTCAGCACCACCGTCCCGCCGGCGCTGAGGGTTCCGTGGGCCTGGTCCAGCGCCGCCGCCACCCGGTCGATGGCGAAGGCGGCGCGCAGCGTGTCGTTGGCGCCGACCAGCACGGAGGCGAAGCGCGGGGCGAGCGCGCGGGCCTGCGGCAGCTGCTCGCCCGCCACGTCGGCCGCCAGCGCCCCGCTGCGCGCCAGGTTCACCAGCGGGACGTCGCCCGGCCGTGGTCCGAGCGCGTCGGCCAACAACACCGCCCAGCCCCGCCAACCGCCGCCCGCCACCGGATCGCCGAGCCCTTCGGTGAGCGAGTCCCCAAGGGCCACGAACCCGGGCGTCACCGCCGGCTCCAGGGACCCACCGGCCGCGGCCCGACCGGCGCAGCCGGCCGCCCACCGGCCGGCCTGGGGGCGTCGTGGGCCGCCAGGAACGCGGCCACCGCCGGCTGCCAGCCGTACCCCTCTGCGCGCCACCGGGCGGCGGCCCGGCGGAGCGGCTCGGGCCGGGCCAGCACCCGCTGCACCGCGTCCGCGAAGGAAGGTCCGTCGTCCAGGGCGGTGTCCCCGCCGTCGCCCACCAGCCCGGCCAGCGCCGACGCCGCACTGGCGACCACCGGGGTGCCGCAGGCCAGCGCCTCCAGCGCCGCCAGCCCGAACGTCTCGGCCGGGCCGGGCGCCAGGACCAGGTCGGCGCCGGCCTGGAGCGCGGCCAGCCGGGTCCGGTCGGCGAGGTGCCCGAGGAACGTCACCGGCAGCCGGGCGGCCCGCGCCCGGTCCGCCAGCCGGCCGCGCAACGGCCCGTCGCCGGCCACCACCAGCGCCGCGTCCACGCCCCGCCGCCGCAGCTCGGCGAGGGCGTCCAGGGCCCGCCCGGGCCGTTTCTCGGGTGACAGCCGGGAGCACATCAGCAGCAGGACGGCGGCCCGGTCGGCGTACCGCCCGCGCAGCGCGGCGCTGCGCAGACCCGGGTGCCAGGCGGCGAGGTCGACCCCGAGCGGCGCCCGCACCACGTTCCGCGCCCCGGCCCGGAGGAACTCCGCCGCCGCCCAGTCGGTCGTGCACACCACCCGGCTGTAGGCGTACGCGGTACGGGCGTTGGCCCGGTCGGCGAGCGCGCGGGCCAACGGGCGCGGCACGCCCCAGGTACGCAGCACCCCGTCCACGCTCTCGTGCGACACCATCACCGCCGGGACCCGGGCCCGCCGCGCCCACTCCCCCGTCCAGCGCAGCGTCGTGCGGTCCGAGACCTCCAGCCGGTCCGGGTCCAGTTCGGCCAGGAGGTGCCGGAGCCGGGGGCGGTCGGCCAGCACCCGGTAGCCGCCGGTACCGGGCACCTGGGGCCCGGGGAGGGTGAGCACCCGGCCCTGGGCGGTCTCCTCGTCGCGGATGCCGCGCGGCCCCACCGCGTCCGGCGGTCCCGGCACGACGAGCACCGGCTCGTGGCCGGCGGCCCGGTAGCCGGCGCCCAACTCGCCCAGTGCGGTGCGCAGCCCGCCGGAGGCCGGGGCGACGAAGTTGGCGATCCGGACGATCCGCAGTCCCGCCCGGCCGCTCCGGGCCCGACGACGGGCGCTCACGCCGCCACCGCCGTCCGGTCGGCGAGCACGTCGTCGTAGTGGGCCAGCAACTGGTCGCCGACCGCCTCCCAGGTACGGGCCGCGACCGCACGCCGGCCGGCGTCGCCGTACCGCACCCGCAGCTCCGCGTCCCCGAACAGCGTCCGTACCGCGTCCCGCACCGCCGCGCCGTCCCCGGAGGGGACCAGCAGTCCGGTCCGCCCGTGGTCGACGAGGTCCAGCGGCCCGCCGGCGGCCGGGGCGACCACCGGCACCCCGGAGGCCATCGCCTCCTGCACGGTCTGGCAGAAGGTCTCGTACGGCCCGGTGTGCACGAACACGTCCAACGACGCGTACAGCCGGGCGAGTTCGTCACCGGTCCGCCGCCCCAGGAACCGCACCTCGGGCAGTTGCGCCCGCAGGGCGGCGGCGCTGGGGCCGTCCCCGATCACCACGGTGCGGACGCCGGGCAACCGGGAGGTCTCGGCCAGCAACCGGACGTCCTTCTCCGGAGCCAACCGCCCCACGTACCCCACCAGCAGCTCCCGCCCTGCCAGCAACGAACTGCGCAGCACCGCGTCCCGCCGCCCGGGGTGGAACCGCGCCGAGTCGACCCCGCGCGGCCACAGCCGCACCCGGGGCACCCCGTGCTCGGTGAGGTCCAGCAGCGCCGCGCTCGACGGGGCCAGGGTGAGGTCGGCGGCGGCGTGCACCGCCCGGATCCGGCGCCAGGCCGCCGTCCCGCCCCGCCCCAGGTAGGTCCGCGCGTAGCGCGCCATGTCCGTCTGGTAGACCGCGACCGCCGGCACCCCCCGCCGGGCCGCGGCCGCCATGCCCCGGGCCCCCAGAACGAAGGGGCTGGCCAGGTGCACCAGGTCGGGCCGGTGGCCGTCCAGCGCAGCGGACAGCCGCCGCCCGGGCAGCGCGATCCGCACCTGCGGGTATCCGGGCAACGGCATCGAGGGCACCCGCACCACCGGGCACGGGCTTTCGTGGCCGTGGCCGGTGGCGGCCGGTGCGGAGTTCGCCAACGGGGCGATGACCAGCGGTTCGTGCCCGCGCCGGACGAGGTGGCGGGCGGTTTGGAGGGCACAGTGTGCGACGCCGTTGACGTCGGGCGGGAAGGATTCGGTGACGAGGGCGACACGCATACCGCTGTTGTCGGCGCACCGTGCGTGGGCCGCACCAAGGGGATCTTTCCAACCGGCGAACGTCCCATGAGCGTTCGCCCCTGCGCCCGCTCAGCCGGGCGTCGGTCGCGGCCTCACACCGCCGAGGCGTCCGGCCCGAAGCGGGCGCGCACGGCGGTCTGCACCTCGGCCTCCTCGGCCGGGTCGGCGGCGAGGCGGCGGAGCTGTTCCACCACCCGGTCGTCGCCGGTGGCCGCGTGCCGGGCGGCGAGTTCCCGGGTGGTCTCCTCGCAGTCCCAGAGGCACTCGACGGCGAAACCGGCCGCGAAGCCGGGGTCGGTGGCGGCGAGCGCGGCGGCGGCCCGGCCGCGCAGGTGCGAGGACGAGGTCTCGCGATAGAGGTGGCGCAGCACGGGGGCGGCACAGGCGATCCCGAGGCGACCGGCGCCGTCCACCAGCGCCCACAGCGCGCAGGCGTCCGGCCCTTCCTCCCGCACCGTGCGGCGCAGCGCGGCGAGCACCAGGTCGGTGTCACGGCGGGCGCCGCGACGGGCCAGCATGGCGGCGGCGGACGCCCCCAGCCGGTCCGGACGCGCGGCCCAGGTGCGGGCCCGCTCGACGGCGGCCACGCTGCGCATCCGTTCGTAGGCGGAGAGCGCGGCGGCGACCAGCGGTTCGCCGGAGAGCGGATCGGTCGCGGCGGCCTCGATCAGGTCGAGGACCGCTCCGTCGCCGCGCTCGGCGAGGTGGTGCAGGACCGCGGCACGCGCCGCGTCGGGTCCGCCGCGACCGGCCCGCAGCAGCTCGGCGCGGTCCTCGGGACCGGCGACGGCGCTCAGGCAGCGGGCGGCGGCGAGGTAGCGGTGCTCCCCGGGGCGCGGTTCGAGCTCGTGCTGGGCCCACTCCAGCACCTCGGCCACGCTCCAGCCGGGGCGCGGGCCGCGCGGTCGGAGCTGGCGCTGCCAGCGGTCGAAGGAACCCTGCTCGTCGGCGGCGGCCAGCCGCGCGCCGTACCGGGCGTCCTCGGCCCACAACCGCCAGGGGCGGGGCTCGAAGGCGTCCCGCACGGTGGTGGCCAGCAGGGCGTCGCCCTCCGGGGTCTCGGGGAAACGGGCCAGGACGGCCGGCGCCAGGCCGATCAGCCCGGCGTCGTCGTCGCGCAGCGCGAGCTCGTCGAGGGCCCAGCGCCAGTTGCTGCCCACCGCGGCGTAGCTGCGCAGCAGCAGCCGGGCGGCGTCCTTGCCGTACGCGGCGAGGTGGCCGAGGACGGAGAGGGTCAGCCCGGTGCGCTCCTCGCCGGTGTCGATGAGGTCGTCGGGGTGGAAGAGGTGCCGTTCGATCTCTTCGAGACCACCGTCGAGCTGCATGTAGAGGCGCGCGTAATAGAGCGAGCGGTTCTCCACCTGCCAGTCCCGGCGCGCGTCGCACAGCACACTGTCGTTGAGTGCCGCGAGCGCCTCGGCCCGCGGCGCCGCGAGGGCATGCAGGGTCCCGTCGCCGCGGCCTCGCTGCAGGAGGCCGAGCAGGGTGCCACTGGGCGCTATGTCTGGATCGAACATGAGGTCAGCATCCGGTGCGGGGGACAGGCTGGCAACGGGATTTCCGCTGACCGGCATTCTTGCCGGTGACCGCGGGCCGTATGCGTCGTTCCCACCATGGATCGGCGGGGTAGACAGCTGTACGGCGGCCGCAGCCTAGCGTGGAACCACTGCTTCCGCCGATTCGGGCCCGGTTGCCACAAGGAGGCCGATGACATATGCCGGGTGCACCACCGTATCGGGTAGTGCCAAATCCCTTACGGTCCGTCGCAGCCTGTGCAAGAGTCGTAACCGGCCCATACGTTCCGGCGCCGCCTGATCACGGAGTACGTCATGCCGCCCCCTCTCTTCGCGGATCACCCAGCCGATCAGACCCCCGAGCGTGGCGCGGTCGAGGCACTCATCTCGCAGGCCCGCACCCTGCGCGGTGGCCTCGACGCGGTACGCAGAGAGTCCTCGGTCGCCGGTGACCTCGCCGCCGACCCTCAGCTGCGCTGGCAGCGAGCACTGTGCGACCTCGCCGTCCACCACCTGGACGACCTCGGCGGCCACCTCGACCAGCTCAGAGAGGGCCTGCCCACCTCGCCAGACGGGGTCGCGGAGCCGCACGCCGAGCTGCCGGTGGCCCCGCCCGAGCCGGCGGCGCCCGAGCGGGGCGCGCTGCTGCGCCGGGTGGGCAGCGCCGAGTGGAACCTCCTCACCGACGAGGTGACCTGGTCCGACGAGCTCTACGCGATGTTCGGCCGGGAGCCGGCCGACGACCCGCTGACGCTGGACGAGCTGCCGTCCCTGGTGCACGCCGACGACCAGGAGAAGCTGGCCGTGATGGTCACCGACTGCCTGGTGGACGGCCGGCCGATCGACGGCGAGTTCCGCATCCTGCGCGCCGACTCCGGCATCCGCACCGTCCACATGGTCGGCGAGCCGGTGCTCGACGCCGACGGCAGCACCGCCTGCATGTGGGCGGTGCTCCGCGACGTCAGCGAGCTGCGCCGGAGCCAGACGGCGGTGCGCGAGACCGGTGACTCGCTCCAGCGCCAACGGCACATCGCCCAGACCGAGCACCGGCTCGCGGTCGAGCTCCAGGAGGCCGTGCTGCCGCCGTGGCGCGGTTCGCTGCGCTTCCCCGAGGGCGGCCCGGTCACCCTGGACCTCGCCGGGCGCTACCTACCGGCCGACACCTCCGCCCTGATCGGCGGCGACTGGTATGACGCCCTCCAACTCCCCGACGGGCGCACACTGTTGAGCGTGGGCGACCTCACCGGGCACGGCGTCGCGGCGACGTCCGGCATGGCGATGGTGCTCGGCGCGCTGCGCGGCATGGCCGTGGCGGGGCACCGACCCGGACAGCTGATGGGCTTCCTCAACCAACTGCTGGACAGTGCCACCCAGCCGGCGCTGGGCAGCGCGGTCTGTTGCCAGTTCGACCCCGCGACGCGGGCACTGGAGTGGTCCCAGGCCGGGCACCCCGCGCCGCTGCTGTTCCGCGGCGGCACGGGGCGCGCGCTGGACCCGCCGGAGGGCGTCCTGCTCGGGGCCACGACCGGCGCCAGCTACGGCCAGCGGACCGAGCAGTTGGAGCCGGGCGACCTGCTGGTGCTGCACACCGACGGGCTCGTCCCGCGCCGCACCCACGGTCCGGACAGCGCCCACGAGGGCACCGAGCGGCTGCTCGCGCTGGCACCGCGGCTCGGCGCGGCCCGCAGCGCCCAGGAGAGCGTCCGCATCGTGGTGGAGGAGTTCGGCGCCACCGAGCGGGAGGACGACGCCTGCGTGCTGCTCGCCAAGGTCGGCGACTGACGCACGGCACGGTCGTCGGGCGGACCGGCTGCGGGGGCGCCGGTCACCCCGAGCGACCTGACCCTCTTCTGAGGGGCCGTCAGCTCTCGGCCTCCGCAGATCAGCGGGCGGATCTTCGGACGGGTCTTCGGGCAGGGTGTTCCACTTGATCTCCCGCGGGCATCGGGTGGTGTCGGTGACAAGGGGCGAGCGGGCTCGGCACGACCGGCCGGTCGTCGAGGGCGCGGGCGCAGCGTCGTCGCCGTGCTCCCGGGCGCGGGTGTGGGTCCGCCCCGACGGCAACAGGGGGGCGACACGGCCCCGTAGGGCCCTCAGAGCGAGAAGTTCGGCCCCAGGTCCGGCCCGATGCCCGGCTTGAGGACCGCGCCCTTCCCCTTGGCCCGCGGCTTCGGCAGGACCTGCTGGAGCTCCTCGCGGAGGTCCTGGATCTTGCCGCAGCCGGCGAACTGGCCGGTGAGCCGGAACATCTCGCGCAGCCGGTCCCAGGTGCGGTGCGAGGAGTTCTCCCCGATGGAGACCAGCGCCAACCGGGCGTAGCGGTCGGCCCGTTCGGGTTCGTTGCCGAGGAAGCAGGCCGAGGCCATCGAGATGTAGTCGAAGATCTGCGACCGCTGGTGGCCGCTCCTGCGCAGGTGCAGCGCCTGCTTGGCGTGCCCCTGTGCGACCTTGGCGGCGGACGGGTCGTGCTCCGCGAGGGTGCGGAACGCCAACGCCTGCATCCCGTGCAGGTCCGCCTCGTCGAACATCTGCATCCACGCCGGCGGCGGCACGTCGCCCTTGTCCGAGACGAACAGTTCCTCGGCCTCGCCGAGCGTCCGCCGCATCGCCTGGCCGTGGCCCTTCGAGGCGTGGGCCCACGCCTCGATGGTGTGCAGCATGGCGCGGGTGCGCGGCAGGGTCTCCTGGCCGGAACCGGACTGGGCCAGCTTCATCAGGTCCAGGGCGTCGTCGGGACGGCCCAGGTGGACCATCTGCCGGGCGGCGCGGGAGAGCGCCTCGCCGGCGCGCGGACGGTCCCCGCCCTCACGGGCCGCGTGGGCGGCGATGATGAAGTACTTCTGCGCGGTGGGCTCCAGGCCCACGTCGTGGGACATCCAGCCGGCCAGTACGGCGAGGTTGGCGGCGACGCCCCAGAGGCGGCGCTGGAGGTGGTCGGGGTGGCGGTAGGCGAGCATCCCGCCGACCTCGTTGAGCTGGCCCACCACGGCCTTGCGCTGGAGGCCGCCGCCGCGGGCCGCGTCCCAGCGGCGGAACACGTCGACGGAGTGCTCCAGGGCGTCGATCTCCTGCGACCCCACCGGGGCCGCCTCGTAGCGGTCGAGGCCGATCTGGTCGAGTTCGTACAGGGATTCGTGGGCGAGCGGATCGTCGTGGCGGAGGGCGAGCGGAGCGGGGTCGGTGTGCAGCCACTCGTGCATGGCACCGGCGAGTGCGGAGCCGGCGGCGAGCGCCGCGCCGGCCCCCACCAAGCCGCGTCGATTGAGCATGAGGTCCATTCCCGTGAATTCCGTGAGGACCGCCGCGGTCCGCTCGGGCGCCCACGGCAGACCGTCCATGGCCTGCCGCTTCCCCGCGCGACCGGTCCGGGCGAACCCGAGGTCCTCGGTGGTTACGACACGGCCGAGGCGCTCGGTGAAGAGGGAGGCGAGCACCTTGGGCACCGGGTCCCGGGGCGTCTCGCCCATGTCGATCCAGCGCCGGACCCGCGAGGTGTCGGTCGCCAACTGCGGATGCCCCATGGCCGCCGCCTGCCGGTTGACCAGTCTCGCGAGTTCTCCCTTGGACCATCCGGCCAGGCCGAAAAGGTCCGCGAGACGAGCGTTCGGCTCCCTGCTCACGTCAAGCCCCCAGGTTCCTCGACTGAGTTGACAGTAACGGCCGGTGACGGGGGCTGCGAGCATTCGCCAGGGTTCGCCAGGGTGCGCCAGATGGTCTGCCACCCGCAGCCGCGTGTTCGGTAGGTGTGCAGCCCCCGGCCCGGTGGCGGGACCGCATTCCCCAGGGTGCGTGCCCTGCACGGGGACCTTGAGGATCGGCCGCCTGTACGGGGCCCGTTCACGGGTTCCCGCCGCCGGGCCGGGAGCGCACGCAACTCGTCGGCGCACGAAGGGACCTGTCTCACCCATGTATGCAGCATCGTCCGCCGTGACCGCCCCCACCCGGACGTACCGCCCACACCCTCACGGGAGCGGGCCGTATCTGGATCCCACCCCTTCCGCGGGGGCGGTGACCGGTCTCTCCGGCGGCCGGAACCGGCGGGCACAGGGAATGGGCACCCAACCGCTCAGCGGGAGACTCGACTTGTCCGGCCCCCAGGGCGCCCAGCTGCGCGCCGCCGTCGCCTCGGTGCACCGCATCTGTCCGGAGTTCAACCCGGTCCAGGTGCTGCGCCGCGGCGGGAAGTCCGTACTGCTCCTGGGGACGACCGGTCGGATGAGCGCCGTCGCCAAGTGTTTACTGGACCACTCTCCCGCCTGGGCCGACAGCTTCCGGCAGGAAATAAGCGCATACCGGGCGTTCGTCCGGCACCGTCCGCCGGTCCGGGTGCCGCGGCTGGTGGCGGCCGACCCCGACAACTGCACGCTCGTGGTGGAGCGCATGCCGGGTCGGGTGGCGGCCCTGACGCGCCACCCCACCGAGGCGCCGCCGCGGGCCGACGTGCGGGCCGCGCTCGGGGCGATCTGCCGGATCAACGCCTGGCGTCCGCCGGCCGGACTGTTCGACGCCCCGCTGGACTACGCGGGTCGGATCGGGCGCTACCACGACCTGGGGCTGCTGACCGACCGCGATCTGGGTGACCTGCAGAAGCTGCTGCACGGCCTGGCGCACACCCAGGGCCAGTTCTGCCACGGCGACGCGCTGCTGAACAACGTCCTGCTCTCGCCGGTCGGCCCGGTGCTGCTGGACTGGGACAACGCGGGCTGGTACCTGCCCGGCTACGACCTGGCCACGCTGTGGGCGGTGCTGGGGGACGCGCCGGTCGCCCGCCGGCACATCAGCCAACTCGCCCAGGCGGCGGGCACCGCGGCCCGGGACGCCTTCCTGGTGAACCTGATGCTGGTGCTGACCCGAGAGATCCGGCGCTACGAGACCGCGGTCCAGCGGACCATGCGCGAGCCCGCGCCGGCCACCGTGCCGGGCACCGGGGCGCCCGGGGCACCGGGGGCGAGCGAGGAGCAGCGGCTGCTGCTGCGCAGGCTGCACGACGACGCGCAGATGGCGCGGCGGGCGGTGCGGGCGGCGGTCGGCACCCGCTGACCGCCGGGGGTGCCGGCGGCACCCCGAGAGGGAATCCGTGAGCGGCGCGCCCTACCCGGGCCGCGCCGCTCACCCGTGCATTGGTCCATTCCACTGACGCCCCGCAGCTCCCGGGCCCGCGCCGGGAAGGCTCCTCAGGTGATGCCCTGACATGCGAAATCCCGAGCGGGTGTGGTGATTGACGGTACGTCGGCACAGCTATGGTTCTCGGCCGACCTGGGCCCTAGTCTCGGGTTCTCCCGCACGGCCGCGGCCTGGGCCGGTGCCACGCTCCACCGGGCAGGCCCTGGCAAGGCACACCACCGTCACACCGCCCCGGCTCGGGCCGGCTTGAGGAGGCTGTTTTGCGAGGATCCGCACCGGAAGACGCGTCGAGAACCCGCCATCCCGTCCTACGCAGATCCGCCACCGCCGTCGCCGCGGCGGCGCTGCTGGTGCCGCTGGTCGCGGCGTCGCCGTCCGCGCAGGCCGGGCAGCCGCCGTCCGGCGCCCTCCAGCGCGCCTTCAGCGACGCCGCCGCGCGCTACCACGTGCCGCGCAGCGTGCTGCTGGGCGTCGCGTACCTGGAGTCCCGTTGGGACGGCCACGGCGGCGCACCCAGCGTGTCCGGGGGCTACGGGCCGATGCACCTGACCGACGCCCGGACCGCGGTGGCGCGGGACCCGGAGTTCAGCGCGGACGACGAGGACGCCCGCGGCGACACCGCCCGGCCGCTGCGGACGGTCGCGCCGACGCGGCGGGCCGTGCTGCCCGCCGAACTCCCGTCCCGGTTGCGTACGTTGACGACCGCGGTGCGGTTGACCGGGCTGTCGGCGGCGAAGCTGCGGTCCGATCCGGCCGCGAACGTGCGGGGCGGCGCCGCGCTGCTCGCCGCCGCCCAGCGCCAGCTGGGGCTGCCGGCCAGCGCCGATCCGGCCAAGTGGTACGCGGCGGTGGCGCGCTACGGGAGCGCGGACGATCCGCGCAGCGGGGCGGTGTTCGCGCGGGACGTCTTCGAGGTGATGCGGCAGGGGCAGCGCCGCACCACCGACGCGGGGCAGCGGGTCGCGCTGGCCGCCGCGCCGCGGCTGACCGCCGACCCCGCGCAGGAGAAACGTCTCGGCAAGGCCGCCAGCGCCCGGCGCGCCTCGACGCAGAAATCCGGTGGGGCGCTGGAGTGCCCCTGGACGGTGGCGTGCGAGTCCTGGCCGGCGCCGTACGAGCAGTACGACAACGGCACCAACTACGGCAACCACGACCTGGCGGACCGGCCCAAGGACCAGCGGATCGACACCCTCGTCATCCATGACACCGAGGGCTCGTGGGACACCACGCTGCGGCTGATCAAGGACCCCAAGTACGTGTCCTGGCACTACACCATCCGCTCCGCGGACGGGTTGATCGCGCAGCACGTGCGAACCCAGGACGTCGCGTGGCACGCGGGCAACTGGTACGTCAACTCACACTCGATCGGCATCGAGCACGAGGGCTTCCTCGCCGCGCCGGACGCCTGGTACACGGAGGCGATGTACCGCGCCTCGGCCCGGCTGGTGAAGTACCTGGCGGAGAAGTACGACATCCCGCTGGACCGGCAGCACGTCCTCGGCCACGACAACGTGCCGGGGACGATCCCGTCGACGATCGCGGGGATGCACACCGATCCCGGTCCGTACTGGGACTGGGCGCACTACTTCACCCTGCTGGGCCGCCCGTTCGAGGCCACCGCGGGTCCGCACGGCGGTCTGGTCACCATCCGTCCGTCCTACGACGGCAACCGGCCGGTCTACACCGGCTGCGAAAAGGCCGGGCAGACCTGTGCGGCGCACGGTTCGGCCGCGGTCCGGCTGTACACCGCGCCGAGCGAGAGCGCGCCGCTGGTCCAGGACGTCGGGCTGCACCCGGACGGCTCGCCCAGCACGACCGGGGTGAACGACACCGGGGCGCGGGCCACGACCGGCCAGCGGTTCGCGGTGGCCGGCCGGGACGGCGACTGGACGGCGATCTGGTACCTCGGGCAGCGGGCCTGGTTCCACAACCCGCGGGCGAACCCGACGGCGGTGGACGGCAAGGGCCTGGTGGCAGCGCCGAAGGCGGGCCGGGCGGAGATCCCGGTGTACGGGCGGGCGTACCCGGAGAAGGGGGCGTACCCGTCGCAGGTGCCGGTGCAGTCGGTCACGCCGCTGCCGTACAAGCTGCTCGCCGGGCAGGAGTACGCGGTCGGCGGGCAGGTGCGGTCGGACTACTTCTACTCGCCGACCTTCGACGTCAACCAGCACGCGGTGGTCCGGGGCAAGGACAAGTACTTCGAGATCCAGCTGGGGCACCGGGTCGGCTACGTGCGGGCGGCCGACGTGGACGTCCGGTCGTCGGGGGCGTAGCCCTCGCGCGGTGCCGGAACGCGGTGCGCCCGGTGGCGGCTCGGAAGCCGTCCACCGGGCGCGTCCCGTCCGCGCGGCCGGTCCGCCGGGTCAGCCCTGCTGGAAGAGTTCCGCGGGCAGCGGCTTGAGCAGGGCGTAGAGGTCGTCGGTGATCGGGCGGTCCCAGCTGGCGATGGTCACCAGCACGCCGTCGCTGCGGTCGAACTGCACGCAGGAGATGCGGCTCTCGGAGCACTTGATCCGCTTGACGATCAGCAGGTTGTCCTGGTGCATCACCGGGGTGTCCTCGGTCTCGACGACCGTGACCGGCTCGTCGTTGTCGAGCGCCGCGAGCAGCTGGGCGACCTCGAAGGGGACCTGGTCCTCCTCGACCTCGCGGGCCGGGGAGCCCTCCGGCAGGTTGCCGATGATCATCGCCGGGCCGCGGCCGCCGAACAGGTCGTAGCGGAGGAAGACGCCCTGGCAGCTTCCGTCGGGCGCCGGCAGCAGCCCGGCCCCGAGATTGCCGGGCCAGTCCCCCGGGTCCATGGCCAGTACGTCGAAGTCTGGACCGGCGGGCGTGGCTGCGCTGCGGCGGCGGAGGAAGGACATGTCGCCATCGTACGTGGCCCGGCCCCGAGCACGGCCCGCACGGCGCTCTCCGGTGCAGGTCGGCGGCGTCCTCAGAGGTCCGCGGCGCGGGCCAGCGCGGCGGTGAGCCGGTCGGCGGCGGACGGGGTGCCGACGGTGTCCGTCGTGGTGGATCGTGCCGACGAGATCCTTCTACTGGCAGCCGCTCGCCCGCCAGGTGCGGGTGCGCGGTCCGGTGGTGCGGGAGGACGCGGAACGGTCCGCCGCCGACTTCCTGGCCCGCAGCGCCGAGGCGCTGGTCGGTCGGCAGAACCGGCCGCTGGCGTCGCTCGCCGAGCGGGACGCCGCGGTGGCCGACGCCGCCGCACGACTGGCCCGCGATCCCGAGCTGGTGCCGGCCGCGTGGACGCTGCACACCGTGCGGGCGGAGTCGGTGGAGTTCTGGCAGGGCGCCGAGGACCGCAACCACACCCGGCTGGCGTACCGCCGCAGCGGGGCCGGCTGGACGAAGGAGCTGCGGTGGCCCTGACGCACGGCCGCGTGGCGTCCGGCGCGCGGTGGTGGCGACGGGCGGTGCGGTGCTCCCCCGAAGCGCCCGGCCCCGCCGCAAGCGGGGTCCGGAGCGGCCTTGACTGATCGTCACTATCGGTCAGGTGAGGTCGAATTCGCCCTCGCGGGCGCCGAGGACGAAGCCGCGCCACTCGGCGGGGGTGAAGATCAGCGCCGGTATCTCCGGACTGCGGCCGTTGCGCATCGCGACGTACCCCTCGACGAAGGCGACCTGGACGTCGCCGCCGACGCCCCGCGTGCTCGTTTGCCAGTCGGCGTGGGACAGGTCGAGTGCGGGCCTGGGCCCGCCCGCGAGCCGCTGGTCGGTGATGCTGTCGGCCACGTAACCGCTCCTCCCGGTCGTCGTCCGTGGCCAGGGTAGCCACTGCGCCCGGGGACGGACAGAGGACGTCCGACGGGCGCCGGAGGTCAGCCTGCGGGGGCTTCGGAGCCCACCAACCACATCGCGAAGAACTGCGCGCCGCCGCCGTAGGCGTGCCCCAACGCCCGCCGGGCGCCGTCGACTTGGTGGTCGCCCGCCTGGCCGCGGACCTGGAGCGCGGCCTCGGCGAAGCGGATCATCCCGGAGGCGCCGATGGGGTTGGTGGAGAGCACCCCGCCGGAGGGGTTGACGGGCAGGTCCCCGTCGAGTTCGGTCACGCCGGACTCGGTGAGCTTCCAGCCCTCGCCCTCCGCGGCGAAGCCCAGGTTCTCCAGCCACATCGGCTCGTACCAGGAGAACGGGACGTACATCTCGACGGCGTCGATCTGGCGGCGGGGGTCGGTGATCCCGGCCTGTCGGTAGACATCCGCCGCACAGTCCTTGCCGGCCTGCGGGGAGACGAAGTCCTTGCCGGCGAACAGGGTGGGTTCGCTGCGCATCGCCCCGCCGTGCACCCAGGCCGGCGGGCGCGGCGCGCGGGCGGCGCCGGCCCGGTCGGTGAGGACCATGGCGCAGGCGCCGTCGGAGGACGGGCAGGTCTCGGAGTAGCGGATCGGGTCCCAGAGCATCGGCGAGGACTGGACCTTCTCCAAGGTGAGGTCGTGCTCGTGGAGGTGCGCGTAGGGGTTCTTGAGGGCGTTGCGGCGGTCCTTGTAGGCGACCAGGGAGCCGATGGTGTCGGGGGCGCCGGTGCGCCGCATGTAGGCGCGGACGTGCGGGGCGAAGAAGCCGCCGGCGCCGGCCAGCAGCGGCTGTTGGAAGGGGACCGGCAGGGACAGGCCCCACATCGCGTTGGACTCGGACTGCTTCTCGAAGGCGAGGGTGAGGACCGTGCGGTGCACCCGGGCGGCGACGAGGTTGGTCGCGACCAGGGCGGTGGAGCCGCCGACCGAGCCGGCGGTGTGCACCCGGAGCATCGGTTTGCCGACGGCGCCGAGCGCGTCGGCGAGGTAGAGCTCCGGCATCATCACCCCCTCGAAGAAGTCGGGGGCCTTGCCGATCACCACCGCGTCGATCTCGGCCCACGTCAACTCGGCGTCGTCGAGGGCGCGTAGGGCGGCTTCGCGGACGAGTCCGGCGATCGAGACGTCGCGCCGGGCGGCGACGTGCTTGGTCTGGCCGACGCCGACGACGGCCACCGGCTCCTTCGCCCTCGCTGCGTTGCTCATCGCTCCCCCTCCAGGACGGCGACCAGGTTCTGTTGCAGGCAGGGGCCCGAGGTGGCGTGCGCCAGGGCGCGGTCGGCGTCGCCGCGTTGGACCGCGGCGGCGGCCTCGCCGAGGCGGATCAGCCCGGCGGCCATCACGGGGTTGGCGGCCAGGGCGCCGCCGGACGGGTTGATGCGGACCGTGCTGCCGGGGGCGTCGAGCCGCAGGGCGCGGCGCAGGACGACCTCCTGTGAGGTGAACGGGGCGTGCAGTTCGGCGACGTCGACGGGGGCGTCGAAGGCCCCGGCGCGTTCGGCGGCGAGCCGGGTGGAGGGCGAGTCGGTCAGGTCGCGGACGCCCAGGGCGTGCGCCTCGATGCGGTGGTCCAGGCCGCGGATCCAGGCGGGGCGGTCGGCCAGGCGGCGGGCGGTGTCGCCGGCGGCGAGGACCACCGCGGCGGCGCCGTCCACCACCGGCGGGCAGTCGCCGGTCCGCAACGGGCCGACGACCTGCCGTCCGGGGGCGGCGTCCGGCCGTCCGCGGCGGTGTGCCCCGATCGTGGCGAGTTCCCGCGCGTCGGTGTGGCCGGCGTCGATCAGGGCCTGGGCCTGGAGGGCGGCGAGCGCCACGGAGTCGGGCCAGAGCGGGGCGACGTAGTACGGGTCGAGCTGGCGGGTGAGGACCTCGCGGAGGTCGCCGGGCGAGGACTTGCCGTACGCGTAGACCAGTGCGGTGTCGGCCTCGCCGGTGAGGATCTTGACCCAGGCTTCGTACAGCGCCCAGGCGCCGTCCATCTCCACGTGCGATTCGGAGATCGGCGGCCAGGCGCCGACGCCGTCCAGGGCCATGGTGAAGGAGAAGGCGCGGCCGGCGAGGTAGTCGGAGGAGCCGGAGCAGGTGAAGTCGATGTCGCGGGCCTTCAGGCCGGTTCGGGCGAGCACGTCGTGCAGGACCGGCATCAGCATCTCGACCTCGGAGGTCTCCGCGCTGTCCGGGACGTGCTCGCTCTGCCCGAAGGCGACGACGGCGACGTCGCGCACCGGGCCGCGCGCTGGCTCGGACATCAGATCAGCTCCTTGTAGCTGTCGTAGTCGGCGTCGGGCTCGCCGGTGGGGCGGTAGTGGTCGGGGTGGCGGGCGCCCTCGGTCCAGACGGGTTCGACGCGCAGGCCCATCCGCACCTGGTCGTAGGGGATGCCGCCGATCCGGGCGTGCAGGGCGAGGTCGGCGCCGTCCAGGGCGATGTGGGCGTAGACGTAGGGCACGTCGATGTCGAGGTTGCGGGCCTTGATGTTGACGATGCAGAAGGTGGTGACGGTGCCGCGGGGGCCGACCTCGACCTGTTCGCCGGTCGCCACCCCGCAGGTGGGGCAGGCGCCGCGGGGCGGGACGTACACCTTGCGGCAGGCGGGGCAGCGCTCGCCGACGGTCTTGTGCTCGGCGAGCCCCTGGAGGTAACGGGTCTGGGTGCGGCCGGGCGCGTAGGTGTAGTCGAGCCGGGCCGGGGCGGTGATGCCGGTGACCGGGTCGGCGAACTCCCCGCCGTGCGGCCGGCCGTGCGGCTGCTCCGCCGCGTCGTCGGCGGGTTCGAAGCAGGCGATGTCGGTGATCGCGCCGGTGCGCTCGGCGGCCCAGCGGATCCGTACCCGCATGCCGCTGTGCACGGCTTCGGGGCCGGGTGCGTCGAGGGCGTGCAGCAGGGCGGTGTCGGCGCCGTCGAGCCGGACCAGGACCCAGGCGAAGGGGGTGTCCAGGGGCTGGCCGCGGCGTGCGGACGGGTTCCAGGCCCAGGTGGTGACGGTGCCGGTCGGGGCGACCTCGACCAGTTCGCGCAGCTCGTCGGCGGTGACCGGGTCGTATTCGACGGGCGGCACCACCACCCGCCCGTCGCGGGCCCGGACCCCGAGGACGGTGCGTTCGCGCAGCCCGGTGAGGAAGGCGCTCTGCACCGGGCCGAGCGAGCGGGTGAAGGGGAATTCGACGACGAGCGGCGCGGTCAGGACCTCTGACATGGCGGTCTCCTCGGTGGGTGGGGTCAGGCGCGCCGGAAGACCGGTGGGCGCTTCTCGGCGAAGGCGCGGGAGCCCTCCTTGGCGTCGGCGGTGTCGAAGACCGGCCAGCCGCGGGCGAGTTCGGCGGCGAGGCCGTCGGCTTCGGTCAGCTCGGCGGCCTCGTAGACGGACGCCTTGACCGCCTCGACGGCGAGCGGCCCGCAGGCGTTGATCCGTTCGGCGATCTCCAGGGCCTTCTCCAGTGCGGTGCCGTCGGGGACGACGTGTCCGATCAGGCCGATCCGGGCGGCCTCGGGGGCCGGGTAGGGGCGGCCGGTGAGCAGCATCTCCAGGGCGTGGGTGCGGGGAATCTGCCGGGGCAGGCGCACGGTGGAGCCGCCGATGGGGAACAGGCCGCGCCGGACCTCGTAGAGCCCGAAGATGGCGCCCTCGCCGGCGACCCGGATGTCGGTGCCCTGGAGGATCTCGGTGCCGCCGGCGACGCAGTGGCCCTCGACGGCGGCGATCACCGGTTTGCGCGGGCGGTGGTGGCGCAGCATCGCCTTCCAGTGCAGGTCGGGGTCGGCGCGCAGCCGCTCCCGGTGTTCCTCGCCGGTCATCCCGCCGCCGGCCAGCGCCTTGAGGTCCATGCCGGCGCAGAAGGAGCCGCCGGCGCCGGTCAGCACGATCGACCGGATGCCGTCGTCGGCGTCGGCGGCCAACCAGCCGTCGTACAGGCCGACCAGCATCGGCAGGGACAGCGCGTTCTTGGCCTCGGGCCGGTTGAGGGTGAGCACCAGTGTCGCGCCGGTGCGCGTCACGGTGAGGTGTTCGGTGCCCGCGTCCTCCGGCCGAGCCGGCGCGGTCGCGGCGTGTTCGGTCCCGCCCATTCCGTCCTCCCGTCTCACGACGTAGAACAGGTTGCAGTAGCCGCACGGCGAGTTCAAGGCTTTTCTGACGACCAGTCAGTTTTCTTGGTCGGGGCCCTTCCCTGCGCTCGGCCACGGCGCTCTAATGACGCCCGAGCCGACGTCCGCACGGTCTGGAGGAGCCATGGAGTACAACCTCGCCGACCTCTTCGAGTCGATCGTCGACGCCGTCCCCGACCGCGAGGCGCTGGTACACCTCGACCACCCGGGCACCGGCGCCGAAACGCGGCTCAGCTACGCGGAGTTGGACCGCGCCGCCAACCGGCTCGCCCACCACCTCGCCGACCGGGGCGTCGGCCCCGGCGACCACGTCGGACTGCACCTGTACAACGGCGTCGAGTACCTCCAGGGCGTCTACGCCTGCCTGAAGATCCGCGCCGTTCCGGTGAACGTCAACTACCGCTACGTCGAGGAGGAGTTGGCGTACCTCTACCGGGACGCCGACCTGGTGGCGCTGGTCTTCGAAGCGGAGTTCACCGAGCGGGTGGCCGGCGCGCTGCCGCAGGCCCCGAAGCTGCGCCACCTGGTACGGGTCGGCACCCCGCCCGCCGGCGCCCCCGAACCGCGGATCACCCCGGTGCCGCTGGCCCAGGCCGTGGCCGCCGGCTCGCCCGACCGCGGCTTCGGCCCCCGCTCCGCCGACGACCGGATCGTCATCTACACCGGCGGGACCACCGGCATGCCCAAGGGCGTGGTGTGGCGCCACGAGGACATCTTCTTCTCGGGGATGGGCGGCGGCGCCCCGACCGGGGAGCCGGTCGGCCGCCCGCAGGAGCTGGCCGAACGGGTGGCGGCGGGCGGCGAGGGCCTGGTCTTCTTCCCGACGCCACCGCTGATGCACGGCACCTCGACGCTCACCGCGTTCATCGCCTTCCACTTCGGCCAGAAGGTCGTCATCCACCGCAAGTTCGCGCCGGAGGAAGTGCTGCGCACCATCGAACGGGAACGGGTCACCACCGTCTCCCTGGTGGGCGACGCGATGCTGCGGCCACTGGTGGACGCGCTCGCCGGCCCGCTCAAGGGCACCGACTGCTCGTCCCTGTTCAGCGTCAGCAGCTCCGGGGCGATCCTCTCCGACACGGTCCGCGCCCAGTTCAGCGCGCTGGTCCCGAACGCGCTGCTGCTGAACAACTTCGGCTCCTCGGAGTCGGGCTTCAACGGCACCGCCACCGACGACTCCGGCCCCGCCAAGGGCTTCCGCCTGAACGTCAACTCCCGCATGGCGGTGGTGGATCCGGCCACGCAACGGCCGGCCGAGGTCGGCGTGGCGGGCCGCCTCGCGCTGCGCGGCCACGTCCCGCTCGGCTACTACAACGACCCGGCGAAGACCGCCGAGACGTTCTTCGAGGCGAACGGCGACCGGTGGGTGCTGCTCGGCGACATGGCCACCGTCGGCACCGACGGGGTGGTCACCGTCCTGGGGCGGGGCTCGCAGTGCATCAACTCCGGCGGGGAGAAGATCTACCCCGAGGAGGTCGAGCAGGCGCTCAAGGCGCATCCGGACGTCTACGACGCACTGGTGGCCGGCGTGCCGGACGACCGCTGGGGCAACCGGGTGGCCGCCGTCGTCCAACTCCGCGCGGACGCCGCCCCCTTGGATCTCGACGCCCTCCAGACGCACTGCCGGACCCGCCTGGCCGGCTACAAGGTCCCGCGCCAGGTCGTCTTCACCGACCGCATCCAACGCTCGCCCAGCGGCAAGGCGGACTACCGCTGGGCGAAAGCCGTGGCGGCGGGCGAACGGCAGGCGTGAGCGGGGACGGCGCGGGCCGGCCCCCGGGGTCGACGGCCGGGCGGACCGCTGGGCCCGGCCACGACCCATCGGACACGCGCTAACCCCCGCAGACCGAGCGCAGCGACCGGGCGAGCCCCGCGGCGTGCAGCAGGTCCGGGTGGCGCTGCCGCCCCACCCGGAGGGCGTCCACCGCCAGCCGCGGCACGCAGTCCGGGGCCGTACGGGCCTGCGGGGACGCGGCGACGGCCCGGACCAGTTCCCCGTTGATCCGGTCGATCTCCGCCCGGACCCGGGCGAGGTCCGGGCGGCTCGTGGGCGCCTGCGCCGGATCCGCCGCCCAGCGGCGGTGCAGCCCGCGCTGGACGAGCTTGCTGGCCTCGATCTGGTCGCGGAAGATCCGCACCGTCGCCTCGGGATCGGCGCCCACCTGGCGGGCCTGGGCGGCCACCGCGGCCAACACCTCGCGCTCCCGGGCCGGGTCGTCGATCGGACTGCCGGTCCCCCACTTCGCCGCCGCCACGAGGTCGGCGGTGGCCAGCCGGTCGGCGGAGAGCGCGGCGAGCGGGCGGAGCCGGTCGGCCGGTGCGGGCGCGGCGGCGAGCGGCCCAGTGGTCGGCCGCGCGGCCGCGCCGGCGGGCGCCGCGACGGCGGTCCCGGCGCCGGCGCACAGCACCGCGGCCGCGGTCCCGGCGAGCAGCGCGCGACGGATCGAGGTGGTCAGCTGCACATCGAGCCCTTCTCGAAGGCCGCGGCCCGACGCACGGCGCGGGCCGCGGAGTGGTGCGGACGCCGGGAGCTTACGGCCGGACCGCCCCCGCCGGCACCCCGCCCCGACCTCCACCCGATTCCTGACGATACGTCAAGTACGTGCCAGGTAAGCCCTACCGCACTCAGCCGCGGCCCGCCAGGAACGCCGTCACCGCCGCCAGGTACTCCGCCGGGCGCTCCTCGTGGACGAGGTGTCCGGCGCCCTCGACGGTGACCAGCCGGGCGGCGGGGAGGGCGCCGGCCAGCTCGGCGAGTTGCCGCTGGGGAAGGTGACTGGTGGCGCCGCCGGCGATGACGAGCGTGGGGGCGGCGATCGCGGACAGCGCAGCGCGCCAATGCGGAGCGGGGGCGTTCCGCTCGGCCACCACGGCGACCTTGGCCCGCCAGTCGAAGGTCGCGGGGCCGGGCGGCGGCGCCGGGACCGACTGCGGCGGGTCCGCGGGCACCGGCGGGGCGGGCTCCTCCACGATCAGGCGGGAGACCAGGTCCGGGCGGTGGGCGGCCAACAGCAGGGCGGCGGTGGCGCCCAGCGAGTGGCCGATGAGCGTGACCGGTCCGAGGTCGAGCGTCTGGACGAAGCCGATCGCGTCGTCGCGCCAGCGCTCGAAGCCGTACTCCCCCGGCCAGTCGCTGCGGCCGTGTCCGCGCTGGTCGAGGGCGAAGACGCGGTGCGTGGTGGCCAGTCGGCCGACCACTCCGCGCCAGTCCTCGCCGTCCTCGCCGAGGCAGTGCAGCAGCACCGCCGCGGGGGCGTCCGTCTCACCCCAGACGCGGTACGCCAGTCGGACGCCGTCCACCTGCACCTTCCGTACGTCACCCATGCGCCGACGCTACCCGTGGGCCGTCCGCGGCACGCCCCTTGACGTGTTCGCTGCGCGCTGATTACTTGGAGCGGCACGCAGCTACCGAATGATCGGTAGGGAGACGAGGCGGTGAGATCCATGCCGGAAGCGGCGACGGACAGCGGGGCGATCGACGGGGCCTGCGGGGCCGACTGGTGCGACGACGCGGAGCGGCTCTCGGCGGACGCCCTGCACGCCCTCCAAGTCACGCGGCTGCGCGCCACGTTGCACCACGCCTACGAGCACGTCCCCTTCTACCGGGCGGCGTTCGACCGGGCGGGGGTGCGGCCCGACGACTGCCGTTCGATGGCCGACCTCGCCCACTTCCCGTTCACGGTGAAGGACGACCTGCGGGCGCAGTACCCGTTCGGGATGTTCGCCGTCCCCAAGGACCGGGTGCGGCGGCTGCACGCCTCCAGTGGCACCACCGGGCTCCCGACCGTGGTCGGCTACACCGAGCGGGACCTCGACGACTGGGCGGACCTGGTGGCCCGGTCGATCCGCGCCGCGGGCGGCCGGCCCGGGCACACCGTCCACATCGCCTACGGCTACGGGCTGTTCACCGGCGGGCTCGGCGCGCACTACGGCGCGGAGCGGCTGGGCTGCACGGTCGTCCCGGCGTCCGGCGGGATGACCAGCCGTCAGGTGCGGCTCATCCAGGACTTCCGCCCCGAGATCATCATGGTGACCCCGTCCTACATGCTCACCCTCCTCGACGAGTTCGAGCGGCAGGGCGTCGACCCCCGTTCGACCTCGCTGAAGGTCGGCATCTTCGGCGCCGAACCCTGGACGCAGGAGATGCGCCGGGAGATCGAGGAGCGGTTCGCCATCGACGCCGTGGACATCTACGGCCTGTCGGAGGTGATGGGCCCCGGCGTGGCACAGGAGTGCGTGGAGACCAAGGACGGGCTGCACATCTGGGAGGACCACTTCTATCCGGAGGTGGTCGACCCGATCACCGGGGAGGTGCTCCCGGAGGGCGCGCACGGCGAGTTGGTGCTCACCTCGCTCACCAAGGAGGCCATGCCGGTCGTCCGCTACCGCACCCGGGACCTGACCCGGCTGCTGCCCGGAACCGCCCGCCCGGCCTTCCGCCGGATGGAGAAGGTCACCGGGCGCAGCGACGACCTGATCATCCTGCGCGGGGTCAACCTCTTCCCCGCGCAGATCGAGGAGATCGTGCTGCGCACCCCGGGGGTCGCCCCGCACTTCCAGCTGCGGCTGACCCGTGAGGGACGGCTGGACCACCTCACCGTCCGCGCCGAGGCCCGGCCGGACGCCACCGCCGACGACCGGGTGGCCGCCGTCGGCCTGATCGCCCGCGGGGTCAAGGACGGCGTCGGGGTGACCGTCTCCGTCGAGATCGTCGAGCCGGAGACCCTGGAGCGCTCGGTCGGGAAGTTCAAGCGCATCGTGGACGCGCGCCGCGACGGGTGACGACGGGGCCGACGTCAGGGCTTCGGCCGGTCCCCCTTGAGCAGGGCGAAGGGCGCGCCGGCCGGGTCCATCAGCATCGCCATCCGGCCGATGCCGGGCACGTCCATGGGGGCGATGAGGGGAGTGCCGCCGTGCTGGGTGGCGGTGTGGTAGCTGGCGTCGCAGTCGGTGACGCCGAAGTACGGGTGCCACTCCGACGTCGAACCGGCGTCCAGGTGCATCTGCTGGAGCTGGAGGATGCCGCCGTGCGCGGTGTCCTCGCCCGCTCCGGCGCCGGGGGCGGAGGCGAGGCTGTAGAGCAGGTCGCCGCCCATCGACTTGTCCTGGAAGCGCCAGGAGAAGACCGTGCCGTAGAACTCCTTGGCCGCGGCGGCGTCGGTGGCGTAGAGCTCCGTCCAGCACAGGGTGTTCGGCTCCATGACGACGTCCAGGCCCTTGACCTCGCCCGGCTGCCAGACGGCGAAGTCGGCGCCCGTCGGGTCGGTGAGCATGGCCAGCCGGCCGGCGGTGAAGACGTCCATGGGTGCGACGCGGACCCGGCCGCCGGCCTGCTCCACCGCCTTGCAGGTGGCGTCCGCGTCCGCGGTGTGGAAGTACGCGGTCCAGGCCGGGGCGGCGCCCTCCTCCGTCAACGGGCCGACCGCGGCCACCGTCTGGCCGTCGCGCTGGAAGAAGCCGTAGCCGCCGCCCTCGGGGCCGGCCGACTGGAAGGTCCAGCCGAACACCGCGGCGTAGAAGGCCGCGGCGGCGTCGACGTCGGGGGCGCCGAGGTCGAGCCAGTTCGGCGCGCCCGGAACGTAGTGGGTCGTCAGCATGGTGGGGCTCCGATCGCACGGGGGTCAATGCCGTTTCCCAGCATCGCAGCGGGCACCGACAGTCGCCGCGCACGCGCCGCTCAGCGGGTCCCGAACCGCTCGCGCAGCGCACGCTTGAGGACCTTGCCGCTGGCGTTGCGCGGCAGCGCGTCCACGAACACCACCCGCTTGGGCACCTTGAACGGCGCCAGCCGCTCCCGCGCCGCGGCGATCAGTTCCGCCTCCCCCACCGCGCCGTCGCCGCCCCCGCCGTCCCCGCCGTCGGCGTGCCGCACCACCACGGCCGTCACCGCCTCGATCCACCGCTCGTCCGGCAGTCCGATCACCGCGACCTCGGCGACCTGCGGATGGGCGTAGAGCACGTCCTCCACCTGGCGCGAGGCGACCAGGACGCCGCCGGAGTTGATGACGTCCTTGACCCGGTCGACCACCGTGAAGTAGCCCTCGGCGTCCCGCACGGCCAGGTCTCCGGAGTGGAACCAGCCGTCCCGGAACGCCTCCGCGGTCTCGGCCGGCTTCTCCCAGTAGCCGGTGCACAGCTGCGGCGACCGGTAGACGACCTCGCCCCGGGTGCCGTCCGGCACCTCCCGGCCGTCCCCGTCCACCACCCGCGCCTCGACGAACAGCACCGGCCGTCCGCAGGAGTCCAGCCGGCCGGCGTGCTCGTCGGGGCCGAGGACGGTGGCCAGCGGGCCGATCTCGCTCTGTCCGAAGCAGTTGTAGAACGCCAGGTGCGGCAGCCGGGCGCGGAGCCGTTCCAGTACCGGCACCGGCATGATCGAGGCGCCGTAGTACGCCTTGCGCAGGCCGCTCAGGTCGCGGACGCCGAAGTCGGGGTGGTTGGCGAGCGCGATCCAGACCGTGGGCGGGGCGAACAGGCTGTCCGCCCGGCCCGCCTCCACCAGCGCGAGGAGCGCCTCGGGAGCGGGCCCGTCCAGGATGGTGTTCTCCGCGCCGACCGCCAGATAGGGCAGCAGGAAGACGTGCAGCTGCGCCGAGTGGTAGAGCGGCAGGGAATGGACCGGACGGTCGCCCTCCGCCAGGTCGAGGGCGACGATCGCGCTGGTGTACTCGTGCACCAACGCCCGGTGGGTCATCATCGCGCCCTTGGGGAGGGCGGTGGTCCCGGAGGTGTAGAGCAGTTGGACCAGGGAGTCGTCGGACGGCTGGGGCAGCGCGTCGGCACCGGCCGGCTCCCCGGGATCCGCCGGCTGCTCCGCCAGTCGCTCCAGCAGCCCGTCCGGGGCGCCGTGCAGCGGCACCGACCGCGCCCCGTCGGGCAGCCGGGGTGCCAGGGCGGCGTCCGTGAGCACCAGGGAGGAGCCGGACTGGTCCAGGATGTAGTGGAGTTCCTCGCCGGTCAGGCCGTGGTTGACCGGTACGTGGACCAGGCCGGCGCGGGCGCAGGCGAGGAATCCGATCAGGTAGGCGTCGGAGTTGTGCCCGTAGGACGCCACCCGGTCGCCGGGGCGCAGCCCTTCGGCCAGCAGCAGCCGTGCGGCGGCGGTCACCGCCTCGTCCAGTGCCCGGTAGCTCCAGCTCCGCCCGGCGTACCGGACCGCAGTGCGCTCCGGGACCCGGCGCGCACTGCGCCGCAGGACCCCGTCGACCGTGTTGTTCCGCGCGCCCGTGGCGTCCGTGGCATCCGTCATGCGGCGATCCTGGAGCGCACCGGGGAGCCGGTCAAGGCAACGGACCGCGGCGGGTCACGTCACGGCGTCCCACCGGCGGGGGCCGCGTCGTCCGGCAGCGCGGCGAGCCGGTCCGCGAGGCCGCGGGTGGTGGCGTCGTCCGCCCCCAGGATCCGCGCGCAGTCCGCGAGGATGCGCGCGTACCCGGCCCGGTTCCGCCGCGGGGCGTCCCGCTCGGTCGACTCCGCCCACCCGGTCAGGAACGAGGCGACGTTCTTCTTCACCCGGGCCTCGTCGGAGGCGTCGCCGAGCGCCCGGAACTCCTCCAGGGCCGCCCAGGACGCCGTCAGCGCCCCCTCGATCAGGCCGGACTGGGCCAGCGCCGCGGCGAGGTTGGTGAGCGTACGGGCCCGGCCGTGGCGGTCGCCCGCCGCCGCGAACCGTTCGACCGCCTGCTCGTAGGCGCGGACGGCGTCCGTCCACAGCCCCGCCGCGACGAGCGAACTGCCGAGGTTGGACAGCACCGGGCCCTGTCGCGGGTGGTCGGCGGGCAGGTCCGCGCTGGCCTGCCGGCCCAGGTCGATGGCCTCCGTCAAGTCGCCGTCGTAGCCGCCGCGTTCGTAGCGGATGCGCAGGGCGCTGCTGAGGCTGGCGAGTGCCGCGGCGCGCTGCGGGAGGCCGGGCGGGATGTGCACCGCCGCCTCCCGGCCCAGGAGGATCGCCTCGTCGAGGTCGTCCCAGTGGCCGGTGAGTTCGGCCCGGGCGTGCAGGGCGCCGATCAGGTTGGGGACGACGGCGCTCAGTCCGGGGTGGCTGCCTTCCGGGAGGTGGGAGGTGTGGGCCGCCTGGGCGTCCCGGAAGCAGTCGATGGCGGCGTCGAGGTCGGCCGGGGCCGCGGTGAGTTGGAACCGGACCATGCGGATCAGGCCCAGGTTGGACAGGATGGTGATGCGCAGCGCTCCCGGCGGCGTGGCGGTGAGCACCGCGTTGAGTGCGGCGATCGCCTCGTCCGTCTCCGCCAGCCCCTGGCGCGGCTCGCGCGTGGCCTCCAGGATCTTCCCGGCCCGCAGGGCGGTCGCCGGATCGATCCCGTGCTCACCGCTCATCGTCCCGCCTCCTCTTCGCCGTGCCGCTGGCCGAGCACCGAGGTGATCCAGATGCGCGCCAGCCCCTCATCGTAGAACTCGATGGTCTCCGTGCCCCGTTGGACCCGGATGACCACCGGTGGGTCGCGCTGCGGTGGTACCGAGGGGGCCGGCGCGGGCGGTGCGGCGGCGGGTTCGGCCGGCGGGTGGACGTGCACCCCGCCGTTGATGGCGCCGGCCTGCACGGTGGGGCCGAGGAGCTGGGCGTGGCCCTCGACGACGTTGCCGCCGCCCGCGGTGGCCGGTGCAGGGCCGTCGGGGCCGTCCGGGGCGGGTGGTTGCGGCCGGGTGGTGCGGTACCACAGCAGCTCCCACCACTGGGCGGAGCGCGGCAGGTGGGCGCCGTCGCTGGCCTGCCGGGCGAAGCCGTCCAGGAGCTCGACGAAGACCAGCAGGACCGCGCACGAGACGGGGGCCGCGCCCTCGTGGAACCAGCCTCGGACGCTCGACGGCGTCGGCCAGTGGCTGACCGGCAGCCGTCCCTGGGACAGCTCGACGAGCTTGTCCACGGCCGGACTTCCGGCCGCGCGGTACAGCTGCCGGAGCTCGTGCCCGAGGTCCGCTGCCCCTTGCTCCACCTGTTCGACTTCCCCCTGAGGACCGTGCGCGCTCCGACGAGGCTCCCCGGCGCGAGCCGCGTGAGGGGTCCAGGCTAGCCGCTGCGGTGGGGACGGCTCCCGGCACCTCGGGGGTGGGGTGCGGGACGCCGCCGACGCTCACACGGCGCGCTCCCGTCCTTCCCAATACGGGGCGCGCAGCCGGCGCTTGTAGAGCTTGCCGTTGGGGTCGCGGGGCATGGCGGTGGTGAAGTCGACGGAGCGGGGGCGCTTGTAGCCGGCCAGTTGGCGGGTGCAGTGGTCGAGGATCTCGGCGGCGAGTTCGGGGCCGGGCCGGTGGCCGTCGGCGGGTTCGACGACGGCCTTGACCTCCTCGCCCCAGTCGTCGTGCGGGATGCCGAAGGCTGCGGCGTCGGCGACGGCGGGGTGGGCGAGGAGCACCGACTCGATCTCGGCGGGGTAGATGTTGACCCCGCCCGAGATGATCATGTCGATCTTGCGGTCGCGGAGGAAGAGGTAGCCGTCCTCGTCGAGGTAGCCGAGGTCGCCGACGGTGAAGAAGTCGCCGATGCGGTTCTTGCGGGTCTTGTCCTCGTCCTTGTGGTAGCTGAAGCCGCCGGTGGTCATCTTCATGTAGACGGTGCCGAGCCGGCCGGGCGGCAGGCGCTCGCCGTCGTCGTCGAAGACCGCGAGTTCGCTGATCGGCCACGGCCGGCCGACGGTGCCGGGCTTCTTCAGCCAGTCCTCGGCGGTGGCGAAGGCGCCGCCGCCCTCGCTGGCCGCGTAGTACTCCTCGACGCAGCCGCCCCACCAGTCGATCATGGCGCGTTTGACGTGGTCGGGGCAGGGGGCGGCGCCGTGGATGGCGTGCCGCATCGCCGAGACGTCGTAGCCGCCGCGGACGTCTTCGGGGAGGGCGAGGAGCCGGTGGAACTGGGTGGGGACCATGTGGGTGTGGGTGCAGCGGTGCCGCTCCATCAGGCGGAGCATCTCCTGAGGGGTCCACTTGTCCATCAGGACGACGCGGTGGCCGATGTGCAGGGAGGCGCCGGCGAACTGCAGCACGGCGGTGTGGTAGAGCGGCGAGCAGACCAGGTGGACGTTGTCGTCGAACGGTCGGATGCCGAAGATGCCGAGGAAGCCGCCGAGGTGGGTCTCCTCGGGGGGCTTGCCGGGCAGCGGGCGGCGGATGCCGCGGGGGCGGCCGGTGGTGCCGGAGGTGTAGTTCATCACCCAGCCCAGCGTCCGGTCCTCCGGCGCGGACTCCGGCTGGTCGTCGAGGAGTTCGCCGTAGGGGCGGAAGCCGGCGACGGTGCCGACGGCGTAGCGCCGTTCGGATGCCAGGCCCGCCTCGTCGGCGGCCTGCCGGGCCGCGTCGCCGAACCGCTCGTGGGCGATGAGCACCTTGGCCCCGGAGTCGGCGACGATCCAGGCGATCTCCGGCCCGACCAGGTGGTGGTTGACGGGCACGAGGTAGAGGCCGGCCTGGGAGGCGGCGAGGTAGGCGGTGAAGAACTCCACGCCGTTGGGGAGGACGACGGCGAAGGCGTCGCCCCGTTCCAGCCCGGCCGCGCGCAGGCCGTGGACCAGCCGGTTGGTGGCGGCGTGCAGGCGGCCGGCGGTCCACTCCTCGCCGTCCGGGGCGATCAGGACCGTCCGGCCGGGGTCGGCGGTGGCCTGGGCCCAGAAGCCGTTGGGGGTGTCGGTCATGGTCGGTTCCTCCTCAGGCGGTGGCGGATCGGCGGGTCAGGCGCGGCCGGCGATGCGGTTGATCCGGTCGATGGCCCGCTCGAAGCCGCGGGTGAGGTCGTCGAAGACGGCCTGGACGCTGCGTTCGCTGGTCATCCGGCCGACGATCTGGCCGACCGGGGTGCCGAGCAGCGGCTCGACCTCGTGCCGCTGGATGCGGGAGTTGGCCTCGGCGACCAGCAGGCCCTGGAGCGGCATCGGGAGGGGGCCGGGACCGTCGGGGTCGTCCCAGGCGTCGGTCCAGGCGGTGCGCAGTTGGCGGGCGGGCTTGCCGGTCAGGGCGCGGGAGCGGACGGTGTCGCCGGGGCCGGCGGCCAGGAGTTTGGCGGTCAGCCGCCGGGAGTGCAGGTCGGCCTCCTCGGTGGTGAGCCAGATCGAGCCGAGCCAGACGCCCTGGGCGCCCAGGGCGAGCCCGGCCGCGATCTGCTCGCCGGTGCCGATCCCGCCGGCGGCGAGCACCGGCAACGGATCGACGGCGGCCACCACTTCCGGGGTGAGCACCATGGTGGCGATCTCCCCGGTGTGGCCGCCGGCCTCGTACCCCTGGGCGACGACGACGTCGATGCCGGCGGCCTTGTGGTGCAGCGCGTGGCGCGGGCTGCCGGCCAGGGCTGCGACCCGGACGCCGTGGTCGTGGGCGCGGGCGATGACGTCGGGCGGCGGGGAGCCGAGGGCGTTGGCGAGCAGTTTGATCGGGTAGTCGAAGGCCACGTCGAGTTGGCTGCGGGCGACCTGCTCCATCCAGCCGGTGATCCGCCAGCCGGACGCCTCGCCGGCGGCGAGCGGCGGCACGTCGTAGGTGTCCAGGAGCCCTTCGACGTAGCGGCGGTGCTCCTCGGGGATCATCGCCTCGACGTCGGCCTCGGTGACCCCTTCCACCTTCGTGGCGGGCATCACGACGTCGAGGCCGTAGGGCAGTTGGTCGGTGTGTTCCTGCATCCAGTCGAGGTCCCGGGCCAGTTCGCCGGGTGCGGTGTAGCGGACCGCGCCGAGCACGCCGAAGCCGCCGGCCCTGGTGATCGCCGCGGCGACCGCGGGGAAGGGCGTGAACCCGAAGACGGCGTGTTCGACTCCCAGCGCGTTGCTCAGCTCCGTCTGCATGGGCGCAGGATGCCGTAGCGCGTCGTACGAGGGAAGAGATTTTCTGATGCTACGTCAGAAACTGGTCGCCGGGCCGCCGCTCGCCCGGCGAGCCCCGTCCTCAGCCCTCTTCCAGGACGGCCATCGCCGCGTTGTGGCCGGGGATGCCGCTCACCCCGCCGCCACGCAGCGCGCCCGCGCCGCACAGCAGGACGTTGGCGTGGTCGGTGGCGACGCCCCAGCGGGCGGCGGCGGTGGCGAGGTCGGCGGTGTCCTCGGCGTACGGGAAGGCCAGCTCGCGGTGGAAGATGTTGCCGCCCAGCAGGCCCAGTTCGCGGT
This sequence comes from Streptomyces sp. x-19, assembly GCF_046549115.1. NCBI lineage: Bacteria > Bacillati > Actinomycetota > Actinomycetes > Kitasatosporales > Streptomycetaceae > Streptomyces > Streptomyces sp. x-19. The sequence goes on along the minus strand of NZ_JAJPWK010000016.1, from coordinate 113,536 downwards.
CGAGGTCGAGGGGGCTGCGGGCCTCGACGCAGGGGCGGCCGTCGGCGTCCTCGGCCAGGCAGTCGGCGAGCGGTTCGGCGAGGTGGGCGTCCAGCTGGGCGAGGGTGGCGGCCAGCAGCCGGTCCCGGGTGGCCGGCTCCTCGGCGGTGTCGGTGGCGAACAGCCGGGCGGGGGCGTGCAGCCCGAAGAGGGTGAGGGTGTGGTAGCCCCGGCGGACCAGGTCGGCGCCCAGGATCGAGGGGTCGGTCAGCGAGTGGCAGTAGATCTCCGACGGGGGCGAGCTCGGCAGCCGGCCGGCCGCGGCCTCCCGGTGGGCGGTCTCCAACTGGGCGTACCCCTCGGCGACATGGAAGGTGCCGGAGAACGCCTCGCGCGGGTCGGTGCGCGGGTCACGGAGCCGGGGCAGCCGGGTGAGCAGCATGTTCACCTTCAGCTGGGCGCCCTCGGCGGGCGGCGGGGCGGGATCGCCGAGCAGCCGGGCGAGTTCGCGGGGCGCGGCGTTGACCAGCACGTGGCGGGCGGCGACCGTGCCGTGCCCCTCCGTGGTGACCTCCGCGGTGCGGCCGTCGGTGGCGAGGGCGGTGACCGGGCAATCGGTGACGAGTTCGACACCGGCCCGGCGGGCGGCGTCGGCGAGCGCGTCGGTCAGGGCGCCCATCCCGCCGAGCGGGACGTCCCAGTCGCCGGTGCCGCCGCCGATCACGTGGTAGAGGAAGCAGCGGTTCTGCCGGAGCGTCGGGTCGTGGGCGGTGGTGAAGGTGCCGATCAGCCCGTCGGTGAGGACCACGCCGCGCACCAGGTCGTCGTGGAAGGCCGCCTCGATCGTCTCGCCCAGGGGGCGTTCGAAGAGGGCGTGCCAGGTGGCGTCGTCGTCGACCCGGGCGCGGAGCGCGGCGCGGGTGGGGAGCGGTTCGGTGAGGGTGGGGAAGACCCGTTCGGCGAGCCGGCGGGTGGTGCCGTAGAAGTCCTCCCAGGCGGCGTACTCCCGGGCGGATCCGGTGAGTTGTGCGAAGGAGGCCCGGGTGCGGTCCGCTCCGGCGCCGACCAGCAGGCCGGTCGGGCGCCCGGCACGCACCGTGGGGGTGTACGAGGAGACGGTGCGCTTGCGGACCGCGAAGCGCAGCCCGAGGTCCCGGACGATCTTCGGGGGCAGCAGGCTCACGAGGTAGGAGTAGCGGGACAGCCGGGCGTCGATCCCGGTGAACGCGCGGGCGGAGACGGCGGCGCCCCCGGTGTGGTCCAACCGCTCCAGCAGCAGCACGGTGCGCCCGGCGCGGGCGAGGTAGGCGGCGGCCACCAGCCCGTTGTGGCCGCCACCGACGATGACGACGTCGTACGAAGTCCGTTCCGGCATGCCCCTTGAGTAGCACGGGGGGCCGGTGGCCGCCAGGGAGGAAACGCGCGGCGGCAGCGGAATGAATCGTTTGTTCCGGGCGGTGCGGCTTCTTGACCGACCGTCAGCTGACTTCTAGCGTCCCGCGGTGCGCGCCCTGGAACCGCCCCGTCGGCCGTTCGTCCCGGCCGACCCACCTACCACGTGAGGTGACCCGTGTCCCATCCGTCGGTATCCCGCATCGGCCGCACCCTCGCCGGACTCACCGCCGTCACCGCCTGCTCGGCGGGGCTGCTCTCGGCCACCACCCCCGCCTCCGCCGACCCCTCCCACACGCCCGCCACCCGGGCCGCGTCCGGTTACCCCAACCTGGCGCCGACGCCCCCGATGGGCTGGAACAACTGGTCGTACTACCAGTGCGGCGGCCTCAACGAGCAGGTCGTCCTGGACAACGCCCGGGCGCTGGTCCGCAGCGGGCTGGCGCACAAGGGGTACCGCACCGTCACCGTCGACGACTGCTGGATGACCAAACAGCGCGGCCCCCAGGGCGAGCTGGTGACGGACACCTCGAAGTTCCCACACGGCATGGCCTACCTCGGCCAGGAACTCCACAAGATGGGCCTGAAGTTCGGCATCTACGAGGACGTCGGCACGCTGACCTGCGGGAAGTTCCCGGGCAGCTTCGGCCACTTCGCGCAGGACGCCAAGCTCTTCGCCAGCTGGGGAGTGGACTACCTCAAGGCGGACGGCTGCAACGTGCCGGTGCCGAAGGGGCAGACCAAGGAGCAGGTGTACCACGACCTGTACGCGCAGCAGAGCCGCGCGCTCCGGGCGACCGGGCGGCCGATCACCTTCTCGATCTCCGCACCCGCCTACTTCCAGTTCGCCGGGGACGCGGTCTGGCACCGGGTCATCGAGTGGTCCGCGCAACTGGGCAACCTGTGGCGGGGCGGGGCGGACATCGCGGTGCAGCAGAGCACCCCGGCCGCGAAGTGGGCCTCGATCGCCGGCAACTTCCGCTACAACGCCAACCTCGCCGACCTCCAGCGCCCCGGCCGCTGGAACGACCCCGACTTCCTGCTGGTCGGCGACTCGGGGCTGGGCCGCCACGAGATGCAGAGCCAGATGTCGCTGTGGGCGATGATGGCCGCGCCGCTGATCTCCAGCACCGACCTGGGGAAGCTCTCCCCTCAGGCGCTGGCGATCCTGGGGAACCGCGAGGTGATCGCGGTCGACCAGGACCCGCTGGGCGTCCAGGGCCACATCGTGCAGCAGGACGGGGACGCGGCGGTACTGTCCAAGCCGCTGCGGAACGGCGACCGGGCAATCGCGCTGTTCAACGGGGGCAGCACCACCCGCACGCTGTCGATCTCCGCGGGCGCGGCCGGGCTGCCGACGGCCCACTCGTACCGGCTGCGTGACCTGGTCACCGGGCGGACCGTGCGGACCGCCCGGACGCTCATCGCCCGCGACGTCCCGCCGCACGCCACGGTGCTCTACCGGGTCCGTCCGGAGCGCTGATCCCCGGGCCGCCCGCGGCCCGCTACCGCCGGTGCGCGGCGCGCTCCTGGCGCAGTGCCGCGACCCGGCGGTGGAGGGCGTCCGCCTCGGCGGTCCGGCCCAGCCGCGCCAGGCACTGGGCCTGTTCACCGCGGCTGGCCAGCGCGTCGAGGTGGGCGGCACCGAGCGTGCGGGCGCGGGCGTCGGCGACGTCGCGGTAGGCGTCCAGCGCCTCGGCCCAGCGGCCGAGCCGGCCCAGCGCCACCGCGACCTCCCGGCGGCTGGCCAGGGTGTCGGGATGGTCGGCGCCGAGCACCCGGGCCCGGGCGGCGGCGACCCCGTGGGCCTCGGCGAGCGCCTCCGGCCAGCGGTCCAGGCGGCCGTAGTTGACCCCCAGGCCGTGTCGGGCCCGCAGGGTCTCGGGGTCGTCCGGGCCCTGGGCGCGGGCGCGGGACGCCACCAGGTCGCGGTACTGGGCCAGCGCCTCCGCGCTGCGCCCCAACCGGCCCAGGGCGACGCCCGTCTCGTAGCGGGCGGCGAGGGTGTCCGGGTGGTCCGGGCCCAACGCCGCGGCCCGCCCGGCGGCCACCTCCTGATAGGCCGTCAGCGCCTCCGGCCACCGCCCCAACTGCCCGGAGACGAAGGCATGCTGCCAACGGGTGGCGAGGGTGTCGGGGTGGTGGGGGCCGAGCACCCGGGCGCGGGCGTCGGCGACCTCGCGGGCGGTGGTCCGGCACTCCTCCAGGCGGCCCAGCCGGCCGAGCCCCACCACGAGGTGGTGGCGGCAGACGAGGGTGTCGGGGTGGTCGGGGCCGAGCAGCCGCTCCCGGCCGGCCAGCACCTCGCCGAGGATTTCCTGGGCCTCGAAGTGCCGGCCGGCCCGGGCCAGCGCGTCGGCGTGCGTCAACCGGACGGCGAGCGTGCCCAGCAGGGCGTGCTGGTCGCCCGACGGAGCCGGCCGTTCGGGACCCAGGGCCGGGGACGCCTCGCCGCGCAGCGGGTCGCCGAGGCCGGTCCAGACGTCGGTGAGGACCGCGACGGCCCGGTCCACCGGGGCGCGTCGGGGCGGTCGGCCGCCGACGGCCGGCGGACCGGCGGTCAGGCCGCGGGTCCAGGCGGGCAGTCGTGGGGCGGGCACCGTCAGGTCCTCCGGCGCCGGGCCGGTGCCCCGGTGGGCGCGGGGGTGGCGGGCGTCGGCGAGGCGTTTGGCGAGTTCGTCGGCGTCCCGCGGGCGGTCGTCCGGGTCCTTGGCGAGCAGGTCGAGGACGACCCGCTGGTACTCCTCGGGGAGGTCGGGCCGGACCGCGCGCGGCGGCTCGGGCGGGGTGTCGCGGTGGCCGACCAGTACCGCCCAGGCGTCGCCCTGGGCGAACGGCGGGGCGCCGGTGGCGATCTCGTAGAGCACGCAGCCGAGGGAGTACAGGTCGCTGCGGTGGTCGACGGTGCCGCCGCCGATCTGCTCCGGCGACATGTAGTGCGGGCTGCCCATGGCGATGCCGGTGCCGGTGAGCCGGGCGGTGAAGCCGATGTCGTGGCCGAGCCGGGCGATGCCGAAGTCGCAGATCTTGACCGTGCCGTCGGTGGTCCGGACGATGTTGGCCGGTTTCAGATCGCGGTGCACCACGGCCTGTTCGTGGGTGTAGGCGAGGGCCGCGGCGATCTGTTCGGCGATCTCGATCACGTCCGGGACGGGCAGCGGCTGGCGCCGGTTGTCGTCCAACAACTGGCTGAGGTTGCGGCCGGTCAGCAGTTCCATGACGAGGAAGAGGATGCCGCGGTCCTCCCCGAAATCGTGCACCACGGTGATCCCGCGATGCTGGAGCGCCGCGGCCACCCGGGCCTCGCGGCGGAACCGCTCGCGCAGCACCCGGTGGAACCCCGGCTCCTGCCGCTGCCCCATCGGCTTGAGGCACTTGACGGCGACCAACCGGCCCAGCGCCTCGTCCCGGGCCCGCCACACCTCCCCCATGCCGCCCCGCCCGATGGTGTCGAGCAGCCGGTACCGCCCCTGGATCAGCCTGTGCTCCGCCATCCCGATCGCCGCCCCCGCTCCCGCGTTCAGCCGCGTGGATCCCCCTGTGTGTCGTGCCCGTCCAGTATGGCGGCGGAGTCGCGGAGCTTGAAGGTCCCCGGGCGCGCGGCGGGCCCGAGCCGGGCCACCGCCCGCAGGACGTGCCGCGGCGGCAGCCGCCAGCGGAGCGCGGGCGGTACGGCCCGCAGCAGCCGGCCGGCGGTGCGCAGCCGGCGGGTGGTGGTGGCGGGCGGCGGCGCCGGGCGGCCGTACAGCCGGTGCGCATAGCCGGGCAGGGTCGCGTACGCCAGGTCGGCCACCGGTCGCCAGAGCAGGGCGCGGGCCGGGACCAACGGGTCCGGGACCGGTGGGCGGCGCAGGAAGGCGTCGACCTGGTGGGCCTCGTCGGTGCCCGCGAGGTCCGGTCGGATCCGCTCGAAGTAGGCGGCGAGCGCGTCCCGGTCGCCGGGGACGGTGTCCGGGTCGAGGCCGACGAGCCGGGCGCTGGTGCGCTGTTCGTCGAGGTAGCGGTCGGCCTGCCGGTCGGTCAGCGGGTAGCCGGAGCGGCGCAGCACCTGGAGGTAGGAGTCCACCTCGGCGCAGTGCACCCACCGCAGCAGCTCCGGTTCATCGATCCGGTAGCGCGCGCCGGTGGCCGGGTCGGTGGCGGTCAGCCGGCGGTGGCGGCCGCGGACCGCGGCGCCGGCGCGCTCGGCGGCGTCGGTGGAGCCGTAGCTGAGGGTGCCGACGAAGTCGGCGGTGCGCATCAGCCGTCCCCAGGCGTCCCGCCGGCCCTGCGCGTCCGGGCGGAAGGCGGCCGAGTTCTGTAGGACGCCGCGCACCGCGCGCGGATGCAGCGCCTGGAGGTAGAGCGCCCGGACGCCGGCGATCCACATCATCGGGTCGGCGTGCAGTTGCCAGGTCACCGAACGGGGCCCGAAGAGCCCCGGATCGCCTGCCATCGCCGTCGCGCCTCCTTTGGACGGTCAGCGCCGTACCCGGGGCATGCCGAGGCCGATCCACGAGATGATCTCGCGCTGGATCTCGTTGTTGCCGCCGCCGAAGGTGAAGATGACCGAGGAGCGGTAGCCGCGTTCCAGTTCGCCGTGGAGCACCGCGCCCGCCGAGCCCTCGGTCAGCGGTCCGGCCGCGCCGGCCACCTCCATCAGCCAGGCGTAGGCGTCCCGTCGGGCCTCGGAGCCGTAGACCTTGACCGCCGAGGCGTCCTGCGGGGTGAGCGTGCCGCGGTGGAGCGCGTCGACCATCCGCCAGTTCAGCAGCTTCATGGCGTCCAGTCTGGTGTGGGTGCGGGCCAGCCGCCCGCGCACCCAGCCCAGGTCGATGACCCGGCGGCCGTCGGCGAGCTTGGTGCCGGCGGCCCAGCGCTGGACGTCGTGCAGGGCGCGGATGGCCATGGTGCCGTGGGCGGCGAGGGTGACCCGTTCGTGGTTGAGCTGGTTGGTGATGATCCGCCAGCCCTTGTTCTCCTGGCCCACGCGGCGGGTGGCGGGGACGGTGATGTTCTCGTAGTAGCTGGCGGTGGTGTCGTGCGACGCCAGGGTGTTGATCAGGGTGCAGGAGTAGCCGGGGTCGCTGGTGGGGACCAGGAGCATGGTGATGCCCTTGTGGGGTGGGACGCCCTCTTCGACGGGGCCGGTGCGGACCGCCAGCCAGACCCAGTCGGCGGTGTCGCCGTTGGTGGTCCAGATCTTCTGGCCGTTGACGACGTAGTGGCCGCTCTCCTCGTCGCCCTCGCGCACCGCGCGGGTCTTCAGGGCGGCGAGGTCGGTGCCGGCGTCCGGTTCGCTGTAGCCGATCGCGAAGTCGAGCTCGCCGGAGAGGATCCGGGGCAGGAAGTACGCCTTCTGCTCGTCGGTGCCGTACTGCATGAGGGTCGGGCCGACGGTGTTCAGCGCCATCAGCGGCAGCGGCACCCCGGCCTGGGCGGCCTCGTCGAAGAAGATGAACTGTTCCATGGGCGTCATCCCGCGCCCGCCGTACTCCGTGGGCCAGCCGACGCCCAGCCAGCCGTCGGCCCCGAGCCGACGCACCGTGTCGCGGTAGAAACGCTTCTGGGCGGCCGGGTCGGCGTACCGGGCATAGGCGTTGTCCGGTACCAACGCGGCGAAGTACGCCCGCAGTTCGGCGCGCAGCCGCTGCTGTTCCGGGGTGTAGTCCAGGTGCACGGCCCCTCCACCAGTCGTCCGGTCGACTCGTCCCGGCACCGGCGGCCGTCATGCGTGCTGACGGCCCGTCGGATTCCGGGATCGGGGGCACAGTAGAACGCGTTCCAGTAATACGGAAGGGCGGTGACGGCTCCGGCCCGGACACCCGAAGGGCCCGGCGCGCCCCTGGAGGGGTGTCGCACCGGGCCCCGACCCGGAAACCGCCGCGCCGGGCGGCCGGGTTCAGCCGGCGTGCTTGGCGGCCTCGCCCGCCCGGGCGCGGTCGCGCTCGCGCTCGCGCTGTCCGTCCTTGCAGTACTTCACGAAGCCGGTGTTCGACACGTGCTTGGCCGAGATCCAGCTCCGCCGGCTCCCGCGGATCAGGTACCAGACCTCGTTGCCGCGGATGTTCTGGGCGCGGACCTTGCAGACGAGGTAGACCCGGGCGCGGTTGCGGAGGTACCCCTGCGAGGCGGAGTCCGTGCTCGGGTACTCGCGCTCGTTCATCCCACGGGCGGCGGTGATGGTGCCGTACGAGTCGCCCGGGCTGGCCTGCATCTGGGGCTGGGGCTGCGGGTCCGCCTGTGCCGGAGCCGCTACGAGCAGCGTCGCCCCCAGGGCGACGGCCGTGGTCAGTGCGCCCGCACCGGCTGCGAGCTTCTTGCCTCGGGCCACGAGGACGTCGGTCGTGGACATAGGGGTCTCCATTTCTTGACGCGCGATGCGTGCCGCGCAGTGCCACCCAACGGTGCGATGCGGACATTACGCGCAAAGGCCCCAAACAGTGTGGTGAAACGACGACTGCACGGCCGATCGTGTGACGTCGTGTGGGGCCGGTGGGCGAAGGAAATCACCCGCTCCCCGGCGCGCCGGTGCGTGCGGTCAGCCTTCCGTACCCGCCTGGTGGATGCCGAAGACGGCGCCCTGCGGATCGCGCACCATGGCGATCCGCGGGCCGTCCGGGACGTCGGTCGGCGCCATCAGCAGCATGCCCCCGGAGTCGGCGGCCCGCGTCGCGGTCCCGTCGACGGACTCCACCGCGAAGTACGGCAGCCAGTGCGGCCGGACGTCCTCCCGGTCGCGGTCCTGCACGGTGCTCATCCCGCCGAAGTCGGCGCCCTCGATCCCCCACTGGGCGTACGTGCCATGGGACCTGACGGACCATCCGAAGATCCGGGAGTAGAAGGCCACCGCGGTCTCGGGGTCGCCGGTGGCCAGCTCCACCCAGCCGAGCGCACCGGGCTCGTTGAGCAGCTCCGCGCCGGCGAACGAGCCGGCCTGCCAGACCGCGAAAGCCGCGCCCTGCGGATCGGCGAACACCGCGAACCGGCCCATGTCGAAGACGTCCCGCGGGTCCACCAGCACGCTGCCGCCGGCCTCGGACACGGTCGTGGCCAGCGCCTCCGCGTCCCGAGTGGCGAAGGTGACGGTCCAGGCCGTCGGCTGGCCCGCCGCGTAGAGCGGGGTCGCCGCGGCGACCCTGGCGTCACCCGCCGAGAAGATCGTGTAACCGCCGGCCCCGGCCCGCGGTTCGGTCGCCGGGTGCCATCCGAAGACCTCGCGGTAGTAGATCGCGGCGGCGGCCACGTCCGAGGTGCCCAACTCGACCCAACACGGCGCACCGGGCGTCGGCTCGGTGATCTTCACGCGCTGCTCCGTCCCTCGGCGCCACGGCCGGCCGGGCGGCGCACCGGACCGCGCCGCCCCCGGCTCCCGTGCTGCCGATCGTGCGACGGGCGGTGCGGGCCCGCAACCCGGCGCGGCGGCGCGGGTCAGGGCAGGTGCGGGTGCGGTTCCCGACGGCGGAACGGGCGGTGGGAGCGGCGCGGGGCGTCCGGCGGGAGGGCGGCGGCCAGGTCGCGCGCGGCGGCCCGGGCGGCCGTGGTCGCGCGGGGGAAGAGCGCCGCCTCGTACGCGCGCACCGCCCGGTCGGGGTCGGTCTGCCAGGTGTGCGCCTCGACGAGGTTCCGGGCCAGCGCGCAGCCGTCCGCCAGCGCCAGGTCGACGCCCGGGCCGGAGAGCGGCGCCATCAGGTGCGCGGCGTCGCCGAGCAGCGTCAGGCCCGGGGTGTGCGGCCAGACGTGCGGCACCGGCAGCGCGAACAGCGGGTGGCTCGCGAACCCGCCGTCGCTCTCCCTGAGCAGCGCCAGCAGGCTTTCGTGCCAGCCCGCGAACCCGGCCAGCAGGGCGGCCCGGACCGCCGCGGTGTCGGTGGTGCGCACCCCGGCCCCGAGCGCCCAGTCCTGGGAACCCCGGAAGGCCGCGTAGAGCCGGATCCGGCCGCGGCCGTCGCGGCGGGCGAGCAGGCCCCGGCTCCCGGACAGCGCCATCATGGTGCCGCGACCGACCAGCCGGGCCGACCGCGGGTGCCGGGTGTCGACGTCGTCGAGGCCGGCCTCGACGAACGTGACGCCGCAGTAGTGGGGCTCGGCGTCGGACAGCAGCGGGCGGACCCGGGACCAGGTGCCGTCGGCGCCGACGACCAGGTCGAAGGCGGCCGTCCCGCCGTCGTCGAAGACCGCCCGGTGGCGGCCGCCGCCGCACGGGTGCAGCGTCCGCAGGTGGCTGGCCCAGTGAACGGTGCCCGGCGCGAGCGCCGCCACCAGCAGGCGGCGCAGCGCGCTCCGGTCGATCTCGGGGCGGTCCGCTTCCGGGCCCGGCGCCGGGAGGTCCCGGTGGAGCACGGCGCCGGTGCGGTCGAGCAGCCGGACCTCCTGCCCGGCGGGCCGGGCCGCGGCGCGGAACGCCCGTTCCAGCCCCGCCACCCGCAACGCCGCCAGCCCGGTCGCCGCGCGCAGGGTGACGGGGCCGCCCGGCCCGCCCCGCGTCGGGCCCGGGTCCCGTTCGAAGACGGTCACCGGCACCCCGTACCGCTGGAGGATCCCGGCGCAGACCAGCCCGCCGGGGCCGGCCCCGATGATCGCGATGCGGAAGGCGGTGGCGGGCATGGCACGGCGCTCCTCGGCTGGTGCTCGGTCCGCGGCCCGTCCCGTACGAGCGGGACCGTCCTGCCTACCAGCGGAGCACAGCGGGCCCGCCCGCGCGATCGGTGCCGGGCGCCGGACCGACCGGGATCACGCCGGCAGGGCCCGCAGCAGCACCAACGAGCCCTCCAGCGAGGGGCGTTCGCGCAGCGCGCCGTGTCGGGCGTCCCAGGTGCCGTCGGCGAGGTCGCGGCGCAGGGCGTCGGCGAAGCGGTCCCGCACCGGCGCGTCGACGAAGCTCCAGGCCGAGCACGCCTGGCGGGCGGCGGGGTCGAGGAGGCGCTCGGGGCGCCCGTAGTACGCCTCGTTGAAGCCGTCGGAACAGTCCAGGGGGATCGGGACCGGCGTCACACGCACCGTGCCGCCGAGAGCGGCGGTCAGTGCGTCGACCTCGGGGTAGCGGCGGGCCTCGGTGTCCAGCACCTCGGGGCAGTAGTCGTGGAGCCAGAAGTCCCGCACCCGCTGCGGATCGCAGGTCAGCACCACGACCGGGCCGGTCGCCACCCGGCGCAGCTCGCGCAGCCCGGCCGCCGGGTCGCTCCACTGGTGGACGCTGAACGTGGTCATCGCGGCGTCGAAGGAGTCGTCGGCGAAGGGGAGCCGCTCGGCGACCGCGTCGATCGCCGGGGCGAGGTGCGGCGGCCGCTGGGCCCGCATCGCCGCGGAGGGCTCGACGGCGGTGACGTCGAGCGAGACCGCTTCGTAGGAGCCGGCGCCCGCCCCGACGTTCACGACCGTGCGGGCGGTGCCGAGGGCCTGGTGGATCAGGGCCGCGATGCGGGGGTCGGGCCGGCGGTGGTCGGCGTATCCCGCACCGATCGCGCCGTAGTCGACGTCCCCGGCGCTGCCGTCGTCCGCACGTACGTTCACGACCTGAACGTATCAACGGCGGGGTGGCGCGGGCGGGGGTTTGAGCAAAGGGGCGGCGGGCAGCGGACCGGCGCAGGATGGAATCACCAGGAGGAGGTCCACGAGCATGGCCGGAGGAACGACGGGTGACGGGCCGGGGCCCGTACCCAGCACGCCCCACCCGGTACCGCGCGACCCGGGGACGCCGGACCCCGAGCGGGAGCCGGCGACGGAGCCCGAGGAGCCGGCCGGGGAGCCGCCTGAGGAACCGCCCGGCAACCGCCCCGACGAGCACCCCGAACCGCCCGAGCCGCCCGACTGAGCGCAGCCCGGCCGCCGACGGACCGTCCGGTTGCAGCCGCCGCGCGCCCGGCGCAAGGTGGGAACGACCCGTGCCCGGCCGCGCCCGGCCACGGCCGTCGGCCGCCTCGGGGACGCCGGACCGATGTCGGGAGAAGAAGACGACATGCTGCTGCCGGACAAGTCCGTGCTCGTCGACCTGCTGCGGCGCTACCGCGTCTGGGAACGCGTGGTGCTCGCCGATCCGCACGATCCGGCGGCCCGCCGCCAGTTGGAGGACCTGGCCTACACGCTGTGCGTGCTGATGGGCCGGCGCACCGTCCACGAGGCGATCATCGAGGCGGAGCGCTACCTGGCGGCCGGCCGGACCGTGCCGCGGACCGCCGACCGGCGCAACGGCTAGCCCGCTCCGCGGCGGCACCGCGCGACATGAGGAGCTGACTGTGGCACACACCCGGGCCCGGACGACCACGGCCCCCTCGGCGGCCGGCGCGGCGGACGCGGCCGCTCCGCTCGACGCGGCCGAGCTGAGCGCCCTCGACGCGCACTGGCGGGCCGCCAACTACCTCGCCGTCGGGCAGATCTACCTGATGGCCAATCCGCTGCTGACCGAGCCGCTGCGTCCGGAGCACATCAAGCCCCGGCTGCTCGGCCACTGGGGCACCTCACCCGGCCTGAACCTCGTGCACACCCACCTCAACCGGGTGATCAAGGCCCGCGACCTGGACGCGCTGTGCGTCTGGGGGCCGGGGCACGGCGGCCCGGCGGTGCTGGCCAACTCCTGGCTGGACGGCACGTACACCGAGACGTACCCGGACGTGACCCGGGACCGGGCCGGGATGGCGGAGCTGTTCCGGCAGTTCTCGTTCCCGGGCGGGGTGCCCAGCCACGTCGCGCCCGAGACCCCGGGCTCCGTCCACGAGGGCGGCGAACTGGGCTACTCCCTCACCCACGCCTACGGGGCGGCCTTCGACAACCCGGAGCTGCTGGTCGCCTGCGTGATCGGCGACGGCGAGGCGGAGACCGGGCCGCTCGCCGCGTCCTGGCACGCCACCAAGTTCCTGGACCCGGTGCACGACGGGGCGGTGCTGCCGATCCTCCACCTCAACGGCTACAAGATCGCCAATCCGACGGTGCTGGCCCGCATCCCCGAGGACGAACTCGACGCGCTGCTGCGCGGCTACGGACACGAGCCGCTGCACGTCACCGGCGACGACCCGGCGGCGGTGCACCAGGCGCTGGCCGCGGCCATGGACCGGGCGCTGGACCGGATCGCGGCGATCCACCGCCGGGCCCGCGCCGACGGCGACGCCCGACGCCCGCACTGGCCGGCGATCGTGCTGCGCACCCCCAAGGGCTGGACCGGTCCGCGCGAGGTGGACGGGCACCCCGTCGAGGGCACCTGGCGCGCCCACCAGGTCCCCCTCCCCGGGGTCCGCGAACACGCCGACCACCGGCACGAGCTGGAGCGATGGATGCGCTCGTACCGTCCGGAGGAGCTGTTCGACGAGGCGGGGCGGCCGCGCCCGCAGGTGTTGACGTGCGTGCCCCAGGACCGGCGGCGGCTGGGTGCCTCGCCGCACGCCAACGGCGGGCTGCTGCTGCGCGACCTGCCGCTGCCACCGCTCCAGCGGCACGCGGTCGAGGTCGACAAGCCCGGCACCGTGCTGCACGAACCGACCCGGGTGCTCGGCGGGCTGTTGGCCGACGTCATGACGGCGACGGCCGAGCGCCGCGACTTCCGGCTCGTCGGCCCGGACGAGACCGCCTCGAACCGGCTGGACGCCGTCTACGAGGCCACCGGCAAGGCGTGGCAGGCCGCCACGCTCCCCACCGACGAGCACCTGGCCCGCGACGGCCGGGTGATGGAGGTGCTCTCCGAACACCTCTGCCAGGGGTGGCTGGAGGGCTACCTGCTCACCGGGCGGCACGGGCTGTTCGCCAGCTATGAGGCGTTCGCGCACATCGTGGACTCGATGGTCAACCAGCACATCAAGTGGTTGAAGACCGCGCGCCAACTGCCCTGGCGGCGGCCGGTCGCCTCCCTCAACTACCTGCTCACCTCGCACGTCTGGCGGCAGGACCACAACGGCTTCTCGCACCAGGACCCGGGCTTCGTCGACCACGTCCTCAACAAGAGCCCCGAGGTCGTCCGGGTCTACCTCCCGCCGGACGCCAACACCCTGCTGACCGTGGCCGACCACGCGCTGCGCAGCCGCGACCACGTCAACGTGATCGTCGCCGGCAAGCAACCCTGCTTCGACTGGCTCACCCTGGACCAGGCCCGGATGCACTGCGCCCGCGGCGCCGGCGCCTGGGAGTGGGCGGGCACCGAGACCGGCGAGCGCGCACCGGACGTGGTGCTGGCCTGCGCGGGGGACGTGCCCACCCAGGAGACGCTGGCCGCCGCCGACCTGCTGCGACACCACCTGCCGGAGCTCGCGGTGCGGGTGGTCAACGTCGTCGACCTCGCCCGGCTGCTGCCCGCCGAGGTCCATCCGCACGGAATGCCGGACTCCGAGTTCGACGCCCTGTTCACCCGGGACAAGCCGATCATCTTCGCGTACCACGGCTATCCCTGGCTGATCCACCGGCTCTGCTACCGCCGCGCCGGCCACCAGCACCTGCACGTGCACGGCTACAAGGAGGAGGGCACCACCACGACGCCGTTCGACATGGTCGTCCGCAACGACCTCGACCGGTTCCGGCTGGTGCTGGACGCGGTGGACCGGGTGCCGGGGCTGGGCGTGCGCGCGGTGGCGCTGCGGCAGGCGATGACGGACGCCCGGATCCGCCACCACGCCTGGATCCGGGAGCACGGCACGGACCTGCCGGAGGTCGCGGAATGGACCTGGACCGGCGGGTGAGCGCCACCGGCACCCCGTTCGGGCACCCGCTCCGCAGGTGACGTGACGTCAGGTCGGGTGCGCGGTCGCCGGTGCCGGCCGCCGGCACGGCCCGTGCGGACCGGCTCGGGAGGTGGCCGGCGCGCCGTCCTCCTAGCATGGAACGGCACCGAACCGCACCACGAAGGCGGCTCCCCCATGCGCCCCACCGCGAAGTTCTCCCTCAGCTTCGGCCTGGTCACGATCCCGGTGGCCGCCTACAACGCCACCGACCCCACCGCCGCGGTCAGCTTCGTGCGGATCCACACGGCCGACGGCGGACGGGTGCGCAACCAGCCCGTCTGCTCCCTCGAAGGCACCGAGGTCTCCCCCGACGAGATCGGCCGCGGCTACCGCACCGACGACGACGCCGTCGTCCCGCTGACCGACGACGACCTGGACGCGCTGCCGCTGCCGACCGCCAAGACCCTCACCATCCTGGCCTTCGTGGCGGGCGGCGACATCGATCCGCTCCAGATGGGCAAGGGCTACTACCTGGGCGCCGACGGGCCGGCGGCGGCGAAGCCGTACGCCCTGCTGCGGGACACGATGGAGCGGCACCAACGGGTGGGGCTGGGCAAGATCGCCCTGCACGGCCGGGAGACCCTGGCGATGATCCGGCCGGTGGCGGACGTGCTGGTGATGCAGGTCCTGCTGTGGCCGCACCAGATCCGCCCGATGACCGGCGTCCTCCCGGAAGGGGAGGTGAAGGTCGCCGCCAACGAGGTGCGGGCCGCCGAGACGCTGATGGACTCCTTCGGCGAGCTGTCCGAGGACGACGTGCACGACCACTACCGCGAGGCCCTGGAGGAGATCGTGGCGGCCAAGCTCGCACACCGCGAGCCGGCGTTCGAGGCGGGCGAGGAGCGGCCGGCGGGACAGGTGCACGACCTGATGGCGGCGCTTCAGGACAGCGTGCGGGCGGCACAGCGGGCCCGCGGCGAGACCGAGGGGACGCGGGGGACGCAGGGCGCCGACGGCACGGCCGGATCGGGCGGCGGGGCGCGGCCGGCCGGCCGCACGGCGACGAAGACCGCGCCCCGGAAGTCCACCGCGGCCCGGAAGACCGCCGAGCGGCAGCCCGCGAAACGGACCGCGGCCGGCACCACGAAGGGCGGGACGGCGGCGAAGAAGTCCACGGCGGCCAAGCGCACCGGCACGAAGGGCACCGGCACGAAGGCCACGGGCAGCGGGAAGGGTGCGGAGAAGACCGCGGGGACGGCGCGCGGGAAGGCCGCGGCCAAGCAGACCACCGGCCGCGGGCGGAAGGCGGGCTGAGCCCCGCGGGGCCGCTCAGCGGCAGCCGCTGCCCCCCACCGGCAGCACGCCGTCCAGCAGGAACCCGTCCACCTTCTGTCGCACGCACGGGTTGCCGGAGGTGTACGCGGCGTGGCCCTCGCCGTGGTAGGTCAGCACCACACTGGAGTTGCCCAGCGCCCGGGCCATGTGCGCGGCGCCCTCGTACGGCGTGGCGGGGTCGCGGGTGGTGGCGACGAGCAGGGCGGGCGGCGCGTCGTGCGCGGCCACCTCGCGGGAGGAGTCGTCGCCCGGGGCCGGCCAGCCGTAGCAGTCCAGCAGCGTCGGGGCGATGTCCGGGCCGAAGAGCGAGGATGCCTGGGTGAGTTCGCGCACGGCGCGCGGGTAGTCGGCGGGCCCGTAGCGCTCGGAGGTGTCCCGGCAGCTGATCGCCCGGAGGGCCAGTTGGTCCTGGGCGGGCAGCGCCGCGGTCGGGCCGCGTACGGGACGGCCGCCGACCCGGCCGGTGCCGCTGCCGCCGCCGCTCAGCTGGAGGATGCCGGTGGCGTCCCCCTGGCGCAGCTGCGCCAGCGCGTTCCGTAGCGAGGGCCAGCTGTCGCGGCTGTAGAGCGCCTCCCGCAGCGCGTAGACGTAGGTCGTGCCGTCCACGTCCGTGCCCTGCGCCGCAATCGGATGGTCTGTCAGTTTCTTGTACCAGTCGGTGAGTTGGCGTTCGGCTCCGGTGGCGTTCGACCCGAGCGGGCAGCCGCTGGTGCGGACGCAGTCGGCGGCGAAGTCGTTGAGCACCCGCTGGAAGCTGCCCGCCTGGGCGACCGCGGTCTGCCAGGTGTTCTTGGTCGGGTCCTCGACGCTGTCCAAGACCAACCGGCCGGCGTTGCGCGGAAAGAGGTGGGCGTAGTTCGCGCCGAGCCGGGTGCCGTAGGAGAACCCGAGGTAGCTGAGCTTGCGGTCGCCGACCGCGGACCGCAGCACGTCCATGTCCCGGGCGACGTTCGGCGTGCCGAGCCAGGGCAGGAGCGCGCCGGAGTACCGGCCGCAGGCTTCGTTGATGCGCTGCTCGTCGGCGGCGAGGCCGGCCGCGCCCGAGCCGCCGGCCGGGGTGTAGCCGGTGCCGCAGGAGACCGGTTCGGTGTGGCCGGTGCCGCGCGGGTCGAAGCTCACCAGGTCGTAGCGCTGGCCGAGGTGGGCGAAGCCGTCGCTGTTGCCCATGAGGTAGTTGACGCCTGAATCACCGGGGCCGCCGGGGTTGATGACGAGCGAGCCGAGCCGCTTGCCCGGCCCGGTCGCGGGCAGCCGGACCATCTGGACGCGCAGCGTGCCGTTCTCCGGGTGGGCGTAGTCGCGCGGCACGTCAAGGCGGGCGCACTGGAAGCGGCCGGCGGCGGTGGGCGGCGCGGTGGTGGCCGGCGTCGCCGAGCCGTGGCCGGACGCAGTGGTGCCGGGGAAGCCCGCCGGGCAGGGTTGCCAGGCCGGCCGCTGGGCGTAGAACGGGTCGAGGGCCCCTCCGCCGGCCGCCACCCGCGGACCGGCGAGGGAGACCGGTGCCGGAATCCCCACCAGGGCGCCGGCCAGTGCACCCGACGCCAACACCGCTAGGGCTCCGCGAAGACCCGGCATACCCCGAGGGTAGGACCGCGGTCCCGAACGGGCATCCGGACGCCGGAGCCCCCACGGGCCGCACGGGCGGGACGGGGAAGGGAGGGGCACCGCATACCCCGAGGGGGTAGCGAGGCGCCGACCTTCCACCCCGATCAGCTCCCGACAGGGACCCCTCCTCCCTCGACCGCGACACACTTGAACAACTCGTTCACCGCAATCCATTGACAACGCCTCACACAAGTCGGCATCCTGACGCCATGTCAGCGACCTCGGAGCAGCCTCAGAAGTCCCAGCAAACCCAGCAGCCCGACCAACCGACCGCCCCGACCGACCCGTTCACTCCCCCGGACCCCGGCCGGGCCCGCGCGCACCGCGCCCACGCCGCCCTCTTCCGGATCGCCGAGCGGCACGCGGCCACCGACGAACAGCGGCGGCGGCAGGTGCACCCCGCCTTCGTCAGCCCGCACGAGGCCGTCCGGCTCGTGTCGTTCCTGCTCAGCGGGGCCGCCCTGCTCCAGGACGGCGAGCCGGAGGTGGACCGCGCGGACGTCACCGCCGCGCTGAGCCTGGTCCCGATGGTGCGCGGGGAGATGGACGAACTGGAGGCCGGTCTCCTCCAGATGGCCCGCGGCCGTGGCATGACCTGGCAGGAGATCTCCTTCGGCCTCGGCCTCGGCACCCTCCAGGCGGCCCGCCAGCGCTACGAGCGCCTGGTCGGCCGCACCGCGACCGACCCCGGAGCGGGCTGAGGACCGTGGCGGACGCCCCGCCCCGGAGGTAGTCTCCGCCGATGTCCGAACTCCTGCCGCCGCTGCCCGCGGGCTACCGGGCCAGTCCGACCACGGCCGACGACCTGGCCGCGGTCCACCGCCTGGTGGCCTCCTGCGAACGCGCCCTCCACGGAAGGGCGGAGACCGATCCCGGCGGCATCGCCGCGGACCTGCACCGTCCGGGGCTGGACCCGGCGCGGGACACCCTGCTCGTCCACGACCAGGCGGGCCGACTGGCCGCCCGGGCCTGGGTGGACCGGCGTTCGGAGGTGGACGTCCATCCCGCCCACCGGGGCCGTGGACTGGGCGCCGCCCTGCTGGATTGGGCCGAGGTCCGGGCGCGCCAGGTCGGGAGCGCCGGGATCGTGCAGACCGTGCCGGACGACGACACCGCCGCCGTCGCCCTGCTGCGTTCGCGCGGGTACCAACCCCTGGTGCGCTCCTGGCAGTTGGCGTACGCCATGCCCGAGGAGCCGGTGGTGCCCGCGCCCCCCGCGGACCTCACGGTCCGGCCGTTCCGCCCCGGCGACGAACGCGCGGCCCACCGCCTCATCGAGGACGCGTTCGCCGCGTGGCAGCCGCGCCGCAAGTCCTACGCGGAGTGGGCCCGGCACACGGTCGAACGGCCCGCCTTCGCCCCTGGCCTGTCGTCGCTGGCCTTCGCCGACGGCCAACTGGTGGGCGCCGTCATGTCGTTGGACCTCCCGGAGACCGGCGAGGGCTACGTCGAGCAGGTCGCGGTCCGCCCCGACCACCGCAACCGGGGCATCGCCCGCCTGCTGCTGCGCCACGCCTTCCGCGCCTTCCACCGGCACGGCAGGCGGCGCTGCACCCTGTGGACCCATTCGAACACCGGCGCGCTCGAACTGTACCTGCGGGTGGGCATGACGGTGGTGCGGAGCTCCACGGTCTTCCGCAAAGGGCTGGCGGAAGACGGACCCGGCGCCGGGCCGCCGGCCTAACCGGGCGGCGTGCGCCGCTGCGCCCAACTCGGCCGCCACGTCTCGATGTCGGGGTGGTCGACGGGCAGCGAGGCGAGGTGGTCGCGGAGCGCGGTGAGCCCGGGGTGCGGGTTGTCGCCGCGCCAGAGCAGCGAGTGCGGGTACACCGGCGTCGGTCCGTGGATCGGGATCCGCCGCAGGTCGTGGCCGTCGGGCCAGACGAGCGGGGTCCGGCGGCCGAAGAAGGTCGCCAGCGTCGCGGAGTCCGCGAGGGCGTCGAGGAGCGCCTCGATGCCGAAGTCCGGTCCGATCGTGTCGAGGGTCAGGCCGAAGGCGGCGGCCAGATCGTCGTAGTAGGCACGCCACTCCGTGCCGGGGGCGGCGCCGGGCATCCAGATCCGGTGCCCGGCGAGCTGGGCCGGGGTGACCGCGGGGGCGGCGGCGAACCGGTGGGCCGGGCCGACGCACAGTTGGAGCGGCTCGTCGAAGACCGGGGTGGCCCGGACGTCGTCGGGCAGTTGGCCGCCGGGCCGGGTGACGGCGCGGAAGGCGGCGTCGATCGCACCGGCCCGGACGGCGGCGACCGCCTCGTCGGCGTCGGAGAGCGTGACCACGTCGAGGGTGATGGCGGGATGCGCGCGGTGGAAGTCGCGCAGCAGCCCGGCCGTCGCCAGCCGCCGGCCGACCACGTCGACGCGGAGCGCGCGGCTGCCGGGCCGGACGGAGGCAGCCGCCCGCTCCTCGGCCTGGACGAGGGCCCGGGCGTGCGGCAGGAACGCCTGCCCGTCGATGGTGAGGACGGCGCCCCGCGCCGTCCGGGTGAACAGGCGCACGCCGAGTTCGCCCTCCAGGGCGCCGATGCGCTTGGAGACGGCCTGCTGGGTGAGCGAGAGGTCGACGGCGGCCTTCTGGAACTGCCCCGTCTCCGCGACCGCGACGAAGGTCCGCACAGCTTTGAGGTCCACGGCCGCCACCCTACATACACAACAGTTCGTTGTGGCACGCCGATGTGGCGGTTGTTTGATCCGCCGCACGGAGGGCGGCTTGGATGGCGGTCGTCAACGGGGATCCGGACTGCACTCCAGGGAGTGTGCAGTACAAACCGGTAGGTCAGCGGCGCGCAGACGTGCGTACGTCCGCCGGTTGCGCCTGCACGGTCCGCACGGGCACGACACTCGGCCGCATCATGAACAACTTCTGGTTGTATCTGGCATGCAAGGGTCCGGAGTGACGGACGGTCCGGTCGGTCCATCCCACGGCTCCGTTGCTGCCTGCCCGCACGGCCACCGCCGCGGCTCCGGCCGGGTGGGGCCGCCCATCTTCCCGGAGGTGACGCACCCGTGTCGGACACTTTCGTCCATCTGCACAACCACACCGAATACTCGATGCTGGACGGCGCGCAGAAGCTGGAGCCGATGTTCGCCGAGGTCGCCCGGCAGCAGATGCCGGCGATCGCCATGAGCGACCACGGGAACATGTTCGGGGCCTACGAGTTCGCGCAGGTCGCGAAGGGCTTCGACGAGGTCAAGCCGATCATCGGGATCGAGGCGTACGTGGCGCCGTCGTCCCGGTTCACCCGGAAGCGGGAGTTCTGGGGTCCCGGGGGCCGACGCGCCGTCAGCGACGACGGCGAGGGGTCCAAGGACGTCTCCGGGGGCGGCCGCTTCACCCACATGACCATGTGGGCGCGGAACGTCCAGGGCCTGCGGAACCTGTTCTGGCTCTCCACGCAGGCCAGTTACGAGGGCCAGTTCCCGGCCGGCAAGCCGCGGATGGACCGCGAGCTGATCGCCGAGCGGCCGGACGGCATCATCGCCACCACCGGCTGCCCCTCCGGCGAGGTCCAGACCCGGCTGCGGCTCGGCCAGTACGCCGAGGCGCGGGCCGCGGCCGGCGCCTACCAGGACCTCTTCGGGCGGGAGAACTACTTCCTGGAGCTGATGGACCACGGCCTGGACATCGAACGGACCGTCCGCGACGACCTGCTGCGCCTGGCGAAGGGCCTCGACCTCCCGCTGTTGGCCACCAACGACGCGCACTACGTCACCGAGGACCAGGCCGACGCCCACGACAACCTGCTGTGCATCGGCGTCGGCAAGAACAAGGGCGACCCCCACCGGTTCCGCTTCAACGGCTCCGGCTACTACCTGAAGTCCGCCGCCGAGATGCGGCGCCTCTTCGCCGAACTCCCGGCGGCCTGCGACCACACGCTGCTGGTCGCCGAGCGCGTCGAACCCTACGACGCGGTCTTCGACCACGTCGACGAGATGCCGCAGTTCCCGGACCTGCCCGAGGGCGAGACCCAGGAGTCCTGGCTGCGCAAGGAAGTCCTCAAGGGGCTGAGCCTGCGCTACGGGGACCCGGTACCCCCGCACGTCCTGGAACGGTTCGAGACCGAGATGGCGGTCATCGGGCCGATGGGCTTCAGCTCCTACTTCCTGGTCGTGGCGGACATCTGCCGGCACGCCCGGGACAACCGGATCCCGATCGGCCCGGGCCGCGGCTCGGCCACCGGCTCCCTCGTCGCCTACGCCACCCGCATCACCGAACTCTGCCCGCTGGAGCACGGCCTGCTCTTCGAACGGTTCCTGAACCCCGAGCGGATCAACCCTCCGGACGTCGACCTCGACTTCGACGACCGCCAGCGCGACCGGATGGTCCGCTACGTCACCGAGAAGTACGGCGACGCGTTCACCGCCCTGGTCAACACGTTCGGCAAGATCAAGGCGAAGAACGCGATCAAGGACTCCTCCCGGATCCTGGGCTACCCCTACGCACACGGCGAACGGATCACCAAGGCGCTCCCGCCGGACCAGAACGGCAAGTCCGCCCCGCTCGCCGCCCTCTTCGACCCCGCGCACGAACGGTACGCCGAGGCCGGCGAGATCCGTCGGCTGTACGCCACCGAACCGGACGTGCAGCAGGTGATCGACACCGCCCGCGGCGTGGAGGGCCTGACCCGCGGCACCGGAGTGCACGCCGCGGCGGTGATCCTCTCCAAGACCCGGCTGACCGACCGGATCCCCTTGCACATGCGGGCCGCGGACGGCGCGCGGATCACCGGGTTCGACTACCCGTCGTGCGAGGCGATGGGCCTGGTCAAGATGGACTTCCTGGGCCTGCGGAACCTCGGCGTGATCGACCAGGCGCTGGCGAACATCCGCGGGAACCGGGGCGTGCGACTGGCCACCGTGGACCCTCTGGACGGCGACCCCGCCACCGTCGTGATCCCCCTGGACGACGCCCCGACGTACCGGCTGCTGGCCGACGGCAACACCTTCGGCGTCTTCCAGCTCGACGGCGGGGGCATGCGGGCCCTGCTCAGGCTGATGGAGCCCACCCGGTTCGAGGACATCGCCGCGGCCAACGCCCTCTACCGGCCGGGCCCGATGGCCGCCAACGCGCACACCAACTACGCCCTGCGGCAGAACGGCAAACAGGATCCGACGCCCATCCACCCGGAGTTGAAGGAGGCCCTGGAGCCGATCCTGGGCTCCACCCACCATCTGCTCATCTTCCAGGAGCAGATCATGGCCATCGCACGGCAGTTGGCCGGCTACACCCTGGGCGGCGCCGACATGCTGCGTCGCGCGATGGGCAAGAAGAAGCCGGAGGTGCTGGCCGCGGAGTGGGAGAAGTTCCACGGCGGCATGCGCGACAACGGCTACTCCGACGAGGCGATCCGGGCCCTGTGGGACGTGATGCTGCCGTTCTCCGGCTACGCCTTCAACAAGTCGCACACCGCCGGCTACGGCCTCGTCTCCTACTGGACCGCGTACCTCAAGGCCAACTACCCGGCGGAGTACATGGCCGCGCTGCTCACCTCGGTCGGCGACGACAAGGACAAGGCCGCCGTCTACCTCGCCGACGCCCGCAAGAACGGCGTCCGGGTCCTCCAGCCCGACGTCAACGAGTCCGTCGCGGAGTTCACCGCGATCGGCGACGACGTGCGGTTCGGACTGCGCTCGGTGCGCAACGTCGGAGACGCCGTCATCGAGGCCGTCGTCGACGCCCGCCGACGGAAGGGAAAGTTCACCTCGTTCGCCGACTTCGTGGACAAGGTCGACCTGCCCGCGCTGAACAGGCGGGCCGTGGAATCCCTGATCAAGGCCGGCGCCTTCGACTCACTCGGCCACACCCGCAAGGGACTGACCGCGGTCCACGAGGGTGCCATCGACGCGATCATCCCGGTGAAGAAGGCGGCCGGCTTCGGCCAGGACGACCTGTTCGCCGGACTCGGCGGCGGGGCCGACGACCGACCGGCCTTCGGCCTGGACCTCCCGATCGACGCGGCGGAGTGGCCGCGTCGCCACCTGCTCGCCACCGAGCGCGAGATGCTCGGACTGTACGTCTCCGCCCACCCCTTGGACGGGGCCGAGCACGTCCTCGCCGGCGCCCGGGACTGCTCGCTCGCCGAGCTGCTCGGCTCCGGCCGCACCACCGGGGAGGTGCAACTGTCCGGGCTGATCACCGGCATCCAGCGCAAGGTCACCAAACAGGGCAACGCCTGGGCCATCGTCACCCTCGCTGACCGCGACGCCAGCATCGAGGTGCTGTTCTTCCCCGCCGCCTACCAGCTCGTGCAGCCCGCCCTGACCGAGGACGCCGTCATCGCCGTCCGCGGCCGGATCGAGGACCGCGACGGCACCCTCAACGTCTTCGGCCGCGAGCTGGCCGTGCTGGACCTGTCCGCGGCCGAGCACGGCGGACGTCCTCCGGTGCGGCTGGCCTTCCTCGCGCACCGCCTCACCGAGGACGGGGTGCGCGAACTCAAGCGGCTCCTCGCCGACCATCCCGGCGACCACCCCGTCCACCTCAGCGTCCGCGGCAGCGCGAAGACCACCGTCTACGCCCTGCCCGCCACGGTGGACGCCGGCACCCTCGCCTCCGACGTCAAGGGCGCGTTCGGCGCCGAAGCCTGGGCGGGCCTGGCATGAACCCCACCGCCGATCCCGCCGCCCCCTCCTGCCCGCGTTGCCGGACCCCGGTACTGCTGGTGGTGCGCCACCCCCACACCTGGCACAACCGCTCCGGAGCGCCGGTGCACGGTCTCAGGGAATCCGTGCTCTGCCCTTCCTGCGCCCCGGACGACCCGACCGCGGCCGCCCTCCTCGCCCTCCTCGCCCTGCTCGGCGACGGCGACGGCCCGCCCCCGGACCCGCCCGAGCCCCTCGGCCCGCACCTGTACGCCTGGCTGGCCGCGGTGCGCGCACGCACCCCGTGCGCGGCGGCCCTGGCCGACGAGGAGTCCCGGTGGCGGGCGGGCGAGCTGTGACGGGCCGCGTCCGGCGGCGCCCTACATGTCGGGCAGTCCGTGCCGCTTCCAGATCGCCTTGCCGCAGTAGACGGTGGCGCCGTCGGTCTTCCAGAGCCGGTCGCTGCCGCAGGCGTCGTTCGGCGCACCGTTGGGGAACACCCGCGTGACCTGGACGGTGTACTGGTACTTGGCCGGGATGCCGGCGCCGCACGGGGTGACGGCGTTGGTGTAGACGGAGAGCGTCGAGGAGCCCTGCGCGACGGCGAACATGCACTGGCCGACGACGTAGTTGCGCCGCAGGCAGAGGTTGGCTTCGGTGGTGTCGCCGTTGGTGTGGAACCACGTCATGTCGTCGGAGGTGCAGGTCGACGACCGCGACACGGACTGCACCCGGTAGTAGGCGTCGGAACCGGAACACCCGGTCACCGTAGGGGTGTCGGGCGTCCAGTTCGCGTCGTAGCGGTTGCCCAGGCAGTCGTCGGTGGCGATCCGGCCGAAGGCGAGGTCGTCGGCGCTGGACGGAGTGGGGCTCGGGCGGTAGGTCGTGGGGTCGGGACGGTAGGTGGTCGGATCAGGGCCGTAGGTGGTGGGGTCGGGGCCGTAGGTCGTCGGGGCGGCGCTGTAGGCCGTGGCGTCGGAGGTGCTGCTCGTCGGCCCACCGGTCGCCGTGTCCGTCGACGCGTCGTTGTGGTGCCGGACCAGCCAGACGATGGCCAGGATGACGAGTACGGCCCCGAACATCGCGCCCCACTCGACCTTGCGCGCCGGTTTCCCGTCCGGTCGCGGCGGCGCCGGGGGCGGGTCGTTCCTCGGCTCCGGGCGCGGCCGCCGCGGTGCGTCCGTCCGGTCCGTCCGCTCCTGGGTGAGGAGTTTGGTCCGGCCCGGAAGGTCGGAGGTCCAGCTGCGGGTGACGGTCTCGGCCTCCGCCTGGTCGGCGGCGCGGCGGAGCCGGCGGCCCTGGTCGGCGTACCGCCCGATGAGCGACGTCCAGCCGGGCGGCAGGACCCCGGTGGTGCCCTTCGCGAAGCGTCGGACCAGTTGGTCGGCGGTGGGCCGGTCGTCGGGTTGCACCGCGAGGCAGTCGCGGACCACTCCGGTCAGGTCCGGGGGCAGTCCGGCCAGGTCGATGGCGGCCCGCCGCACGTAGTTGAGCTGCTGCAACGGCTCGTGGGTCGGCGGGTAGGGCAGCTTCCCGCAGGCCACGTAGTACAGGGTGATGCCGAGCGCGTAGATGTCCGAGGCCGGGGTGCTGGGCTGTCCCTCGGCCTGTTCCGGCGCGGCGAAGGCGATGGTGCCCAGGGTGAGCTGGGTGCTGGTGAGGTCGCTGGCGTGGGAGATGCCGAAGTCGATGACCTTCGGCCCGTCGGCGGACAGCAGGATGTTCAGCGGTTTGACGTCCCGGTGCACGATGCCCTTGCCGTGGAGTTCGGCCAGCGCCCGCACGATCCCGGAGGCGATCCAGCGCACGGCCCGCTGGTCCTCCAGGGCTCCCTGCTGCACCACCAGCGCCTCCAACGAGGGCGCCGCCACGTACTCCATGGCCATCCAGGGGCGACCGGCCTCGACGTCGGAGTCCCACACCCGGGCGGTGTAGGTGCTCGTGACGCGGCGGGCGAGCCGGACCTCCCGGTCGAAGCGCTTGCGGGCCTCCGCGGTGACGCCGCCGGGGGCGAGCAACGTCTTCACGGCGGCGATCCGACCGGTGCCCGGATCCCGCCCGAGGTAGATCACGCCCATGCCACCGGTGGCCAGTTGGCCGAGCAGCCGGTACGGCCCGAGCCGGCGCAGCTCCCCGCTCAGGGCGAACACGCCCATCTCGAACGGCTCTGTCACAGCGGCACCCCCGTGCTCCTCGCCATGGTGGTACGGACGCCTGACCCCGAACTGCGGTTCCAGACAAGGTACTTGACGGATTCCGGAGCGGGCCGGGCGCGACGGGGCGGCACTGCCCCGCCCGCGCCACCGCCCGCCGGACGTCGGTCCCGGACGTCAGTCCCGAACGCTGCCGAAGAAGTCCAGCAGCGCCGCGTTGACCTCGTCGGGCCGCTCCTGCTGCGTCCAGTGGCCGCAGTCCGGGAGCAGTGCGCTGTGGTGCAGTCGGGGCAGCACCTGCGGCAACGCGGCGATGAAGTCCCGCGCCGCGGGCAGGGCGGTGACGATGTCCTGTTCGCCGGCGAGGAACAGCGCCGGCACGGTGACCGGCAGCCCGTCCAGTGCGGCGGTCAGCTCCCAGTTGAGGTCGGTGGCGCGGTACCAGTTGAGGCCGCCGGTGAACGCCTCGGCGCCGTGCGGCGCGTACTCCGCGACGAAGGCGTCGAGGTCGGCCTCGGTCAACCAGGCCGGCAGCTCCCCGGGGTCGGCCAGCGCGTCGAGGAGCCGCCCGTCGGCCGGGGCGTTCCACAGCAGGCCGTCGCCGTCCGCGGGCCGCCCGGCCAGGATCCGCCGGAAGGTGGTGCGGACGTCCCGCGCCAGCTCGGCGTCGGCGCGTCCCGGCTCCTGGAAGTACACGAAGTAGTAGCGCTCGCCCAGCTGTTGGCGGTACGCGGCGGCCATCGACTGCCGGCCGCGCGGGAACGGCGGCACGCTGAGTCCGGCGACGCCGCGCACCAGGTCCGGACGGAGCTGCGCGGTCGTCCAGGCAACCGGTGCGCCCCAGTCGTGACCGACGAGGAAGGCGCGGGACTCCCCCAGGGCGTGGATCAGCGCGACGACGTCACCGGTGAGGTGGTGGACGGTGTACTGGGACGGGTCCTTGGGACGATCGCTGCGGCCGTAGCCGCGCTGGTCGGGGGCGACGACCCGGTACCCGGCGGCGGCCAGCGGGGCGAACTGGTGCCGCCAGGAGTACCAGCACTCGGGGAAGCCGTGCAGCAGCACGACCAGCGGCCCCTCCCCCTGCTCGGCGACGTGCAGCCGCACTCCGTTGACCTCGACGTCGTGGTGCTTGATGGCCGTCGTCATCTCCGACTCCCTCAGTGAGACGTCGGACCGGCGGCGGGCTCGCCCCCGGTCCCTCCCTGTGCTCTACCCCGTTCGCCCGCGTCCGGTCCCGGTGGCCGCGCGGGGAGGTCACAGGCTGCTGGTCAGACCCTCGATCGCGGTGCGGGCCCAGTCCTGCGCACCGGCCGCCGTACCGGCCGCCACGCCCGTCGCGACCGGGGCCAGGACGCCCTTGAGCACGGCCAGCGCCCGGCGGAGCCGGCCCGCCTCCGGCGGGGTCGGCTCGGTGATCGTCGCGAGCACCTCGCGGGCCGCCTCCTCGGTGTCCGCACGGTCCTGTTCGGCCAGGCCGACCCGGGGCAGTTCCCGCAGCAGGTCGGTGACGAGTGCGGCGAGCGCCTCGAAGCCCGGCGCCGCGCCGTCGGCGTTCTGTTGGTTCTGGGTGACCGCCTGGTTGTTCCAGGCGAACTGGGAGCCGGAGACGGCGCCGTGGAACACCGGCCCGGCGGGGTGCTGCTCGTGCTGCGGCTCGCTCATGTGCGGGATCCGTCCTCGTTGGTCTGCTGCTGGTGGACCTCGTGGTTGTGCCACGCCAACTGGACGCCGTTGGCAGCGGCGTTGAAGACCGGGCCGTAGTTGTTGACGATCGTCGGCGCTGGCTCGGCCGGCGTCGGCTCCCGCTTGACGACCCGCAGCGCCGTGCGGAGCGAGACCAGTTCGACGCGGCCGTTGTCCAGCACCGCCGCGCCCCGGTCGCCGTCGATCGCGCAGTCCGCCAGCCGGCCGGTGGCCCCGTCGTCGAAGCTCGCGCCGACGGCCGCGCAGTCGACGAACCGGCCGTTCGTCACGTCCAGATAGGCGGAACCCAGCCCGCAGACGCCGAACGCCGCCGAGCCGGTCACGGTGAGGTCGCGCGCGACGAGCCGCGCCGCGCCGAAGCCGATCGCGCCACCGGCGCTCACCGCCGTCACCGCGCAGTCGTGCAGGAACAGTTGGCCGTCCTCGCCGACGCCGAAGCCCAGCCGTCCGCCCTCGGCGACCGCGCCCTTGAGCGTGGCCCGGGAGTGCCCGAGCACCTCCACGGCGGACATGCCGCAGTCCCGGAACGCGGCGTCCACGACCTCGGCGGTGGTGCCCACGCCGCCCTTGGTCTCCAGGCCGGACGGGCAGCGTGCCACCCGGACCCGCTCGAAGGTGGCCTTGGACTCGTCGCGGACCCGTAGCGCCACGCTCGTCAGGCCCTCGACCTCGATCCGGGCGAAGCGGCCCCTGGCCGCCGCGGTCACCGCGATGCCGACGTTGCCCCCCGTGATGCGGCAGCCGTGGACGTCGGGGGCCCCGCCGTCGGTCGAGAACACCGCGACGTTGCCGGCGGCGACGACCGTGCAGTCCTCGAACCTGCCGCGGCCGCCCGTCTGGACGTTGATGCCGGTGTCCCGGCACCCGGTGAGCGTGCAGCCGCGCACCACCGGGTCGGCGCCGCTGGCGACCGCGATCCCGTGTTGCGCGTCGGTGACCCGGGTGCCGTCCACGGAGCCGCGGGACTGCTCGATGAAGAGGACGCCCTCGGCGTCCACGGCGTCGATCGCGCAGTCGGCCACGGCGAGTTCCGCCTGCGTGTCCGCCACCAGGGACGCCTTCCGGGTGCCGGTCAGCTCGCACCCGGTGACCTCGGCCCGCGCATCGCTGACCCGCACACCGTGGAGGCGGCTGCCGCCGATCCAGCTGTCGCGGACCGTGATGCGGGCGCCTTCGATGGCCGCGACGGCGTTGTCGGCGGCGTCGACGAACCGGCACCGTTCGATGCGCCCGTCGGCCCCGGCGAAGAGGGTGCGGCCGTGCCGGACCTCGCTGTCCCGCAGTGTCACGGTGGTGTTCGGCCGCGCGTGCACGCCGACGCCGCTGGGGGCCCGCACCTCGACGTGCTCCAACACCAGTGTGCCCGCACGGCAGTTGACGACGTCGGCGTCGCGACCGCTCAGCACGAGGCCGCTCACCCGGACCGTGCCGGCGGCGTCGAGGACGGTGCCGCGCGGGCGGTGCACCACCACGGAGCCCGGGCCGTCGACCGCGACCAACTCGACCTCGCCCTCGACGAGGAGCAGTTCCTCGTAGCGGCCGGGCGCGATCTCCACCCGTGCCGCGCGGCCCCGCCGGGCGGCGGCGGCCAGGGCCGAGCCGATGTCCGGGTGCGCGCGACGCGCACCCTGCGGCGAGACGACGTACCGCGCGACCATCCGGACTTCCCCCGTACCGGCGACTTGGAGCCGCCGATGCTACCGGAGGGGCGGTGCCGGCGCGGCGACTTCGGCGGGGCCGGGACCGGGGCCGGCAAGCCCGGCCCCGACCCCTGGTGCGGATGCCGTCCGTCGTGCGGAGGGGCTCACGCCGTCGTGGCGGCGTCGCCCTCCCGCACCGGCACCCGGCCCAGTTCCCGGGTCCGCAGGTGCGCGTAGCCGGGAAGAATCACTTCGTTGATCAGGGCGGTGCGTTCGTCGAAGGGGAGGAAGGCGGCCTTGGCCGCGTGGACGGTGAACTCCTCCAGTTCGGCGGCGCCGTAGCCGAAGGCGTCCCGCAGGTGCTGGAACTCCTCGGTCATCGTCGTGCCGCTGACCAGGCGGTTGTCGGTGTTCAGGCAGACCCGGAAGCCCAGTCGACGGAGCAGGTCGATGGGGTGCTCCGGATAGCCGGCCGCGGCACCGGTCTGGAGGTTGGAGGTCGGACAGACCTCCAACGCGATGCGCTGGTCACGGACGTAGGAGGCCAACCGGCCGAGCGTGACGCGCCCGTCGGCGTCGATCGTGATGTCGTCGGTGATCCGCACCCCGTGCCCGATGCGGTGGGCGCCGCATCGCAGCACCGCCTCGCGGATGGACTCCGCACCGACCGCCTCGCCGGCGTGCACGGTCACCCGGGCGCCCTGACTGCGCAGGTAGTCGAATGCCTGGGCGTGCCGACCGGCCGGATTGCCGATCTCCCCGCCGGCGATGTCGAAGCCCGCGACCCCGCGGTCGCGGTGCGCCACGGCCAGTTCGGCGATCTCCACCGCCCGGTCGGCGTGCCGCATCGCGCACAGCAGCGTGCCGACGCGGATCCGCCGGCCGGCCGCCGCCACCCGGCGCTCGCCCTCGCGGAAGCCGGCGTTGACCGCCTCGACCACCTGGTCGAGGGTCAGTCCGCCGGCCTGGTGCTGCTCGGGCGCGTACCGCACCTCGGCGTAGACCACCCCGTCCGCGGCCAGGTCCTCGGCGCACTCCGCGGCGATCCGGAACAGCGCCTCGGCGGTCTGCATCACGGCACAGGTGTGCGCGAAGGTCTCCAAGTACCGCTCCAACGAGCCCGAGTCGGCCGCGTCGCGGAACCAGTCGGCCAACGCGACCGGCTCGGTGGTCGGCAGGTCCCGATAGCCGATCTCCGCCGCCAACTCGATGATCGTCTCCGCCCGCAGCCCCCCGTCGAGGTGGTCGTGGAGCAGCACCTTCGGCGCACGACGGATCTGGTCCTCGGTGAGGGAACGGGAAGAGGTCGGGGATTCCAGCCGCAGCTTGTCAGACAAGGTCATGGGGCGGGAGTATGGCACGACTTCCCGTGACGGGCGAAGCGCCGGGGGCCGAAGCCACCCGACACCGGACCTTCGGGACGCGGCGTCCACCCTGCGCCGCCCCTCATCGGGCGTGCCAGACCTGGAGCGCCGGCACCCCGGGCGGCAGCAGGTGCTTGGCGGCCAGCAGTGGCGTGCGATCCAGCCGGACGACCTGGGTGACCAGCAGCGCGGGGGTGTCTCCGGGGCGGCCCAGTTGGGCGCCGCGCTGCCGGCCGAGGGTGGTGGCCGTGATGCTGCTGCTGCCGGTCAGCGAGAGGTGCCGTCCGGCGTCCAGGAGCAGGCCGAGCAGCGAAGCGGTCCGCCCGCCCGGCCCATCGAACGCCTCGGCGGCCTGCGGCAGGACCCGGCCCAGCACGTCGTCCGGGGCGGCCCACTCCTGGGTGAGGCAGCCGTGCGTCCCGCCCACCTCCAGCAGGCTCTCCCAGAAGCGGACCCGGCCACTGCCCGGCAGCAGCAGGTGCTGGGTGGAGAAGTCGGTCGGCTCCTCGTAGCCGCGGGCCAGGGCCCGGACCACGACCGGCCCACCCTGACCGAACAGCGCCTCCAGCGGCTTGAGGAACTCGAAGCCGCGCGGCGGAAGGTGGTGGTTGACGGTGCGCCCCACCCCGCGCCGCACGGTGATCACGCCGTCCTCCTGGAGCAGGATCAACGCCTCGCGCAACGCCGCCCGGCCCACCCCCAGCTCGGCGGCGAGCAGCGGTTCGGTCGGCAGGGTTGACCCCGGCGGATAGCTGCCGGTGCGGATGGCCTCCACCATCCGCTCGTACAGCAGGACGACCGGCCTCCGTTGAGGTTGTCTGGCAACCATGGTCCTCTCTCCGTGATCGCGGTCCGACACCCCACCATTCTCCTCGATCGCGCCACCGACCTGCGGTTTTTCCTGCGTTCCGACTTTCTCCACTGGCAGTTCACGCATCCACGGCCCGTTTCGCCCCCACAAAGGATCGACAAAGAAGCATTG
The DNA here is from genome assembly GCF_046549115.1 of Streptomyces sp. x-19. Lineage (NCBI taxonomy): Bacteria > Bacillati > Actinomycetota > Actinomycetes > Kitasatosporales > Streptomycetaceae > Streptomyces > Streptomyces sp. x-19. The sequence continues at coordinate 82,180 of NZ_JAJPWK010000016.1, read as the reverse complement.
ACACTTTGTTGAAGGCGAGATAGACCGGTGCGAACGGCGTGAGCTTGTCCGACAAGCAGGCGACGTGAGGCAGGCGGGCACCGCACGCCGCACCGGCCGGCCCCCGTCGGCCCGCCGCCGGCCCGCCGCCGACGCCCCTCTCCGCACTCCATCCCGCCCAGCCCCGAGGAGCCGTCATGCCCATGACGTGCCGTGAGCGCCCCCGTACGGCGCGGCCCGCGAACCCGCGCTTCATGCTGCCGGCCCTGATGCTGGCCGTGCTCGGGTACCAGATCAACGCCACGATGCTCAGCCCGGCGCTGCCCGACGTGGTCCGGCGCCTGCACACCACCAGCGGCCTGGTCGGGCTGTCACAGACGCTGTTCTTCCTGTTCGCGGCGGTCGGGCAAGTCACCTTGGCGCGGCTGAGCGACTACCGGGGCCGCAAGCCGATGATGCTGGCCTGCCTGGCGATGCTGATCGTCGGAAGCCTGGCCTGCGCGCTGGCGCCGAACATCACCGTCTTCATCGCCGGCCGCGTGCTCCAGGGCGTCTCGGCCGCGACCTTCTCCCTGGCCTTCCTGACCCTCAACGACGTCCTCGACCCGGCCTCCTTCGGCCGCGCGGCCGGCATCATCAGCGCCGTCAACGGCGGCTTCGCGGGCGTGGACGCCATCGCCGGCGGCTGGCTGGCCGACACCGTCGGGTTCCGCGCCATCTTCCTGGGCAGCCTGTTGCTCTCCGTGCTCGGCACCGCCGCCGTGTTCCGCGGCGTGCCGGCCGTCCCGCCCACGTCCCGGGGCCGGATGGACTGGCTGGGGGCCGGCCTGCTCGGGCTGGGCCTGACCGGGCTGCTGGTCGGGCTGGCCCAGGGCGCCTCCTGGGGCTGGACCTCCCTGCCCAGCGCGGTCAGCCTCGCGGGCGGCCTGCTCGCCCTGATCGCCTTCGTCCTGGTCCAACGCGCCCGCGGCGACCATCGCCGGGCCACCGCCGCCGCGGCGGGGACGGCCGCCACCGCGGTGATCGACATCCGGCTGCTCGCCTCGCGCCGCGCCTGGCCGCTGCTGCTGACCGTCACCCTCACCCTCGCCGGCGCGTTCGGGGCCCTCGCCCTGACCATCCCGCTCTTCACCCAGGACCCGCACGCCGGCTACGGACTCTCCGCCACCCACGCCGCCCTCATGTACGCCACCCCGGCCTCCGCCATCGGCGTGGTCGGCGCCCCGCTCGCCGGCCACCTCGGTCCGCGGTTCGGCTGGCGGCGCATCGCACTGATCGGCGCGGCGGGCTCACTGCTCGCCTTCGCGGCCGCGGTGACCTTCCTGCACAGCGGTTGGGCGCTCTTCGCGGCACTCGCCGTCCTCGGCCTCACCTACAACGGCATCAGCATCACCGCGCTCAACGGCCTCGCCGTGGTCTCCGCGCCCAAGGGCCAGGAAGGCGCCCTCACGGGCCTGACCGGCGCCTGCTTCGGCATCGGCGCGTCGCTCGGCACCGCCCTCGCCTCCGGACTCATCACCGCGGCCGGCGCCGGCGGCGCCAAGGGGACCGACGTCTACACCGGCGCCCTGTACGCCTCGCTGGCCCTCCTCGTCCTCGCCATGGGAGCCGCCCTCCTCATCAAGCGGCTGCCCGCCACCGCAGCCGACCACGAGGACGGCGAACGCCCCCGCCAGGCGGTATCCGCCCATCTGTGACGCCGATCCGCCGGCGGCGCCGGTCCGCCGCTCCGCTCCGGTGGTGACGCAGATCCAAGTCAGCCGGCGACGCCGGTTCCGTCGGTGACGCTGCCGGCGCCCGTGTGAGCTTGCGTAGGAGGGGCGGCGCCCACGCCGGCGGCGCATCGACCGCTGCGCCGCATGCCTCGGTACACCGGCGAAGCGGTCATGCGAAAATCTGCCGTGACCTCCCAGAGCAACACGCCTCCAGCATCTGCCGACACCTTCTGGACAGAACGTCGCATCTGCTTCCTGTCCACGCCCCGGCCCGACGGCACACCTCACCTCGTTCCGGTGGGTGTCACCTACGACCCCGAAACGCGCATCGCCCGGGTCATCAGCAGCGCCGGCAGCAAGAAGGTCCGCAACCTCCGCGCAGCCGCTCCCGGCACCGTCGTCGCCGTCAGCCAGGCCGAAGGCCGACTCTGGTGCACCCTGGAGGGCACCGCCACCGTCAAGGACGACCCGGCATCCGTCGCCGACGCCGAACGCCGCTACGCCGAGCGCTACAAGACCCCGCGCCCCAATCCCCAGCGCGTCGTCATCGAGATCACCGTCACCCGCGCCATGGGCACTGCCAAGCCGCCCGGCTGGTAGCCCTGCCTCCGACAGCACGCACCCGCGCCGCCGCATGCCCGCCGCATGCCCGCCGCCCACGTCCGGCGCGAGCGGGCGCAACGCGGCGTGGGATCGCCGGTTGGCCGAACCGGCGATCCCACGCACCACCCGCCCACCACCGAGGCGTGCCCGAACTGCACGGCGCCTGGGGGTGGTTGCGGGGTCAGTGCACCGGCTGGGGGGCAATCGGCGCAGGTGACGGCTCGGATGTCCGTCCCAGGTGGTTGAAGGCGAGGTTGAGGAGGACGGCGACGACGCAGCTCGCGCTGATCCCGGAGTCGAGGATGATGCGCAGGCTCTCGGGGAAGGCGTGGTAGAAGTCCGGGGCGGCCATGGGGATGATGCCGGCGCCGAGGGAGATGGCGACGATGAGGACGTTGTCGCCGTGTTCCAGCGCGGACTTGGCGAGGGTCTGCACTCCGCTGGCGGCAATGGTGCCGAAGAGGGTGATGCCGACGCCGCCCAGAACGGGCTGAGGGATGAGGGCGACGAGCGAGGCCAGCATGGGGCAGAGCCCGAGCAGGATGAGGATGCCGCCGGCCGCGGCGACGACGAAGCGGCTACGGATCTTGGTGATCGCCACCAGGCCCACGTTCTGGGCGAAGGCGCTGGCAGCGAACGCGTTGAAGAAGGGGCTGATGGCGGTGCCGAGGCCGTCGGCGCGCAATGCTGCGGCCAGGGTCCGGGGTGGACAGGCCGACTCCGATGCCGACGACGAGGGGCGGCGCGACGACGCCCGCGTACATCGCGGCCACGTGCTGCAACCCGGCACCGATCAACTTGACCGGGGGCAGGGCCTGGTCGACGGGATGCTTGGCCGCCCCGCTCTCGGGGGTCTGGGGGTCGTTCATGGTCAGGTCGCTCCTGGAATGGGCATGATCGGTGGCGTGACCGGCACCGCACACGCCGCCAGGGGCGTGCGTGAGGGGCCGGCCGCGCGGTGTGCGGTCGGATGGCGAAGTGGCAGGGGTACGGCTGCGGACGTGCCGCAGGTGCCGGGTGTGCCGGTGGGGGTTCGGGCCTCGGCGGCGCGCGGATGCGCGGGGCGTCGACAGGACTCCCTGACCGGAGGCCCCGGCGGGGCCTGGCGCAGCGGGAGTCCGGCGTACGCCGGGAATGTGGATCGGCGGCCGGCCGGAACGGGGATGGTGTCCCGGGCTGCGCCGATCGACCGGAGAAGCCGCACGGCCGTGGTGTCCACGGGATCGGGGCGGCTCCGGTCTCACCGAGCCGAGTCAGTTCCTCACGGTTTCAAGAATCTGTCAAGGAATGGAATTCTGGGACCAGTTCGACGAATTGCGGCCCACCCGTGAGAGTGTGCGCCGATCCGTTCCGGTCGTTGGTTCCGACCACGAAAGCGGCCGGAAAATCACGGCCTTTTCTATTGGATCGTACATAGCCCGGAGGCGGCCGCTTTTGCCTCCTTGAAGGCATCGCAGTCGACGCGTACCGGTGCCGCGTGGTCACTCCCGTCCAGCGTCCAGCGGACCCTTGACCGGCCGGCCGCCGCACGACCCGACCACCACCGCCAGGCTCACCACCCCTTTCCCTTCGCCGTCGCCTGGGCAGCCACCCCACCGAAACTGCGGGGTCAACGGAGCCATTGGCCGGCACAAGAAAGGCGCAACACGGCGCCGTATTGCCGGTGAGTCAAAACGGAAATGCCGTAGAAGCTTGATGGCCCGCCACCTGACCACGTTTCGAAAGGCATCGCCGAGATGGCCATCAACGCGACACGTGGTGGGGCCCGCTCGCCCTCACCGGCCCCCGCACCTGCTCGCGGGCGCGGTGCGGGACGAGGACGCAGTGCGTGATCGGGTGCGTGACGCGCGCAGCGTCTGCGACAGCGCGTCCACGGTCACGCCCACGATGGCCTGGAGCTGTGTCGGGCTCGCCCCGGCCCGGCTCATGACGGCGAGCGACTGGTTCACGGCCGCCGTGTGTACGGCGAAGGTCTCGGCGTCCTGGTCGGTCAGTCGGCCGGCCTTCAGTGCGGCGCGCAGGCGCTGCAGCTGGAAGCCGAACGCCTGCTTGGCGTGCGCCGCGACGCTCGGACTCAGCGCTGGAATCGCCATGGCCGACTGGGCCATCAGGCACCCATCGGGGAGTTCGGGATCGGCGATGCGCTTGAGGGTGACGTCGAAGAACGCACGAACGGCGGCCACGGGTTCCGAGGCCGCACACGAAAGGGCGGCGTCGTACTTCTCGCCGTAGCGCGCGGCGTAGAGGTCCAGGCAGCGCAGGAAGAGCGTGTCCTTGTCGCCGAGGGAGGAGTAGATGGAACTGCGGTTCAGACCGGTTGCCCGAGACAGATCGCCCAATGAGGTGTCGGCGTAGCCGTTGCGCCAGAACTGGATCATCGCGGCGTCGAGCGCCGTGTCCATGTCGAACTGCTTCTTGCCTGCCACGCGGCACTTCCTTGCCGATGCGTCGATGGTTCGGGCCGTGTTGCGCACCATTCTATCTTGAACCGATCGGTCCAAGATAAGTTAGCCTTCGAACGTGGTCATGGCCAGGCATGCTGCGGGCACTTCGCGACCGTGCGAGAAACACCCCCACGTGGCCCCAGCCACGGCCGCCGGCCACTCCGCCCCGACCGCACACCCGCCCCCGATGGAGGATCCCCGTGACCGGCCCGGCAACCAGCACTCCGCATGACTCCGAAAGCAACCCCATCCGCGACCTGCCCCTGCAGCATCTGGCCGGATTCACTCACCGCTGGGTCGACGCGGACGGCGTCCGCCTTCATGCCGTCGAAGGCGGACGGCCGAACGGCCCGGCCGTCGTCCTGCTCGCCGGATTCCCGCAAACCTGGTGGGCCTGGCGAAAGGTGATGCCCGGCCTCGCCCACCGGTTCCACGTCATCGCGATCGACCTGCCGGGGCAGGGCCACTCCGAGCGTCCGGAGCGCAGCTACGACACGCACGCGGTCGCCGCGCACGTCCACGCCGCCGTGCAGGCTCTCGGAGTGTCGACTTACTCCCTGGTCGCCCACGACATCGGCGCCTGGGTCGCTTTCTCCCTCGCCCTCAACTTCGAGAGCCACCTGCGCGGGGTCGCTCTGCTCGACGCCGGAATTCCCGGAATCACTCTCCCGGAGGCGATTCCCACCGACCCGGATCGGGCGTGGAAAACCTGGCATTTTGCATTCCACCTCGTGCCCGATCTGCCCGAGACGCTGCTCGCCGGCCGCGAACGCGAGTACGTCGGCTGGTTCCTGAAGAGGAAGGCCCTGTCTCCCGACACGTTCGACGACGCCGAGGTCGACCACTACGCGGCCGCCGTCGCCGTCGACGGCGGCCTGCGCGCTTCCCTCGCGTACTACCGAGACGCCGCGGAGTCAGCGCGCAAGAACCGCGAGGCGCTCAAGGGGCGGCACCTGACCGTGCCCGTCCTCGGAATCTCCAGCAGCCACGGCTCCGTTCCTGACATGGCCGCCGCCATCAGCCCATGGGCCGACAACACCACCGGAATCGTCGTGCCCGACGCGGGACACTTCATCCCCGACGAGCAGCCCGAAGCCACCGCGGCCGCGATAGCAGACTTCATCGCCGACCGCGGCTGACGCCCGTCGCACCCACCCGACCGCGCCGCCCCAGGCCGCGCGAACTTCAGACCACAAAGTCCGGCTGCTGTCCTAGCTCACCGCTTCGATTGAGGGCCTCATCAGGCGCCCGGTGGCGCGCTCCATTCCGGGGATTGCTCGCAGGTGCGGTGCGGTCCTCGGGGCCTCAGCCCGGGTCGGGGGCCCAGGAGGAGTCCGACGGGTTACTCCGACTCTGCCCTGCGGTTCCGTTGCGCCCGGTAGCCAGGCCACTCCGGATCGGCTAACTTCTTCACTAGTAGTCGTGGTTCCGAAGTCTCAACGCCCGCGGTACGCGCCGCGGGCGTCGTGCTGTGCAGCAGTGCCCGAGGACCAGGGCGATCACCTCACCCAGGGGCACTGACAAGCCAGTGCCCCCCAACCCTGGACAAGGGGACAACATGGCAACCGGTTCCGTGAAGTGGTTCAACGCCGAAAAGGGCTTCGGCTTCATCGCCCAGGACGGCGGCGGCCCGGACGTTTTCGTCCACTACTCCGCCATCAACGCCGGCGGTTTCCGCTCGCTGGAGGAGAACCAGCAGGTGACCTTCGACGTCACCCAGGGTCCGAAGGGCCCGCAGGCGGAGAACGTCACCCCGGCCTGACCTAAGGCCACGGCGCCCCGAACCACAACGGTTCGGGGCGCTTTGCCGTTGCCGCGCGCCGGACACTGACCGGTGGGTCATGCGACCTGGTCGCGCCGGCCTCGTTCCGACCGGTGTGGGGCGGGGTGATCCGCCGGATCAGGAGTGGGCTCGGCCGGCGCCGCGCTTTCCGAATCGGGCAAGACCCGGTGGATGTGGGAAAGCCCTCACACGGTGGTCAGCGCCGTGCTCTTCCGGCAGCGGACCGGTGTCCCGTGGCGTGATCTGCCGACACGGTTCGGGAAGGGAAGACCGTGCACGACCGGCATCGCGGGCGGTCGGTGGACGGCACGGGGAAAAGCTCCGGCTGACCGTGCAGGCCGATCCGGATGCGGACGGCCGGACCGGCTGGAGCGTGGCCGACAGGGGCTCCATCGCCGCGCCGAGGCGGCGCTCACACGCCGCGACCGTGCCATTGACCGAGGCACCCCGCCCGTACCGAAGCCGGAAGTCCAGTCCTCGTCATCGGCGAAGCCGACGTACCTGGCAGTGGGAGGGTTTGCGCGACACCCAACCCGGCGCTCGTCCCCGACCCGCCGGTGGCCGTCGCGGGGCCTCGTCGGCCGGCAGTGGCCCGGCGCGGCAGGCGACGGGCCGCGGGGCAGGGCGGGTGAATTCCTGGGGGTGCGGAAGGGCGCCGGGCAGTCCCCCATGCGCCGTTCGGGTGACCGGGCGGCGCTGCTCGTCGAGCGGCGCGCGATCAGCGGGTGTCGGCGGATCGCTTGGGGCTGAGGAGCGCGCGTTCGTCGGGAGGGGCGGGCGGCGGGCGGCGGGCGCCCGTTGCGGTGGAGAAACCTTGTGGACAGCGGTGCAGCCGGCTCTCCGCGGCCCGATACTTGATCCGCCGCAGCAGTCCGACGGAAAGGTCACCCGATTGGCTGATTACCCATCAGGGAAGTCGGCATGAGGTCAGCATCAGTCCCCGCCAGAAGCCGCCGTTCGACGCCGTGGCGCGTCAAGATCGAGAACCAGCGAAACCGCATCTGACCTGCAGAGCCTCAGGTCATGGACGTGCTTGCTCAGGACCCCTGGAAGGTATCCATGAAGATGTTGATCAACGTCCCCGAGACCGTGGTGGCGGATGCCCTGCGGGGGATGGCCGCGGCGCACCCGGAGCTGGTGGTGGACGTGGAGAACCGGGTGGTGGTGCGGCGGGACGCGCCGGTGGCCGGGAAGGTGGCGTTGCTCTCCGGTGGGGGCAGCGGCCACGAGCCGTTGCACGGGGGGTTCGTGGGGCCCGGGATGCTGGACGCGGCGTGTCCGGGGGAGGTGTTCACCTCGCCGGTGCCGGACCAGATGGTGCGGGCGGCGGCCGCGGTGGACTCCGGGAGCGGGGTGCTGTTCGTGGTGAAGAACTACACGGGCGACGTGCTGAATTTCCAGATGGCGGCGGAACTGGCGGAGGACGAGGGGGTGCAGGTCGCCAGCGTGCTGGTCGACGACGACGTGGCGGTGCGCGACTCGACCTTCACCGCCGGGCGGCGCGGCACCGGCGCGACGCTGTTCGTGGAGAAGATCGCGGGGGCCGCGGCGGAGGAGGGCCTGCCGCTGGAGCGGGTCGAGGCGGTGGCCCGGCAGGTCGTGGCGTCGTCGCGGAGTTTCGGGGTGGCGCTGAGCGCCTGCTCGACGCCGGCCAAGGGCGGCCCGACCTTCGACCTGCCGGTCGGGGAGCTGGAGTTGGGGGTGGGGATCCACGGCGAGCCGGGGCGGGAGCGGCGGGCGATGATGACCGCGCACGAGATCGCGGACGTCGCGGTGGACGCCGTGCTGAGCGACCTCCAGCCGCAGTTGCCGGTACTGGTCCTGGTGAACGGGATGGGGGCGACGCCGCTGCTGGAGCTGTACGGCTTCGGCGCGGAGGTGCGCCGGGTGCTCGACGAGCGCGGGGTGACGGTGGCCCGTACGTTGGTGGGGAACTACGTCACGTCACTGGACATGGCCGGGGCCTCGGTGACGTTGTGCCAGGTGGACGGGGAACTGCTGCGGCTGTGGGACGCGCCGGTGGCGACGCCCGGGTTGCGGTGGGGACGGTAGACGGTGGGGCGGCAGAGGATAGGGCGGTAGAAGGGTAGTTGGGTGTCGCTCGTGCAGAGGGGTGATGGTGTGGTGGACACGGCGCTTGACAGTGGGTTCTTCGTACGGTGGATGGCCGCGGCGGCCGGTCTGGTGGACCGGGAGGCCGAGCGGCTCACCGAGCTCGACTCGGCGATCGGCGATGCCGATCACGGTGCCAACATGCAGCGAGGGTTCGCGGCCGTGGTGAAGGCGCTGGAGGCGGAGCCGCCCGGTACGCCGGGGGCCGTGCTGGTCGCCGCGGGGCGGCAGCTGATCTCGACCGTGGGGGGTGCGTCGGGGCCGTTGTACGGGACGCTGCTGCGTCGGGCCGGGAAGGGCCTCGGCGATGCGCCGCAGGTGACCGTGGCGGAGTTGCAGGCGGGTCTGCGGGCCGGCCTGACGTCGGTGCGGGAGCTCGGTGGCGCCGCCCCCGGCGACAAGACCATGATCGATGCGTTGGAGCCGGCCGTGGCCGCCTTGGACACCTCGCTGGACGCCGCGGCCGAGGCGGCCGACGAGGGGGCGCGGGGCACCGTGCCGATGCTCGCCCGCAAGGGGCGCGCGAGCTATCTGGGGGAACGCAGCATCGGTCATCAGGACCCGGGCGCGACGAGCTCGGCGCTGCTGTTCGCGGCACTCGCGGAGGTGGCGCGGTGAACGGCCCGGACGCCCTGGTGGGCGTGGTGCTGGTGTCGCACAGCAAGGCCGTCGCGGAGGCGGTCGTGGAGCTGACGACGGGATTGGCCGGCGGGGGCACCAAGGCGCCGGTGGCGGCGGCCGGCGGGACGCCGGACGGCGGGCTGGGCACCAGCTCCGAGCTGATCGCGGCGGCGGCGCGGAAGGTGGACCGCGGTGCGGGGGTGGCGCTGCTGGTGGACCTCGGCAGCGCGGTGCTGACGGTGAAGGCGATGATCGCGGACGGCGACGAACTCCCGACGGGTGCCCGGTTGGTGGACGCGCCGTTCGTCGAGGGTGCGGTGGCCGCCGTGGTCAGCGCGTCGGCCGGGGCGGACCTGGCGGCGGTGGCGACGGCCGCCGAGGAGGCGTACGGCTACCGCAAGGAGTGAGGGCCCGGCCCCGGGACGCGGCGTCAGGGTTTGCGGGCGACCGCGGCGTAGCAGGCGGCCTCGGCGTCGGTGACGTGCGTGGCGTCCTCGGGGCGGTCGGGGCGCCATTGGTGCGAGAGGGTGACGCCGGGGTCGAGGAGTTCCCAGCCGTCGAAGAAGCGCAGGAACTCGGCGCGGGTGCGGAACTGCAGCTCGGTGCCGGCGTCGCGGTAGATCCCGATGATCCGCTCCATCGCGTCCGGGCTGTAGTCCGGGGTGGCGTGGGTCATGGCGAGCGTGCTGCCGCTGGGGAGGGCGGCCTTGAGGGTCTCCACGACGCCGTGGGCGCGGTCCTGGCCGTCGTCGGTGACGAAGTGCATCAGGGCGTTGAGGCTCAGCGCCACCGGCCGGGTCAGGTCGAGGGTGGTGCGGAGTTGGGGGGCGGCCATGATGCCCGCGGGGTCGGTGACGTCGGCCGGTACGTAGGCGGTGCGGCCTTCGGGGGTGCCGCGCAGCAGGGCCGCGGCGTGCGCGAGGACGATGGGGTCGTTGTCGGTGTAGACGATGCGGGCGTCGGGGCTGGCGTGCTGGGCGATCTCGTGGAGGTTCGGCGGCGTGGGGATGCCGGTGCCGATGTCCAGGAACTGGCGCAGGCCGGCGGCGGCGAGGTGTCGGGTGGCCCGGTGCATGAACTCGCGGTTGATGCGGGCCGCGACCAGGGCGGCGGGGAAGACGCCGAGCACCCGGCCGGCGGCCATCCGGTCGGCCAGGAAGTTGGTCTTGCCGCCCAGGAGGTAGTCGTAGATGCGGGCCGAGTGCGCCCGGTCCAACTGCAGGTCCACCACGGGCTCGTGGTCGTTCATCGCGCGCCGCCTCCCCGGATGCGTCGCCCGCCGGAGGGAGCGCCGTCGTGCAGAGCACTGCCCGGTGCGCGGGCGTTCATGCGCCGGGCCGGTTCCGTGCGCCGGGTGCCCGTGTCGTGCGCCGGGGCGCCGGTGGTCGCTCGGTGCACGTCGGTGCGCGGGTTTTGATCGTTCCCGGTCGTGAGTAGTCATATGAATACGGAGCGCAGGATTATTTGTCGTCCGGTGCCACAAATCAGCGAGGTTTCCTGTTGATTGGAGGGTGAGGGCAAACCACCCTCCCGGCGCGGGCCCCGTACCCGGTGGTGTCGCGGCGGTGCACGGCGAACGGAACGAGGACGGCGCGTGAGCACACACCGGGACCGACTTCTGCCGGCCAGCGGGCCGGACCGTGTTGCCCTGGCGGAAATAGCCGTCCCACAGGAATCGGGCGATCAGTTGGCGCTCACCTTCCAGGCGTTCCTGGCCACCCACGCCCGGAAGTGGGTGGCCTACGCCTATCTGCACACCGGCAGCGAGGGCGCCGCCCGTGACGTGACCCTGGCGGCGTACGAACGGCTCGGCCAGGTGTGGCCGCACGCGCTGCGGCAGGCGTCGGTGGATGCCTACGCCTGGTCGCTGCTCAAGGAACAGGTCATGGAGTGGCTCTACGACCGTCGGCAGCCGTTCGCGCTCACCGGGACCGCCGCCTTCGCCGTCGTCACCCACGCCCTGTTGCGCGAGTGCCAGCAGCAGTTCGCCATGTTGGAGAGCCAGTTGGGGCTCTACGCGGCGATCTCGCGGCTGCCGGAGCGGCAGTGCGACGTGATCGTGCTCCGGCACGTCGTCGGGTATCGCGACGGGGAGATCGCCGCGCTGCTCGGGGTGGACGAGGTCACCGTGCGCTCGTACGCGAGCCGGGGCAAGCGGAAGCTGGCCGCCGCGCTCGGCATCGATCAGGGATAGCCGGCCGGGTGGCCGGACAGCTCAGCGGGAGTCGAACATGGGGGAACGGAACATGACGAGGGCGTATCCGGAAGCGGGCGAACGGCGTGAGACCGTCGAGACGTTGCTCAGCGCCGCGGCGGCGGTGGCCGGGATCGGCGGGCTGGCGGACTTCAGCGCGCTGGACGACGCGGGGGCGCTCGACGGGCTGGGCTGCCTGGCGCCGTCCGCGCCGCCGGGGCCGGGGGCGCAGGTGCCGCCCGCGGTGGTGCCGCCGCCGGTCCGGCCCGGGCGGGCCGCACCGAGCGGGTATCCCAGCGCTCGGGACGAGGCCACCCAGGAACTCCAGTTGGCGTGCGCGCTGGTGGTCAATGCGGCGGCGGCCGCGGCGAGCCTGGAGCGGCTGGTGGACGACCACCACATCGACCCCGAGGGGGCGTTGGTCTTCGGGTGCCTGCTGCACATCACCGGGCGGTCCGCGGCGGCGCACTTCTGGTGGCACTTCGGCGCCGGGGCCGGCAGCCGGACCGCGGCGTACTGCCTGTACCTGGCGCACCGCCGGGACGGCGAGTTCCGGGACGCCGCCTACTGGCGCGAGCAGGCCGCGCACGCGCCCGACGAGGGGCCCCGGGCGGTGGCGGCGTTCGACGAGAAGCAGCTGCTGCCGGACGAGGCCCGGCACAACCTGCTCGTGCAGTGGCACAGCGGGCTGGCGCCGACGCTGCCGACCGCGCTGGAGAACGTGATCAACCGACTGGTGGTGGAGGGGGACGACGAGGACTTCGGCGCCATCCCCCGACCGTCGCCGACGCTGGTCGCGGACCTGGGGCGGGCGGCGCTGCACTGATGGCGGGATCGACGGGCGCCTTCAACGTGGGCTGTTTCAGAGGAAGTTGACGCCCTGGGCCAGGGGGAGGTCGGTGGAGTAGTTGACGGTGTTGGTGGCCCGGCGCATGTAGGAGCGCCAGGCGTCGGAGCCGGATTCCCGGCCGCCGCCGGTGTCCTTCTCGCCGCCGAACGCGCCGCCGATCTCCGCCCCCGAGGTGCCGATGTTGACGTTGGCGATGCCGCAGTCGGAGCCGTCGGCGGCCAGGAACCGTTCGGCTTCCCGCTGGTCGCGGGTGAAGATGCTGGAGGACAGGCCCTGCGGGACGCCGTTCTGCAGGGCGATGGCCTGCTCCAGGGTCCGGTAGGTCAGGACGTAGAGGATCGGGGCGAAGGTCTCGGTGCGGACGACGGCGGTCTGGTCGGGCATCCGGACGAGGGCGGGTCGGACGTAGGCGGCGTCGGGGGCCTCGTCGGCGAAGCGGCGGTCGCCGCCGGTGACGACGGTGCCGCCGTCGCGGCGGGCGGCGGCCAGCGCCTCGGTCATGGCGCCGTGCGCCGCGGTGCTGATCAGGGGGCCGACGAGGGTGTCCGGGTGGTACGGGTCGCCGAGCGGGAGCTGCGCGTAGGCGTGTGCGAGGCGCTCGACGAGCGGGGCGGCGAGGTCCTCGTGGACGATCAGCCGGCGCAGTGTGGTGCAGCGCTGGCCCGCGGTGCCGGCGGCGGCGAAGACCACGCCGCGGACGGTCAGGTCGAGGTCGGCGGAGGGGGTGACGACGGCGGCGTTGTTGCCGCCGAGTTCCAGCAGGCAGCGGCCGAAGCGGGCGGCGACCCGCGGCGCCACCTGCCGTCCCATCCGCACCGAGCCGGTGGCGCTGACCAGGGCCACCCGCGGGTCGTCGGCGAGCAGTTCGCCGTGTTCCGGCCCGCCGAGCAGCAGGTGGTGGACGCCGGGCGGGGCACCGGTGTCGGCGGCGGCGCGGGCGAGCAGGGCGGTGCAGGCGAGCGCGGTGAGCGGGGTGAGTTCGGAGGGCTTCCAGATCACCGGGTCGCCACAGACCAGGGCGACGGCGGCGTTCCAGGACCACACGGCGACGGGGAAGTTGAAGGCCGAGATCACCCCGGCGACGCCGAGCGGGTGCCAGCTCTCGGAGAGTCGGTGGCCGGGGCGTTCGCCGGCGATGGTCCGGCCGTAGAGCTGACGGGAGAGGCCGACCGCGAAGTCGCAGACGTCGATCATCTCGCGGACCTCGCCGAGCGCCTCGGAGCGGATCTTGCCGGCTTCGAGGGTGACCAGGTCGGCGAGGTCCTCCTGGTGGGCGGTGAGCAGTTCGCCGAGGCGTTTGACCAGGGCACCGCGGACCGGGGCGGGGACCGTGCGCCAGGTGAGGAAGGTGCGGTGGGCGTCGGCGAGGGCGGCCTCGGCCTGTTCGGGGGTGGTGGCGGGCAGGAGGGCGAGGACGGCGCCGGTGAGCGGGGTGCGGGCGGCGAGGGTGGCGCCGGTGCCGGGGTCGCGGGCCGGGTGGGCGTCGAGGCCGGCCGCGCCGCAGCGGCGCAGCGCGGTGCTGGCGCGGGTCCGCAGGGCGTCGGTGTCGGGGAGGTCGAGGGCGGCGGGGTGTGCGCGGACGGTCATCGGTGACTCCTCGTGGGGCGGGGTGGCTAGGTGTGCTGTCCCGGCACGGTGGGGGCCGGGACGGGCAGGGCGCGGAGGGCCTCGTCGGCGCCCAGGGCGGTCAGTGCGGCGCGCAGCGAGCGGTCCTGCTGTGCGGCGTAGCCGGCGAACGGGTCACGCACCGGACGGCCGAGGGCTTCGGCGAGGCGCTGGGCGTCGAAGGGGGTGCCGTCGCGGTGCGGGTCGCGGGTGCCGTCGCCGGTGAGGTTGGAGCGGAAGATGCCGGCGGCGGAGCGGGGCAGGAAGTCCTCGTAGACGAGCGGGTGGGCGGTGAGCCAGCCGTCGGCGAGCAGGGCGGTGGGGTCGGCGGGCGGGCGGCGGCCGTCGCGGGGGCGGTCGGTCACCGGGCGGTAGGTGAAGAACGCCAGCCGTTCGGCGCGGAGTTGGGCTTCCGTGCGGGGGAAGCCCCGCCCCCACAGGGTGCGGGCGGTCGCCTGGCGTTCGGCGTCGGGGCGGCCGGCGGTGCGGCGGTCGGTCTCGGCCGTGAGGGCGTCGTAGCGGGCCCGGCCGGTGCGGGTCAGGGCGATGCCGCGGGCCTCGACCTCGCCGAAGCGCACGCGCAGGGCGCCGCGGCGGAGCCGGCCGTCGGGTTCGCGGAAGGTGCGGGGTTCGGCCAGTGCGCGGAAGGAGGTCTGGCGCAGCAGCACGTCGGGGCCGTCCCAGCGGGGCGGTCCCTGGATGCGGTCGATCATGGTGATGCCGCGCTCCCCCATCCGCCGGTAGAGGGCGTCGATGTCCAGGACGCGCGGGGTGAGGTGGTTGACGTGGGTGGTGGTGACGCCGCCGATGTCGGCGGCGACCGCGGAGATCCGTTCCAGTTCGGTGTACCAGGCGCGGTCGACGGGCTCGGTGGAGAGGGTGAACGCGTCGACGGCCAGGGTCAGGAAGCGTTCCGCGGGCCCCTCTTCGAGGCCGTGCTCGCGCTCCGCCCGTGCGGCGAGGTCGAGGAGTTCCGGTGGGAAGAGGCGGCGGCGGGCGAGGAAGGCGGTCAGCCGGGACTCCAGGTCGGCGTCGAAGAAGCGGCGGTCGCCGGTGGTGAGGAGGGAGGTGAAGACCCGGAAGGGGTTGCGGTCGAGTTCGGTGGCGTCCAGGGGGCGGAAGGCGGTGGAGACGACGGGGACCGCGCCGACGTCGCCGTCGCGGAGGTCGTAGAAGCCCACCGGGTGCATGCCCAGCGCGGCGAACACCTGCCCGGCCTGGCGGAGTTCGGTGGGGGTGCCGACGCGGATGGCGCCGTGGCGTTCGGCGGTGACCCGGGCGATGCCGCCGAGCCGGCCGGCGTCCGGGTCGCGGCCGGCGACCTCGTCGTTGATCTGCCCGGTGACCTCCAACAGGGTGGTGTAGGCGGGGACTTCGGTGCCGTACATGGCGGAGAGCCGGCGGGCGAACGCGGCGCGCAGCCGCCAGGCGGGGGTCAGGGCCATGGGGACTCCTCTCCCGGAGCGGTCGGGGTCAGATGATGTGGGCTTCGGGGCGGACGGCGCGGTGGTCGTCGAAGCGGGTGGCGGCGAGCGGGCCGACGTCGAGGAAGGGCTCGCGGCGCAGGTACAGGTCGCGGACGATCTCGCCGACGGCGGGCGCCTGGAGGAAGCCGTGGCCGGAGAAGCCGGTGGCGTAGAGGAAGCGGCCGGGGTGCGGGGCCTCGCCGATGAGGGCGTTGCGGTCCGGGGTCATCTCGTACAGGCCGGCCCAGCCGCCGGTGATCGGCATCCCGGCGAGGTCCGGAACCCGGCGGGCCGCGGCGGCGCGGAAGGGGGTCAGCCATTCCCGACTGAACTCCCTTTCATAGCCCGGCCGTTGGTCCGGATCGGACAGACCGAGGAGCAGGCCGTCGGCGCCGTCGTTGTGGAAGTAGAGGGTGGAGGCGTAGTCCAGCGTGAAGGGGATGCGCGGCGGGCGGGGGCGCAGCGGGCCGGTGAAGGCGATCTGGCGGCGCAGCGGGGTGACCGGCAGGGTGACGCCGGCCAGTGCGCCGACGGCGGCGGACCAGGCGCCGGCGCAACAGATCACGGTGGGGGTGCGGACGGTGCCGTGCGGGGTGCGGACCGCCGTGAGGTGGCCGTCGGCGGTGTCGACGGCGGTGACCGGGCAGCGGGTGCGGACGGTGGCGCCGAGCCGGCGGGCCGCCCGGAGGTAGCCGGTGACGGCGGCCTCGGGTGTCGCGTAGCCGTCGGTGGGCGAGAAGGCGGCGGCGACCAGGGTGCGGGGGTCGACGTAGGGGCACAGGTCCCGGGCGGCGCGCGGGGTGATGAGGCGGCTGGGCACCCCGTGGGCGTGCTGGACCTCGACGCCCGCGGCGAAGGTGTCCCGTTCGGCTTCGTCGCCGAGGAGGAAGAGGTAGCCGACGGAGTGCAGGGCGATGTCGGCGCCCGGGCGACGGGCGAAGTCCCGCCAGGCGTCCAGGCTGCGCCGGCCGAGGCGGATGTTGAGCGGGTCGGAGAACTGGGCGCGGACCCCGCCCAGGGGCTTGCCGGACGAGCCGGAGGCCGGCAGGTCGCGTTCGAGCAGCAGCACCCGGCCGACGGCCGCCTCGGCCAGGTGGAAGGCGATGCTGGCGCCGATCACGCCGCCGCCGACGACCACGACGTCGGCGGCGTCGGGGAGCGGGGTGGGCTGCGGGTCGGGGACTGGGTGAGCCAGGGCCGTGGGGTGGGCCATCGGGGCCGCCTTCCCGTCGTCACGTGGTCGTGTCGGCACGCCGTGCCGGGGCACGTCGTCGCATGGGGCGGCCGGCCGCCGCGGGACGGGGCCTGCCGCGGGGCCGGTGCCCTTCGATGGTGACGGGCGGGTGGGCGCCCGTCCATGCAGAGTCGCTGGAGGTGATCTGTGAGGAGCCGTGCGGGTCCGGGGGTTTGCCGGGACGCGGGTGGTGCGCCGGGCCGGTGGGTAGGGTCCGGCCGTGGAATTGCCCGGGGTGCAGCTCAGGACGCTGCTGGAGCTGACCCGGAGCCGCACCATGACCGCGGCGGCCGCGGCGCTGGGCTACACGCCGGGGGCGGTCTCCCAGCACATCGCGGCGTTGGAGCGGACGACCGGTGCCGAACTGGTGCGGCGGGCCGGGCGGCGGGTGGAGCTGACGGACGCCGGGCGGGTCCTGGCGGTGCACGCCGAGCGGATCCTGGGCGCCCAGGCCGAGGCGGTGGCGGCCCTGGAGCGGGCCCGGGGCGAGGTCGGCGGGCGGCTGCGGCTGGGGGTGTTCGGGACCGCGGCGGCGGTGCTGCTGCCGCCGGCGCTGCACCGGTTGGCGGCCCGGCACCCCGGGGTGCGGGTGGCGAGCCGCGAGGTGGACGTGGACCAGGCGTACGCGGAGGTGCTGGCCGGTCGGGTGGACCTGGCGCTGGGCCTGGACTATCCGGACGCGCCGCTGGATCGCGACGGGGCGGTGGAGTTGGTGCGGCTGCGCTCGGAGCGGTTCGCGTTGGCGGTGTCGGCGGGGCGGGCGCCCCGGGCGGCGGACCGTCGGCCGGTGTCCCTGGCGGCGGGCCACGACTGGATCCTGCCGGCGGCCGGCTCGTACTACGGGCGGGCGATCCGGAACGCCTGTCGCCGGGCCGGCTGCGAACCGCGGGTGGTGCACGAGGTGACGGACACCGCGACGTCGCTGGCGATGGTCGGGGCGGGGCTGGGGGTGGCGCCGCTGACGGGGCTGATGCTGCGGTTGCGGTCGGAGGGGATCGTGGCGGTGCCGCTGCGGGAGACCGTCGAGCGGCACGTCGTGGTCGCGGTCGGCTCGGCGGCGCGGGACCGGCCGTCGGTTGCCGCGCTGATCGCGGCGCTGCGGGCGGGGGCGGAGGGGGAGGCGGGCGCGACGGCGGACGGGGCGGCCGGGCATCCGGGGGCGGGCGGTGCGCCGTCCGGGTGCGGTGACGGGTGAGGGGAACGTCACACGCAGGAGTTCAGACCGGCGGGTCGGCTGTGGGTCGCCCGCAGGCGTGACCCCTCCCCCACACGGCCCAGTCGGCCGGGGATCAGCCGGCGGTGGCGTCGTCCGCGGGCGGCGGCCAGGTCGGACGGCTGTCGACCGGGACGTCGGCCAGGGCGTGGCCGACCGTCGGGTAGCAGGAGAAGACCCCCATCGACTGCGTGCCGACCAGGAGCTTGAGCATCCGGACGCCCAGGGACGCCAGCAGGAGCCGGCCCTCCAGGCGACGGCAGAGCCATTCCAGGGCGAGCAGGCAGCTCAGGCCCCGGGAGTCGCAGAACCGCAGCGCGGTCAGGTCGAGCACGAGGAAGCGGTGCCCGGCCGAGACGATGGACCGTGCCTCGGCGAGGAACGCCTGCTCGGTGCGGAGGTCGAGCTCCCCGCTGACCCGCAGCACCGCGCACTCGTCCTCCTGGACGAGTGCGGTGACCGCCAACGACCGCATCTCCGAGCTCATGCCGTCCAGCCTAAGCGCCGTCGTACCCCACACCACCGGGGTGTCACCGGCGCACGCCGGCGGGCTCGGGCGGCCGCCGCGGGCGCGCGCACGGCCAGGAACGGGCCCGGCGCCGGGCCGGCACCCCGGAGAACCGCGTCCACAAGCGCACAGAAACGGGCAGCTTTGGTGCCGTTGCGGGCAGCTGCGGGCGATTGATCTGTTGCTATAAACCTGGCTGCGGGCAGAAACGGGCACCACTGTGACCGAACGGAAAGCGATCCGTGCGGATCGTGACCGAACGGAAGACGGCGGACGGAGCGCGGCGGGAGGATTCCCGCCGGGGCAGGAGAGAGCCATGAGGGCCGAGGAACGCCAGAGCCGCCTCCTGGTGCTCGCCCGGCAGTCCGGACGCATCGAGGTCGCCGACGCCGCGGCGGAATTCGGGGTGGCCCGCGAGACCGTGCGGCGCGATCTGCGGGAGCTGGAGCGCCGGGGACTGGTCCGGCGCACGCACGGCGCGGCCTATCCGGTCGAGAGCGCCGGGTACGAGACCACGTTGGCGCGGCGGGAGACCCAACAGGTGCCGGAGAAGCGGCGGATCGCGGCGGCCGCGGCGGAGCTGGTCGGCGAGGCGGAGACGGTCTTCGTCGACGAGGGGTACACGCCCGAGCTGGTCGCGACGCTGCTGCCGACGGACCGGCCGCTGACCGTGCTGACCGCGTCGCTGCGCACCGCCTCGCTGGTCGCGGCGTCCGACGCCACGACCGTGCTGCTGGCCGGCGGGCGGGTGCGGGCCGGGACCCAGGCGACGGTCGGGCCGTGGTGCCGGGACATGCTCGCCGGTTTCGTGGTGGACCTGGCGTTCGTCGGCGCCAACGGGATCTCCCGGGAGCACGGGCTGACCACGCCCGACCCGGCGGTCGCCGACGTGAAGGCGCAGGCGGTGCGGTCGTCCCGGCGGCGGGTGCTGGTCGGCGTGCACAGCAAGTTCGGGGCCAGCAGCTTCTGCCGGTTCGCCGGGATCGGCGACCTGGACGTGATCGTCACCGACACCGGGCTCTCCGCTCCGGAGGCGCACCGCTACTCCCTCCTGGGGCCGCAGGTGCTCCGGGTCTGACACCGCGGTCCCGGCACCGCCCTCGGTCCGACCACCCGCACCTATCTGACATGCCCATGTTCGTTCATGCACAGGCCCGTCCCCCCACGGGCCGAGTCACCTTGGAAAGGCAGGAGCCGTGCGAGCACGATCCCCCGGAGCCGTCGGCGGCACGGGCCGCCGCGGGCGCTGGCTGGCCGCCGTCGTGGCGGCCCTGTCGTTGGCCACCGCTGGCTGCTACCGCGGCGCCGGCGGAACCGGCGACGACGGGCCGCGCACCCTCAACGTGTTGATGGTGAACAACCCGCAGATGGTGGACCTGCAACGGCTCACCGCCGAGCACTTCACCAAGGAGACCGGCATCCGGGTCCACTTCACCGTGCTGCCGGAGGACGACCTCCGCGACAAGATGAGCCAGGACTTCTCCAGCCAGGCCGGACAGTACGACGTGGCCAGCCTCAGCAACTACGAGACGCCCATCTACGCCCGCAACGGCTGGCTCACCCCGCTGGGCGAACGGGCCGCGAAGGACCCGGAGTTCGACCACAAGGACCTGCTCGCCCCGGTGCGCTCCTCGCTCACCGCGGCCGACGGCGAGGTCTACGCGGAGCCGTTCTACGGCGAGTCGTCGTTCCTGATGTACCGCAAGGACCTCTTCGAGGCCGCCGGGCTGACCATGCCCGCCCACCCCACGTGGGCCCAAGTGACCGCCATGTCAGCCAAGTTGGACGGCTCCCGGAAGGGCCTGAAGGGCATCTGCCTGCGCGGGCAGCCCGGTTGGGGGCAGTTGACCGCGCCGCTGACGACGGTGGTCAACACCTTCGGCGGGACGTGGTTCGACAAGGACTGGCGGGCCCGCGTGGACTCCCCCGAGTTCGCCAGGGCGGCCCGGTTCTACGTCGGACTGCTGCGCGCGCACGGGGAGCCCGGCGCACCGCAGGCCGGGTACACCGAGTGCCTCAACGACATGCAGCAGGGCAAGGTCGCCATGTGGTACGACGCGACCGCGGGGGCCGGTTCGCTGGAGAGCGCGGACTCGCCGGTCGCCGGCCGGATCGGGTACGCACCGGCACCGGTCGAGCGGACCGCCAGCGCGGGATGGCTCTACACCTGGGCCTGGGGCATCCAGAAGGCCAGCACGCACCAGGAGGCCGCCTGGGAGTTCGTCCGCTGGGCGTCCGGGAAGGCGTACGAGGAGTTGGCGGGGCGGGAACTGGGCTGGTCGCGGGTGCCCGCAGGGAAACGGGCCTCGCTCTACCGCGACCCGGACTACCTGAAGGAGGCCGGGGCGTTCGCCGCGGCGACCGAGCGGGCGATCACCTCGGCCCGTCCGGACGACCCGGGGGTGCAGCCGCGGCCGGCGCCCGGGATCCAGTTCGTGGGCATACCGGAGTTCTCGGACCTGGGCACCAAGGTGTCGCAGGAGATCAGCGCGGCGATCGCCGGCAAGCAGAGCGTGGACGACGCGCTGCGGGCGGGCCAGCGACTGGCGCGGGAGGTGTCCGATGCGTACACCGGTCGCTGAGCGGGCCAAGGGCTGGGCCCGGCGCGCCCCGCTGCTGCCCGCGCTGGTCTTCCTGATCCTGGTCACCCAACTGCCGTTCGTGGTCACGGTGGTGATCTCGTTCATGCGGTGGAACGCGCTGGCGCCCGACCACCGCGGGTTCGCCGCCTTCGACAACTACCGGGCGGTGGTCACCGATCCGGCGTTGCGCTCGTCGGTGGGCACGACGGTGCTGCTGACGGTGACGGTGGTGCTGGTCAGCCTGGTGTTGGGGCTGGGGCTGGCGCTGCTGCTGGACCGGAGCTTCCGCGGCCGGGGCGTCGTCCGCACCCTGCTGATCACCCCGTTCCTGGTGGTGCCGGTGGCCGCCGCGCTGCTGTGGAAGCACGCGCTCTACAACGCCTCGTACGGACTGTTCAACGGGGTGCTGACCTGGCTCTGGCACCTGTTCGGGGCCGGCGACCCGCCGCAGCCGGACTGGATGACCGACTCGCCGCTCCTCGCGGTCGAGCTGTCGCTGATCTGGCAGTGGACCCCGTTCATGATGCTGATCCTGCTGGCGGGGCTGCAGAGCCGACCCGCGGACGCGGTGGAGGCGGCCCGGATGGACGGCGCCTCGACGTTCGACGTCTTCCGCCACCTCACCCTGCCGCACCTGCGGCGCTACCTGGAACTGGCGGCGCTGCTGGGGACGGTGTACGTCGTGCAGAACTTCGACGCGGTGTTCACCCTCACCTCGGGCGGGCTGGGCACCGCCAACCTGCCCTACACCATCTACCAGACCTTCTACCAGGCCCATGACTACGGCCGGGCGTCCGCGCAGGGCGTCGTGGTGGTGCTCTGCTCACTGCTGGTGGCGAACTTCGCCCTGCGCACCGTGTCGTCCCTGCTGCGCGAGGAGATCACCCGATGACGCGAGGAGACCGCAGGGACGGACGGCGGGTGCGCGGGGCGGCACTGGGCCTGCTGGCCTGGGCGTGCGGGATCGCCTTCTTCCTGCCGGTGGCGTGGATGGTGCTGACCTCCTTCCACCGCGAGCCGGACGCCGCGACCAACCCTCCGAGCCTGCTGGCACCGCTCACCCTGCACGGCTACCGGGAGTTCTTCGGGGTCGGCGGCGCGGGGGTGAGTCCCTGGCCGCCGCTGCTCAACTCCCTGACGGCCTCGGTGGCTTCGACGCTGCTGGTGCTGGCGCTGGCGGTGCCGGCGGCGTACGCGCTGGCCATCCGGCCGGTGCGCAAGTGGCGGGACGTGCTGTTCTTCTTCCTCTCCACCAAGATGCTGCCGCTGGTGGCCGGGTTGCTGCCGGTCTACCTGGTCGCGCAGAACACCCGGATGCTGGACAGCATCTGGCTGCTGGTCATCCTCTACACCTCGATGAACCTGCCGATCGCGGTGTGGATGATGCGGTCGTTCCTGGCCGAGGTGCCGGTGGAGATCCTGGAGGCGGCGTCGATCGACGGGGCGGGGCTGCCCACGACGCTGCTGCGGATCGTGGGACCGGTCGCCCTGCCGGGCATCGCCGCGACCGCGCTGATCTCGTTCATCTTCAGCTGGAACGAGCTGCTGTTCGCGCGGGTGCTGACCGGCGTCGTGGCCGGCACCTCTCCGGTGTTCCTGACCGGACTGGTCACGAGCCAGGGGCTGTTCCTGGCGAAGGTGTGCGCGGCGGCCACCGTGGTGTCGCTGCCGGTGCTCGTCGCCGGGTTCGCCGCGCAGGACAAGCTGGTGCAGGGGCTGTCGCTGGGCGCGGTGAAGTGACCGCGGCGCACCGGCCGTCCCGTCCGGGCGGGCCGGCCGGTGCGGCCGATGCGGTCAACGGACGTCGCCGGCCCCGTCGGCCAGCGCGTCCGCCAGCCGGTCCAGGAACTCCCGCTGCGCGGTGACCAGCCGTGCGCGCGCCCGCTGGGGGGTGCACCACGCCACCCGGTCGACCTCCGGGAAGCTGCGGAGCGTCCCGGAGCCGCGCGGCCACTCCAGCTCGAAGGTGCCGGGCGTGATCGCCGCCGGGTCGAGGTCGCCCGCGACGGCCCAGACCGTCACCACTTTCCCGCCGGACTGGCGGACGTCCCCCAACGGCACGTACCGCCCCTCCGGGGGCGGCAGCCCCAGTTCCTCGGTGAACTCCCGGCGGGCGGCGGCCAGCGGCTCCTCCGGCGGCACGTACTCGCCTTTGGGCACCGACCAGGCGCCGGCGTCCCGACGGGCCCACAGCGGGCCGCCCATGTGCGCCAGCAGCACCTCGGTGCCGCCGTCGGCGCCGCTGCGGTGCAGCAGCAGTCCGGCGCTGCGTCTGCCTGCCATCGATCCGGTGCTCCCTTCCCGTCCGCCGCCTGGGGCCGGGTCAGCCGTGGGCGGCGCGCACGGTGTCGAGGGTGTCGGCCTCCGCGGCCGGCTTGTCGTCCCGGTAGCGCACCACGCGGGCGAACCGCAGGGTGACCCCGGCCGGGTAGCGGGACGAGGTCTGCAACCCGTCGTAGGCGATCTCCACGACGAGTTCCGGGCGGACCGTCACCACGTGCCCGTCGTCCGCCACGGCCAGCTCCTGGAGCCGCGCGGTCTGCCAGGTGAGGGTGGCGTCGGTGAGCCCCTTGAAGGTCTTGCCCAGCATGACGAACCCGCCGTCCGCGGCCCGCGCCCCCAGGTGCAGGTTGGAGAGCTTGCCGGTGCGGCGGCCGTGGCCCCACTCCGCCGCCAGCACCACCAGGTCCAGGGTGTGCACGGGCTTGACCTTCAGCCAGGCCGCGCCGCGGCGGCCGGCGCCGTAGGGCGCGTCGAGGGCCTTGACCACGACGCCCTCGTGGCCGCGCGCCAGGGTGCGGTCGAAGAACTCCGCGGCGGCGGCGCGCGCCCCGGGGTCGTCCGGGTCCGCCACCACGCAGCGCCGCACCCGGGCCGACTCCGGCACGCATGCGGCGAGTTCGGCGTGCCGCTGCTCGCCGGGGAGGTCCAGCAGCGCCCGGTCGTCGAGCGCGAGCAGGTCGAAGAAGACCGGGGTCAGCGGGAGGGCGGCCCGGGCCGCGGCGACGTCCGTGCGGGAGCCGAAGCGGCCGGCGACCCGCTGGAACGGGACCGGGCGCCCGTCCGGCCCCAGGGCGATCACCTCGCCGTCGAGGATCAGGCGCGCGGCGGGCAGCGCCCGGACGAGGGCCACGACCTCGGGCAGCCGGCCGGTGACCTCGTCCAGGGTGCGGGTGTGGATCCGCACGTCGGGGCCGTCCCGGTGCACCTGCACCCGGATGCCGTCGAGCTTCTCCTCCACGGCGCAGCGGCCGAGCCGGTCGATCGCCTCGGCCACCGAGGCGGCGGTCTGCGCGAGCATCGGTCCGACCGGCCGGCCGACGGTGAGCCGGAAGTCGGCCAAGGCCGGCGGCCCCTCCGAGAGCAGCGCCCGGGCGACGTCCGGGAGCGAGCCGGCGAGCATCACGGCGCGCCGGACCGCGTCCGGGGCCGCGCCGGTGGCGGCGGCGAGCCCCTCGACGGCGAGCGCGTCCAGGGCGCCCTGGCGGACCTCGCCGGTCAGCAGCCCGTGCAGGAAGCGCTGCTCCTCGGCGGTGGCGGCGGCGAGGAGGTCCCGGACCAGGCGCCGCCGCTCGGCCTGGGCACCGGGGCCGGCCACCCGGGCCAGCGTGGTCAGTGCCCGGTCCGCGTCCCGGACGGTGAGGGTGGCCCGGTCGGCGGGTGGCGGCGGGGCGCGCAGGGCGCTCCAGCCGACGCCGATCCTGCCCTGGGGCAGCCGCCCGGCCAGGTAGGGGATGACCACCGGGGCGTCCTCGGGGGCGGCGGCGCGGAACAGCTCGGCCAGCAGCGCCGTCTTCCGCGATCGGGCCGTGGTGGCGGCGACCTCCGCGGACACGCGGGCGACGGCGGCGAGCAGCATAGGGTCATCCTGCCCCCGTGCCGGCGCCGCCGCCCCCGGACCACCCCCTCCTCGAACATTCGCCCGATTACGGGGTCGGGCGTCCCCCGCCGGCGGTCACCGCCCGCTCTCGTGGACGATCTCGCCGCCGACGACGACGGTCTCCGCCACCGTGCCGGGGATGTCCTCGGGCGCGGCCCGGAGGATGTCCCGGGAGAGCACCACGAAGTCGGCGAGCTTGCCGACGGTCAGCGAACCCCGTTCCTCCTCCAGGAAGTTGGCGTACGCGGAGCCCATGGTGTAGGCGTGCACGGCGGTTTCGACGCTCACCGTCTCCTCGGGCTGCCAGGGCACGCCGCCGCCCAGCGGCTGCCGGGTGAGGGCGGTGTAGATGCCGATCATGGGGTCCATCTCGGCGACGTTCCAGTCGCTGGAGAAGGCCAGTACGGCACCGGCGGAGTGCAGGCTGCGCATCGGCCACGCCTTGTGCCAGCGCTCCGGACCCACGTTCTCCGCCCAGTCCTGACCGGGGCCGGCGATCTCCGGGGCGCAGTGCCGGGGCTGCATGCAGGCGACCACGCCCAGCTCGGCGAAGCGCGAGGTGTCCGCCGGGTCCAGGCATTCGACGTGCACGACCTGGTGGCGGGCGTCGCGGGGGCCGTTGGCCGCCCGGGCGGCCTCGACGGCGTCCAGGACGGTGCGGATGCCGCGGTCGCCGGTGGCGTGCACGAAGCACTGGAAGCCGCGCGCGTCCAGCTTGACCAGCAGCTCGCCGAATTCGGCGGCCGGGTAGAAGGTCTCGCCGCGGTGGTGGCCGCAGCCGGCGTAGGGCTCTAGGAGGGCCGCGGTGCGGGGTTCTACGACGTCGTCGATGTAGAGCTTGAGCGGGCCGACCCGCAGCCGGTCGTCGGTGAAGCGCTGCGCCGCGGCGGCGAAGTCGTCCAGGTCGGCGTCGGTGGTGCCGCGCGGGTGGAAGAGCGCCGCGACGATCCGGGAACGGAGTCGGCCCTCGGCGCGGGCGCGCTCGAAGAGGGAGAGGTCGTCGAGGGAGTTCTGGGGTTCCACGACGGTGGTGATGCCGAACCGGACGGCGTCGTCGAGGCTCTTGGCGAGCCGCCCGTACTGGCGGTCGGCGCTGGCCCACGGGACGCCGAGCTCCTTGAGGGCGCGGTGGCCGTCGCGGGAGAGGCCCTTGATCGCGAAGTCCTTGATGAATCCGGTGGGTTCGCCGGTTTCCGGGTCGGTCTCGGCCTCGCCGAACGGCAGGCTGGTGTGGTCCCGGTCGATGCCCAGGCGGCGCAGTGCGGCGGTGTTCAACCAGGCGGTGTGCACGTCGTAGCTGAGGACGAAGGCGGGGGTGTCGCCGGTGGCCGGGTCGAGGTCGGTGGCGCGCGGCATCCGGCCGTCGGGGATCGCGGAGTAGTCGAACGCCTCGGCCTCGATCCACTCGGCGTCGGGGTGCGCGGCGTGCCACGTGCGGATCTCGTGGTGGATGGCGTCCAGAGTGCGGACGCCGGCGAGTTGGACGCAGGCGTCGTCGGAGCCGAGCCGGACGTGGTTGTGGGCGTCGATGAATCCGGGGAGCACCAGCCGGCCGCCGGCGTCGATGACCGTGGTGTCGGGGCCGGTCCAGCGGGCGGCGTCGGCGTCCGCGCCGAGCCAGGCGATCCGGCCGTCGCGCACGGCGAGTGCCTGGGCCGCCGGCAGCTCCGGGTCGACGGTGTGGATGCGGGCGCCGGTGAGGACCAGGTCGGCGGGTCCGGTCGGGGCGGTGGTACGGGACATCGCGGGGTCTCCTGGGTCGTGCGGTGGTACGGACGATCGGTTGGTCGGGAGGGGCCGGGGGCCGGGAGGGGCGCCGTGGCGGGGCGGAGCGGGCGGGTCAGGCGGCCGGGGTGGTGGCGGCGACCGTGCGCCGGGCGAGCGCCCAGTAGACGAGGCCGGAGACGACGGCACCGAGGAGGGTGAGGTCGGCGCCGCCCAGCGGGGCGACCAGCGGGCCGGTCCACAGTTCGGAGTGGCAGGTCAGCGCGGCGAAGGCCATGCCGATCAGGAGGGCCGCCATGCCCGGGGCGTGGTACCCGTTGCGGTACCAGTACCGGCCGGCCGGGCCGGTGTGCAGCGACCCGGTGTCGTAGCGGCAGCGGCGCATCAGCATGTCGGCCAGGAAGACCCCGCCCCAGGGGGCGAAGACGATGATCAACAGGGAGAGAAAGGAGAGCAGCGACTCGGTGAAGTCGGTGAAGAACAGGGCGCCCAGCGCGCCGAGCGCGGTGACGGCGGCGCTGATCAGGATCGCCTTGGAGCGGCTCCAGGGGATGCCGAGGACCTGGAGGTTCAGGCTGGACGAGTAGAGCGTGATGATCGAGTTGGTGACCGAGCCGAGCAGCACCAGGGCCAGGAAGGCGGCCTGGAACCACCCCGGGAGCAGCTTCTCCGTGCCGGCCACCGCGTCGGTCATCTCGGTGCGGGTCGCCGCCGCCGCGCCGATCGCCCCGAGCGCCACCGAGGAGACGAAGCCACCGAGGGCGCCGTACCAGGTCAGCGAGCGCAGCGAGGTGGACTGCGGCAGGTAGCGCGTGTAGTCGGCGGGCATCGGCACGTACGAGATGGGGCCGGCCAGCATCACCACGAACGCCAGGCTCCAGCCCGCGGCGCCGGCCGGGCCTCCGGGGGCGTTGACGTGCGCCCCGGGCAGCACGAGGACCAGCAGCGCGGCGAAGCCGACGGCCAGTACGTAGGCCATCCAGCGTTCGGCGAACTGGACGGTGGCGTGCCCCCACATCGCCACCACGAAGGTCAGGGCGAGGGTGATCAGCAGCGCCAGGGCGCGGCCGGCGGCGCCCCCCTGCCAGCCCAGGTCGACGAAGAAGGCTTCCAGGGCGAGCGTGCCGACGACCGTGTTGACGATGGTGTAGCCGATGCTCACCACCCAATTGAGCAGGCCGGCGGGCCAGTTGCCGCGGACGCCGAAGGCGGCGCGGGAGATCACCAGGGTGGCGGTGCCGGTGCGGATGCCGCTCAGGCCGGCGGCGCTGATCACGAAGAACGCCAGTCCGCCGAGCACGATCACGCCAATGGCCTGCCAGAAGGAGAGGCCGAAGGAGACCGCGAGCGCACCGTTGATCACGTAGGTGAAGGTGAGGTTGGAGCCGAACCAGAGCCAGAAGACGTCGCGGGCGCTGCCGTGCCGCTCGTCGTCGGGGATCGGGTCGATGCCGTGGGTCTCGACCTTGAAGACCTCGTCACTCTCCCGTTGGGCACCGGCCGTACGGCGCTGACCTGCGGTTCCGTCGGGATCGACGGTGCCGATACCCGCGGTGTCCGGCTGCTGCTGTGCCATCGCACCTGCCCTTCCGTACCCACACAAATCTTGAATGCCGTTCTAAGTTCTAGAACGGCATTCAAGATGTGCGACCACTCCCCCGGTCGTCAAGACCTCTGCACGAATTCGCCGATAGGGTCGGCTTCAGAGGGCAACACGAGCGAAGGGCACCACGGGTGGGACGGGCGGCACGACGGCGCGACGGGCACATCGCCCAGGAGCGCATGCTGGAGGAGGCGATGGCGGCCATCGCCGAGGACGGACTGGCCGCGCTCACCATGTCGGCCCTCGCCGAGCGGCTGGGCACCAGCGGCGGCCACATCCTCTACTACTTCGGCAGCAAGGACCTGCTGCTGCTGGAGGCGCTCCGGTGGAGCGAGGCCGCCCTCGCCGAGGAGCGCACGGCGCTGCTGGCACGGCGGCTGACCGCGGAGCGCAAGCTCGACCTCTTCCTGGAGCTCTACCTGCCGCGCGGACCGCGCGACGCCCGCTGGATGCTGTGGATCGAACTGTGGGCCCGCACCCCCTCCAACGACGAGCTGCACCGCGCGCAGGAGGAGATGGACCAGGGGTGGCAGGACGATCTGACCTCGCTGCTCGCCAAGGGGGTGGCGCGCGGCCGCTTCGCCCCGATGGACACCACCGCGCGGGCCGGTGAACTCCTGGCGCTGCTCGACGGGTTGAGCACCCGGGTGGTCCTCGGACAGCGCGGCACGGACCACGACCGGGCGCTGACCGTGGCCCGTTCGGCGGCCCGCCGACTGATCGGCCGGCCCGAGTGACCCGGGCGGGCCGCACGGCCCGCCCGGAGGCACCACCGACGGCACCCCCAGCCCCGGCCGCACCCCCGGATTCCCCGGCGGCCGGGGCGCCAGGCGGCGGTACCGTGGAGGGGTGACCGCGCCCCGCGCCCCGGAACCCCTCGGCGCCGACGGGAGCCCTTCCCGTCCGGCCGCCGTCACGCACGTCTGGTACGCGGCGTACGGGTCCAACACCCACCCGGAGCGGTTCCGGCACTACCTCGCCGGGGGCCGCCCGCCGGGCGGGCGACGGGAGTTCCCCGGCTGCCGCGACCCCCGCCCGCCCCGATGCAGCACCCCGCTCCTGTTGCGCGGCCGGCTCTACTTCGCCACCGAATCGGCGGTGTGGACCGGCGGTCGCGCCTTC
The DNA here is from genome assembly GCF_046549115.1 of Streptomyces sp. x-19. NCBI lineage: Bacteria > Bacillati > Actinomycetota > Actinomycetes > Kitasatosporales > Streptomycetaceae > Streptomyces > Streptomyces sp. x-19. The sequence continues at coordinate 52,941 of NZ_JAJPWK010000016.1, read as the reverse complement.
TACGACCCTGACGTCGACGGCGAACTCCCCGCCCGCGGCTACCTCCTGACGCCCTCTCAGTTCTCGGACGTCGCGGCCCAGGAGATGTACCGCACCCCGGAGGGCGACCTCGACCTGACGGGGGTCCTCACCCGCGGACGCGACCGGCTCGGGCCGGGCCGCTACGAGACGCTGGTCTGCGCCGGTCGGCTCGACGGCCACCCCGTGCTGACCTTCACCGCGCCCTGGCGCAGCACCGAGGTCCCCCCGAACCCGCCGTCCGCCGCCTACCTGCGGCACATCGCGGCGGGCATCAGCACCACGCACGGCTGGAACCCGCACCGAACCGCGACCCATCTCGCCGCGTGCCCGGGGGTGCACCCACGGTGGTCGGTCCAGGCCATCGCGGAGCTGCTGGCCCCGGCGGCACGCCCCGGCCCCGTCCCGCCGGGCCCGCCCTGACTTGCGGAACGACCTCGGATGGGGTTATGCCGGTTCTAGGTGTGAACGTGGCTTCCGACTCCCCTGAGTAGGGGGTGCACACAGTGCTGTTCACCGACCGCGCGGACGCCGGACGGCAGCTGGCCGAGGCGTTGCGCCATGTGGCGAAGGACGATCCCGTCGTCCTGGGGCTGCCCCGCGGCGGGGTGCCGGTGGCCTATCAGGTGGCCCAGGCGCTCGGCGCCCCCCTCGACGTGATCGTGGTCCGCAAGCTCGGCGTCCCGTACCAACCGGAGCTGGGGTTCGGCGCGATCGGCGAGGGCGGCGTGCGGGTCCTCAGCGAGGACATCATCCGCCGGGGCCGGATCGGACCGGCAGACGTCGACGCGGTGCAGCGCACCGAGGAGGCGGAACTCGCCCGGCAGGCGGGGCGGTTCCGGGCCGGCCGGCGACGGTTGCCGCTCGACGGCCGCACCGCGATCGTCATCGACGACGGCATCGCGACCGGGGCGACCGCGGCCGCCGCCTGCCGGGTGGTCCGCGCCCAGGGCGCCGCCCGGGTCGTGCTGGCGGTGCCGGTGGCCCCGCCGGACGCGGCCGCGCGCCTGCGCACCGCGGCCGACGAGTTCGTCTGCCTGTCGACCCCGTACGCGTTCTCCGCGGTGGGCGAGTGGTACCGGGACTTCTCCCAGACCTCGGACGACGAGGTGATCGCGCTGCTGTCCCAGGCGGCGGGCGGCACCACCGAACGGGCCGGCGCGACCGCCGTCGGCCCGCGGGCGGCACGCGGCGCGGGAGGCACCGAGGAGGTGCGGATCGAGGCCGGTCCGGTCCGGCTGACCGGCGACCTCACCCTGGCCGCCGGCGGTCCGATCGTGATGTTCGCGCACGGCTCCGGCAGCAGCCGGCGCAGCCCGCGCAACCGCGCGGTGGCCGCGACGCTGAACCGCGCCGGCCTGGGCACCCTGCTCTTCGACCTGCTCACCCCGGCCGAGGAGGCCGACCGGGCCAAGGTCTTCGACATCGACACCCTGGCCCGCCGCCTGGCCGAGGCCACCCGCTGGCTCCGCGCCCGGGAAGCCGTCCCGATCGGCTACTTCGGCGCCAGCACCGGCGCCGCGGCCGCCCTCAGGGCCGCCGCCTACCCCGACGCGGACATCGGCGCCGTGGTCTCCCGCGGCGGTCGCCCCGACCTCGCGGGCCACTCCCTGCTCGCCTCCGTACAGGCCCCGACGCTGTTGATCGTGGGCGGCGCCGACACCCTCGTCCTCGACCTCAACCGCCAGGCCCAGTCGGCGCTGACCTGCGAGAACCACCTCGAAATCGTCCCCGGAGCCACCCATCTCTTCGAGGAACGGGGGGCCTTGGACACGGTGTCCGCCCTTGCGCGCGACTGGTTCACCCGGCACTTCCACCTGCTCCCGGCGTGACGCCGGGGCGCGGCCCGACCGGCGCCGCCGCGTCCGCCCGGCCCGCCACGACTCCACACCGCTGCGACCGCACGACGACGGTGGCCGACGGACTCCCCGTCGACCACCGTCGTGGCACTGCCCGGCGGACACGCCCTAGTAGCGCAACGCCCCCGCGATGCCGCCCACCTCGGCGAGCACGCCGTCCGGCACGAACCGCACCTCGGCGCCGGTGTCCAGGGACCGCTCGACGATCGAGTCCACGAGGTCGTCGACGGCGTCCCGGGCACTGGGGTCGGCCGGCGCCACGTGGCCGCCGGTCTCCCGTACGGTCTCCCGGTAGTTCTCCTCCACGGCCAGCAGGGCGACCCGGCCGCTCTCGGCGCTCTGCCGGATCTCGTCCAGTCCCGCCGCGAAGGTCCGCCGCCCGCGGGCCCGGTCCAGCTGGGCCAGCACGTCGGCGACTTCGGCCTCCGCGCGCTTCTCCGCGTACGGGCGGACGGCCTGCCAGAGGGACTCGGACGGTCCGGCGGCCAACCCGGCCTGCGGCACCTGCGTCACCGCGATCTTCAGGCCGGTGCCGCCCCGCATGACCGTCCCCGCGTCGTCGAAGAGGGAGAGCGCGGGCGCCTCACCGACCACGTACAGCGGCCGGGGGTCGGCCTTGAGGACGGTGGCCAGCGCGGTGTCCGCCTCCCGCAGGAACTTGCGGGTGTGCTCGTTGCGGAAGGTGCTGGGCACGTCGCCCACCTGCAACTGGTCCTCGGGGTCGGGGTCGACCAGGCTGCGGGTCAGCGGGAAGCCGCCGCGCCGCACCTCGGTGAGACGGTCCACCGCACCGCTCCACAGGGTGACGTGGTCGGCGGAGAGCGCCAGCACCCAGAAGGGGTGCTCGGCGGCGTGCGCGGCGACGAGGTTGCGGGTCAGGAAGGTGTCCGAGAGCACCACCCGGGCCGGCACCGTGCTACCCAACGACCACACCTGGTGCTCCCCCGGCGCGGCGAAGAGGACCATGCCGTCCTCGGCGTGTGCCAGGTCGACCTCCGCCGCCGCCTTGTCCAACTGCTCGATGACGTCGATCCGTCGCTCCCTGGAGACGTTCGGATCGGCCTGGAGCCGCTCCTTCGCCTCGGCGAGCATGTTCCGCAGCAGGACCGGGTCCTGTGCGTTGTCCGGCTCACGACGGTGCGTGGGCATCAGCACCGACACGGCCGGATAGGGCCGCTGCCGGCGAAGCTTGGCGAGGTCAGCGGAGCTGAGCGCAGCATGCATCGGAACCCTTCTTTCGACGAGCGGATTCACGGAGCTTTCGATGGGCGGATCGGCTGGCACGACCTCACGGAACGGGTCCGGAACGGGCTCCCGGACCCGCACCCCGTCCACCCCCGGCGCCTTACCACACTATGAACGATATGCCCGATTCCCCGGTGGGGCAGCAGGTGCCGCGGCACCGCACCCGGGCCCGCGCGGCGGGGGATTCCGGCCCGGTCAGCGGCGCTGCGGCCCCGGAAGCGACCTTGCGCCATCCGTGGTGTCATCGAAGGGAAGACGCCGTGCGAACGCGCGGACGCCGCGCGAGGCGCCCGGTCGTCGCCCCGCACGGGCCCGCATCGGCACGCCGGAACGACGCGGCGGAGCACACCGGACGGGCCGGCGGGCAGCACACGGCCGAGAACGCCGCGCGGACCACCAGTCAAGAACCACCATCGCCGAGAACGCTGTGACAGCGGGAGGAACCATGGCCGGCAAGCTGCGAGCCCGGGACATCATGACCGGCGGCGTGCAATGCGTCGGTGCGCACCAGTCGTTGAAGGACGCGGCGCAGATGATGCGCGACCTGAAGGTCGGCGCCCTGCCGATCTGCGGTGACAACAACAGGCTGACGGGGATGATCACCGACCGGGACATCGTCATCAGGTGCTGCGCCGAGGGCATCGACCCGTCGACGGTGCAGGCCGGTTCGTTGCAGAGCAAGATCCACTGGATCGACGCCGAAGCGGACGCCGGCGAGGTCCTGCGCACCATGGAGCAGCACCAGATCAAGCGCCTGCCGGTGATCGACGTCAAGGGCGGCCACCAACTGGTGGGCATGATCACCGAGGCCAACCTCGCCAAGACCCTCACCGAATCCCAGGTGGCCGAATTCGCCACCCGCGTCTACGCCACGGCCTGACGCCACCGCAGGACTCCCGGCGGCCGGGCCCGCACCCGGCCGCCGCGGACCCCGCCACCGACCCCTACAGGTCGGCCTCCTCGCCGAGGTACAACCCGGCGAACGCCTTGGCCGCGGCCTCCGAACCGAGCAGCCGCCGCAGCCGGGCCGCGGCCGTCCCGGCCCGGAACCGGTCGCCGGACGACGCGCCGTGCAACACCTCCGAGAGCCACTGCGAGAACTCCAGGTACTGCCAGACCCGTCGCAGCGCCGCCGCCGAGTACCCGGCCAGGGGACGGTCGTCGCCCTTGTAGTGGGCGATCAGCGCCCCGCCGAGCAGCAGCGCGTCGTTGATCGCGAGGTTCATGCCCTTCGCCGCGATCGGCGCGAGCAGGTGCGCCGCGTCGCCGGCCAGGTGCAGCCGGCCGTACGCCATCGGCTCCACCACGTAGTTGTGCATCGCCAGCACGGTCTTCTCGCTCAACGGGCCCTCGTGCAGCGGCCGGGCGCCGTCCGCGGCGAGCCGGACGCGCAGTTCCCCCCACACCCGCTCGTCGGGCCAGTCCGCCGCCGCGTCCCCGGCCGGGACCTCCAGGTAGTACCGGGTGACCCGGGCGCTGCGCGCCATGTGCGCGCCGAATCCGCGCGGGTGGATGCCGAACACCACGCCGTCCGCGGACGGCGGCGCCTCGGCCAGCACCGCGAGCCACGCGACCCCGTGGTCGTGACGGGTCATCCGCACCCGCCCGTCGGGTATCGCGGCCCGGCTGACCCCGCGCGCCCCGTCCGCGCCCACGACGTGGTCGCAGGCGATCCGGTGCCGCTCGCCGGTGTGCGGATCGCGGTACGAGACCGCGGCCCGCGGCCCGTCGAGGTCGTGCAGCTGCACGTCGCGCACCTCGAAGCGCACCGCGCCACCCGCCCGGTCCGCGTACGCAGCGAGGAGGTCGCCGACCAACAGCGGCTGCGGATAGACGAAGTGCCGCCGGCCCGACAGCCGGGCGGTCCGCACGGTGTGCCGGGCGCCGTCGACACGGAACTCGAACTCCCCTTGCGTCTCGGCCCGTTCCCACAACCGCTCGGCCAGCCCGTGCCGGCCGAGCGCCCGCACCGCCCACTCCTCGACGAACCCGGCGCGCGGCCGCCGCTCGACGAACTCCCGGCTCTCCGCCTCCAGTACGAGGCAGTCGACGCCGGCGGCCCGCAGCACGTTGGCCACGGTCAGCCCGGCGGGTCCGGCCCCGATGACGACGACGTCGGCACGGTCGGTGGGCGAAGCGGCGGGCGAGGGGGAGGGCGAGGACACGGCGGGCGGTTCCCTTCGGGCCGGGCGGAGGATCGCTCGCAGTATGGCGGTTGGCCGAAATCCCGCGCCCGGCGCCCCGGTTGAGACTCCCACCCGGGGCCCGCGCAATCCCGTACCACTGCCGCCATTTCCGCACGTAACCCCCGCCCGACCGCGCCGGAACGCCGTCCGAGAACGGCCGCGGGCCCCTGTGGTGCGCATCCACAGGGGCCCGCGGCCGGCGCGCGTGCGCCGCGTCTGCTCAGGAGCCGTCGCCGCGGTCCTTCAGCGAGTCCTTCATGCCCCGGGCCTTCTCCTTGGCGCCGTGCATGGCGCCCTTGGTCTTGCCCTTGGCCTGGTCGGTGCGGCCCTCGGCGGTCATCCGCTCGTTGCCGGTGGCCTTGCCGGTCATCTCCTTGGCCTTGCCCTTCATCTTGTCCATCGAGCCCTTGTCGGCCATCGCGAACTCCTTCGTCCGGTGGGGAGGGTGCGGAGCCTCGGCGGGGGCGTGAGGCTCCGCCACCACGCTGCCGCAGCACGCCACCGGCCGCATCCGGAACCCGGGCCGCCAAACCACTCAGTGCGCGGTCCAGCCCCCGTCCAGCGCCAGCGACGCCCCCGTCATGTACGACGCCTGCGGGGTGCACAGGAACGCCACCGCCTCGGCGACCTCCTCGGGCTCGATCAGCCGTTTGAGCGCCGAGTCCACCAGCAGGACCTCGGTCAGCACCCGTTCCTCGGGGATGCCGTGCGCCGCGGCCTGATCGGCGATCTGCCGCTCCACCAGGGGCGTGCGGACGTATCCGGGATTGACGCAGTTGCTGGTCACCCCGTGCGCGGCCCCCTCCAGCGCGGCCGTCTTCGACAGCCCCTCCAGACCGTGCTTGGCGGCGACGTACGCGGACTTGAACGGCGAGGCCCGCAGGCCGTGCACGGACGAGACGTTCACGATCCGGCCCCAGCCCTGCCGGTACATGTGCGGCAACGCCCCGCGCAGCAACCGGAAGGGCGCCTCCAGCATCACGGTCAGCACCTCGTGGAACACCTCCGGCGGGAAGTCCTCGATGGGCCGGACGAGTTGGATGCCGGCGTTGTTCACCAGCACGTCGCTGCCGGCCGCGACCCGCTCGGCGGCGTCCAGATCGGTGAGATCCAACGGGTGCGGCTCCACGGTGCCGGCGGTGCCGGCGGGCAGCCCGTCCGCCAGTGCGGTGAGCCCGGCGGCGTCCCGGTCCACCGCCCGCACGGTGGCGCCGGCCGCGGCCAGCCGGCGGGCGCAGGCCCGTCCGATACCGCTGGCGGCGCCGGTGACCAGTGCGGTCCGGCCGTGCAGGGCGAGGGACACCGGGCCCGGGGCGGCCGGCGTGCCGGGATTGCTGATCGCGGTCATCTGCGCATGATCGCAGTGGATCCGGCGCCGGAACAGTGCCGCGCAGGACGCCGCCCGGTCCGCGGCACGTCACCCGAACGGCCGCCCCGGATCGCCCCGCCGCACCCGGCCTCCTAGCGTCGAACGACGCGGGGCGCCGACCGCGCACCGCCGCCACGAGGAGGCCGCCATGCACAGGCTGATCGCCGTGCCGACCGTGCTGCTCGCCCTGGCAGCCGCCGGCTGTGCGGGCGGGGACGGCCCGGCGAACGCACCGGCCGCCTCGGCCCCGGCCCCGAACACCACCCCGGCCCCGCAGGACTCCCCCACCATCCCGGGCCAGCCGGTGAGCTGCGGCGAACTCGCCGGAGTCCTGGGGCAGGCGCACGGCGTGGCACTCTTCGCGGACCCCGGCGCCGCCGGCACGGTGGGCTGCACGGAGGCACGGACGGTGATGGCGGAGTTCTTCCGCAAGGCGCCGCCGCAGTCGGGCGGACCACCGCCGACGCTGGCCGTGCGCGGCTGGTCCTGCCAGTACGACGGCGGGCCGACCGGCACCTGGGTCACCGAGTGCCGCCGGGGCGAACGCGCGATGCACACCGAGGACACCGGGCAGGACGGCGGCCCCGGCGGTCCCCCGGACGCCTCGGAGCTGCCCGGGCTGCCCGACGAGTCCTCGCTCCCGATGGAGGAGCCGTCGACGACGGAGCTGTGACCCCGGCCGTCGTCAGCCGGCCGCCTCGGGCTCCGGCTGCGCCACGCCCTGGAACCACGTCGGTCCGGCGGCCCACGCCTTCTCGATCCGGTTCCGCGCGTAGTCGTCCAACGGCGGGAGGGCGTCCAGCGCGAACCAGCCGACCTCCAGCGACTCGTCGTCGTTGACCCTCGCCTCGCCACCCACCGCCCGACAGCGCAGCGTCACGTCCATGAACTGGCACACGTCGCCATTGGGGTAGCGGACCGGCGGCATGGTCTCGACGAGGACCACGCCCTCCGGGACGACGCGCACCGCGGTCTCCTCGTACACCTCACGGACCGCGGTCTCGGCGGGCTGCTCACCGGGGTCGGGGATGCCGCCGATCACCGACCAGCCGCCGGTGTCGGCCCGCTTGCCCAGCAGCACCCGGCCCGCCTCGTCGAACACCACCGCGCTCACCCCCGGCAGCCACAGCAGCTTCGTGCCGATGACGGTACGGAGGTCACGGATGAAGTCGGGGGTCGCCATGCACCCGACCCTACGGGACCGGCGGGAGGGCACCCCCGCACCGGACGTGCCAGGGCCCCGGGAGGCGCTCCCGGGGCCCCGCGCGGCTGCCGCCGCCGCTACGCCGTCGAGGCCGGGCGGCGCAGCCGGAGCCGCTCGCGCACGCACCGCACCGCGCCCTCGGCGTCGTCGACCGTGACGGTGAAGGTGCGCCCGTCGCCGAGCCGGAGCACCATCGCCTCGCCACGCCGGACGACGACGGCCGTGCCCTGCTCGGGCCGCCAGCGGTAGCCCCAACCGCCCCAATGGCGCGGGGTGACGCGGGGCGCGAAGTCGGCACCGACGACGGTGTCCAGGGGGATGCGGCGGCGCGGCACTCCTATGTGGCCGCACCGCACCTCCAGGGCGTCGGCGTCGACCCGTACCGCGACATGGACGAAGGCGAGGGTGCCGAAGAGCACCAGCAGACCGGCCGCGACGCAGCCGACCACCGCCATCACCAGCGGCGCCAGGCCGGAGGTCCAGGTGCTGTTGACCGCGAGGTCGATGCCCAGCGCCAGACAGGCCGCGCCCACGCCGGCCAACAGCCACTGGACGCGGTTGGAGGCCCGGCCGTGCCAGACCTCGGGAATCTCCGCATGGGAGCCACCGGCCGGGCGGACACCGGCCGGGGCGCCGTCCGTGCTGCCGTGCTCGTCGGGGGCTGCGGCCCCCTCGTGGGGGTGGTCCCTCATGAGACGCAGCGTACGCGCCTTCGCACCCAGGGGCAGTGCGCCGGAGCGCGGCGGTGCGCCGGCCGTCGGGTCAGGCGGTGTACGGCGCGGCCGGGACGGCACCGGCGAGCAGTCGGCCCTCCTCGTAGGCCAGGACCACCTCGGGCAGGGCACCCGGACGGCCGCTGAGGAGCACGCTGAGGGTCCCGGTGGGAGCGGCCGCGGGGGCCGGCTCGGCACCGACGCGGCGCAGCGCCTGGGCGGCGACCGCCTCGGCCGAGCCGTGCAGCACCAGCGGCGGATTGCCGGCCTGCTGGACGGCGGCGCGGATGCGCTCGGCGACCAGTTCGTAGTGGGTGCAGCCCAGGACGACGGCCCGGACCTCGCGCGGGGTGTGCTGCGCGGCGGCCGTCACCGCGGCCTCGATCGCGGCGTCGTCGGCCTGCTCGACCGCGTCGGCGAGGCCCGGGCAGGGCACGCCGGTGACCTCGACGCCCTGGGCGAACCGGGCGATGAGGTCCCGCTGGTACGGGCTGCCGGTGGTGGCCGGGGTGGCCCAGATGGCGACCGGGCCGCCGCCGGCCGCGGCGGGCTTGATCGCCGGAACGGTGCCGATGACCGGGATGTCCGGTTCCAGCGCGGCGCGGAGCGCGGGCAGCGCGTGCACCGAGGCGGTGTTGCAGGCGACGATCAGCGCGTCCGGTCGGTGCGCGGCGGCGGCCCGGGCCACGGCCAGGGCGTGCGCGGTGACGTCGTCGGGGGTGCGCGGGCCCCACGGCAGGCCGTCGGGGTCGGTGGAGAGCACCAGGTCCGCGTCGGGCCGCAGGCGCCGTACGGCGGCGGCCGCCGGGAGCAGGCCGGTTCCGGAGTCCATCAGCGCGATCTTCACCCGGACACTTTACTCAACAGCCCATCCCGTTTGTCATACCGGGCCGGGGGCGACCACCGGGCCGCGGGCACCGGGAGGGCGTGTCGAGCGGCGGTCCGCGGCGGGCCCGGTGGGGCAGACTGCGGCCGTGGAGGCGATGGAGTGGATCGGCGCCGGGTCGCTACTGGCCTGGCTGTGGCTGCTGCTGGGACAGGGCTTCTTCTGGCGGACCGACGTCCGGCTGCCGGACCGTCGCGACCCGGACCGCTGGCCGTCGGTGGCGGTGGTGGTGCCGGCGCGGGACGAGGCGGCGGTGTTGCCGGCGAGCCTGCCGACGCTGCTGGCGCAGAAGTACCCGGGCCGGGCGGAGGTCTTCCTGATCGACGACGGGAGCACCGACGGGACCGGCGCGCTCGCCCGCGAACTGGCCGTCGCGGGGGGCGGGCTGCCGCTGACCGTCGCCTCCCCCGGCGAGCCCGAGCCCGGCTGGACCGGGAAGCTGTGGGCGGTCCGGCACGGCATCGCGCTGGCGCGGGAGCGCACCGCACCGGAGTACCTGCTGCTGACCGACGCGGACATCGCCCACGACCCGGACAGCCTGCGGGAGTTGGTCGCCGCGGCCCGCTCCGCGGGGCTGGACCTGGTGTCCCAGATGGCCCGGCTGCGGGTGGCGACCTTCTGGGAGCGGCTGGTCGTGCCGGCCTTCGTGTACTTCTTCGGGCAGCTCTACCCGTTCCGGTGGGTCAACCGGCCGGGCGCCCGGACCACGGCGGCCGCGGGCGGGTGCGTGCTGCTGCGGCGGGAGACCGCGGAGCGGGCCGGCGTCCCGGAGGCCATCCGGCACGCGGTGATCGACGACGTGTCGTTGGCGCGGGCGGTGCGGCGGGCCGGCGGAACCGTCTGGCTGGGGCTGGCGGACCGGGTGACCAGCGTGCGCCCCTATCCGCGGCTCGCGGAACTGTGGCGGATGGTCTCCCGCAGCGCCTACGCCCAGCTGCGGCACCGGCCGCTGCTCCTGCTGGGCACGGTCCTGGGGCTCGCACTGGTCTATCTGGCGCCGCCGGCCGCCCTGTTGGCCGGGCTCGCGGGCGGTGCCCCGGTGGTGGCCGCGCTGGGCGGCGCGGCCTGGGCGGTGATGTGCGGGACGTACCTGCCGATGCTGCGGTACTACCGGCAGCCCCCGTGGGCGGCGCCGCTGCTCCCGTTCACCGCGCTGCTCTACCTCCTGATGACCGTCGACTCGGCCGTGCAGCACTACCGGGGGCGCGGCGCCGCGTGGAAGGGCCGCACCTACGGCGCGCCCTGAGCGGTCACTTGCGGGCCGGGGACCAGTTCAGGCCCCAGCCGTAGGCGTGGTCGACGGTCCGCTGGGGGCTGACGCCCGGCTCGGGGACCAGGTAGCGGGCCTCGCGCTGGACGACCAGCTCGCCGCCGGTGTTGGTGATCAGGGCCAGTGCGCAGACGGTGGCCGGCACGGTGCAGGCGTCGAGGGTGAACTCGACCGGGGCGCCGTGCTGCGGCTGGAGGGTGACGGTGGCGTCCAGGCCCTCGAAGCTGCGGGCGCCGGCGTAGATCGTCACGAAGATCAGGACACGTCGGAAGCGGGCCTGGTGGTCGAGGTTGATGGTGAGGTTCTCGCCGGTCGCGACGGCGCCGGTGCGGTCGTCGCGGTCGAGCTGGATGTACGGCGGGGCGTGCAGGTCGCCGAATGCCTGGGCGAGCGGGTGCACCACCCCGGCCGCCCCGTCGGTGAGTTCGTACAGCGCGCACAGGTCGAGGTCGAGGTCGCCGGAGGGCGGCAGCAGCGCGCCGCGGGCGCCCAGTGCCTCCATCGCCTTGCGGCCGAGCTTCTTGCCGAGGCGTTTGCCGGCGCCGCCCGCGCTCCAGTTGAGGTTGACCCGCATCACCCCGGACGTGCCGCCCTGCTTCGTCAACGAAACGGCCGGAGCGTCCTTCGTCAGGGTGACCTTCGTCAGTCGGACGGGACCGGGCGCGGGCGCCGGCGCACCGTGGCCGGCCGGGGGCGGAATTGACGCCACCGGTTGACCGGTCGGCAACGGCGGGGCGACGGACGGCACAGGGGGCACCGTCGGCGGGGCGGCCGGCGGTGGCGGAGCAGGTGCCGGGGCGGGCGCCGGCACCGACGCGGCCGGGGGCGCGTCCGCCACGCTGATGCCGAAGTCCGTGGCCAGCCCCGCGAGCCCGGTGGCGTACCCCTGCCCCACCGCACGGAACTTCCAGCCGCCCTGCCGGCGGTAGAACTCGCCGAGCACGAAGGCGGTCTCGGTGGTGGCGTCCCGGCTCTCGAACCGGGCCAGTTCGGCGCCGTCGGAGGCGGCCAGCACCCGCACGTGGAGCCCGGGCACGCCGCCGAAGGTGCCGCCGTCGGCGGAGGCGGCCAGCACCACGGAGTCGACGGCCGGCTCGACGGCGGCCAGGTCGACGTGCAGGACGTCGGTCATCGCCGCGCCGGCCGGCCGCTTGCCCTCGTGGCGCACCGCTCCGGAGGCGTGCTCCGGCTGGTTGTAGAAGACGAAGTCGGCGTCGCCGCGGACCCGTCCGGACACCAGCAGGAGCGCCGAGGCGTCCACGTCGGGCGTCCCGGGCGCCGGCCGCCAGCCGACTTCCACCCGGACCGCCGGCGCCGGAACCGGAACGTTGCCGCCCTTGAGCATCGACATCGCCGCACCTTCCTGTCGTCCCCGTCGTCGTGGAGCGTCCGCGCCCCCGTCAGCGGTGGCTGCCTCCAACCTACTTGGCCCGGAACGCCCCGAACGCCCCCTGTTCATCTTCCGGGAGCAGGCTCTTTACACGATCCCTACGGGTGATCGCGACCGATTTTCACAAGTTCGCTCACTTTGGTGACCCGGGGCCGCTCCGAACCCGTAAAACAACCCTCTTGTCAGGCTCCCCAATCGACACATCGTGGGCTTAACTTATGAGGCATGACCTCCCCCCGCTCCACTTACAGCGGCGGCTACTACGCATCGCCCTCCTTCCCGGACACCCCCATCTACGACAGCCTCGTCGCGGAGCGGGGCACCCCGCAGATCGCTCCGATCCGCGTGAACCCCTCCCCGTGGGAGACCGGTTCCTCCTCACTCCCGGCACTGCCCTCGGCACTGCCGGCGCTGCCCGCGGCGCCCTCCGCGCCGGCGGCCGGCCACGGGTATCCGGGCGCCGCGGCGCAACCAGTCGCACCGTTGCAACACGCCCCGGCGCCGTACATCCCGCAGCAGGCCGGGAACCGCGGCTACCCGCCCCCGCAGCAGCACCAGCGCCCGGCTCCGGGTGCGGGCACCGGGTACGAGGCGATGCGTCCGGCCGCCCCGGTCGCACCGCGGCCCGCCTCGCCGTTCGACGACCCGGGGTACGGCCGCCAGTACCCACGGGGGTACTGAGCCGACCGATCGAGCGGAGGTGCGAAGCGGCTGGCAGGATGGGGGCATGCCCACGCCACAGGTCCAGTCGCTGCACGTCTACCCGGTCAAGGCCCTCACGGGGTCAGGTCCCGGCGAAGCGGTGGTGGAACCGTGGGGGCTCGCCGGGGACCGGCGGTGGCTGGTGGTCGATGCCGAGGGCCGGCAGATCACCCAACGCCAGCAGCCGCGCATGACGTTGGCCCGGGCCGAGCAGCTGTCCGGCGGCGCCCTGCGGCTCACCGCACCGGGCATGCCGGCCCTGGTGGTCGAGGTTCCCGAGCCGGTGGGCACGGTTGCGGTCGAGGTCTTCAGTGACGTGGTCGAGGCGGTGCCCGCGGGCCCGGAGGCGGCCGCGTGGTGGCACGGCTTCCTGGGCGTCGCGTGCCGACTGGTGCACATGGACGCCCCGGAGAAGCGCCGCCCGGTGGACCCGGAGTACGGCGAGCCCGGCGACACGGTCAGCTTCGCCGACGGCTTCCCCCTGCTGCTGACCACCACCTCCTCGCTCACCGCCCTCAACTCCCTCATCGCCGACGGCGACCGGGCCGCCGAGGGGCCCCTGCCCATGAACCGTTTCCGGCCCAATGTGGTGATCGAGGGCACCGCGCCCTGGGCGGAGGACCACTGGCGGCGGGTGCGGATCGGCGCGGTCGAGTTCCAGGTGGCCAAGCCCAGCGGTCGCTGCGTGGTGACCACCACCGACCAGCTCACCGCCGAGCGCGGCAAGGAGCCGCTGCGGACCCTCGCCCGCCACCGACGCTTCGGTGGCGGTCTGGTGTTCGGCCAGAATCTGATCCCCCGCGGAGCCGGCACGCTCCGCATCGGCGACCCGTTCGAGATACTCGACTGACGGTCCGCGCGCGACCGCCGCCGGCTCCGTTGCGGGCCGGTCGGCGGCTGCCTACAGTGAGCGCTCAGCGCCGCCGACGGGACGGGCCGCGGGGGGAGACAGAGAGCTGCTGTGCCGATGCCTGCCAGGGACGCGTTGAGCGATCGCCTCATCCCCGTCCAACGCCTGCGCCCCGGGGACCACGCCTTCGTCGGCTACGGCGACGACGAGGTGCGCTGGGAGGCCGTCACGGCCTTCGTCCGGCTCGGGCTGGCCCGCGGCGAACAGGTGCTGGTCCTGCCGTGTCCGACGGTGCCGGAAGAAGAGGTGCTGGCCCGGATCGACTTCCCCAGCCGCAGCACCGTCCGGGCGCGCGAGCGCGGCCAGCTGCGGGTCACCAGCATGCGGGAACTGATCGCACCCGACGCCGAGTTCACCACCGACCGCCAGATGGCACGGCTGCACACGGCGGTCGACCGGGCGCGGGCCGAGGGGTACAGCGGCCTGCGGGCCTTCATCGACATGGGCTGGGTGGCCGCGCTCGGCGCCGACGTGGCCGCGGTGGCCCGCCGGGAGACCGGCGCCCACGCGCTGTTCGCCGGGCGGCCGTACACCGAGGTCTGCGCGTACGACCGCCGCCGGTTCGACCCGGCGGTGGTGACCGCCATGGAGCGGGCCCACCCGCGCGCCGTACTGGAGCGGCTGGGCGGTCTGCGGGCGGTGCCCGGGCCGGACGGGGCGGTGGCCTTCGTCGGCGAGGCGGACGCCGCCAACCGGGCCGGGTTCGTCCGGTCGCTGGAGATCGCGCTGGCCCGCACGGCGGCGACCCGCCGGCTCACCGTGGACCTGACGCGGCTGCACTTCCTGTCGGTGGGCTGCGCGGTAGGTCTGCTCACCCTGGTCCGGGGCGCCACGGGCCACGATCTGGTCGAGGTGTGCTGCGACCGCGGGCAGCACCGGACGTTGCGCCGGCTCGGCGCCGAAGCGGTGCCGCGGCTGGCGGCGAGGGAGGTGGTAGGGCCGTGCTGAACCCGGAACCGGCCGGACACGGTCAGGCGGAGGTACCGGCCGAGGAGCCCGGACGCCGGCTGCTGCAGCGGCGCTTCACCGCACGGCTGCTGCCGCAGCTGCGGCTGCTGGTCGAGGAGTGCGCCGCCCGCGAGGGACTGAACGAACCGCGGCGCGGGGAGTTCGTCCTGGCGGTGGACGAGATCGCGGGGAACGCCGTGGAGCACGCCGGCGGTTCCGGACGCCTGGTGTTGCAGCGGGTGGGCGACGAGTTGGAGTGCCGGATCAGCGACGCCGGCCCCGGCTTCAGCGAAGCGGTGATCCCGGAACTGCTGCCGGGCCTGGACGGAGCCCCGAAGGGGCGGGGGCTGTGGCTGGCGCGGCTGGTGGCGGACCGGTTCGCGGTCGCCCCCGGCACCGGCACGGCGGACCGGCGGGGCGCGGTGGTGACGGTGGCGGTCCGGCTGTCCTGACGGCGCCGCCGGGCGTTCGGGGCACGGCGCCACGCACGGCGCCGGCTCCGGCAATCGGACGCGGCGGCACGGCCGTTGGCGGACGGGCGGGGCGGCCGGGGCGGCGTTCGCGACGGGCACGCACCGGCATCCCGCGCCGTGGTGTGCACGGACGACGAGAGGGGGCACGATGCGGGCGGTCAAGGGCATCTGGCGCTGGCGGCGCAACCCGCTGCGACGCGGGACCGATCGGTGGGAAGCCTGGTTGGCGCTGGCCGCCGCCGTGCTGATCGCGGTCGGGGCGCCCGCCGCCGGCTGGTTCACCGGCCGGGCCGCGCACGGCGCGCTCCTGGAGGCCGTCCGGCTCCAGCAGCACCAGCGCCACCTGGTGTGGGCGACCGCGGACGGGCCGGCGTCCGACGTCCCCGCCGACCCCGACCCCGAGACCGCCCCGCAGCGCGACGCGCACCTGCGGGTCCTCGCCCACTGGCCGGGACCGGACGGCCGCCGGCGGAGCGGGGAGGTGACCGCGCCGCGCCCGGCGGACACCGGCGACCGGTTCCGGATCTGGGCCGACGCACAGGGCCGGGCGGTGACCCGGCCGATGGACGAGGGCACCGCGGCGGCACACGCGGTGCTGGCCGGCGGGGGCGCAGCGGCGGCGGCCGGCGCGCTGGTCGAGGGCGGTCGACGGCTGGTCGTACGGCGGCTGATGGCCCGTCGGTTCCGGCGTTGGGACGCGGCCTGGGCCCGCGCCGGGCAGGACTGGGGCCGGGCCGGCGCCGGGAGTTGAGGCGTGGCTGACCAGGCGGTGGACCGTGTCAACTGGCGCCCCCCGAGCGCGCTACGGTGGTGCATCCAGCCTCTCGGCTGGTGCCCCGCAGACCTCAAAGCGGACATCCGCGGACGGATGGCGGCCGGGGCGACATCTGCCGTACGAAGTGGGGACACGACACCGCCATGGCTCAGGGCTCGGTCCAGGTGACGCACTCCGGAACATCGCGTTGGCGGCGCCGCACGGGTGAGTACAGCTCGCTCGCCGCCGCCGTGGAAGCCGCCGGGGACGGCGACGTGCTGACCGTGCCGGCGGGGACGTACCGGGAGAACCTGGTGCTCCAGCGGGCGGTGACGCTGCGCGGTCCGGAGGGGGCGCGCGGTTCGGTGCGGATCGCGCCGGCCGACGGGGTGGCGCTGACGATACGGGCCTCGGCCACCGTCCACGACCTGCACCTGGAGGCGACCGACTCGGCGTCGCCGGCGCTGCTCGTGGAGGACGGCGCCCCCGAACTGGCCGACATCCGGGTGGTGACCCGGTCGGCGGCCGGGATCGAGGTGCGCGGCGGGGCCCGGCCGACGGTGCGGCGCTGCACGGTCGACAACGCCGGTGGGGTCGGCATCAGCGTCCTGGACGGCGCCGGCGGGCTCTTCGAGGAGTGTGAGGTGATGGCGGCCGGCCAGGCAGGGGTGGCGGTGCGCGGCGGCGCCCACCCGCGGCTGGAGAACTGCCGGATCCACCACGCCTCGGGCGCGGGGCTGTCGCTGACCGGTGACGGCACCGCGATCGAGGCGGTCGGCTGCGAGCTGTACGAGATCAAGGGCGCCGGCATCCAGATCGCGGCCCGGGCCACCGGCCACCTCACCGACTGCACGGTGCACCGCACCACGGCCGACGGCGTCACGTTGGACACCGATGCGGTGCTGACCCTCGCCGACTGCGACATCCACGACGTCCCGGAGAACGCCGTGGACCTGCGGTCCCGGTCGGTGCTGACGCTGACCCGCAGCACCGTGCGGCACTTCGGCCGGAACGGCCTGTCGGTGTGGGACCCGGGCACCCGGGTGGACGCCAACCAGTGCGAGATCCACGACAGCACCGGCGACTATCCGGCGGTGTGGGTCAGCGACGGCGCGACCGCGGTGCTGGACTCGACGCGGGTGCACGACGTCCCCGACGCGCTGTTCGTCCTGGACCGGGGTTCCCGGGCGGACGTCGTGGACTGCGACCTCGCGCAGGTCCGCAACACCGCGGTGTCGGTGAGCGACGGCGCCACCGTCCAACTCGACGACTGCCGGATCCGGGAGACCTCGACCGGTGCGTGGTTCCGCGACCACGGCAGCGGCGGCACGCTCGCCAACTGCACCATCGACGGGGCGCAGACCGGCGTCATCGTCACCAAGGGCGCCGACCCGAACATCGAGGGCTGCACGGTCAGTTCGCCGGCCGAGGCCGGCTTCTACGTCTCGGCGGAGGGCCGGGGCACCTTCCACAACTGCCGGGTCACCGGCAGTTCCGGCTTCGGCTTCCACGTGATCGACGGCTGCCGGACGACGCTGACCCGGTGCCGCACGGAGCGCTGTGCGCGCGGCGGTTACGAGTTCGCCGACGCGCACGGCACCGGCGCCGGCCCCACCGTCGAGGACTGCACCAGCGACGAGAGCCGCACCACGCAGGCGCCGACGGTGACCGCGCCGACGGTGCAGCAGGCGACCCAGACGGCCGGGCTGCTGGGCAACGTCCCGGCACCGCGCCCGGCCCCGGCCGCCGCCGAGCCCACGGAGACGCCGGAGCCCGGCCGGCCCTCCGAGGAGGTGCTGGGCGAGCTGGACACCCTCGTGGGGTTGGACAGCGTCAAGCGGGAGGTGCGCACCCTCATCAACATGATCGAGGTGGGGCGGCGCCGGCAGGAGGCCGGTCTGAAGGCCGCCTCGGCCCGCCGGCACCTGGTGTTCACCGGCTCCCCCGGCACCGGCAAGACCACGGTGGCCCGGCTCTACGGCGAGATCCTGCACTCCCTGGGGGTGCTGGAGCGCGGGCACCTGGTGGAGGTGTCGCGGGTGGACCTGGTGGGCGAGCACATCGGTTCGACGGCGATCCGCACCCAGGAGGCGTTCGACCGGGCGCGCGGCGGGGTGCTGTTCGTCGACGAGGCGTACGCCCTCTCCCCCGAGGACTCCGGGCGGGACTTCGGCAAGGAGGCCATCGACACCCTGGTGAAGCTGATGGAGGACCACCGGGACGCGGTGGTGGTGATCGTGGCCGGCTACACCGCGGAGATGGAGCGGTTCCTGGCCGTCAACCCCGGTATCTCCTCGCGCTTCTCCCGCACCATCAGGTTCGGCGACTACGCCCCGGAGGAGTTGCTGAGGATCGTCGAGCAGCAGGGCGAGGAGCACGAGTACCGCCTCGCCGACGGCGCCGGCGAGGCGCTGCTCAAGTACTTCACCACGCTGCCCAAGGGCCCGTCGTTCGGCAACGGCCGGACCGCGCGGCAGACGTTCGAGGCGATGGTCGAGCGGCACGCGGGCCGGGTCGCCGCGCTCGACGACCCGAGCACCGACGACCTGACCCTCCTCTATGCCGAGGACCTGCCCGAACTCCCCTGAGAATCGGCCTCGTTGGTGCGGCTGCCCGGGATGCCCGGCTCCAGCCGGGCGAGCAGGTCGGCGCGCACCCGGTCGAAGACCGGGTCGGCCTGGTAGTCGCCGTGGCCCAGGATCTGGGCGGGGAGCGGGTTCTGCAGGGTGCGCCCGAAGGCGAGCGGGTCGCGCAGCGGTCCCTCGTCGACGGCCCGGCCGTCCTCGCTGGTGAGCCGGATGGGGCCGCCGATCGGGTCGGTGAAGCGCCACAGGTTGCGCCAGTCGTCCATCTCGCGGTGCAGGCCGGTGAGCGCGGGCGGGCCGAAGTAGGCGGGGAACCACCGGCCGTAGAGGCGCTCCAACGGGCTGCCGTAGGTGAGCAGGGCGACCCGGCTGCGGGTGACGAGGTCCAGTTGCCAGACGGCGGCCGCGGCCAGCACGCTGCCCTGGGAGTGGCCGGAGAGCACCAACCGGCCGTCGCACTGCTCGGTCCAGGTGGCCATCCGCCAGGTCAGGTCGGGGACGGCGCGCTCGGCGTAGCAGGGCGGCGCGAAGGGGTGCGCGGCGCGCGGCCAGAAGGTGCCGACGTCCCAGAGGATGCCGATGGTGCGGCGGGCGGAATGGTCGCGGTAGGCGCGCCGGCCCATGGTGAGCAGCAGGATCACCCCGGCGCCCATCAACCAGGAGCCGAGGGCCTCGGCGGTCTCGGCGGCGGCGTGCACGAACGGCGCCGCGCCCTCGGCGGCCCGGCCGGGGGCCAGGTCGGTGACCCAGGCGCCGGCCACCGCACCGGCGCCCAGGAAGAGGGTGACGGCGGCGATGGCGGCCACCAGGACGGGGGCCGCGTCGGTGAGCCCGGCGCGGGCGATGGTGCCCGCGATGCGTTCGGTGCGCAGCACGTCGGGGCGCTCGCGCGGGTCGTAGAGACCGGGCACGTCCGCGGCGACCTGCTTGCGGACGACCAGCACCCGGATCCCGGCCAGCGCGACGACGACGGCGACCACGAGCAACAGGGCGGGCAGGACCGACGCCTGCCAGGAGAGCAGCACCGGCGGCCCGGGGATCGGCGCGTGCAGCTGACCGGGGGTCGCCGGCCCGTCGATCCAGTCCGCGAACCGCTGGGCCACGCCCCCGGACAGCACCCCGGCGACCGCGCAGGACAGCAGCGCCACGGCCGGGCCGCCCATGCCGCGCAGGGCGGTGCGGGCCTCGTCGTGGGAGGCGCGCTGGAGGAACCAGGCCGTCACCGCGAGGGCCAGCACCAGCGCGCCCTGGCAGACGGCGATCCCGCCGAACGCCGCGACCCCGGGCAGCGGGCCGGCGCTGTGGGCCGCCGGGCGCGCCCAGCCCGCGTAGCCGGCGGTGAGCGCGAACGCGGCCAGCGCGGCGTACGGCAGCGCCCGGACCGCGAACCGGTCGGACTCCTCGTCGCGGGCCGCTTCACTGCGGGCGGTGCGCCAGACGACGGCCAGGGTGACCGCGGCGAGCAGCAGCAGGAGCCCGCTCAGGGTCTGGCCGACGGCGGTGAGCGCGCCGGCGCCGGCCCGCCGGTCGGCGCGGAGGGACGCCACGAGCAGGGCGGCGGTGACGGTCAGCACGCCGGCTGTGGTGTGCGCGGCGCGCAGCCGGGCGACCAGGCGGCGGCCGTACCAGAAGCCGTCGAGACCGAGCGCGGTGCGTTCGTGGGCGGGGGTGTCGCGGGAGGCGCCGGGGCGCCGCGGTGGCGGCGAGGCGGACTCGTAGGCGCTCCAGGTGCGGTGCGAGAGCCACCACAGGAAGCCGATGACGGTCAGCGGCAGCACGCAGGCGAGGACCAGCCGGCGGCCCGGGGTGCTCCACCAGCCCCCGTCCGCGGGGTTGAGGAAGCCCAACCAGGATTTGCCGGTGACGCAGACCGGGGTGCCGGCGCACTGCCAGGCGCTGAGGTCGAGGGCGACCTCGCAGGCGGCCGCGGCCAGCAGGACGGTGAGGCTCAGGGCGAGCAGCCGCACCAGGAGGTCGTAGATCCGCTGCCCTCGGTGGTCGGGCGGGGCGGCCGGCCGCATCCAGTGCGCGAGGTTGGCGACCATGAAGGGCAGCAGGATCAGCCAGAGCGCGCGGGCGCCGTTGCCGGAGGTGAGGTTGGACCAGCAGTACGCCTCGCGGACGGGGCGGGTCCGGAAGTCCTCGGGCCGCTGCTCGGCGTCCGCGTCGTCGGTGCGGCGGTAGCAGGCGGCGGTGTCGTCTCCGGTGATCCGCTGGACGCGCGGGTCGCCGAGCATCTCCTGCGGCGTCGTGCCACCCACCCCGTGGACGAGGAGTTCCAGGGCGAGCTGCGGTTGCGGTGCGGTGGTGGTTGGCGGTGCGGTCTGCGGGCCCGGCTGCGCTGCGCGGGCGGGTGGTGGTGTGGTGGCCGCGGTCTCCACTGGCTCTCCCCCGATGTCAGTGCGGTGCGGTGCGTGGTGTGGTTCCGGGCGGGTGCGGTCGGTCGTGCGGTGCGCCCTCCTCGGAATTGTTCCCCCCTTCTGGGAGCCCGCGCACCCGGGTTGCGGTTCCCGGCGCGGCGGTTGTGCCCGGTGAACGCGGCGGTCCCGGACCGGGGCCGCTGTCGGACCCTCGTGCGAGGATGAGGGCACCAGAGATCGCAGGCGGCGCAGAGCCGGCGCAGGGACCCGGGGCGGTGAGCCGGGGCGGAAGGGACGGGCCGCGGTGGGCGACAACCAGAATCTCCTCGCGGAGCAGCGGCGGGCGCTGATCCTCGAAGAGGTCCGGCGGCGGGGCGGTGTGCGGGTCAACGAACTCACCCGCCGGCTGAACGTCTCCGACATGACGGTCCGTCGCGATCTGGACGCACTGGCCCGCCAGGGCATGGTCGAGAAGGTGCACGGCGGTGCGCTCCCGGTGAGCGAGCCCAGCACGCACGAGCCGGGCTTCGAGGTCAAGTCGGGGCTGGAGCCGGGCGCCAAGGCCGAGATCGCCAAGGCCGCGGCCGAACTGGCGGTGCCGGGCAGCGCGATCGCCCTGGCCGGCGGCACGACGGCGTACGCGCTGGCGCAGCGGCTGCTGGAGGTGCCGGAGCTGACGGTGGTGACGAATTCGGTGCGGGTGGCCGACGTGTTCTACAACGCCCAGCGGGCCGCGGCCAGCGGCGGCGACGGGCGCCCGCCGGCCGAGGCGGCGACGGTGGTGCTGACGGGCGGGATGCGTACGCCCTCGGACACCCTGGTCGGCCCGGTGGCGGACGCCGCGATCCGCTCGCTCCACTTCGACCTGCTCTTCCTCGGGGTGCACGGCATATCGGTGGAGGCGGGGCTGTCCACCCCCAATCTGGCGGAGGCGGAGACCAACCGGCACTTCGTGCGCTCCGCACGCCGGGTGGTGGTGGTCGCCGATCACACCAAGTGGGGCACGGTCGGCCTGAGTTCGTTCGCCGCACTGGACGACGTGGACGTGCTGGTGACGGATGCCGGGCTGTCCGCCGCGGCGCGGGCGGAGTTCGCCGACCGGCCTACGGAGCTGGTGGTGGCGGGCGAGCCGGTGGCCGACGCGGACGACTGATTTCGCGTCAGCTAGGGTGTCCGGCGCAGGTCAGCCCCGTCCCCTAGGAGGTGCTCGTCCCATGTCCCGACGGCTCCGCCCCGTCGAGCTCGACTTCGTCGAATCGGCCCCGCTGCGGATGGTGTTCACCGCCGAGACCGCCGCGCCGCCCCAGACCGTCTATGCCGCGCTGGCGGGCGACGTACCGGGCTGGGCCGACTGGTTCACCGGTGTGGCACGGGCGGCGCCGACCCGCGACGGCCAGGGCCGCGACGTGCTGCTGACCGGCGGCACGCACTTCGACGAGACGGTGTTGGTGAGCGACCCGGGCGGGCGCTACGCCTACCGGGTCGACAGCACCAACGCCCCCGTGCTGCGCGCCCTGGTGGAGGACTGGCGGCTGACGCCGGCCGGCACCGGGACCCGGCTGCGGTGGACGTTCGCGGCGGACGGTCCGGCGGCGTTCCGCTGGCTGATGCCGATGGCCCGGCCGGCCCTGGCGCGCTCCTTCCGCGATTCGGTGCGGGCGCTGGACCGGCGACTCACCGGCAGCTGATGCACGGGCCGGGCCCGGCTCAGGCGTCCCAGGAGCCGGTGGCCAGGAAGTGCTCGACGGTCCGGGTGTAGGGGGCGATGTCGAGCCCCTGCTCGGCCAGCCAGTCGTCGGAGTAGTACTTGTCGAGGTAGCGGTCGCCCGGGTCGCACAGCAGCGTCACCACGGACCCGGTCCGGCCCTCGGCGACCATCTCCGCGACGATCTTCAGGGCGCTCCACAGCCCGGTGCCGGTCGAGCCGCCCGCCTTGCGGCCGATCGCCCGCTCCAGTGCGCGGACCGTGGCGATGCTCGCCGCGTCCGGGACCTTCATCATCCGGTCGATCGCACCGGGCACGAAGCTCGGCTCCATGCGCGGCCGGCCGATGCCCTCGATGCGGGAGGCGGTCGCGCAGTCGGTCGCCGCGTCGCCGGTGAGCCAGCCGTCGAAGAAGCAGGAGTTCTCCGGGTCGGGGACGCAGATCCGGGTGTCGTACTGCATGTAGTGCACGTAGCGGGCGATGGTCGCGGAGGTGCCGCCGGTGCCGGCGGTGGCGACGATCCAGGTGGGCTCGGGGTAGCGCTCCAGTCGCAGCTGCTCGTAGATCGACTCGGCGATGTTGTTGTTGCCGCGCCAGTCCGTGGCTCGCTCGGCGTAGGTGAACTGGTCCATGTAGTGCCCGCCGGACTCGGCGGCGAGCCGGGCGGACACCTCGTAGACCGTCCGCGGGTCCTGGACCAGGTGGCAGGTGCCGCCGTGGAACTCGATCAGTCGGGTCTTCTCCCGGCTGGTGGTGGCCGGCATCACCGCGATGAACGGGACGCCGATCAGCGAGGCGAAGTACGCCTCGGAGACGGCCGTGGAACCGCTGGAGGACTCGATCACCGGCTTCCCCGGGCGGATCCAGCCGTTGCACAGCCCGTAGAGGAAGAGGGAGCGGGCCAGCCGGTGCTTGAGGCTGCCGGTGGGGTGCGTCGACTCGTCCTTGAGGTAGAGGTCGATGCCCCACTCCTCGGGCAACGGGAAGCGCAGCAGGTGCGTGTCGGCGGTGCGGTTGGCGTCCGCCTGGACCTTGCGGACGGCCTCTTTGAGCCAGTCCCGGTAGTCCGGATCCGAGCGGTCCACGTCGACGGTCGGCAGGACCGACGGGTGCGGCGTGCGGGCCGCGTCCTGGGGCCCAGGGTGTCCGGGCCGGCTCTGCGGCTGTTGTGCGGTGCTCACCGGCGCGCTCCTCCAGGGTGTACGGGCCCGCCCGCAAGGCCGGGCAGGTTTCGACTATAACCACCCGGCGCACGCTTCTCACCTGCATAAACAACCCTTTGAGGGCCCCCAAGGAGGGCCTGGGGGAAGGGTGTTGTGCGCCTCTGCGCCCCATACGGCACTGGTGAACGGCGCACAGTGGCGGCAAACTTCCCTAGGGGGGCGGTGGACGGCACCCGCCCACGACATCGGGAAGTGGTGACGATGGCGGAGTCGGAGTACAACGCGACCGGCGTGCGGATCGAGCGGGCGTTGCGCTCACTGACCAGAGCGGGGCAGGTGCGCATCAGCGGCGGCCGGCTGTCGCTGCTGACCAGCTACGGCACGGAGATCGACAGCGCCCCGCTCGGCGCGGTGGAGGCCCACAAACCGTTCTTCGCGGCCCGGGACCGCGCGCTCGCCGTCCTCAACGGCAACCGCTACTCACTGACCCTGGGCGCCCGCGACCGCTTCCTCAACGCGGTGGAGGCCGCGCGTCGGCCACGCGCGTGAACGCCGGGTGCGGCCGGGGTGGTGCGGTTGCGGGGGTGCACCGGCTGCACGACTCTGGACACGTATCACTGAGGGTTCACCAGCGATGACGCTGTTGGGCAGCGGGCATCGCCGGTTCCGATCTTCGCCCCTCCCCGGTACGAGGGGTGCCCGGCCTCATCAGGGAGTCGCGGTCGTGATCAGGCAGCCCAGCAGACACTGCACGGTGGAAGTCCAGGCCGTCCCGGCCCGGATCGGGCACGTGCGCAGGATCGTCTCCGCGCAGCTGCGGTACTGGCACCTCGATGCCCTGGTCGATCCGGCCGCCCTCGGGGTGACCGAACTCCTCGCCAACGTCCACCGGCACGCCCGTCCCAGCAAGCAGTGCACCGTCGAACTGTGCGTGCTGCTGGACCAGTTGACGGTCTCGGTGCACGACCTCGATCCCCGGATGCCGCGCCTGCGGGCCGCCGCCAGCTGGGAGACCTGCGGCCGAGGGTTGGCCCTGATCGCGGCGCTCAGCGAGGACTGGGGAGTGCGCCCGCACGCCCAGGGCAAGGTCGTCTGGTTCACCCTCCCCGCGCTGACGAGCGCACCGGAGGAGGCCCGGGCACTGCATCCGCACTGGGCCCCCGCCCCGGCGGAGGAGGCGGGTGCCGACCCCCGGCCCCGGAGTCGGAGCGCGCGGGTCGGCTGACCGCGGGCGCCGCGCGTCAGGCCGGGCCGGCCTTGCGGCCGCCGCCGAAGTGCTCCTCCAGCACGGACAGCCGGCGCCAGTACTCCTCCTCGTCGATCTCGCCGGCGGCGAACCGGCGACCGAGGACGGCGATCGGGGTCGGGGCGTCACCGCCGGCCGCGGGCCGGGCACCGGGCCACGGGCCGCGGAAGGACCGACCGGGGCCGCCGTGCCGCCACACGGTGCGGCGCAGCAGGGTCACCACGCCGGCGACCACCGCGGCCCAGACGAGCGGGACGAACAGGATCCAGGGGCCCGGGCCGCCGCCGGACCAGTGTGCTGCCAGTGCGTTCATGGGGGTCCACTCCTTGATGGGACGTGCCGGGTGCCGGCCGCCCGTGGACCGGGTGGCGGCGCGCCGACTGCCTGCCTTCGAGACTCCTCGGCGCGGGCCCGCGCGTCGTCGTACGCCCGGCGGCACTCCCCGTACGCCGGCGGAGGTACGCCCACCGGGGCAGGAGGTACGCGAGTCCCGCCGTCCCCGGCCCCGCTCTTGATCTTTGTAACTACTGGTATGTACAGTCACGGCATGGGCAGCAACCAGGACGACGGCACGGCGGTCGGCACCGCCCCGTCCAGCACGCAGGAACGGCTCGTGACCAGCACCCAGGAACTCCTGTGGGAGCGCGGCTACGTCGGCACCAGCCCCAAGGCGATCCTGCAGCGCGCAGGGGTGGGCCAGGGCAGCATGTACCACCACTTCACCGGCAAGTCCGACCTCGCGCTGGCGGCGATCCGGCGCACCGCCGAGGACATGCGCACGACGACCGACGCGATCCTCACCGCCCCGGGCACGGCGTACGACCGGGTGGCGGCCTACCTCCTGCGGGAGCGGCAGGTGCTGCGCGGCTGCCCGATCGGGCGGATGACGCAGGACCGCGACGTGGTGCAGGACCCCGCGCTGCGGGCCCCGTTGGACGCGATGTTCGACTGGCTCCGGCGCCGGATCACCGAGGTCCTCGCCGAGGGCCAACGCCGCGGTGAACTGGCCGCCGGCCTCGACCCGGCGGCCACCGCGGCGAGCGTCGCCGCCGTCGTCCAGGGCGGCTACGTACTGGCCCGGGCCGCCGAGGACCCCGCGCCGTTCGACGCCGCGGTTCACGGCCTGCTGGCCCTCTTGGCCACGCACGCCACACCACCCCCGCCCGTCACCCCCTGACGCATCCGCCCCGCCCCCTCCCCCTACGGAGCCCCATGCACGCCATGCAATACCGCGTCACGCTGCCCGCCGACTACGACATGGAGGTCATCCGCCACCGCGTGCGGACCAAGGGCCACCTGCTGGACGACTTCACGGGCCTCGGCCTGAAGGCGTACGGCATCCGGGAGCGCGGCACCGACGGCTCCCCGGTCAACCAGTACGCCCCGTTCTACCTCTGGGCCGACCAGGAGGGCATGAACCGCTTCCTGACCGGCGACGGGTTCCGCGGCGTGGTCCGCGACTTCGGGCGGCCGACGGTCCGCACCTGGCAGGGCCTGTACCACCGCCCGGGGCCCGCCGCCGACCGCGTCCCCGACTCCTTCACCCAGCGGACCGTGCCGCTCCCGGAAGGCGTCGACGTGGCGACCGCCGTGGAGGACGCGCTCGCCGAGCACGCGAAGTTGGCGACCGCGGACGGCGTGCACACCACGGCCCTCGGCCTGGACCCCCGCGGCTGGGAGCTGGTGCACTTCACCCTCTGGGCCGACCCCGTCCCCGAGTCCGCGGGCGGGGCGCGCTTCCGCGTGCTGCACCTGTCCGCGCCGGGCACCGACCGGCTCGGCGTCGGGCGGCAGTGGTGACCACGACGCCCGCCACCGCCCCCGGCCACCGCACCGAGCCGTCCGCCGGCCCCACCGTCCGCACCGTCCTCGGGGACCTCGCCCCCGAGCGGCTCGGCGTCTGCGACGCGCACGACCACCTGTTCTTCGCCAGCCCCCAGCTACCCGGCCAGGAACTGGCCGACCCGGAGGCGGCCGCCGCCGAGTTGCGCGCGTTCCGGGCGGCCGGCGGCGCCGCGATGATCCAGTGGACGCCGCACGGCATGGGCCGGCGGGCGACCGAACTGCCGCGCCTGGCCCGGGAGTCGGGCGTGACCGTCGTGGCCGCGACCGGACTCCACCAAACGGCGCACTACGCCCCGGAGTTCCTGGCCGGGCTGACGGATCCGGCCGCGCTCTTCGTCGCCGAACTGACCGAAGGCATCGGCCCCGACCACGACGACGCCCCGCACGCCCGCCCCAGGGCCGGAATGATCAAGGTGGCCGGCGGCTTCCACGGCCTGGACCGGCACACCCGGCGCACCATGACGGCCGCCGCCGAGGCCCACCGGGCGACCGGCGCGACCATCGGCATCCACCTGGAGCTGGGCACCGGGGCCCTGGACGTCCTCGACCTGCTGTGCGGCGCGTTGGGCGTTCCGCCCCACCGGGTGATCCTCGGCCACCTCAACCGTTCCCCCGACTCCGCGGTGCACCGGATGGCCGCCGAGGCCGGCGCGTACCTCGCCTTCGACGGCCCGTCGCGCGCCAACCACGCCACGGACTGGCGGCTGCCGGACGCGGTGGCGGCCCTCTGCGACGCCGGGTTCGCCGACCGGATCCTGCTCGGCGGCGACACCACGACGGCCGGCGCCCGGTCGGTGAACGGCGGCCCCGGCATGCCGTACCTGCTGCGCCGGCTCCGCCCGCGACTGGAACTCGCCGTGGGCGCCGAGGCGGTGGCGGGGATGCTGCGCGCCAATCCGGCCCGGGCGTTCGCGGCGGACTGGCCGTGACCACGCGGCCCCGGCCACCCGCGGGGAGATCCCGCCGGGGGCCGGGACCGGCGTCAGCGCATGCGCCGCCGGCTCGGCGCCGGCCGGTCCGCCGACGCGGCGGCCGACCGGGACCTCGGCACCGCCCCGCCGTACAGCATCAGCAGCGTGCCGGTGGCGAAGACCACCAGGAACAGCGCGATCGAGCCGATGGCCATCAGCACCGCGGGGGCCTGGAGCACCTGGTTGGCCAGCGCCAGGACCACCGCCGGCACACTGCTTCCCGCGGACAACAACAGCATGGCGATGCCGATCGCGGACGGCGACATCGATTGGGCCTCGTCGGTGGCGACCTCCATCTTGGCGGGGCCGAGTTCCCACCTGAAGGTCAGCCCGGTGCTCTCCTTGAGGACGGCCGCGTCCGCCCGGTTGCTGGGTTCTTCCAGGCTGAGGTCGAGGTCCGTGGCGCCCATGTCCCGCCCTTCCCCCCTCAGCCGCCCTCGCTCTTCTAAACCGCTCACGCCCCGACGCTAGCGATCAGCAGCGAGGCACATCAACGTGACGTTCCGTGCTCTTACGTGACTGTTACTCATCCCCCACGCGCCGGCGACGGTGCAGCACGACGTCCCTACGCAACGCACGCCTCATGCAGCCATGATGCGCGTACCGTACATACGATTGCTTGACAGCGTATGTACGACCGGGCATCGTGGAGGCGTTGGGGCCTGGCCGGGTCAGGCCGCGGACGGTTCGGACGAAGGGGAAGCCGTTACATGTCCACCTTGCCCAAGGGAGCCGCTGCCCAGGAGTGGCAGAACACCGGCCCGACCCGCATCACCGTCAACCTCGCCCCGAAGGCGGCCGCCGCACTCGATCAGGCCGTCAAACTCACCGGCGACACCAAGACGGACACCATCAACCGCGCCCTCCAGATCTACGCCTACCTGGAGCGCGTGACCCAGGACGGCGGCGCCCTGTACACCAGGCCGGCCGACGGCGACGAACTCGAACGCCTCCACTTCGTCTGACCGGCCCCCGCGCACAGGAAGCACCCGACGGCGACGGGCGTGGCGCGCGGCGCCGACCACCGGCCCGACCGCCGAGAGCGGCGGACGCTAGGGGTGGTAGAGGGTCCGGGCGCGCGTCAGATCGGCCGGGCCGTGCGCACCGAGGTCGAGGAAGTGGTCCACCTGCCACGCCTGTGCGCTGCGAGCCTGCCGGTTGGTCGTCGTCACCCACGGCGGATAGACACGGAACCCGCGCTTCCCGCCGGAGCCGTTGCGGGAGACGACGTCCCGTCCGCACAACACCTCGCGCGGGAACACGAACTGACCGAAGCCGTCGTCGTCCCGGCAGCTGATGACGAACAGGTCCACCCCGTCCTCGACGTCGAAGGGCCGGATCGGCCCCTGCGCGGACCGCTGCCACACGGTGACGAACTGCCCGACCTTCGTCGGCGTGGTCTTCGCGACCCGGAACCGAACCGCCTGCCCGTCCAACGTGAACGCACAGGCCGCGTATGCGGCACCCTCCGGTTCGGGCACCGGCAGCGAGCAGGCGAACCCGCCCCGGTCGTACACCGCGTCCTTCACCGTCAAAAGGTCCCCGTGCAGCCCCGTCCACGGCTGATCCGTCACCATGCCGCCATCCTGCCACCGCCCCTCCACGCAGCCCCCGCTCCCCTCTCCACGCCCCGCACCACCCCACCGACCGCAACCACCTACCCAGCCCTTCCCACCCCCCAACGGGAGGTGGCGGGCCGGAGGGGGTGGTGTGCAGGACGTAAAGCGCAGCAGTCCTGCACACCACCCCCGCAGGCCCGTCACCGCACCCAACAAGCCCCGCGCAGCGGACAACGCCCGCGCCGCCAGGCGCAAACAGCAACCCCCACGGCGGGACCGCCGACAACGTGGGAAGAGACCCGCTAAAGCACCACCAGCGGATCATCCAACACCGGCTGCCACGCCAACTCCGCCGCCCCCACCAGGCTGTTGTGGTCCAGGCTGCACGCGAGGATCGGCACCCCGCCGCTGCGTCCCCAGAGGCTGCGGTCGGCGACGACCGCGCGGAGTCGTTCGGGGTCGGCCTCCAGGAGGGCGCGGTGCAGGCCACCGAGGATGATGCGGTCCGGGTTGAGGATGTTGACCAGGCCGGCGAGGCCCAGGCCGAGCCGGTCGATGAGGAGGTCGGCGGCGGTGCGCACGCCGGGGTCCGTGTAGGCGGTGCGGAGCAGTTCGCCGGCCTGGTGGAGCAGGGAGAACTCCGGTCCCGGTTCGCGGCCGGCGGCGACGAGGAAGGCGAGCGGATCGGCTTCGACGTCCAGGCAGCCGCGGCTGCCGCAGTGGCAGGGCGCGCCCTCGGGGTTGACGGTGAGGTGGCCGACTTCCAGGGCGAGGCCGGAACTTCCGCTGTGCAGGCGGCCGTCGAGCACCAGCGCCCCGCCGACGCCGCGGTGTCCGGAGGCGACGCACAGCAGGTGGCGGGCGCCGCGGCCGGCGCCGTGCCGGTGTTCGGCGAGCGCCCCGAGGTTGACGTCGTTGCCGGTGAAGCCGATTTTCTCGGTGACGCCGGGGATGCCGGCGTCGGCCAGGGCGCGCAGGAAGAGTTCGCGGACCGGGGCGCCGGAGGGCCAGGCGAGGTGGAGCGGGTTGAGCGCCTCGCCGTCGGGTTCGGCGACCGCGGAGGGCACCGCGAGGCCCGCGCCGAGGCAGCGCCGCCCGGTGTCGCGCAGCAGGGCCGCGCCGGCCTCGACGACCTCGGCGAGGACGTGCGCGGGGTCCGCGGGGATGATGCCGCAGCTGGGGGTGGTGGCGACGATCCGGCCGCCGAGGCCGACCAGGGCGGCGCGGTACCCGTCGGCGTGGATCTGTGCGGCGAGCACGACCGGGCCGCCGTCGTTGAGGGACAACCGGTGGGAGGGCCGCCCCTGGGAGCCCGCGGAGGCGTGCGGCCGGGAGTCGACGGTGATCAGGCCGAGCGCTTCGAGCTCGGCGGCCACCGCCCCCGCGGTCGCACGGGTCACGCCGAGTTCGGTGGTCAGCACGGCACGGGTGGGCGCGCGTCCGGTGTGTACGAGCTCCAGTGCGGGTCCGAGGGCGCTGCGGCCCCGCTCCAGCCTGGTTGTCCGAGTCTGGGTCACCCTTCTATTCTGGCTTTGTGCCGACGCTAAACAAAATACGCACGGCCTTGACTCGCAATCGGGGCCACAAGCCCACCAACCTTCCGAAAACCGCACGACCGGCGCATAGTGGGGCGGCGATCGCCGCCCCGGAGGCGGCCGGTCACCATTCCCGGCGGCTGCGCATCGCGCTCACCGCGTTCTTCGCCGTCGACGGCTTCCTCTTCGCCGGCTGGGTCGTCCGGATCCCCGCGATCAAGGCGCAGACCGGCGCCGGTGCGGGCGCCCTCGGACTCGCCCTGCTCGGCGTGTCGGCCGGGGCGGTGGCGTTCATGATGCTCACCGGACGGCTGTGCCGGCGCTTCGGCAGCCACCCGGTGACCGTCGCCTCCGGCGCGGCCCTCGCGCTGAGCATCCTGCTGCCCCCGCTCGCCCACTCGGCGACCGCGCTGGGCCTGGCCCTCCTGGTCTTCGGTGCCGCGTACGGCTCCCTCAACGTCGCCATGAACAGCGCCGCCGTCGAACTGATCGCCACTCTGCGCCGGCCGGTGATGTCCGGCTTCCACGCCGCCTTCAGCCTGGGCGGCATGGTCGGTGCCAGCCTCGGCGGGCTGGTCGCCGGGCACCTCTCACCGGCCGCGCACCTGTCGGGGCTCGCCGCGTGCGGCCTGCTGGCGACGGTCGGCGCGGGCGCCGTGCTGCTGCGGGAGCGCGCGGGGGCCGGGAGTGCGGCGCCGCACCCCGAGGAACGCGCCGCGGCGGGCCCGGACCGTCCCCGGCGGACCGACGCGTCCGGCCGGCCCCGCCGGCTCGTCCTCGTCTTCGGGGTGATCGCGCTGTGCACCGCGTACGGCGAGGGCGCGTTGGCCGACTGGGGCGCGCTGCACCTGTCCCAGGACCTGGCCGCCGCGCCGGGCCTCGCGGCGGCCGGCTACGCGGTGTTCGCGCTGGCGATGGCCGTCGGGCGGCTCTCCGGGACCGCGGTCGTCGAGCGGTTCGGCCCGGCGCGGGCCCTGGTCGCGGGTGGCACCACGGCGGCGTCCGGCCTGCTGCTCGGGGCGCTCGCGCCGACCGCGTGGGGCGCCTGCGTCGGCTTCGCGGTCGCCGGACTGGGGCTGGCCAACATCTTCCCGATCGCCCTCGCGCGCGCCGGGGCGGCCGGCGGGCCGAACGGGGTCGCGGTGGCCTCCACGATCGGCTACGGCGGCATGCTGCTGGGACCGCCCGCGATCGGCTTCCTCGCCGAGGCGTGGGGCCTGCCGGTCGCGTTGACCACGCTCGCGCTGCTGGCGGCGGTGGCGGCGCTGATCGCGCACCTGACGCGCGGATCGCACCGCGGCACGGCCGGGCCCCGCCCGGCCGGCACCTGAGCCGCCCGGAACGGAAACCGCGTCAACCCCGCTGGCGCGAGGGGGCGTTCGGCTCCGGGACGGCGGTGTGCGCGGCGGCCGGTGACGGGTCCGCACCGGTCGGTGCGGGGCCCGCGGCGCCGAGCGTCCGGTGCGTCGGTCCGGCGGCGACCGCCCCGGCGCCGGCCGGTGTCAGTGGCGGCTGGCACACTCGGACGCATGGAGATCACTGAGTTCGTCGAAACCCTGCGGCTGGACGGCGGGCTGCTCGCGGACGCCGCGGACGAGGCCGGCCCCGACGCCCCGGTGCCGACCTGTCCCGACTGGCGGATGCGGGACCTGGTGCGGCACGTGGGGACGGTCCACCGGTGGGTGACGGGCCTGGTGACCGAGCCCCAGGAGCAGCGGCGTCCCGTCCCGGAGCTGCCGGAGCTGGCCGACGACGAGTTGGTGCCCTGGCTGCGCGAGGGCCACCACCACCTCGTCCTGGCGCTCCACACCGCACCGGCGGACCTGCGCACGTGGACGTTCCTGCCGGCCCCGTCACCGCTCG
Source organism: Streptomyces sp. x-19 (assembly GCF_046549115.1). NCBI lineage: Bacteria > Bacillati > Actinomycetota > Actinomycetes > Kitasatosporales > Streptomycetaceae > Streptomyces > Streptomyces sp. x-19. The sequence goes on along the minus strand of NZ_JAJPWK010000016.1, from coordinate 20,182 downwards.
CCTTCTGGGCGCGCCGGCAGGCGCACGAGACGTCGGTGCACCGCGCCGACGCCCAGCAGGCGGCCGGCGTCGCGCTGACGCCGCTGCCGGCCCGCTTCGCCGCCGACGGCATCGACGAACTCCTGCGGGGCTTCCACGCCGGCGACCGCAGCCGTGTGCGCCCCGAGACGCCCGGCACGCTGCGGCTGCGCGCCGACGACACCCCCGGCGCCGAGTGGACGGTGCACCTCACGCCCGACGGCCCGCCGCGCACGGAGCGGCACGACACGCCCCTCGCGGCGGACGCCACCGCGGACTGCACGGTCGAGGGCCCGGCCGAGGAGCTGTACCTCGCGCTGTGGAACCGCCTGCCGTGGGACGGCCTGAAGGTCTCCGGCGACCCGTCCCTGCCGGCGCTGTGGCGGGAGCGTGGCGCCATCTGATCGGTGCGGGGTCCGCGGTGTGCGCGGGCTGCCGCCGCGCCGAGCTGACGCCCCGCCACGGGCGCCGGTGGCGGCGGGCTCGCGGGCCGTCCCACGGCCCCCGTCCGCCCGGCCCGGGGCGTCAGCCGAGCCAGCCCGGCCGCACCAGCCCCGACTCGTAGGCGAGGACGACCAGTTGGGCGCGGTCCCGGGCGCCCAGCTTGACCATGGTGCGGCTGACGTGGGTCTTGGCGGTGAGCGGGCTGACCACCAGCCGGCGGGCGATCTCCTCGTTGGAGAGCCCGATGCCCACCAGGGCCATCACCTCCCGCTCGCGTTCGGTGAGCACGCCGAGCGCGGCGGCCGGCGCCGGCTCCTTGGAGCGGGCGGCGAACTCCGCGATCAGCCGGCGGGTCACCCCCGGCGAGAGCAGCGCGTCACCGGCCACCACCGCGCGCACCGCCCGCAGCAGTTCGTCCGGTTCGGTGTCCTTGACCAGGAAGCCGGAGGCGCCGGAGCGGATCGCCTCGAAGACGTACTCGTCGAGTTCGAAGGTGGTCAGCATGACGACCTTGACGTCCCGCAGCGCGGGGTCCCCGGTGATCCCCCGGGTGGCGGCCAGGCCGTCGACCACCGGCATCCGGATGTCCATCAGGACCACGTCCGGCCGGTGCGCCCGGACGCCGGTCAGGGCCTGCTGGCCGTCGGCCGCCTCGCCGACCACCTCGATGTCGGCCTGGGCGTCCAGCAGCGCCTTGAAGCCGGCCCGGACCAGGAGCTGGTCGTCGGCGAGCAGTACCCGGATCACGACTCCTCCTCTGGGACGGCACGGCCCCCGACGGTGAGCGGGACGCGGGCCAGGACGCGGAAGCCGCCGTCCGACCGCGGGCCGGCTTCGATGGTGCCGCCCAGGGCCGCGGCCCGCTCCCGCATCCCGGCCAGCCCGTTGCCGCCGCCGGTCGGTTGCTCGGCGGCGACGGTCGCCGGGCCGTCGTCGTCGACCCGGATCTCCAGCGCACCGGGAGCGTAACGGAGCCGGACCCGGGCGGTGCGCGAACCCGAGTGCCGGACGATGTTGGTCAGCGCCTCCTGGACGATGCGGAAGGCGGCGAGGTCGGTGCCGGGCGGCAGGGCGACCGCGTCGCCCTCGGTGGTGACGTCCACGGCGAGGCCGGCGCCGCGGGCCTGTTCGGTCAGTTCGGACAGCCGGTCCAGGCCGGGCGCCGGCGCCCGCGGGGCGTCCCCCGGGGAACGCAGGGTGTCGAGGACCTGCCGGACCTCGCCGAGCGCCTCCTTGCTCGCGGCCTTGATGGTGGTCAGGGCGGTCCGCGCCTGTTCGGGGTCGGAGTCCAGCAGCGCCAGCCCGACGCCGGCATGGACGTTGATGACCGAGATGCTGTGCGCGAGGACGTCGTGGAGTTCACGGGCGATCCGCAGCCGCTCCTCGTCGGCCCGGCGGCGTTCGGCGGCCGCGCGTTCGGCCCGCGTCCGGGCCAGTTGCTCGCGGCGCACCCGGACCAGCTCGGAAGCCGCCAGCACGGCCGCCACCCAGGCGGTGACGACCAGTTCCTGCGTCCAGGGTGCCGGCCCGAGGTACGGGGGCAGCCATCGGTAGAGCCAGTGCGCGACCAACAGGTGCAGCAGCCACACCCCGCCCACGGCGCACCAGGCGACCACCCGGTGCCCGGCGACGATCGCCGCGAAGGCCCCGAGCGCCAGCGTGACGAAGACCGGGCCGTAGGGGTAACCGGCCGTGAAGTAGGCGGCGCAGCAGGCCGCGGTACCGACGGCGGTGGCCCGCGGGAAGCGGTGGCGGAAGAGCAGCAGCACGGCCCCGGCGAGGAGCAGCGCATGGCCGAGCGGATCGAGCGGGACCCGGTCGGTCTGGCCGTGGGCGGCGGCGTTGCTGCCGACGGTGACCAGCACGGCCACCGCCAGCGTCGAGCGCCAGGGCAGTCGGCCGCGGGGGCGGCTGCCGGGCGCCGGGGCCGTCGCCCACCCGCCCCCGGCCGCGTCGTGGCGGCGCCGCGCCCAGGGCGGCCGTGCGTTGTCCATGCCGCCACGCTAGACCGCGGTGCGGCGCGGCGGCGTCCGCCGGAGGCGGTGGTCCCGGCTACTCCCCGGGGAGTACGTCCGACCGCCGGATCAGCCGGGGTCGCCGGCCGCGGCCCCGGCCGGCCCGACGAGCATCGTCACCAGCCGTTCCGCCTGTCCGCGGGGATCGGGCGCCCCGGCCCAGCCGGTCATCAGCAGGTGGTGGACGGTGCCGACGAGGGCGAGCGCGACCGCACCGGTGTCGGTGTCGGGCGCGAGCCGCCCCAGGCGCCGTTCGGCGTCGAGGTAGTCGGTGATCGCCTCCTGCATCGCGTCGAATCCCGGCGCGCCGTCGCGGAGCGCGGTGCGGATCCGCTGGGCGGCGGCCGGGCGGGTGAGCGCGAGGCCGGCGATGACCGGGCCCGCCGAGTCCAGCAGGGTGCCGGCGACGGTGCCGAGGTTCGCGGCCACGCTGTCCTGGCCGGCCTTCTCCGGGAGCCGGGCGGCCTGGTGCGCGGTGCGGGCGAACCGGTCCAGGCACAGGTCGGCGACGAACTCGTCCAGTCCGTCGGCGAAGTGGGCGTGCAGCAGTCCCTTGGAGCAGCCCGCCTCCGCGGTGATCGCACGGCTGGTCAGCGCGCCCGGCCCGGCCCGGGCCAGGAGGCGTTCGGCGGCGGCGAAGAGCCGTTCGCGGACGTCGGGGATCGCCACTCCACGCGGTGACATGGGACCTCTCGGGGACGGGGGATTGCCAGTTTGGGCGCACGCCCATACTGTGGCCCGCACGGTTTGGGCACACGCCCATCCTAGGGCCCGGGCCGCCGTCCACCCCGGCCCGGCCGCATGCGGCCGGCACTCGCCGGCAAGAACCCACCCCCAGGAGGACGCTCCCCATGGCACACCCCAACGGCACCGCGCTCCCCGACATCCCCAACGCCGCGCAGGCCCACGCCTGGAACGGCTACGAAGGGACCCACTGGGCCGACCACCAGGACCGCTGGGACGCGGTGAACGGCGGGTTCAACGCGCCGCTGCTCGACGCCGCGGACATCGCCCCGGCCGACCGCGTCCTGGACATCGGCTGCGGCGCCGGCGCCACCACCCGACTCGCCGCCCGCCGCGCCGCCGACGGGCACGCCCGGGGCGTGGACCTCTCCGCGCCGATGCTGGCCGGAGCCCGCGCCGCGGCGGCCCGCGAAGGACTGACCAACACGACCTTCGAACAGGGCGACGCCCAGGTCCACGCCTTCCCCGCGGGCGGCTTCGACGTCGCGATCAGCCGCTACGGCGTGATGTTCTTCGCCGACCCGGTCGCCGCCTTCGCCAACATCGGACGGGCGCTGCGCCCCGGCGGCCGGCTGGCGTTCGTCTGCGGCTCCCCCGCCGACCGCAGCGAGTGGTTCCAGGCACTGGCGGCGCTGCGCCCCCACGTCCCGCTGGACGGCTTCGGCGTCCCCGGCGCGCCCGGAATATTCTCCCTCGCCGCCCCCGACCGCGTCCGTGAGGTGCTCTCCGCGGCCGGATTCGCCGGGACCACCGTGACGCCGGTGACCGCGCCCGGCACCTGGGGCCGCGACGCCGGGGACGCGGCGGCCTTCCTCCTCGGCTCCGGCCCCGGCCGCCACCTGCTGGAGCGGGCCGCCCCGGAATCCCGGGACCGCGCCCGGGCGGCCCTCACCGAGGCGTTGCGCCCCTACGAGGACGGCGGCGCGGTCCGGCTGCGGGGCGCCGGCTGGCTCGTCACTGCCGTTCGGCCGCCGGCTCCGGGTCGCTGACCTCCACCGGCCGGTCGGCGGGCACGGTCGGAGCGGACGCCTCCGCCCGGTCGAAGGCATCCAGCGCACGCCGGGCGAGCGGGTGCGTGCGGACCATCTCGGCGAGCGTCGCAGTACCGCGGGTGATCTTCGCGAACGCCCGCCACGCGGGCCGGAACCCGGTCAACGCGGCGTGGAACACCCCGGGGCGGCGCGCGAAGACGGCCAGCAACCGGCGGCCGACCGCCATCTCCACGCCCAACCCGGCCTTGATGGCGAAGGCGTAGTTCAGGGCCTGGCGCCGGGCGTCCACCGCGTCGTGTGCCTCCGAGATCCGCACCGCCCACTCGCCCGCCAGCCGACCGGACCGGAGCGCGAAGGAGATCCCCTCCCGCGTCCAGGGCTCCAACAGGCCCGCCGCGTCACCACAGACCAGCACCCGCCCCCGCGACAGCGGCGAGTCGTCCGCCCGACAACGGGTCAGGTGCCCGGAGGAGATCCGCGGCTCGAAGCCGGCCAGACCGAGCCGGCCGACGAAGTCCTCCAGGTAGCGCTTGGTGGCCGCGCCCTCGCCGCGGGCCGAGATCACCCCGACGGTCAGGGTGTCCCCCTTCGGGAACACCCAGCCGTAACTGCCCGGCATCGGCCCCCAGTCCAGGAGCACCCGGCCCGCCCAGTCCTCGGCGACCGTCTCCGGCACCGGAATCTCGACCTCCAGCCCCAGGTCGACCTGGTCGACCTTGACGCCGACGTGCGCGCCTATCCGGCTCGCGCTGCCGTCCGCGCCGACCACCGCCCGGGCCAGCACCACCTCGCCGTCCCCGAGCACCACCGCGACCGTCCGGCGGTCCGGGACGTTGGCCCCGTGCTGCTCCACCCGCGTGACCGTCACGCCCGTCCGCACCTGCGCCCCGGCGTCCTTCGCGGACTCCACCAGGGCGGCGTCGAACTCCGGACGGTTGATCAACCCGAAGAGCATGTGCTTGGAACGGCGGGTGCGGGTCAACCGCCCGTTGAGCGCGAAGGTGACCGCGTGCACCCGGTCGCGCAGCGGCAGTTCGAAACCGGGCGGAAGGGAATCCCGGGACGGGCCGATGATGCCGCCGCCGCACGTCTTGTAACGGGGGAGTTCGGCCTTCTCCAGCAGCAGCACCCGGCGTCCCGCACACGCCGCGGCGTGTGCCGCCGAGGCACCGGCGGGCCCCGCGCCCACCACCACGACGTCCCACACCTGCTGGTTGCCTTCGGCCGCCTGCTCGCTGCTCACCTGTGCTTCCGCTCCCGTCCGATGCCTGGCTGCGCGTACCGCCCGCATCCTACGGGCCGCGTCCGGGCGAGCCGCCTGTGGGAAGATCGGAGCACGCCCACGCGTACGTCCGGGCCCGCCCGGCCCACCCCGCCGCGCGTGCCCCCACGTACCCAACGCCGCGCCCACAAGGAGCGTTCCATGCCTGACAGCCAGCTCGCCCAGACCGTCGCCGCCCTGCAACCACGGGCCAGGACCGAACTCGCCGAGTTGGTGGCCTTCAAGTCGGTCGCGGACTTCGCGCAGTTCCCCAAGAGCGAGAGCGAGCGGGCCGCCCACTGGATCGCGGACGCCCTGCGGGCCGAGGGCTTCGAGGACGTCGCCCTGCTCGACACCCCGGACGGCACCCAGTCCGTCTACGGGCACCTCCCCGGCCCCGCCGGCGCGCCCACCGTGCTGCTGTACGCCCACTACGACGTGCAACCGCCGCTGGACGAGGACGCCTGGATCTCCCCGCCGTTCGAACTGACCGAGCGCGACGGCCGCTGGTACGGCCGCGGCGCCGCGGACTGCAAGGGCGGCATGATCATGCACCTGACCGCGCTGCGCGCGCTCAAGGAGCACGGCGGCGTCCCCGTCAACATCAAGGTCATCGCCGAAGGTTCGGAAGAACAGGGCACCGGCGGCCTGGAACGGTACGCCGAGGCACACCCCGAACTCCTCGCGGCCGACGCCATCGTGATCGGCGACTCCGGCAACTTCCGGGCCGGACTGCCCACCGTCACCGCCACCCTGCGCGGCATGACGATGGTGCACGTCCAGGTCGACACCCTGGAGGGCAACCTCCACTCCGGCCAGTTCGGCGGCGCGGCCCCCGACGCCCTGGCCGCCCTCATCCGGATCCTGGACTCGCTGCGCGCCGAGGACGGTTCCACCACCGTGCACGGCCTCGCCGCCGACGCCACCTGGGACGGCCTGCAGTACTCCGACGAGGACTTCCGCAAGGACGCCAAGGTCCTGGACGGCGTCGAACTCATCGGCACCGGAACCGTCGCCGACCGACTCTGGGCCCGCCCCGCCGTGACCGTCCTGGGCATCGACTGCCCGCCGGTGGTCGGCGCCACACCGTCCGTACACGCCTCGGCCCGCGCCCTGGTCAGCCTGCGGGTGCCGCCGGGCATCGACGCCGCCGACGCCACCAAGCTGCTCGCCGCCCACCTGGAAGGCGCCGCACCCTGGGGCGCCCGGGTCGGCGTCGAGCAGGTCGGCCAGGGCCAGCCGTTCCGCGCGGACACCACCAGCCCCGCCTACGCCTCGATGGCCGCGGCACTGCGCGAGGCGTACGACGGCAAGGAGATGCAGACGTCCGGCCTCGGCGGCTCCATCCCGCTGTGCAACACCCTGGCCGGGCTCTACCCCGAAGCGGAGATCCTGCTCATCGGACTCAGCGAGCCGGAAGCGCAGATCCACGCCGTCAACGAGAGCGTGTCGCCCGACGAACTGGAACGCCTGTCACTGGCGGAGGCACTGTTCCTTCAGCGCCTTGCCGAGCGGGGCTGATTCCCACGTTGTTGGCTCTCCCGCCACGGGGGTTGCCGTTTGCGCCTGGCGGCGCGTTGCCGCTGCGCGGGGCGTGCTCGTACGTTGCCGGCCGTCCCGCCGCGGGGTGCTGTTCTGCGCCTGCGGCGCGGTGCCGCTGCGCGGGGCTGGTCGGCCGCGGTGCCGGGTCTGCGGGGTGGGGGTAGGGCGGACTGCTGCGCTTTACGTCCGCCCTACCCCCACCCCGCAGACCCGTCCCCTCCCGTTGAAGGGTGGGAAAACGGTGGAGGGGTGATGCTGTGGGTGGGCTGGCGCGGGCCGTCGATATGGGACCACTAGGCCAGGTTTGACAGCAAAGCGCCCGTAATGGCCATGGAACGACCGAACGAGGACCACTTGCCTCAGGCCCCACCCACCCGTCTTTCCACCCACCCATAACGGGAGGGGACGGGCCGGAGGGGGTGGTGTGCAGGACGTAAAGCGCAGCAGTCCTGCACACCACCCCCGCAGGCCCGTCACCGGCACCCAACAGCCCCGCGCAGCGGACAACGCCCCGCGCCGCAGGCGCAAAAGCGAAACCCCCACGGCGGGCCGGCCGACCACGTACGTCAAAGCCCCGCGCAGCGGCAACGCGCCGCAGGCGCAACGGCAAAAACCCCCACGGCGGGAAAGCCGACAACGTGGGGCGGAACCCCAGCGGCTAGCCGAGTGGGACGCCGGCCTCCAGATGCAGTGGGCAGCCCCGTTCGCGGGCGCGGAGGGCCCAGCGGAGGCGGTTCCAGCGGACGGGCGGGAGCATGGACTCCGCCTCGGATTCGGTGGCGAAGCGCCATGCGCGGAGTTCGGAGCCGGGCAGGAGGAGTTCCTGGATGCGGTCCTCGGTGAGCGTGCCACCGTCGAAGAGCAGGCGCAGGCCGCCGTAGCCGGGTGGCTTGGGCGCTTCCCAGTCGAGTACCAACAGCCTCGGTGTGCAGCCGAGTTGGATGCCCAGTTCTTCGGCGACCTCGCGCACGCCGGCGCGGGCGGGGGCCTCGCCTGGTTCCACGATGCCGCCGGGGAACTCCCAGCCGGGCTTGTATGTCGGGTCGACGAGTAGGACACGGTCCTGGTCGTCGAAGAGCAGCACTCCGGCGGCGAGGGTCTCCGCGGTCGGCTCGGGGGTTTGCACGATGTCGCAGGCGCCGGCGCCGGTGCGGACGGCCTCGGCGACCCGTTCGGCGGTCTGGCGGGGCGTCAGGGTCGTGGTGTCCACGACGTGGGCGTCGCTCTTGAGCCAGTCCAGGGCCTGCGCGTAGGGGCCCAGGTGCTCCAGGCACCAGCGGCGGACGGCGGCGTTGCCCTCGGGGTCACCGGGGGTTTCCTCGCGGTGGGCTATCCGGGAGCGCAGGATCGTTTCCTCCGCATCCAGGAGGACATGTCGGACCGGTATCCGGCGGGCGGCGAGGGCGCCGAAGATCTCGTCGCGGTACTCCTGGCGCAGCAGCGTCATCGGGGTCACCAGGGGGCCCGGCACCTCGGTGAGCAGGGCCGCCGCGGTGTCCACGACCATCCGCCGCCAGGACGGAAGGTCCTGGTAGTCGTCGACCTCTTCGAGGCGCTTGGGCGGCAGCATCGACCGCAGCCCGGTGCCGAGGAGTTCGGGGTCGTAGAGCGTGCTTCCGGGAAGCAGGTCGAGCACTTCATGAGCCGCAGTGGTCTTGCCCGCACCGAACGTGCCGTTCAGCCAGACGATCACGGTTTCCCCTCTTCCCTAGACCCAGGTGAGTTGCCCGCAACACCCTGCCACGGAAACGCTCGGGACCACGGGCCGCGCGCAGCGCCGGGAACACGTTGGCGGAACACACCGCACGGGGGACGCCGGTCCGCCTCCCCCGCCGCGATGCCCCGGCAACCAAGCGCTCCCCCGCCCCTCCAGCACCGAAACCCCCACCCGCGCACGGTCTGCGGGCGGCCGGCGGCGGGGCGGTACGTCGCATATGCCGGGGTCCCATGGATCCCCGTCGGCCGGCCGCGCACCGCGGTTCAGCAGACCTGCAACCCGGGCACCGGCTGGTCGTTCTCCCCGCCGGTGAGGTACACGACGCTGACGTAGACGCCGGCGTTGCCGCTGTCGTCGTCGGTCTTGGCCCACCACACGTTGGTCCACTTCCCGTACGTCTCACGACGGCCCAACTTGGCCTGGCAGTAGAAGTAGTTGGTGCCGGCGTTGAGGTGGCCGACCTGTTGGAAGGACGCGGTGTAGGAGTTCGCGGTGCGCCACACGGGGCAATTGGCCTTGCCCCCGCCGATGTTCGTGCAGGCCGGTCCGGGGGCCGGCGAGCCACCGCCGCTCCCCCCGCTGGCACCGCCGGCCGCGGATCCGGAGCCGCCGGTGGACGTGCCGCCGTGGGCGCCGCCGGACGTTCCGCCGTGCGCTCCGCCCGAGGCGCCGCCGTCCGTGCCGCTCTGGTTGCCGCCCGCGGCCGCTCCGCCGGTCTGGCCGCCGGGACTGCCGCCCGGCGCACCGGGCTTGGGAGCACCGGAGGACGAGGGGGCCCCGGAGGGGGACGCCGTGTCGGTCGGTGAGGCGCCGGTGGCCTTGCCGTCGCCGCCCTTGCCGGCGGAGACGCTCGGCTGGCCCGTCGCCGGCGTGCTGGCCGGTGCGGCCGGCTTCCGCCCGCTCGCGGTGTCCCGGTCGCCGGAACCGCCGCCGACCAGGGCGTAGGTGAGGCCGCCGCCGCCGGCCAGCACGGCCAGGACCGCCGCCACCGCCAGCAGCACCCGACGGCGCCGGCGGGCCGGCAGTCGGGCGGTGTCGCCGTCCGGGCCGGTCGGGTACGGATGCGGGCCGGTGGCGGCGGTCGCGGAACCGGCCGCCGCCGTCGAGGTGTCGTGGACCGGCCGGGGCGGGTGCGCGCCGGGCGGCTGCGGCACGGCGCCGCCCTGGACGCCCGGGCCGCCGAGCCAACCGGCCGGCGCCACCCCGGCACCCGCGGGACCGGGCAGCGGCCCGGCACCCGCGGTCACGTCGGTGGCGGTCGGGGCGTACGGCGAGCCGGGCTGCGGGAACGACGGCGGCGGGGGCGGCGTGACGCCCGGGTCTCGGCCCTCCGCCACGGCCTGGAGCATGCTGCGGGCCTGGGCGGCGGACGGGCGGTCGGCCGGGTTCTTGGCCATCAGGGCGTACAGGACGGGCGTCAGTGGCCCGGCCCGCCGCGGTGCGGGCAGCGGTTCGGTGACGATCGCGGTCAGCGTCGAGTACACCGACGTGCGGCGGAACGGCGCGCTGCCGCCCTCGACCGCCGCGTAGAGCGTCATGCCCAGTGACCAGATGTCCGAGGCGGGGGTGGGGTCCATGCCCTGTGCGCGCTCGGGCGGCAGGTAGTCGAGCGAGCCGACCAGTTCGCCGCTGCGGGTGATGTTGGTGCTGGCGCCGTCCCCGGGGGCCTCGATGCTGGCGATGCCGAAGTCGGTGAGCACCACCCGGCCGCCGCGGGAGCCGGCCCGGTCCGGGGTCCGCCCGGCACGCTCCAACAGGACGTTGCCGGGCTTGACGTCGCGGTGCAGCACGCCGACCTCGTGGGCGGCGTCCAGGGCGTCCATGACGGCGGCGCCGATCCGGGCGATCTCCTGCGGGTCCAACGGGCCCTGCGCGCCGATGGCGTCGTCCAGCGACGGCCCGTCCACCAACTCCATCACGATGACCGGGCGGCCGGCCTCCTCGATGACGTCGTGGACGGTGACCACGCCGGAGTGCCGGATCCGGGCCGCGGCCCGCGCCTCGCGCTGCATCCGGGTCCGCAGGTCGGCGAGTTCGGGGGCGGACGCGTCGGTGTAGGCGCGCAGGACCTTGAGCGCGACCTCGCGGCCCAGCACCTGGTCCTCGGCCCGGCAGACCACGCCCATGCCGCCGCGGCCGATCCGGCCGGTGACGCGGTAGCGGCCGCCGAGCACCTGCCCGGTCAGATCGTCGTCCACGCCGCGCTGCGGGCCGCTGCGGGACGCGGACCGCGGCGCACCGCCGGCCGGCGCCCCGCCGACCGGTTGGGGGCCGTTCACGCCGTCCGCCGCACCGGTTCCGTCCGCCCCGCGCTGCTCGTGCTCCCCCGAAGTCACCGTGCGTTCCCCTCGCTACCCGTCTGGCGTGCCTCAGCGGCCCGTACGTCCTGGACGCCGGGGCATTGTGCCGCAACCCCTCAGGCGGCCGGAAGCCAGACTAAGGGGCGCAGGGGTGCGACCGGTGCCCCTATGGGGCGGGGACGAACGCATCGAGACGGGACTGTTGCGCGGCCGCCGCGGCGGCCCCCACCACGCCGGCGTCCGTGCCCATCTGGGCCGGGACCACGGCCAGCCCGGACACGAAGGACAGCGTGGCGTAATCCCGGAGGGCGGCGCGCAACGGGGCGAACAGGACGTCCCCGGCCCCCGCGACGCCGCCGCCGACGACGGCTATGTCGATCTCGACGAGGGTGGCGGTGGCGGCGATCCCCGCGGCCAGCGCCTGCCCGGCCCGTTCGAAGGAGCGCACCGCGACGGGATCACCGGCGTGCGCCGCGGCGGCGACCGCGGCGGCGCTGTCGTCCCCGTCGGGGCCCGGTCGCCAGCCGTTGGCCAGCGCCCGGCGGGCGATGTTGGGACCGCTGGCGATCCGCTCCACGCAGCCGCGCGCCCCGCACGGACACGGGTCGCCGTCGAGGTCGACGCTGATGTGCCCGATGTGCCCGGCGTTGCCCGAAGGCCCCGCGTGCAGCCGCCCGTTGAGGACCAGCCCGCCGCCGACCCCGGTGGAGACCACCATGCACAGGGCGTTGTCGTGGCCCCGCGCGGCGCCCTGCCAGTGCTCGGCCGCGGTCATCGCCACCCCGTCGCCGACCAGCGTCACCGGACGTCCCCCGACCAGCGCCCGCACCCCGGCGACCAGCGGGAAGTCGCGCCAGCCGGGGATGTTGACCGGGCTGACGGTGCCGGCCTCGGCGTCCACGGGCCCGGCGCTGCCGATGCCGACGGCGGCCACCCGCGCCCAGTGGGGCCCGGCGGCCAGCTCCCGGACGACCTCGGCCACCGCCCCCATCACGGTGGCGCCGTCCTGGTCGGCGGGGGTCGGCCGGGCGGCCCGGACGACGAGTCTGCCGCGCGCGTCCACCAGGGCGCCGGCGATCTTGGTGCCGCCGATGTCCAGCGCTGCGCTGAGGTCCGTCTGCATCGGTGTCGAATTCTCCTGGTGGGCCGGGGGGCCGGAGTACCGGCCCGGCATGAGAACGCCAGTCTTCCGGCATTTGACAACGTTGTCTAGGGGCTATGCTCGTCGCCACCCGGCGACCCGTCGGCGCGTGGCGCCCACGGGCGCACCCGACACCGCATCCGTCCCCCGGCAGACAGGACCGCACACGTGACCGAGACCGCCCGCGGCACTTCCCATCGCTACGGCACCCGCCCCACGATGAAGGATGTCGCGGCGCGCGCCGGCGTCGGCCTGAAGACCGTCTCGCGGGTGGTCAACGGCGAGCCGGGCGTCACCCCGGACACCGAACGCCGCGTCCAGGACGCCATCACCGCGCTGGGCTTCCGGCGCAACGACTCCGCCCGGATCCTGCGCAAGGGCCGGACCGCCAGCATCGGACTGGTCCTGGAGGACCTCGCCGACCCCTTCTACGGGCCGCTCAGCCGCGCCGTCGAGGAGGTCGCGCGCAGCCACGGCGCCCTGCTGATCAACGGCTCCAGCGCCGAGGACCCGGCCCGCGAGCAGGAGTTGGTGCTGGCCCTGTGCGCCCGCCGGGTGGACGGGCTGGTGGTCATCCCGGCCGGCGACGACCACCGCTACCTCGCCCCCGAGATGGCCGCCGGCATCGCCACCGTCTTCGTGGACCGCCCGGCCGGCCGGATCGACGCCGACGTGGTCCTCTCCGACAACTTCGGCGGCGCCCGGGCCGCGGTCGCGCACCTCATCGCGCACGGCCACCGCCGGATCGGCTTCATCGGCGACCAGCCCCGCATCCACACCGCCAAGGAGCGGCTGCGCGGCTACCGCACCGCGATGGCCGAGGCGGGGCTGCCGGTCGACGACTCCTGGGTCTCCCTGGGCTCCACCGCCCCGGACCGGGTGGGCGCCGCGACCACCGCGATGCTGGCCGCGCCGGAGTCGGTCACCGCCCTCTTCGCGGGCAACAACCGCGTCACCGTCACCGCCGTCCGGGTGCTGCGCGGCCACTCCCGCCCGGTCGCGCTGGTCGGCTTCGACGACTTCGAACTCGCCGATCTGGTCCGCCCCGCCATCACGGTCGTCGCCCAGGACTCCGCCCAACTCGGCCGGACGGCGGCCGGCTTGCTGTTCCGACGGCTGGACGGCGTCGACGAGCCGCCGCAGCGGTGGGAGATCCCCACCCGGCTGATCCCGCGCGGTTCGGGGGAGATCCGGCCGGCCGGAGGCTGACCGGCGCCGCCGGTGGACGGGGCGCGTGCCCGCGCGTGCGGCGTTCCCCCGTGACGCCGCACGCGAACCGGCCGGGCCCCGGGGCGGGTCACGGCCGGCAGCGGTCAACGGGGGCGGCCGATGGCACGGCCGCCCCCGAGCCGGTTCGACCGGCTCCGGTTCAGGCCGACTTCGTCGGGCGGCCCGCCAGGCCGTCGAGGTCGGCACGGGTCAGCCCGGTGAGGCGGGCGACCTCGTCGCTGTCGACGGCGCCGCAGTCGAGGCCGCGGAGCAGGTAGCCGCTGAGCGCCTTGGCGGTCGCGGGCTCGTCGGCGATGTCGCCGCCGGCCTTGGCGACGTAGGCGGCGAGCCGGGCGGCGGCCTTCTCCAGGCCCTCGCGGTAGAAGGCGTAGACGGCGGCGTAGCGGGTCGGCAGGTGGCCCGGGTGCATGTCCCAGCCCTGGTAGTAGGCGCGGGCCAGGGCGCGGCGGGTGAGGCCGTGGTGCAGCCTCCAGGCGTCGTGGACCTGGGCGGTGGGGCCGACCGGCAGCACGTTGGTGGAGCCGTCGGAGACGCGGACGCCGGTGCCGGCGGCGGCGACCTGCATGACGGCCTTGGCGTGGTCGGCCACCGGGTGGTCGCTGGCCTGGTAGGCGGCGCTGACGCCACAGGAGGCGCTGTAGTCGAAGGTGCCGTAGTGGAGCGAGGTGGCACGGCCCTCGGCCGCCTCGATCATGCGGGCGACGGTGGCGCGGCCGTCGGCGCCCAGGATGGACTGGGTGGTCTCGATCTGGATCTCGAAGCCGATCCGGCCGGGCGTGAGGGCGTGGGCCTTCTCGAACGCCTCCAGCAGTCGGGCCATGGCGGTGACCTGCTCGACGTAGGTCACCTTGGGGAGGGTCAGGACGAGGCCCTCGGGCAGGCCGCCGGCCGCCATGAGGCCGGTGAGGAAGACGTCCAGGGTGCGGATGCCGCGGTCGCGGACGGCGGCCTCCATGCACTTCATGCGGATGCCCATGTAAGGGGCGGCGGTGCCTCCCCCAGCCTCCGGCCGGGAGGTGTCCCCACGATAGGCGGCGGCGACCAGTGCGGCGGCGCGCGCGGCGGCCTCGTCCTCCTCGGCGTCGGAGCGCAGGCCGTAGCCGTCCTCGAAGTCGATCCGGAGGTCCTCGACGGGCTCGCGCTCCAGCTTGGCGCGGACCCGGTCGTACACCGGGCCGGCGAGGTCGTCGGAGATGCCGAGGACCGCGGCGAGCGCGCCGGCGTCGGGGGCGTGCTCGTCGAGCATGGCCAGCGCCTGGTCGCCCCAGGAGCGGATGGTGCCGGCGGTGAAGGCGTCGCCGGGGACGTAGACCGTGTGGACGGGCTGACGGGTGCCGGGGTCACCCGGGTAGCGCCGCGCCAGGTCGGCGTCCACCTCGGCGAGGGCGGCTCCGATGCCCTCGCGTACGGTGTCCGCGAAGCTCGTGGCCACGGTCTCCTGCTGCCCCATTTCGGTACCCTCCCGGTGCTTGTGCCCGATGCCGTCGCCGACTCAGGCATTTCCGCTTAACGGAATCAACAATCCGTATAGCGAAGCTAACGGTGTCGGTAGACGAGGTCAACACCTTCCTTCCTCGTGGCGACGCAGGTCACCGGCCCGCACCCGGCCGACAACTCCGTCGCACGGCCCGCCCGCCAGGCCCCACAATCCCGTCATGACATGGATCGCACCCCGGACCGAACGCCGCCGGACGCCCTCCGCCACGGGCGAACGCGCGATGCTGCAAGGCTGGCTCGATTTCCACCGTGACACCCTGCTCACCAAGTGCGCGGGCCTGACCGGCGAACAGCTCGCCCGGCCCGGCACCCCGCCGTCCCCGCTGACCCTGCTCGGCCTGGTCCGCCACCTTGCCTACGTCGAACGCGTCTGGTTCCGGCAGCGGTTCGCCGGCGAGGCGATCGACGCCCTCCACTGCACCCCGGACGCCCCGGACGCCGACTTCGACGACCTCGACCCGGCGCGGGCCGAGGCCGACCACGCGGCCCTGACGGCCGAGATCGCGGCCTGCGACGCGGTGGTGGCCGACCGGAGCCTGGACGAGACCTTCACGGTCAACGGCCGCACCCTGAACCTGCGCTGGATCTACGTCCACATGATCGAGGAGTACGCGCGGCACAACGGGCACGCGGACCTGCTGCGCGAGGCGCTGGACGGCGAGACCGGGTCCTGAGGGGCCGCGGTCACGGCCGAAGGCCCCGTACGTCCGCTGCGTACGGGGCCTTCGGCCGTGCGGTGTCCACGGGCCCACCGCGGGGCCCGGCCGGGTCAGCCCTTGCGGGACGTGACCTCGTCGGTGAGCGCCGGGACGACGTTGAACAGGTCGCCCACCACGCCGTAGTCGACCAGGTCGAAGATCGGCGCCTCGGCGTCCTTGTTGATCGCGACGATGGTCTTCGAGGTCTGCATGCCCGCGCGGTGCTGGATCGCGCCGGAGATGCCCGCCGCGATGTACAGCTGCGGCGAGACCGACTTGCCGGTCTGACCGACCTGGTTGGTGTGCGGGTACCAGCCGGCGTCCACCGCGGCACGGGAGGCGCCGACGGCCGCGCCGAGCGAGTCGGCGAGCGCCTCGATGACCGGGAAGTTGTCGGCGCCGTTGACGCCGCGACCACCGGAGACCACGATCGCGGCCTCGGTCAGCTCCGGGCGGCCGGTCGACTCGCGCGGGGTGCGCGAGACGATCTTGGTGGCCTTGGAGGCGTCGGCGACGGTCACCGCGAGCTGCTCGACCGCACCGGCGGCCGGAGCGGCCTCGGGGGCGGCGGAGTTGGGCTTGACGGTGATGACCGGGGTGCCCTCGGTGATCCGCGACTTGGTGGTGTACGAGGCCGCGAAGACCGACTGGGTGGCCACCGGGCCCTCGTCGCCGGCCTCGACGTCCACGGCGTCGGTGATGATGCCGGAGCCGATCCGGACGGCGAGCCGGGCGCCGATCTCCTTGCCCTCGGCGGAGGAGGGCAGCAGGACGGCGGCCGGCGAGACCGCGTCGTAGGCGGCCTGCAGCGCGTCGACCTTGGGGGCGACGAGGTACTCGGCGAACTCGGGGGCGTCGGCGGCGAGGACCTTCACCGCGCCGTGCTCGGCGAGCACGGGGGCGGCGGTGTCCACGCCGGCGCCGAGGTGCACGGCCACCGGCTCGCCGATGCGGCGGGCGAGGGTGAGCAGTTCGAGGGTGGGCTTGCGGACGGCGCCGTCCACGTGGTCGACGTAGACAAGGACTTCAGCCATGGGAATTGCTCCTGCGGGAAGAGTGCGGGCGAAGGGAGGACGAAGAGTTCCGACGGACCGTCAGATGCGGGCGCGGAGGCGGGAGATGGCCTCGGCCACGGTCGCCGAGCGGTGCCGGTCCGGGGCCGCGCCCCGGACCCGCGGCCTCAGATGAACTTCTGGCCCGCGAGGAACTCGGCGAGCTGCTTGGCGCCCTCACCCTCGTCCGTGACGATCGTGCCCTTGGTACGGGCCGGGCGCTCGTCGGCCGAATCGACCTTGGTCCAGGCGCCCTCCAGGCCCACCTCGTCCGCCTCGATGTCGAGGTCGTCCAGGTCCAGGGTCTCCACCGGCTTCTTCTTGGCGGCCATGATGCCCTTGAAGGAGGGGTAACGCGCCTCGCCCGACTGGTCGGTGACGGACACGACGGCCGGCAGCGCGGCCTCCAGCTGCTCGCTGGCGGTGTCGCCGTCCCGGCGGCCGGTGACCTTGCCGTCGGCGACGGCGACCTGGGAGAGCTGGGTCACCTGCGGGGCGGCCAGGCGCTCGGCGAGCAGCGCGGGCAGCACGCCCATCGTGCCGTCGGTGGACGCCATGCCGCAGACCACGAGGTCGTAGCCGGTCTTCTCGATGGCCTTGGCGAGCACGAGCGAGGTGCCGAGGGCGTCGGTGCCGTGCAGGTCGTCGTCCTCGACGTGGACGGCCTTGTCGGCACCCATCGACAGCGCCTTGCGCAGCGCGTCGGTGGCGTCCTCGGGACCGACGGTCAGGACCGTGATCTCGGCCTCGCCGTCGTTGGCTTCCTTGATCTGCAGGGCCTGCTCGACGGCGTACTCGTCGAGCTCCGAGAGGAGGCCGTCCACGTCGTCGCGATCGACGGTCAGGTCCTCGGCGAAGTGCCGGTCGCCGGTGGCGTCGGGCACGTACTTCACACAGACAACGATCCTCAAGCTCACGCCGGCTCTCCTACCTGCTTCGTCTCTTCAGAACTGCCTTGTGCTGGCAGCATAGGCGCCCCACGGGGCGGCTCCCGGTCGGATCCGGATCCCCGCGCCGACCGCCATATTACTCGCCAGTACATACACTCTGATGCCCCGAATCAAGGCCGCCGAAATGTGACCTTCTCAACGGCCCCGACCGGGCGACGAAGCAGGTACGGAGGAACCCGTCAGTCGCGCAACGCGTTGAAGCGGCCCTGGTGGTAGAGGAGCGGCCGGCCGGGACCCGCGGGGTCGCCGACGACCGGCTGGGCCAGCACGATCCGGTGGTCGCCGGCCGGGACGCGGGCCACCACCCGGCACACCAACCAGGCCAGGACCCCGTCCAACAACGGCACGCCCTCGGGGCCGGTGCGCCAGGACGTCGCCGGACCGAACCGGTCGGCGCCGCTGCGCGCGAAGGTGGCGGCCAGCTCCTGCTGGTGCTCCCCGAGGACGTGCACGCCTATGTGCTCGGCCTCGGAGACGGTCGGCCAACTGGAGGCGCCGGTGCCGATGCCGAAGGAGAGCAGCGGGGGTTCGGCGGCGACGGAGGTCAGGGAGGTGGCGGTGAAACCGACGGGGCCGGAACCCGCCGCGGTGATCACCGCGACGCCCGCGGCGTGCTGGCGGAAGACGGAGCGCAGGAGTTCGGGGGAAGCGGTGCGGGGCGTGCCGACATCGGGCGAGGCCGTCATGGAGTTGTCCTTCTGCTGTGGGCTGCGCGCCCGGGCGGAACCGCCGGCGGCCGAACGGCACTCGGCGGCGGAGGTGTCGTCGCTGCTCACACGCCGGGACAACGCGCGCTGGCGGTCCGCACCAGATCGACGTGCGCGCGTCCGTAGAGAAGGAGATCAATACCTGGCCGCATGACGTCAGGCTGACGACGTGTGACCCGAAGCGTCAAGTGTCGCCCGGCATCTGGGAGATCAATCACGGACCGCCTCCCCCAGGGCCGCGATGACGTCGACCTTCCGGGGCTGGCCGGCGGCCCGGCGGACGACCGTGCCACGCGCGTCGAGCACCAGCACCGTCGGCGTGCTCTGCACCTCCAGGCGCCGCACCAGCTCCAGCCGCTCCTCCGCGTCGATCTCGACGTGCGCCACGCCGTCGACCATCCCGGCGACCTCGGTCAGCACGCGCCGGGTGGCCCGGCAGGGCTGGCAGAACGCACTGGAGAACTGGACGAGCGTGGCCCGCTCCCCCAGCTCCGCACCGATCTCGGCAGCGCCCATCCGCACCTGGTCGTCCCGCACCGTCGTCCTTCCCGTCACCGCGGCCCCTACGAGGCGCACCGTCCGTCCCGCCATCCCTGGGTGCAGCGCTCCCGCCACCGCAAAGATTCCCCGGGCCGAAAACCACCCCCATCGGCCAGTGGAAGCCGCCCCACCTGCCGGTTCCGCCCCGCACGTGACGAGGATCTCGCGCCCCGAGGGCCCCGCACGCTGGCCGCCGGCGCGCGCATCGGGCACGATCTCCCGGAGCCGCACAGTTACGACTGCGTAGGTTTCCGCCGGGAGAACCCTCCCCAGGCACAGAGAAGGGGTCCCCCGCACATGGCCGAGCTCGTCTACCCGCCCGTCATCGGCGCGGCCCGTACGCTCTTCAAGACGCTGGACCTGAAGTTCGACGTCGCCGGTACGGAGAACATCCCGCAACGCGGCGGAGCGGTCCTGGTGAGCAACCACATCGGCTACCTGGACTTCGTCTTCTGCGGAATGGCGGCCCGCCCGGCCAAGCGACTCGTGCGGTTCATGGCGAAGGAGTCGGTCTTCCGGCACAAGGTGTCGGGACCGCTGATGCGGGCCATGAAGCACATCCCGGTGGACCGGACGCAGGGCGTGCACGCCTACAAGCACGCACTGTCCGCGCTCCGTTCCGGCGAGATCATCGGGGTCTTCCCCGAGGCGACCATCTCCGAATCCTTCACCCTGAAGAACTTCAAGTCGGGCGCCGCGCGCCTGGCCCAGGAGGCCGGCGTCCCGCTGCTGCCGATGGCCCTGTGGGGCACCCAGCGGCTGTGGACCAAGGGGCACAAGCGGCAGTTGGGCCGCCACCACTTCCCCATAACGATCCGGGTCGGCGAACCCGTGGAGGCCGACCCGGCCGACCAGGCCGAGAAGATCACCGACCGACTGCGGGCCCGCGTCCAGGACCTCCTCGAAGCGGCCCAGCGCGCCTACCCCGTCCGGCCCCGGGACGCCGACGACACCTGGTGGATCCCGGCCCACCTGGGCGGCTCGGCGCCTATGCCGGGACGCGGTGCGTAAGTTTTTGCTTCCCACGTTGTCGGCTGTCCCGCCGTGGGGGTTGCTGTTTTGCGCCTGCGGCGCGGGGCCGCTGCGCGGGGCGTCGTCGTACGTCTCCGGCTGTCCCGCCGTGGGGGTTTCTGTTTGCGCCTGCGGCGCGGGGCCGCTGCGCGGGGCGTCGTCGTACGTCTCCGGCTATCCCGCCGTGGGGTTTTCTGTTTGCGCCTGCGGCGCGGGGCCGCTGCGCGGGGCTGGTCGGGTGCGGTGCCGGGGGTGGGGGGGGGGGGGGGGGGGGGGGGGGGGGGGGGGGTGGGGGGGCCCCCACCCCCCCCCCCCCCCCCCCC
>NZ_JAJPWK010000015.1:0-200275 GCF_046549115.1 Streptomyces sp. x-19 | reverse complement strand
TGCTCAGGTCCTGCCGCTTGATCGCGTCGGTCTTCTGCGGCAGCCCGTCCGTGTGCCGCTCCTGGCCCTTGCCGTCGTCATCGCTGACCGAGACAACCGCTGCCCCGCCCACCAGCGCGCTCGCCACTGCCAGCGAAGCGATCACGTACTTTCTGGGGGGACGCTTGCGCTCACTCCCCATGCTGATCACCGCACGCCTTCATGGCCTTGTCCATCTTTTCCCGGTCCACGCTGGCGCTGCCCCGCTGCGCGGTCAGCTTGCCGTCCTTGAGCTGCGGGTCCGGCATGTCGACACCGTGCTCACGCATGCACTTCGCCATCTTGACGGCCTCGTCGAGGGCCTTTTCCTGCTCTTTCTGGCTCATTTCCTTGCCGGCACCGGGCAGGTCCTTGCATGCCTCCTGAGCCTTCTTGAACGCCTTCTCGTCCTTCACCTCAAGGCCCGCGGCCTGGCCCTCCTTCGGCTCCTGCACCTGCACACCGTTGTCACGCAGACACTGACGGTATTTGTAGGCGTCGTCCTCCTTCTTGCCCGCATCGGACGCGCCCGAGCCCTGCGCACCGCCGCCCTTGCCGGAATCCGCACCGCCCCCGGTGCAGCCCACGGCAAACAACGCCATTCCCGTGATGCACACAGCCGTAATGCCGTACTTGACGTTCCACATGGAATTCCTCCTCCGTATCCGAGGCCCGGTGGCCTACGGCACGGAGGCTGGCACCCACCTGTATTTCGCTTCTCTCAACGAAGACGTTTACACCGACGAAATGCCGTCCTCAGGTATACGTGGACGCATGCGTGTGCTGGTCGTGGAGGACGAAGAATTCCTGGCAGAGATGATCGCCGAAGGGCTGCGGCGTGACGCCCTGGCCGTCGACGTCGCACACGACGGCCTGATGGCGCTGGAGCGACTGCGCCTGGGCGACTACGACGTGCTCGTCCTCGACCGTGACCTTCCTGGCCTGCACGGCGACGAGGTGTGCCGCCGGGTCGTCGAGGCACGCCTGCTGACGCGGGTGCTGATGCTCACCGCCGCCGATACCGTGCGCGAGCGGGTCGCGGGCCTCGGCCTTGGTGCCGACGACTACCTCGCCAAGCCGTTCGCCTACGAGGAACTCCTCGCCCGCGTGCTGGCCCTGGGCCGCCGTGCCCGCCCCGCCCTACCCCCCGTCATCGAACGGGCGGGCATCACCATGGACACCGCCCGCCGGCAGGCATCCCGGGACGGCCGCTACCTCGCACTGTCGCGCAAGGAATTCGGGGTGCTGGAAGTCCTGATGCGCGCCGAGGGCGCCGTCGTCAGCGGCGACGACCTGATCGAGCGGGTCTGGGAGGAGAACACCAGCTACCGCACCAACGCCGTCCGGGTCACGCTCAGCAAACTCCGCGCCAAGCTCGGGGAGCCCCCGGTCATCGACACCGTTCCGGGACACGGATACCGCATCGGCGGAGAAGCGTGAACCGGCCCCTGAAGCCTCGCACGCGACGGCCGCGGTTGCCCGGTGGCGAACGGGTCCGGCTGACGGTGCTCTACGGCGGCTTGCTCGTCCTCGCCGGAGCCATGCTCATCGGCCTGATCAACTTTCTCGTGACTCAGGGGCTGTACACCACTCTCACCGCGGCAGTGGCACGGCGTTCGGACGTCACCACCGGGCATTCCAGCGCTTCCTCTTTTCCCACCGCTGCCCCAGCATCCCCAGGACCCCTCCCCGTCCAGCACGACGAACAGGCCGCCGAGGCCATCAAGGTCTTCACACAGGCCGCCGAACAGGCCACCCAGAACCGGCTGTTGACCATCTCGCTGATCACCCTGGCCGCCTTCGCCATCGTCTCGGTCGTGCTGGCGTGGTGGATGGCCGGGCGGGTGCTGCGCCCCGTCGGGGTGATCACCCGCACCGCCCGGCGACTGTCCGGGGAGAACCTCCACGAGCGGATCGCCCTCGAAGCCCCCGCCGGCGAGCTCAAACAACTCGCCGACACCTTCGACGACATGCTCGACCGCATAGAGCACCTCGTCGGCGCGCAGAAACGGTTCGCGGCCAACGCCGCGCACGAGTTGCGCACGTCGCTGGCGGTGCAGCGGGCGGCGGCGGAGATCGGCCTGGCCACCTCCGACCCGGCGGCCGTCGCACGCATCCGTCGCAAGCTCATCGAGGTCGCCGACAGCAGCGAACAGCTCATCGAGGGCCTGCTGCTCCTCTCCGTCTCCGACCAGGGCCTGGACCACCGCGAACCGGTCGCCCTGGACGAGCTCGTCCGCTCCGTGATCGCCGAGCACGCCCTCGCACAGCAGGCCCGCGACCGTGGCATCACTGTCCGAACCCGCACCGCACCCGTGACCGTGCAAGGCGATCCGGTGCTGCTCATGCACCTCGTGCGCAACCTCGTCGGCAACGCCCTCCGCTACAACCACGACGGCGGCCACGTCACGGTCACCGCGCTCGACCGGGCACTGGAGGTCGACAACAGCGGCCCCCGTGTGCCGCCGGAGACCGTCCCGTATCTCTTCGAGCCCTTCCGCCGCCTTGAAGAGCGCCGCCACACCCACGGCGAGGGCGCCGGCCTGGGCCTTTCCATCGTCGCCTCGATCGCCCACGCCCACCAGGCCCGCACCGACGCCGAGGCCAATCCGGACGGCGGACTGACCATCCGCGTCAGCTTCCCCGCCTCCGACGTCGAGGGTGCGGCCGGCGGGTAGCGGCACGCGGGACACGCACGATGGAAGCTGTCCACAGCGATCATCCACGTGTCGGTCGCGCACGAACGGTCAACTTTCGTCTGCCTGGTGTCGACACCGGGCGACGACACACCGCCAGCAGCTGGCTCTAGGGTCGGGCGGGGCGACTCAATCCAAGAGGAGGGCGCCCGGCACCAGGGGAGGAAACCGCCCCGTCGTCGGGGTCTGCTCAAGGCCGGGGGCAACGGCTGCATGCGGTCGACGCGGTCGACCCGGGTACGGATGAGCAGGGCCGCATCAGAGGTCTCCGGGGCATGGGGGCGGTGCAGATGCGATCGCGTCGGTCCAATGACGGTTGGTCTGCCGGGCGATGGTCACCAGTTCGGTGTACGGCTCGTCCCAGGGGTCTTTGAGGCCGAAGCCACGGTGCGGGTTCTCCAGCCAGCTGCACCAGTGCCAGCCGAGGCACCACGGGCGTGCTGCGAACGTGTCGGCGATCATCCGGTATCCCAGGCCGCGCTCGGCCTGGTCGCGGGCGGACCCAACCCGCCCTGGGCTCATGGTGGTCGGGCACCAGTTGCCGGTGTCGGCAAGGAGCACCGGGAGTCCCGTGCGGCTGTGCCATGCGTCGAATTGATCGGCGACGGCGTCGATCGCCGCTTGGTCGACGGCCGGGAAGGTTTGCAGGCTCAGCACGTCCACGTGGGTGGCAGCCGCATCGAGCACTGGTTCCGGGATGCCGCCCCGCGTCCCGTAACGGTCGCCGAGGATCAGGTGGTGGGGGTCGTGCCGGCGGATCGCCTCGGTCGATACTCGGTAGTAGGCATCGGCGATCTCCGCCAGCTCGTCGGAGGAGTAGCCGCTGCCGGCCGGGTGTTGCGCCCACGCCGGTGCGTCGACGAGGAAGTAGCCGATCAGGTTCGGGTCGTTCGGTCGGCACCGCGTCCTGGCCAGGTGGTCGCACCATTGCGCGAATGCCGCGGATCGCGGGTCGCGGTAGGCGGGGTGGCCGTTCCAGTGCTCGATCTCGGCGATGCGTAGGGACAGGGTGTAGGGCAGGCCGCAAGCGGCCGCGTCTTCGTCGGGCAGGCCGTCGGAGTGGCCGAGGTCGACGACGTCGTGGGTGGCCGACAGGCCGCTGCCGCTGACGTACTCGGCGGTCCAGCCGAGCGTGTTGAACCCCCATGCCGACAGCTCCGGTACGAGGCCCTCGTTCAGCCAGCGCCGGCGCGAGGATCCGTAGCGCTCGGCGAAGAGGTCGGCGTTGTGCGGGTACCGCAGGTTCGTGTCGTCGGCGTGTACGACACCGATGGACAGGAACGGGTCTCCGCGAGGCGTCACGAACCGCCACCGGGTCGAGGCGTCCAGCGTGAAGTATCCGTGCCCGGCCATGCCCGTCCCTCTTTCGATCGGTGTGTCCGGATACCACGGTGCCGCCTCGGGTGCCGTGGGCCGGCGGGCGTCACCACCCGGTTCGGTGCGGTGGCGCCTTCTGGCCGCACCGGATCCGCGGAGGCCGAGGCCACCGTGATCCACACGAGCCCGCGTTCAGGCGGTGGCGCGACGTCGCCCGGGCGGTGCGCCGCCTGAACGAGCCCGCCCCCGGCTCCTCTTCGCCGTCGCGCCCAGAGGGGACCGGCATCCCGAGGATGCCGGTTGCCCCTCGCTGAAGTCCCCCGGGATCGCCGAAGCCTACTGCGCGACGGCTAAATTTCGATAATCTTGCGTTCTATCGATAAATGGCTAGGCTGAAGGAGCGCGGTCCGTGAGGCCGCTGCCGCTGAGACGAAGCCGTCGCCCTACCGCCGGTGACGCAGGGCGACGTCGGCCGAGGAACGGGAGTGTGCAGCATGAGTGATACGACTTCTTCCGTATGGCCGCCGCGCTCGGCGTCGAGTCGTTCACGGCCTGGGCGGGTTTCCCGGCCAGCAGGTACGGCCGTGAGCAGCTCGTCGACGCCTTCGACGCCATGTCGGCCCTGGAGGTCGGCGTGAAGACGCGGGCCGCTCTGGACGCCGTCCTCGCCCCCCTGACTCTCCAGCACGCGATGTGCGGGCGCCCCCGCCCGATGAATCGGAAAGGAGCGATGTGCGCACGACGCAGAAGACGTCCGCGCCCCTGGCGGCATGGGACTCGGGCCTGCTCGGGACGTGGTCCCTGCGCAGCATCCGTGAGCTGAGCGCCGACGGCACCCTTCTGGCCGAGCCGTACGGTCGACAGCCGCCGGGAAGGCTGCACTACGGGCCGGCGCACCAGGTTGCCGTGGTGATCCCCGGCCACGCGGACGCACCCGCGGTGGCGTACCTCGGCGAGTACCGGGCCGATCCGGATGGTGTGCTCCGGCACGTCGTCCGCGTCGGACTGCCGCCCTTCACCGACGATCAGGTCCGGTGGGCCCGGCTCGACGGCGACTGCCTGGTCCTGTCCACCGACCGCGAGGGGCGGCGCCGCGTCGAGTTGCGGTGGACGCGCGCCTGAGGCGCGGCCCGCTCCGAACCGGTCCTCTCGATCACGGACGCCTGCGTGGCAGTCAGTACCCGGGCAGCCGTCGGCAACCCGCGGACCTGCCCCCTCATCTGAAGGAGAACGCAATGGCCCTGCATCGCCTGACGTCGATCACCCTCGGCGTCCCGGACGTCGAGGCCGCGGCCGGCTACTACGAGGAGTTCGGTCTCACGCCGGTGGGCGACGGGAAGGTCCGCCGCTTCGCCACCGAGGAGGGCGGCGAGCAGCTGAAGCTCGCCCACAGCGCACAACGCCGGCTCGTCGAACTCGGCGTCGGCGTGGACGACCAGGACGACCTGGACCGTGTGGCCGCCGGTCTGTCGAAGCTGGACGTGCCGGCTCAACGGGGCGCCACGTCGCTGCGAGTCGCCGACCCGAACTCCAACCTGACGGTGACCCTGGATATCGCCCCGCACCTGGAGCAGACCCCGGCCGAGCAGGTGCCCTACAACGGTCCCGGGCGCCCTCGCGCCCCAACGTCCGCGCCCCCGGGGCGGAGCGGACGAACCGGGTGCGGCCACGCAAGCTGGGGCACGTGGTGATCGGCTCGCGTGACCAGGACGCCAGCCAGCGCTTCTTCACCGAGGGCCTGGGCTTCAAGGTCACCGACCGCGTGCCCAGCCTGGCCAGCTTCCTGCGGTGCTCCACCGACCACCACAACCTCCTCGTCCAGAAGGCTCCGGTGGACTTCCTGCACCACACGGCGTGGGAGGTCGACGACGTGGACGAGGTCGGCCGCGGCGCCACCGCGATGCTGGAGGAGCACCCCGAGCGGCACGTGTGGGGGCTGGGCCGGCACCACATCGGGTCGAACTTCTTCTGGTACCTCAAGGACCCGGCCGGCAACTTCTCCGAGTACTACAGCGACCTCGACTGCATCGTCGACGACCAGCTGTGGCAGCCCTCGGTCGTCGACGGAGCCCGCGGCCTCTACAACTGGGGCCCGCCGCCCCCGCCGTCCTTCCTCAAGCCGGAGGACCTCGCCGCCCTGATGACCGGCACGCACAGCAGCCGCTGATTTCCGCAGCACACAACCCCATAGGAGCAGTCATGCGCATGGGCAGGATCGGCGGCAGACTCGCGCTGCTGCACGACGACCGGGCACTGGATGTCGAGAAGGCGAGTGACGGCAGGTTCGCAGCCGAGCCCGACCGCGTCTTCGAGCGGTGGGACGAGTTCGCGCAGTGGGCCGAGGGCCGCTCGCTGGACGACGCCATTCCCTTCTCACCCTCGCAGGTCGGCCCCCCGGTCCGCCGGCCGGCCCAGGTCTTCGGGATCGGCCTCAACTACCGGGCGCACGTCGCCGAGTCGGGCGTGCAGTCGAAGATCACTTCGCCGGCGGTGTTCACGAAGTTCGTCACCAGCATCGCCGGCCCGTACGACACGGTGACGCTCCCCAGTGACCGGGTCGACTGGGAGGTCGAGCTGGTCGCGGTCATCGGACGCCCGGGACACCGGGTGTCGGAGAAGGACGGGTGGAGCCACGTGGCGGCCCTGACCGTGGGGCAGGATCTGTCCGAACGGACGGTCCAACTAGCCGGACCGGTACCGCAGTTCTCCCTAGGCAAGTCCTACCCGGGGTTCAGCCCGATCGGCCCCTCACTGGTGAGCGTCGAGGAGTTCGCCGACCCCGACGACCTGGCACTGTCCTGCGCCCTGGACGGCGAGGTGCTCCAGGACGGCAGGACCAGGGACCTGATCTTCCCCGTTCCCGAGCTCGTCGCACGGCTGTCCGCGGTCGTCCCGCTCCTTCCCGGCGACCTCATTTTCACCGGCACCCCGTCCGGGGTGGGGATGGGCCGCGACCCGCAGCGCTTCCTGCGGCCGGGAGGAACTCTCGTCAGCACTGTGGAGGGCATCGGCTCACTGACCAACCGGCTGGTGGCGGGATCAGGCGCGTAGAGCGCCGCCTGACCGGGCTTCAGCCCCTCATCAACAACGACCCAAGAACACAGTTCGAAGAGCCGAATCCGTTCGGCGGAGATGGAGACAGGCATGAGCAACCAGACGCGCGACGTGGTGAACGAGCTCCTCAAGCGCATCGGGGAGGGCGACGTGCCGGCCGTGGTGGAACTGTTCGCGGACGACACCCACTGGGAGATCCCCGGGGACCCGGAGATCGTGCCCTGGGTGGGCCGCCGTCAGGCAGACGGCATCCCGGACTTCTTCCGGACGATGGGGGAACTCACCGACCGCGAGCTCTTCGACATCGACCGGGTCATCGTCGACGGCCCCAACGCGGTGTTGATCGGACGGGCACGGGTCGTGGTGCGCTCGACGGGCAAGGTGATCGACACACCGTTCGCGGTGGACATCGTCGTGAACCCCGAGGGCCGCATCAGCCGCTACTACATGTTCGAGGACTCCTGGGGCGTCGCCCAGGCAATGCGCCCTTGAGCAAGGCGCCTCACGGCGTCGACGAAGTCCATGTTCGGGATCGGGGAACTGGTACAGAAAGCCGCGGTACCGGATCCATTTCAGGCAGCCCCCTCCCTGGCCGGAGCCCAAGGCCGGCGCCGGCGCTCCGCCGGCGCCGCGAGCTACGACACCGGCAGTGGGCGCCATAGACGCCCAAATATCGTTAATTGCAAATTATTGCGTTAAATAGCTAGGGTGTTCCGGTGGTCAAGGGGAATACAACACGCACCGAAGAGGTCTTCGAGGGGATCCGGAGCGACCTGCTCAACGGCGACCTCGCTCCGGGACAGCGGCTCAAGCTGGTCGCCCTCGCGGAGCGATTCGGCGTGAGCATGTCGGTAGTTCGCGAGGCCCTCACCCGGCTGGCCGAGCAGGGACTCGTCGTGTCGAACCCGCAGCGCGGGTTCAGCGTCATGCCCCTCTCGGTCGACGATCTGTCCGACCTGACGCAGACGCGGGTGCAGTTGGAGTCGCTCGCGTTGCGGCAGGCGATCGCCCTGGGCGGCCTGGAATGGGAGTCCGCGGTCGTGGCAGCGCACCACACACTGGAGCGCACCGCGGTCGACGGGGCCGACGGGCGACTGAACGAAGACTGGCCCGTCGCCCACAAGGCGTTCCACCAGGCGCTGCTGTCGGGTGCGCAGAGCCCGCGCCTGGAGGGGGTCGTCAACTCCCTGCGCGACAACGCCGAGCTCTACCGGCGCTGGTACTGGGCCTTGACCGAAGACCAGGTGCGCGACCTGGCCGCCGAGCACCGTCAACTGCGGGATTTCGCCCTGGCCCGGGACGCGGACGCCGCCGTGGCCGCCCTGGCCGAGCACATCGGCCGGGCGCCTCGCAAGCTCATCGCCTACGCTCGCGAACACGACCTGGATGACCCCACAGGCGGGCCGACTGGGGCTTAGCGCTCCAGTCGCAGTTCGCTATCGGTGCCGGCGTGCTGGCCCCTGAACGTGCGCCGGTATGCCCCCGGAGAGACGCCGATCGCGGCGTGCAGGTGCTGGCGCAGCGTGGCGTCCGTACCGAAGCCGGTGCGTTCCGCGATACGGCTCACCGGCAGGTCGCTGCCCTCCAGCAACTGCCGGGCCAGGTCGACCCGTTGCCGGGTGAGCCACTGGCCGGGGCTCAGTCCTACCTCGGCTCGAAAGCGCCGGGTGAAGGTGCGGCGGCTCATGCCCGCGTGCCGGGCCAGTTCGGCCAACTGCATTGGCTGGTGCAGCTTTTGGAGCGCCCAGGCGCGGGCGGCGGACGTGCCGTTGTCTGTGCCGTGCGGCACCGGCCGCTCGATGTACTGCGCCTGGCCGCCCTCCCGCTGAGGGGGGACGACACAGCGCCGGGCTACCTGGTTGGCGACCCGGCTGCCGTGGTCCAGTCGGATCAGGTGCAGCAGCAGGTCGATGCCGGAGGCGGCACCCGCTGACGTCAGTACTCGGCCCGCGTCCGTGAAGAGCACCTCGGGTACCAGCTCGACCTGGGGGTACAGCCTTCGGGACAGGTCGGCGTAGGCCCAGTGCGTGGTGGCGGCCTTACCGTCCAGCAGGCCGGCCGCCGCCAGCGGGAAAGCGGCCAGGCAGATGCCCACGGTCCGGGCTTCGGGTCGGATCTCGCTCATCGATCGCGCTCCTTCGCGAAGAAGACCGCGGTTTTTCGCAGTACCTCGATCGTCTTTGCCTGCTCAGCATTCTGCTTGCGCAGACGCCTCAGTTCTTCGCGCTCAGCAGAGCTGAGGTCGCCCGGCCGCCCTTCACCGCGGTCCGCCTTGGCCTCGCGGTACCAATTGCGCAGGGACTCCGGGCTAACCCCGAGCCCCCGGGCGACCTCGGTGACCGTCCGACCCGTGGAGCCGACGAGCGCCATCGCATCCCGCTTGAACTCCGCGGTGTACCGCTTCGTGTAGTTACTTCACACTTGGTGCTACTTCCTCTGGAACCTCGATGTCCCAGTCTCCAGGTGTCCACGATCACGGGGAAGCTCCACTGACGCCGTACGCCAAAGTTGCGGTCGCGACGCCTCGGTTGATGATCTGCCACGTGGGTTCGCACATTCGATCGCGCCTCCTGACTGGCCTACATCATGGTGGTATTCCGCCACAGGCCGAGGCGATCTGGCGGCCCAGGCCAGTAGTGCACCACCATGGCGACCGAGTACGCGTGTCATCGAGAGGAGTGCTTGTGGCCAAGCACGAGAAGTCGGAGAAGCCGCTGTCGGAGGGAAGGCCGCCGCCCGGGAACTCTGACGGTCAGGTGCCGACTCCGCCCGCGCCGACGGGGAAGCGCCGGAAGGACGACGACTGATGGGTCGTCTCTCCGACCTCCAGACGGCACTGTACCGAGCCATGGAGGAGCAGGGGCTGTGGCCGGCGGACTCCCCGTGGGTCCGCCACGTCGCGGAGACCTACCCCCGCGACCAGTTCGCGCCACCGCGACTGTGGAGGTGGACCGGGCAGGACTACGAGGCCGTTGACCGTGCAGTCGATCCGGAGGGCTGGGGCCGGCTGCTGTACGCCGGACCGTACGAGTCGACCGTCACCCAGGTCACTGACGGGCTGCCCACCTCCAGTCTCTCCTGCGAATCAGTCGTCGCCGACATGCTCGACTCGCTGCTGCTCCAGCCTGGCCACGCCACGTTGGAACTCGGCGCAGCGACCGGCCGCAACGCGAGGCTCCTCGCGGCCCAGGCCGGCCCCGACCGCGTCGTCAGCGTCGAGTACGACCCGCAACTGGCCGCGACCGCCACCGCCAACGTGGAGGCAACCGGCGGCGGGGTCGAGATTCGGGTCGGCGACGGCGACCTTGGTGCGCCGGCCGGCGGCCCGTACGACCGCGTCATCTCCACCTACGCCGTCGAGACGGTCCCGTGGGCCTGGGTGGAGCAGACTTGCCCTGGCGGCCGCATCGTCTCGCCCTGGGGGCGACTCGGGCACGTCGCCTTGAGGGTGGCGGCCGACGGCCAATCGGCACGCGGCTGGATCCAGGGGCTCGCCATGTTCATGCCCTCTCGTGGCAGGGCAGTGACCCTGAGCTGGGAGCAGGTATGTGAGGGCCACCCCGTCGCTGCGGAAGCGCCGTGCGCCCTCGACCTCGTGCTGCTGCACGAGAACGCGAACGTCCTCTTTGGCCTGCGGGTCATCCGGCCCGATCTTCAGGTCCGCACCGCGGCGACGGAGCACGGCCGGGTCGCGTGGGTGCACGACGGACGGTTCTCCTGGGCGCGCATCGAGCAGAACGGCCAAGGGGCGGCGGTTGCGCAGCAGGGCGGCCCGCGAAGGCTCGCCGACGAGTTGACCTCGGGCTGGCGGGAATGGCAGGAGGCCGGCGCTCCGGAGGTCTACGACTTCGGGCTGACCCGCACCCCCGAGGCGCAGTATGTGTGGGCGCACCACTCCGAGACGGGGCCGCGATGGGGGCACCGAGAGCTGACCACCACCAACGGCCTGGCCGCGTGAGGGTGGCCCGCGCTCAGCAGTGGGTGCGGGCCGCCCGGTGTGCCGGGTTGTTGCGTCACTGCCCGCCCTCACAGAATTGCGGTTTCGGGGCGCTCTCCCGCCTCCAGCACGACGAGCACAGGCCGCTCCGCCGAACCTGGCGCCGCATCCAGAAGGCGGACTCGTAGCTCAGCCGGTAGGAAGTGCGGTCGATGGAAGGCAGAGCCCACCAGGACGGCGAGGCCAGGGCGAAGTTCCAGGCGCAAGCCTGCGGCAGGAGATTGGCGAGGCGAAGGGCAGAAATTGACCGAGGGTACCGGCCGCTGGTGGCATCCGGCCTCGGGGAACATCGGTACAGCTGTTGGCGCTGAGAACGATCATGACCCGTCGGCGTGAGGATGCTGACGCGGGTTTCGTACTCGCGGCGGGCCTTGCGCTGGGCCGGGACGGCAGGACTGCCGTGGCCCCCGTCGAGCGGCTGGCGGGCAAGGAGCCCGAGGTGCACGGCGGGGACGGCGCTGACGCGCAGGGTGTAGCCCTGGCCGCGTCGTACGGTCACCCTGGTCGAGCGCATCCCGCTCGGCGGGCTCCAGGTCGGCGGTGCGGAGGAAGTCGGCGACCTTGCCCGGCATGTCGAGGGTGACCGGCAGTTCCGGGGCCGGGACGTCCTCCTCGATGGTGGCGTGGTCGGGCATGAGGTCGGCGACGGCGGTGCGGATTGCGCCGCGACTGACGTCGTGGTCGCGGGCGAGGGCGGCAATCGAGCGGCCTTCCAGGTACGCGGTGCGCACGTCGTCGGTCTGCGCGGCCGCCACGGCGGGGCGGCGTCCGCCCTTGCTGCCCTTGGCCTCGGCGGCGCGCGGTCCGTCGTAGGTCAGTTCGCGCTGGAGGTCGCGCTGGAGGTCGCGTTGGAGTTCGCCGGCGGCGGCGAGGGTCTGCACCATGAACTTCACGGTGGACAGCAGCTCGCCGGTGCGCGGGTGGCGGGCGGTGAGGTCCATCGCGGAGAACGCGCCGTCGTGGATGCGCGAGGGCTGCGAAGCTGCGTTGCGCGAGGTGAGAGAGTTGCGCACTCACTTGGTGATGATGTGAGCGTCATCACTTACATCGCTTCCCTGTAGGCCCATGCAACAGGCCCACGCAACAGGTCGGGTGCCCCGCGCACTGCGCGGGGCACCCGACCCCTTGATCGCCGGGCGGCTCAGCCGAAGGCGAGCCTGCCGATGGAGTACCAGATCGTCTCGTGGTTGACGCTACCGACTGCTGTGATCTTGATGGTGTCGCCCTCCTTGACGAGGATGGTGGAGCATTGGCGCGCCTCGACTTCGAAGCGGCTCATGGCGCCGGTCGTTCCGACTTCGAGGACGACCGTGCCCTGGTAGTTCCCGTTTCCCCTGTTGTTGCACTGGAGGAAGCCGTAGGTGGGCGCGGTTGTCTGGTACCCGGCCGTCGCGGTGATGATGTTCTTCCGTTGCCAGGGCAGGCTGCCCGGCTCGGACACCACCGCCGCAGTCACCTTGTCGGCGTTGAGATTGCCGTGGACCCTTCCGCGCACGGTCAGGTTGCGGATTTCCAGGTCCGGTTGGTTGACGGTGACGTAGGTGTTGAGGACGCGTTCGGCGTAGTCCGTGCCCTGCTGGACGCGACTGCGGAGGTAGAACATGGTGTTGCGGGAGAGGTTCTTGACTTCGAACTTGGTGTAGTCGGAGACGTCGATCTCGGCGTTCTCGTAGAGCAGTGTCTGCGTGGCGCCGGAGGAACGGTCCCAGGTGAGGGTGACCGAGTCGCCGTTCTCGATGATGAGCGGGTCGGCCCTGAAGTTGTCGAGGAAGAAGCCCGGGGGGAATTTTCCGACGGCTTTGACGGCCTCGTCGGTCCGCCAGCCCGAGGATTCGTTGGCGCGCCATTTGGTGCCGATGATGACGGCGCCGGTTCCCACCTTGCGGCTGATGCGGAGCTTGTTGACCTGGAGGGTGATGCCGCGTTCGTTGTCGATGACGGCGTGGCCGGAGGTCGGCTTGAAGGTGATGCGGTTGCCGCTGACGGTGTGGGTCCAGCCGAGGTTGTTGCTGGCCTGGATTCCGCCGAGGTCGAGTGCGAGGTGCCAGGCTTCGTTGCCGTGGTCGATGTCGACGTCGATCTGGCTGACCTGGATCTCGGCGGGAATGCTGCGGCTGCCGACGAGGATGATGTCGGCGAGCTCGACGGTGCCGCTGGCGGGGCTGACGGTGACGGGGTCGGGGACGGTGTCGATGCTCCAGTCGATTTCGCCGGTGAAGTCGGAGGCCGTGCCGTTGCCGACGCGTTGCTGGGTGACGATGGCCATGCTCGTGGTGGTCCTTCCTGGTGTGGGCGTGGTGGTTCAGCGGGTTGCTTCGGCGGCGTCGTTGAGGACGAGGTAGCCGCTGCGGAGTTCGGGATCGCCCAGGGGCAGTTCGCCCGGGTCCGGGGCGGTGATGGGCAGGTGCTGCCAGGTGCCTTGGGTGTCGGTGGGTTCGGCCCAGGCCCAGGTGCCGGATGCCGTCGCAGGGTGGGGCAGTACGGCCGTTCGCGGGTCGGTGGTGGTGCCGGCCATCAGCGGGCCGGTACGGAAGCACACGGCCATACGGGCCAGGGCGGTGTCCGTGAACGCCGGAGGGACGTGGACGGCGGAGGCCGGGAGGACGTCGGTGGTGGCGTGGACGGCGGCACGGGGGTCTGCGAGCAGGGTGACGGTGGCGGTGCTGGTTCCGGCGAAGGCGAGTTGGAGGCGTTCGCCGTTGTCGATCGGGCGGAGGTAGTCGTTGGATCCTTCGGCGGGTTGGGCGATGGTGTCGAAGTGGTCGTAGTCGTCGTTGAGGACGTATCCGACGAGGCCGTCGTCGGTGGCGCGTGGCTGGCCGAGTCGGACGATCCAGTTCCAGTCGGGCATGGCCGGTGCGTGGTCGTCGGGGTCGAGGACCTCGTTCCAACCGACCGAGGTGCGGGGCGGGCCGCACAGTTCGAGGTCGAGGCGGGCGCGGAGCAGAGCGAGGGGCCGGCCGAGCAGGAAGCCGAGACTGGCGTCGTCGGGGCCGTCGGGGTCGATGGTGGTCAAGGCGTCGTCGAGGGTGGCGCGCAGGGCGTCGAAGGTGGCCGGTCCGCGCTCGACGAGCGCGTTGAGGAAGTGATGGGCGTGCGGGGCGACGGCTTCGAGTGCGGCGAGCGTGGCCACGGGGGAGCCGGGCAGCGGTAGCCAGGCGACGGCCTTGGTGTCGTTGGGCTTGAGCACGGTGCGTAGTTCGCCCAGGGCCTGGCCGTCGGGGTCGTAGCAGGCCAGGGTTCGGTCGAGCCGGTTGTGCAGCAGCCAGGCACAGACCGGGTTGGCGCCGGGAGTGAGGTCGATGGGTTGGTCGGTGGTGGCGTGGAGGAAGTCGAAGGCCAGCCGTGCGGGCTGGAAGAGGCGGGGGGACAGTTCGAGGAACCGGTCGGGGTCGTCGGTCTCGACGGTGTGGTCCGGCACCATGGCGTCGGGCCGTACGTAGGGCCAACGGCGGTTGTCGCCGATCAGGTTGAGGGTGCGGCCGAAGCGGTCGACCAGGGACAGCTGGCGGAATGCGAACTGGCCGGTGCGGACTTCGTGGAAGGGTTCGGACTCCGGTGGCCGGCTCGGGTGGGAGGGGACCGTGCCGGGCACGGGGAAGTGGCGGTCGCCGTGCCCGACGAGGTCGCCCATGATTTCCAGGGGGCGGGCGGTGGAACGCGGGTCGCGTTGGTCGAGGTGGGCGGTCAGGCCCTCCAACCGCTGGGAGAGCATGTCGAGGTCGCTGAGCTGCGTGCGGACGGTCCGAAGGTCGGGGAGGTCTTTGCGGCCGGCGGCGTAGGCGTCGAGTTCGCCTTCGAGGATGGGGCCGGCGGACGGGGTGAGTGGGATGCGGCCGGTGAGGACGAAGGACTCGGGGACGGTTCCGGTGCCCTGCCAGCGGTAGCGGTTGCCGTCGAACGTCCAGTGGCGGGTGCCGTCGTGCTCGCTGTAGGGCAGCGGCCAGCATTCGATGTCCCAGACGAGGAACAGCGGTTGCCACGGCTGCCGCCAGGCGACCGTGCCGTATTCGGGCAGTGTGCCGGTGACGTCGTCGAGTCCGGTTCCGGTGTGGCGGGCGCGGGCCAGGATGAAGAACTCGCTGAGCAGGTCGGTGAACGGCGCGGGCAGGTTGGCGGTGTTGACCTGGTCCACGTCGGCCCGCACGGCGGCGGCGTTGATCGGGCCCACGGCGGTGACCAGGCGGTCCTCGGTGCGGCAGGGCAGCGGGGTGTCACGGCTGAGCGGGGCGTGGACGTGCCCGCCCTGGAGCAGGACCACCGGGTCGGCGGCTTGAAGGAACGGGGACTTGGGCACCCGTTGCAGGACGCGGTTCGGCGGGAGGCCCTTGCCGCGGGCGTACTCCGCCGCGCTCGCCTCCAACTCCTCGGGAGTGTCGCCCCATGGCAGGGTGTTGCGTTTCGCGGACAAGCCGGCGGCGAGCGCGGCGACCTTTCCGGCCGCGCCAGCCTGGTTCGCCGGGTCGAGTTCGTCGTCGATGCGGTTCTGGAAGTCCCGGGGCTGGCGGTCGGCGTTCGACAGCGCCCAGAGCACGTAGAGCCGGTCCTGGGCGGCCGCCAGGTCGCGTTCGACGCCGTCGTGCTCGGCCTGGGCGCGATTGAGCGCCGCGACGATGTCAGCCTCGGCGGTGCGCGCTCGGGCGCGTTCCCCGGCGCCGAGTCGGACTCGGCCCGTTTCCTGCTCCTCGCCGCGTTCGACGATGCGCCAGGTGAAGCCGCCGGCTACGGGGCCGAATCCGCTCTGGTGGGCGGCCGCGTCGGTCAGGTCGTCGCCGTCGGCGCGGTCGAGCGCATCGAGGGTGCCCAGGGCGAACGCCCGCACGAGGCGGGAGTCGTCGTCGGACAGGGCCCCGGGCCCGGCCGCGGCGTCGGTCAGTGCGGTGGCCGCCTCGGCGGTGTTGTTCCCCACCGAGACCGCGATGCTGTTGACGGCAGGGATGTCCGATGCGGGGAGGGGACCGGCCGGCCGCCAGTCCACGCCCAGCGCGCTGCCGGTGTAGAGCGAGCGGCGGGTGTTGCTGCCGGCCATCGGGGCGAGCCATTCGAGGTCGTCCAGCAGTTCCCGCAGGTCTTCGGCGTTGGCGAGGACGTCGCTGCCGGGGGTGGAGTAGAAGCCGGCGACGTAGTAGTCCAGCCGTTCGTCTCCCGCTACGTCGTCCAGACCGTCGTGGAGTGAGAAGACGTTGGTGTTGTAGGGCTGGAAGGCGGAGAAGGTCAGCAGGCCGGGCCCGAGCGCCGTCAGGAACGGCGTCGGCGCGTCGCCGGGTTCGCGCCAGGGACTGGCGGTGCTCAGTTCGTGGCAGCGGCCCATTTTGGTGGCGGTGGTCCGCTCGGCGCGCGGGTCGAGCGCGGAGACGGTGCCGGTGTCCAAACCGAGGTGGTCGCTCTCGATCAGCCAGGCGCGGACGTTCCGCGAGGCGGCGCGGTAGCGCACGACCAGCCAGCGGTTGGGCACCAGGGGGAAGTCGTCCTCGTCGGTCTCGGTGTCGTGCCGGCCGCGGGTCAGGGCTTCGGGCAGTTGCCACTGGAGGTAGACGCCGCGGTTCCCGGGGCGGGTGGGCCAGTCCGCGTCGATGGAGAACGGCGAGGGCTCGGCGGGGGCCGCGGTGTCCTGGGTGTGGAAGAAGTTGGCGATCCAGCGGTGCCAGACGAACGCCCCGTCGGGGTTCTGCATTTGGGCGTTCACGGCCAGTGCGGCGACCTCGACCGGCACGACCAGATGGTTGTTGCTGCTGCGCGCGGGCATCACGCGCTCCTTTCGAAACGGGGGCGGCTCGGTCAGGGGCGGGTGAAGGTCTGTACCTGCGGCGCCTTGATCATCTGGAGGGTGAGCTGCGCCGACGACAGGGCGGGCACGCTGTGCGCGAGGGCGAGCGCCGGCAGGAGGGGATCGCCGGGACCGGCGACGTTCAGCACGTCGTACCCGCCGCCACGCAGGAACCGCCCGAAGCGGTCGTCGCCGGGATTCTCGGGGAACTCGCCCATCGGATACCCGATGTCCGGGCCGCTGAGCTTGCGCAGCTCGATGGTGCCGATGTCGCTGAAGCCGAAGTGCAGCCCCTGCGGCGGCTCGGCCAGGGTGAAAGTGTCGATCACTTCCGAGAACAACAGCAGCAGGACGTCGCTGCCGTAGGAGGCCCGGTGAATCTCCTTGATGGGCCGGTCGCCACGGAAACCCGTCATGACGGTCTTCGGCCAGTTCCAGACGAGGTCGGACCGCAGCAGCAGCCCGCACGGCGCGGGCCGCGGCACCTGCCGTGCCAGCGCGTTGAGGTCGGCATCCACGGCATGCCCCACGCCGACGCTCAACGCACCGTCGACAGCCGCCCGCACCCACGCGGCATCGACGTAGAAGAACCGCAACGACTCCTGGGGAAGCATCCGTGGGTCGGGCACCAGATGCTCGAACGGAATCATCTCCAGCAGTGGGAGCCGGGCCAGCCACGCACTCACCGGCTCCAACTCGCGCGCCGTGGCCTGCCGCAGGACATCCGCCACCTGCGCATCGGCCAGCGCCGACCGGACTCCCGCAGCGGTCAGCGTGGCGCCGGATCCCGAACGACGGTGCCGTGCCTGGCCACGGACCCGCCCGTTGGTGAGGTCGGCACCCGCGCCGGCAAGGGCCGACGCCAACCGCGCCGTGCCGGAGGAGCCGTCGAGCAACCGGTCGAAGGCGTCCCGGGCCGGATGCTCCCGGAGCAACAGCCCAGCCGTGGCGGGCGAGACGGCGCGGCCGACCAACTCGGGGTGGGTGAGCAGGCGTCGGACCGCGCCGCGTGCCGCCTTGCGGAAGGCCAGCAGGGCCGTGCGGAACTCCGCGTCGGCCAGGGCGAGCGTGCGACCGAGGCTGAAGGCCGCGGCGTAGGAGGCATCGAAGACTCCGTACGGCTGGACGTACGCCAGCGCCTCACCAGCCGACTCCAGACGTTCGCCACTCGACGGCGCGGGCACCGGCTGGGCGCGAGCGGCCGTCAGCGGGCCCCGGTAGAAGCCGAAGCTGCGCTCACCGGTCTCCAGGCGCTGTGGCAGCGCGGTGGCACCGATGCTGAGCCGTTCCAGTGCCGCCTGCTGTGCAGCGGACGGGTTCTGCGGCGGAGAGGGGACCGGCAGGCGCAACAGCAGATCGGGCTGCGCGGCCAGTTGCTGTGCCAGGTCGCCGAAGCCCATGCCGGTATCCGGCTCGGTCTCGAAGGCCCAGGACCACAGGGAAACCATGCGCAGCCCCTGGGACGGGGCGGCCGTGCCACCCAGGTGGCTCTCGAATCCGTCGAACGAGAGCAGGTGGACGACGTGCCGACCGCCGGCCGCGTCGGGGAAGCGGTTGGCGACGACGACCGCCTTGAGCTCGTCCTCGTCCGGGGCGGAGGCGATGCCCAAGGCGGCGTCCGGGGGGCCGCCCTCCCGGATGTGGGCGAGCATGCCCATCTCCTTCGGCAACGGTGCGAGCGCGGTGAACAGGTCACCCGGCACCAGCACCGTCGCGCACAGCATCTCGCGCTCGTCGTCGAAGAGGTGCTCCGGGTCGATCTTCGGCGGCGTGCCGGGCAGATGCCCGTCGAGCAGTTCGGTCGCGGTGCACGCTTCGGTGTGCCCCAGCGCCAGGGGGTCTTCGGGAAGCTCGTTCTCCCGGAAGACGAGCAGTGCCGTCCAGGGGACTGCCGGGTCCTCGCCCTTGAGCCTGCGCAGCCAGGGCACCCCGGGGCTCTCGAACGTGAGGTGCGGCAGGACCTGGCTGTACAGACCGGTTGAGCCGGGGCGGGGGTAGCTGGCGTGCACGTCGGTGGCGGGGATGACGAACCGCGGCCCGCGGACGTCGAAGCACTGCGCGCGGTCCGGGAAGGCGTCCTCGATGTTCAGGCCGTTGACGGACTGCTTGGCATGGATGGTGTAGCGGCCCACGTACAGGGCGGGGATCCGGTGGTCGAAGAAGCGGGTGCGGTGGGCGGTGGGAGGCGTGGTCGGCACGAGTGGTCACCCCTGGTGTCGGCTGGTCGTTGAGAACGCGCGGGCGTGTCAGGCGTTCAGGAGCATGGGCTCGGCGGTGAACGCCGTCTCGGCCGCGCGTTCGTATGCCGACAGATCGGAGTCGAGCGTGCCGAGATCGACACCGAACCCGTCCAGGGCGTCGGCCAGTTGGCTTCGCGCGTCCCGCTGATCGGCCGCGTTCACGGTCTGGACGATGGCGTCGATGACTCCACCGGGGCGATCCGGCGCCGG
Source organism: Streptomyces sp. x-19 (assembly GCF_046549115.1). Classification (NCBI taxonomy): domain Bacteria; kingdom Bacillati; phylum Actinomycetota; class Actinomycetes; order Kitasatosporales; family Streptomycetaceae; genus Streptomyces; species Streptomyces sp. x-19. The sequence goes on along the minus strand of NZ_JAJPWK010000015.1, from coordinate 180,976 downwards.
GCCGGCCGGCGGGGCGGACGAATCGAGCGGATGCGTTCCGTCCGGGGCGATCGGGTCGAAGGCGATGGCGTCCTCGCCGATGTAGCCGGTGTCGTGACCGTAGTCGGGCGTCGTCGGTGAGGTCAGGGCGATGCCGGTCAGCTGGTCGCCCACCAGCTCGTCTCCCCCGTCGAGGGGGTCGTCGTCGCCGGAACCCCACAGTGCCTTCGGCACCGATGTCGTGGATGCCGTACGGGCCCAGTCCTGCAGGTCGACGGTCTCCCCTTCGAGGGTGATCCAGACACGGTGCACGCTCGTCAGCCCGCGGCGATCCATCGGCCGGATGTCCACCCTCGACCCGGTCTCGACCGTACTGCCGCCACTGGCCGCCAGATAGACCTCCGTGATCGGCATCGCCGAGTCGGTGGCGAAGGAGAAGCCGGACGTGGCGACCTGCCAGGCAGCGTCGGCACCGCGCGTATCGTCTGCGCCGGGCGCCTCGGGGAGCAGACCGGTAAGGGGCAGCAGCCGGAGGGTGTTCTCGCGCGGCGGCAGCATGGTGCGGAAGCCCGGCCAGTCCAGCGCATGGGTGTCGGCGTCCCGGCCGCGGCCGAAGCCGATCGTGAAGGAGACGAACCATAGCTTGATCCTGGCCTCGCCACCGGTCGGCGGGCCCCAGACGCGCAGCGCGACGCCGACCTCAACGGTGATCGTGATCTTCACGAACCAGATCTTGATGCGGGCCTGCACTCCGACCGACACGTGCAGACCGACGTCGAAGTAGAACGGCTTCCACTGGATCAGCGCGTCCACCCGGGCTGTCAGCCAGGCATGCAGCGCGCCGGAGGAGAACCGGACGTCAAGCCCGCCACCAGCCATCACGGCGGCGGGCGTCAGCGCGAAGTACGCCTCACCGGACACGGTGACCTTGCCGGACAGGTCCCAGTCGAACCCCAGCCGCGGCACCGTCGGATAGTGGCCTGGACGCTTGTAGTTGCGGTGGTAGCCGCCGAGGGTGACCACGAAGTCGCCCTTGTGGGCACTGGGTCCGAACCAGGTTTTGAACGCCACGCCGCCACGCAGCCGACAGTTCTCATCGAGGAGGAAGGAGTTCGGGGTGAGTTGGGCCGCCAACGTCAGCTCACCGGCACGGGGCTTGAGGACCGCTTCCAGGCCGAGCTCGACGTTCGCGTACCGCCGGCGCCCGGGCTCCTTCGGAAAGCGCATCTCCGCGATGCCGAGGAGCGCGAACGTCAGATCCTGACCGGTTTGCAGAACGAGCATCGCCCGGCCGTCGAGGCGCTCGGCAATGGTGAAGCCGAGCCCCGCCGTGATCCACAAGGGGTCCTCGCCCCCACCGGCCGGAGTGACCCACGGCTCGGCGCCCGTGGCGAGGGTGTCCAGCACTGCCAGGGGATCCGCGCTGCCGTCCGGCCCCGCGCCGATGGCCGTCGGATCGTCCAGCGCCTGAAGGAACGGGAAATCCGCCAGTTCCTCCACACGCGGCAACCGGAGATTGCTGCGCCACCCCATCCCGCCGGCGACGCCGCGTACTTGGAAGGCGGGTGGCCCGATGCCCTTGTCGGCGGTCAAGGCCCCGAACGCGAAGAACGACGCCCGGTTGCCGGAAGTCGGCAGATACGCGGCAGCGACCGCGCTGCCGGAGAAGGACTTCGTGTCCACGATCAGCACGCCACCCGCGACGAGCGCGTAGGGCGGCTCCGCCTTCTTCGCCGCCAGCCCGCCGCTGACGTACAATGGAGGCTTGTCGTACGTGACGGTCACGTGCTCACCGTCCACCAGATCCCCGAAGTCGGGGAACGACAGCCCGGTCGCCACCGGCCCGCGGGGACCGGACAGCCGGAAGCGGTGCGCCTGGCGATGCCCCAGCGCACCCGGAGCCACGACGACGAAACCCTCACCGACCGCCACCGCGTACACCCCGCGCCATGGGCCGGAACCACCGGCAGACGGGCCCGGCGCCGCCGCCCCCACACCGGCCTCCTTCAACAGGGGCAACGGCCGACCCAATCCGTCGCGGCGCCGGGCGTCCACCTCGGCCGGCCGCCGCGCACCCCGCACCGGAATCACGACGGGGTCCGCACCACCACCGAAGGCCGATCCGAACGAGGTGGCTGCCCAACCGCCGGAGCGTGACGCGTGTCCCTCGGGGGCCTTCTGCCGCCCCGCACCGGCAGAAGCCTCCACCCGCGGCACCGTCAACCACGTCCCGCCAGGCAGGTCGGCGTCGGGCACCAATCCGTCCAGCCCCACCGCACCCACCAGGGGCGACAGCTGCCGACGCGGTACGTCCCGGTCCGCGCACAGCACCTGCCAACCGTCACACCGGGCCAGGAGCAGCCGGCCGGCATCCTCGTGCCCCACCACCGTCACCGCACAGGAACCGCCGGTGCCTGACAGCACGAACACCCCGTCCTGCTGGCGCAGCTCGACCTGACGCACGGTCGCCGTCGCCGGCAGCGCAGGCACTTCCCATCCCACTCCCAGGTACTGGACGAGCGTGGACACGCGGACCGGCGCGGGAAGACCAGCGTGCAGCGAAACCGCCGTGGTCTCCGTACTGCCGTCATCCGTGAACGCAACACGCACGCGGACTGGCTCCGTTGACAGGTTGGTCAGCGCAAGGCCGTGAAGCGACAGGTTCTCCGGGTCCGTCTCACAATCAGTCGCACGCAGCAGCCCGTCCGGGAACAAGGGCCGGAACACCTCGGCCCAACCCGCCCTGCCGCCATCCAGCTCCAGTGCTCGGCTGGTGTCGCCGGCCTTCTGGTGCTCGGCCAGCAACGTGCGCAACTCGCCCACAGTGAACGGCATCAGCAGCCTCCCGGTGTCCGCACTCGATCTCGCTACGGAGGCCCGCACGGCACGGCCATCTGCGCGCACCGGAGGAACATCCGCCGACGTCTCCCCGCCTACTCTCGGTGATCATCCGGGACATGCCGTGAGCGGAAAGGTTTTTCCATTCCGCGGTCACTCCATCGGACGAAGAACAGGGGAAGAGGGCGCGCCGGGGCCACTGGCCCGCTTCGGTTTCCCGGCGTTGACTACCTCACGTGGCGCAGGGAGTCGTAGCGGGAATCCGGCCCGCGTGGAAGGCGGCTGGCGACGCTCCCATGAGCAGGTGGAAGTCGGCTGTCATGTGGGACTGGTCGTAGTAACCGGTATCCGAGGCGAGTTGCGCCCACGGTGCTGCGCCCGCCTCGGCCAGCACCGTGCGGACGCGCTGGATGCGGGCGAAGCGTTTGGGTGAGAGACCGACCTGATGGGTGAAGACGTCGCGCAGGTGGCGTTCGCTGACCGACAGCCGCCGGGCGAGCGCACCGACCCGCCCGTAGCCGGTGGACAGCGACGCGACGGCCTCGCGGAGCAACCGGTCGCGTGGCTCTGCGCCGTTGGGCAGGCCCTTGAGCAGCGCGTTCTCGATGCACCGCAGGATCGGGCCGGGGCCGGTCAACTCGTCGAGCCGGTTTTCCAGGCGGGTGGCGCGGGCGCCCCACACCTCGGTGAGCGCCACAGCCTCGTCCCGCAGTTCGCCGGCCGGGACACCCAACACCGACCTGGCCGCACCGGGACGCAGTCGGACCCTGATGCACATCGCCAGTTCCTTGCCCGGGTGGTAGGCGGCACGGCTGCGAGGACCGATCACCCGCAGGTCGCCACCCCCGGTTCCGACCCTGCGGTAGACCAACGACGTTGCGGTGTCGGGGAGATGTACCAGCGGCAGAGCGCTGTCGGGCCGGAGCAGGGTCACGTCGGCGATCCAGGGCCGGAGCGCGGGCATCGGGATCAGGGCGTCCACGCCGACCACTCTACGGGCTGCCGATTTCTCCTATCTCGACGAGACGGCGGGACGGCAGAGTGCTCGACATGATCCTTGTTACGGGTGCGACAGGCACCATCGGCACTGAAGTGGTCCGGCTGCTGGCCGAACGCGGCGAGCGGGTCCGAGCGATGACCCGCAACCCTGCCGGCGCCAGCCTGCCGGCGCAGGTCGTGCGGGGGGACTTCGACGACCGCGACTCCCTCGACAGCGCGCTGGCCGGGGTCGACGCGCTCTTCCTGTTGGACGCGCCGGGTGCCTGGATCGAGCGGCACGACCTGGCGATGCTCGACGCCGTGCGGTCCCACGGAGTCAGGAAGGTGGTGAAGCTCTCCGCCATCGGCACCGGCGAGAACCCCGCGCTCAGGGTCGGCGGCTGGCACCTTCCCGGCGAACGGGCACTGCGCGCGGGCACCGCTGCCTGGACGATCCTGCGGCCCAGCAGCTTCGCCACCAACACCCTGCACTGGGCCTCCGCGATCCGCGCGGGGCAGCCGATTTCCAACCTGACCGGGAACGGGGCCCAGGGCGTGATCGACCCGCGCGACATCGCCGAGGTCGCGGTCGCCGCGTTGACCACGCCGGACCATGCGGGCAGAACCTACACACTGACCGGACCCGAGTTGCTGAGCACGCCCGACCAGGTGGACATTCTGCGGAAGGTGCTCGGCCGTCAGATCGGCCTCGTCGACGTGCCGCTGGACGTGGCGAGGCGGCAGCTGATCGAAGCCGGCCGGACCCCGGAGTTCGCGGAGGGCGCGATGCGCGGCCAGCGGCACATCGCCGAAGGAGGCAACGCCCGACTGACCGACGACGTGCACACCGTGCTCGGCCACGCGGCCCGCACCTACGCGCGCTGGGCCCATGACCACCGGGCCGCGTTCGACTGAGCGAGCCACACCGGGGCCGACAGCGGTGAGGGGCCGACGGCGGCCGGTCCGACCTGGACGAGCACGAACCGACGCCCAGCAGCCCAGCAGCGTCGGGCCGTCGTCCCCAGTCACTGCACCGGCCGCCAGGCCAGTAACAGCCCGCTCCCCGGAAGGGCCACACGACGGCGCCAGACTCGACGAACCGCGCGCCGGTGGCCGATGACACCAGCTCGCCCCCCACTGCCGAAGGTCTCAGTCGGCCAACAGCACTACCTCTGCGGGAAGTTGGCGGCGCATGTCGTGCAGATGGTGGCGCAGTTCGTGAAGGGTGTGCACGGCGAGCCAGCGCAGTGAGCGTTCCGCACGCTCGGGATAGGTGTACACCAGCGTGCGGTCCCACGCCGCGGGTGGCAGCCGGTCGAGGACGTTGGCGAACAGCCATGCCGCATCATGGAGTTGACGGGCGACGTCCGCCGGCCGTTGCTCAGCGTAACCGTCGTGATCGACCCGCTCGTCGCGTCCCATGGGCTCGGCGACGGGCCTTTCGCGGTGCCGCGCGGCCAGTGCCCGCTCGCGCTGGATCAGCAGCACATCACGCACGTGGCAGGCGTACTCAAGAGCTGACCACACCTGCGGCGCCGAACGCTGCCCCAGCGCGGTCGGCTCGGTCCGCAACAAGTCCTCGTATTCACCGGCATATCCCTTGATGAGCTCGGATACCGCAGGAGCCAGAGAGAGGTCGTATTCGAAGCCGCATTCCCTACAAGGCGTCATGCCAGCACCGTAACGTGCCCTCCCGGTGTTACGCCGACACGGCTCCCGCGCTCGTATCCACCGGGCCGGTGAAGGGCTGGAGCGGTGCGCCTCGCACGGACTCGGACCGGAAACCGTCCGGTCCGACAGGTCGGTCGCCCAGGAGGAGTACCCGGTTCCTCGACTCGTTTGCGGATCACCGCCAAGTCCTCGTCGTCGGAAAGGAGAAGCTGTACTCCTGCGTGCAGTGCGTGCTCGGCCCGCAGGCTGTCGGTCAACTGCCGCAGGGGCCGGGAGAGGTCTGGGCCGAGAAGGGCGCCGACGCCCCGGCAGTCGACGAGACCTGGGTATACGGGTATCCACCACCAGGCGCCGACGAACGAGCCGCCCGCGCCTGGTGGCGTGCGTCTTTCGCACGGCCCGTCCCGACGGGGTGGCGTCGCGCGCCGGCGGGGCAAGGCGCTGAGCCACCTTGCTCCGACCACCGCGTGCGTTCCCCCTCAGCACCTTTCGTTGCGTCGATCGTTCTCGGCGACGCGACGATGCCGGCATCGACGGGAAAGCGGCCGTCCTTCACGCACTCACCGATCGAGATCATCCGCGGGTCGCGCATTAGGGTCGCGCATTAGGGTCGGGGCATGACGTCACTCCTTGCCAGCAGCGCCTTCGACTCGCTCCGCCTCGACGCCGTGCCCGACCAGGAGGCGCTGCGCAGGGCCTACGCACTGCCCAGCGACGCGGCCGTGCGCAAGCAGACGACCGAACTCACCGCACAGGCTCGTCGGTTGATCGGATGCTCGCCGTTGGTCCTGGTCGCCAGCGCGGACGCCGAGGGCAACTGTGACGTGTCCCCGCGCGGCGGTCCCGCCGGGTTCGTCGCCGTCCTGGACGCACGGACGGTGGCGATCCCGGACGCGACCGGCAACAAGCGTCTGGACACCCTGCAGAACGTCGTCGCCACCGGTCGGGCCGGCTTGCTGTTCGTCATCCCGGGGCGCACCACGACGCTCAGGGTGAACGGCCGGGCCTGCGTCTCCACCCGCCCGGAGCTGCTGTCGCAGTTGACCGCCGTGGGCAAGCCGCCGGCCAGCGCGTTGGTGTTGGGGATCGAGGAGGTCTACCCGCACTGCCCCAAGTCGCTCCTGCGCAGCGGGGCCTGGAAGCCGGAGCAGTGGCCGCCGGCGGACGCCCAACCGACCTCGGCCGAGGTGACACTGGCCCAACTGCGGATGCCGGAGCTGACGATCGCCGACATCGAGCAGGCGGAGGCGGATTCGCTGAAGTACCGCTACGAGTAACGGGCCGACCAGCGGTCCCTGGACCACCAGCCACCGACCCCCGGACGAGCACGCCCCAGGACCGATCGCGGCCCGGCCCTGGCCGCATGCAGGACCACGTCCTCGGACGATCCACCGCGGCGATGGGGCCGAAGGCACCCGTTCTCGGGGGTGGAAGCGGCGAATGGCCCCGCGTCTCCAGGGGCCCCCGTCTTCGACGGGGTGATCCGGTGACCGAAGTTGCCGAACTGGTGATCCAGAGGCTTCGATGAGCCCCGTGTCCCGAACCTCCTTCATACCTCGACGCCGCTGTCGACCGGACTGGCGAACGGCCGTCACGGCGTTGGCGATCACGATGCTGGGCCTGCTCGCGCTGACCGGCTGCACCCGGGCGGACGAGCCGTCGGCCCTCCCGCCCGCCGGCGTCTACCAGCACGCCGCAGCAGCCGAGAACTCGCAGGCCGAGCCGATCGCGCCCGACGGAGTGGCAGGGGCTCTCACCCGGCCGTTGCGGGCGGCCGGTTGGTTCTGCGTGCAGGCCCGAGCCAATGCGGACGGTCGTGCACTGTGGTGCCGGATCGCGCGCCACGACGCGTCGGACACGGTCCGTTCGCAGGTGGCGCAGTTCCTGCTGGACCGTGACGACCGGCTCGTCTGGGCATGGTTCCCGCCGGTCGAGACGGCTTCGGAGACCAACGAGGTCGTCGCGGCCGCGGCATCGACGCTGACCGCGATCTGGCCCGACGCCGGCGATCGCGTGCGGGAGGAGATCGAGGACTTCGAGGACGATCACCGCAGGGACACGGCGGGGCAGGACGACGGTGCGCCCCACGCGGGGTGGCGCGACACGTACGCGGAGTACGACTACGGCTGGTCGAACGGACTGGTCGTCACCGCCCGGGACGCCTCGGTCCGGCGCTGGCCGTTCGGCTCCGACCACTACGCGACCTCGATGAGCTCCGCTGTCGACGATCTCCTCGCCGGTGGCTACGACTGCTTCTATCCACCCCAGCAGCACTGCAACCGGGTCCAGTCGAACGGCTATTTCCGTGTCACCCTCCGCGGTGACCAGGTCGTCTCGGCCGAGTTCGGCATCGGCAGTCGGATCGAGGCCGGGCGGCAACGGCACCTGCTCAGCGAGGAGTTCCCGCACGGCCTCACCTTTCTCACCGAGGCGGTCCGTCGTCCCGTCACGGAGCGCATCGAACAGTCCCGACGAACCGGCACCAGCTTCGCCGGCATCGTGGCCGGCACGGTCGTGATCATCGACGCGCGGAAGAGCGCGCTCGACGGGGGCGATCTCGTGGCCTACCTCGACATCCGGATCGGTGCACCGCTGGCTGCGACCTCGCCCGTCTGATCACGCGACGAAGACGGGATGCCGCAAGCGCACAGCGGCCCTCATGAAGAGTGAGTTCGTCTCCGGATGCTCGGAGACGAACGGGCTGAACGGGTAGGCCGCCGCGGCCTGACGGTGCGCGCTCGGCTGTTCTGCCGTCTGCTGAGTGGATGTCCAGACGCGGAGTGACAGCGTGTCCTCCGGTGTCGGCTGGCTGGCCACGGGTGCCGGCTGTGAGGTGGCCAGCCGTGCGTACGTCCCGTGGCGACGCAGCAGCTCCGTGTGGGTGCCGGTCTCCACCAGGTGGCCGTCGTCGATGACGAGGATACGGTCGGCGTGCGGCGCCAGGCTCAGATCGTGCGTGATCATGATGGTCGTACGGCCTGCCATGAGCCGCCGCAGCGGCTGTGCCACCTGGCGCGCGGCCGGACCGTCGAGCCCCGCGGTCGGCTCGTCGAGGATGAGCACCGGAGCCCGGCGGAGCATGGCGCGGGCCAGAGCGATGCGTTGGAGTTGGCCGCCGGACAGCGTTGCCGTCCCGGGGGCGATGGCGGTGTCGTAACCGTCCGGCAGCGCGGTGATGAAGTCGTGCGCCGCTGCCTTGCGGGCCGCGTTGTGGATCGCTCGGTGGGACGCGCCAGGACGGCCGCACTCGCCGGGGCGGGCGGTGCGCCGGCGTCGCCTTCTTGGCCGGCCGGCCGTGCGCCTTCTTTCGCGCCCAGGCGGGTTCGCAGCGCTTCTTGACCGGGGCGATCCTGTGGAAGCTCATGGCTTTACCTTTCTGCTTTCCCGTTGCCGTAAGCCGGTTCGCTTTCGACGTGGAAAACGTTACGGGATTTCGCAACTGAAAAAGCAATTCCCCTCTCAGGGTTCCATGAATATCGCATGAGGGAGTTTCTCAGGACTTCCTGGGAACCGGAAGGGTCTCACATGGAATTTACCGAGGTAATTGATAGGGGTGTGGCCGCAGGAGACGGGATATCGGGGTGGCGTGAGTGTGTTGCCGGACGTCGACGAGCACCCCGGCGCCTTCGGTGCCGCCCGCGCCCACCTGGCGGAAGCCGGCCCCACCAGCGGTCTGCCGACCGGGCCGCTCGCCTTGCCGCGCTCCTGGGCCAAGCGCAACTCCCCGCCGCCGCCGACAATTTCCCACGGCCGGCCAAGGTCACCGTAACGGCGATCTCCGGTGGCGCCGGCTTTTCCGTGACGCCAGATTGGGTTTACCTGAATGCCGACGTGCGCCCGACGGCTGGGCCGTCCGGCAGGGGCAACCTGCTGGCGTCCCACGGTGCGCCCGCCGCCGCGGGCTGACGCGGACTGGCGTCGTGCGATCGACGACGCGTGAGGCCAGCCGGAAGAACGGCCGGAAAAGCGGTCAGAAGAACAGCCGGGAGAGCAGCCGGGAGAGCAGCCGGGAGAGCAGTTAGGGGAACAGCCGGGAGAACGGCCGGGAGAACAGTCAGGTCGCGACGGTCGCCTGCCGAATCCGCGTGCGCGGAGGGTGTGAGGCGCCAGCGCAACCCGTAAAATTGCCTTGGTCTGCGGGACAGTTGGGGCGACGGCCGGCGGTGCCTGGGCGCGAGGGTGCGGCGGTTGCCACCAAGGGGGGTGGGCCGGATGGCCCGGGGCGATGTGGAGGGGCATTGTCGGAACCGGATGCCAGACCAGCCGATCCGTCCGTCGCCGCCACGCCGGGGACCGGCGCCGGACTGACGGCCGCCGTCGTGGGCGTGCTCATCACGTCGCTCCCGCAGCTCATCGAGCACCTCAGCCCGTGGAACCGGGCGTTCCTGGCGCTCATCGCGGTCACCCTGGGGCTGAGCGTTTTCGCGACCGTGCGGGCCCGGCGGGAGGCGCCGCGGCGACGCCTGTGGGTCACCGTGGCGGTCGCCGCCGGTGTGGTCAGCGGGTGCACGGCCCTGCTGCTCGGCGTCGGCGCGTTCTTCGCCACGGTCACGCCCGCCCCGGTCAAGATCGGCTTCGACGACGCCGTCGCGCTGCGCAGCCGCGCCGACGAGGACGTGCGGGTCGGTGCCCTGCCGGTGGAGCCCGGCTCGTACGTGATCTGGGTGAAGCTCTACGCGACGGAGCCCGAGGCGAGCGCGGTGCGGATCACCTGCCGGTTGGAGGCGGAGAACGACTACGACGTGGTCTCCGCCGACCTGGCCCCGGGCGGCAGCGTGCCCATGGCGCTGACGGTCGCGCACACCTACCGGGCGTCCGGCGACGCCGTCCTCTTCTGCCGTCACGCCTCGACGCAGCCGCGCACCACCACGCTCAAACAGGTCAAGATCCTGGCGGTGGGCGCCGCTTCGGTGCGGATCGAGTTCCTGACGCGTTGAGCGGAGCCCGCAGCGGCGGTGCGGGCACTCGCGGGTGCGGGTGCGGGGCTGTTCCACGCGGATCCGCGAACGGGTCCAGGAGTGCGTTGACGTAGACGCCGCCGGCCGGGCCTGACGGTGCATCCAGGACCCCCGGCGGCGGGCCCGTGGGGGGGGGGCCGCGGCGGAGGACTGGGCATGCGGGGACCAGTGCCACGTCGTTCTCGTCGGTGAGCAGGATCAGGTCACGGGCCTGGTCGGCGGCCAGGCCAACGGAGGCGGCCGGCACGGCGGGCTCGGCGAGCGGCCAGGCGTCGTCGGCGTCCGGGCGGTAGGGCCAAGGCTCCGCGGGGGCTGGTGGATCGGTGCCCACGATGCCCTCCTGGACGCCGGCGTCGGGACAGGCCGCGGTGCCCCCGGTGTCCCTGCTGCTCGCCGGACCCCGTTCCGGGCGGCGGGCGCGTCCGCGCGCAGCGCCAGGAGCAGCGGCAGCAGACGGGAAACCGACGGGGGCGCCGTCCCGGGCCGGAAGCGCACGTCGGGCGGGGTGAGGGCCTCCCGGTCGGGGCGAAGGATTCCCCTAGCGGAAGTCCGACCGGAGAATTCCTAGAAGTTCCCGCCGGAGCCCGAAAACCGCCTGGCGTGCACGGCCGAAAAGCTGCGTGGTGAGCTAGGTCACCGTAAAAGGCGGAACCGGCCGCAGGTGTGCACCATCGCGTGCGATAGCGATTGGCAAAAAATCTCCTACGGGTCGGCCACGGGTCATTCGGCACTTCGGACATGACATAGCATCAGTGCGCCAAGTAGCCAGTCCAGAAAACCGTGCGGAAGCGTCCCTGACCGGGATTGCCCGTACCCGCTGCGACTGTCCCCACACCATGAGCTGGTGCCGCACACCCCGCGGTACCGGTTCCTCTGAATGCGAAAAACAGGAATGCAATGCCCGTTCAACAATTAACGGACCTCATACGCTTCGTGCGTCACAACTCACCCTTCTATCGGGAGCTCTACGCCGACCTTCCGGACCGGGTGACGGAGCTGACGGACTTGCCGGTCGTCCCGCACGACGCATTCTGGCGCGCCAACACACCGCGCGACAACGGCCTTTTGACCGGACCGCTCGACGAGGCGGTGGTTTTCAAGAGCGGTGGCACCACCGGCGCGCCGAAGTTCTCCGTCTACACCCGGGAAGAATGGCGGGAATTCACCGAGGCGTTCGGTGGCGGACTCGTCGAAGCCGGCCTCCGCCCCGGCCACCGGGTCGCCGACCTCTTCTACGCCGGTGAGCTCTACGCCAGCTTCACCTTCATCCTGGACGCCCTCCACCGGGCCCCCGTCGCCAACGTCCGGCTGCCGATCGGCGGCGGCGCACCGTTCGCCTCGACCGTGCACACGCTGGCGGAATTCGACGTCGACGTCATCGCCGGCACCACCACGACGCTCTGCGGCCTCGCCGACCACCTCGTGCGCGAAGACCGCCAACTCCCCGACGTGCGGCTGCTGTTCTTCGGCGGCGAGGGCCTGTTCGAGGACCAGCGGCCGCTGCTCCGCCAGGCGTTCCCGCACGCCGAGGCCCGTTCCATCGGCTACGCCGGCGTCGACTCCGGACTGCTCGGACAGGCCGTCCCGGGGGCCGACCCCCGCGTCCACCGCGCGTTCACGCCGCACACCGTCGTGGAGATCCTCGACGAGCACACCGGCGAGCCCATCACCCGCGACGGCGTCGCCGGCCGCATCGTCGTGACGGACCTGCGCCGACGGCTGATGCCGGTCCTCCGCTACCCCGTGGGCGACCGCGCGGAGTGGACCGACGCCGCGGCCGGACACTTCCGCATCCTCGGCCGGGCCGAGGAGGGCGTGCGCATCGGCGCGGTGTCCCTCTACACCCAGGACGTGCACGACCTGGTCCGCGCCGCCGACCCCACCGGCCAAGTGCTCGGCACCCAACTGGTGGTGCGCCGCTGGGACGGGCGGGACGGGCTCGTCCTGCGGCTGGCCGTCGCCGGCGACCCGGCCACCGGTGACGACGGGGACGCCCGCGACCTCGGACACCTCGCCGCCGCCATCGCCAAGGAGATCCTCGCGGCCCGCCCGATGTACGCCGCGGAGGTCGACGCCGCACGCATCCATCCGCTGGCCGTGGAGTGGGTGCGGCACGACGAACTGGTCGTCAACGCCCGGACCGGCAAGCTGATGCGGGTCATCGACGAACGGCCGCACTCATGAGCGCGACCCCGAACCCCACCCCGCGCCGGCTGCCGGTGGTCCTGCGCAACCGGGCCTTCGGCGCCGTCTGGGTCGCCCAGGTCCTCACCCAGGCCGCCGGCCGGATGTTCCAGGTCGGCGTGGTGTGGTGGCTGGTGGGCCATGCCGTCGACGGCGCCGGCGACCGCGGCCTCGCCTCGGGGGTGTTCCTCGCGGTGAGCACGCTGCCCGCGGTGGCGCTCGCCCCCCTGGTGGCCTCCGTCATCGCCCGCTGCCCGCACCGCACGGTGCTGGGTTCGGCCGCCGCCGTGGCGGGCCTGGTCGCCGCCGCCGTCGCCGGTTGGACGCAACTCGGTTCGCCGCCCATGGCGGTCGCCTACGGGGCCGCACTGCTGCTGGCGGGCTGCCAGGCCCTGTTCGACCCCTGCCTGACCACCTCCGTCCCGGAACTGGTCGACGACGCCGACATCGAGGCCGCCACCGGCTTCGAACTCGCCACCCAGTCCCTCGCCGGTCTGGCCGGCGGGCTCCTCGGACCGCTCGTGGTGGACGCCTGGGCGCTGACCGGCATCGTCTCCGGCTGCGCCGGCGCCTACCTCGTCGCCGCCGCCCTGGTGGCCGTGACCCGCTTCCCGCGCGCCACCACGGCGCCGGACGGCGCCGCACCGGCCGAGACCGCACCACCGCGCCGGACGCTCCGTCAGATCCTGGCGGACCATCCGTTCATCCGGCGGGTACTGCTCTGCTTCGCCGCGGTCAACGTCTTCTCCACCGCTCTCTACGTTGTCATGCCCCTGTACACACGGGCGGTGCTGCACGCCCACGGTTCCACCGCGGCCGCCCTGGAAACCGCACTCGGCATCGGCGCCCTGCTCGGCTCGTTCACCGGCGCGCGACTGCCGGGCTCGGCCACCACCGTCGGCGGGGCCTGCCTGGCACTGCTGGCCGTGGCCCTCGGAACGCCCGGCCTGCTCGCCGACCGGTCCGTGGCCGTCGCCGCCCTGGTCGTCGCCGGCTGGTGCGTGGGGGCGATCGGCGTGCGGTTCGTCGCGCTCTTCCAACGCCTGGTCCCGGCCGCCGACAAGCCCGGCTTCTTCGCGGTGATGCAGGCCCTGCTCGGCGCGACGTTCCCGCTGTCCTCCCTCGTCTTCGGCGCGCTCGGCGACCACCTGTCACCGCAGACCCTGTGCCTGCTCCAGGCCGTCGGAGTGCTCCCGCTCGCCGCGGCGCTGTGGTCGATCGGGCGACGCGCGGACGCCCCGGCCACGTCCGGGACGCCCGACGCCCCGGTCGCGACCGCCGCCGGCGCCGCACTGGAGGAGGCTCGATGAACACCACCCTCCGCCCCGCCGCACCCCAGGACATCGCCGAACTGCGGCAGTTGTACTTCGAGGTGTACGGACACGGCTACCCGGTGGCCCTCGGCAGCGACCCGACCGAGATGCACCGCCTGATCACCGACCCGCACAGCCACTGGCTCACGGCCCGCCGCACCGACACCGGTGAACTGGCCGGCTCCGTGGTCGTGCAGACCGACCCGGGCAACCGCGTCGGCAAACTCGTCGGCCTCGCCGTCCATCCGCGCCAGCGCCAGTGCGGCCTGGCCGGCCGACTGACCGAGGCGGTCACCGCCGACGCACTCGCCGCCGGCACCCTCGACTCCATCCACACCACCGTCCGCATGGTCACCCAGGCCCCGCAACGCGTCGTCGCCCGCAACGGATACCGGCCGTTGGGCCTGCTGCCCAACGCCGCCGACGTCTCCGGCTGCGAGACCCTGGCACTGTTCGCCTGCTACGCCGAGGGCGTCCTCGGACGCCGGGAGCGGGTGACCGCCGTGCCCCGGGCCGTCATGCCCCTGCTGGACGCGGCCGAGGAGAGCATCGGCATCCCCTGCACCGCGGTCCTGCCCGCGGACGCCACGGACCTCGACGCGTCCCCGCCGCTCCCGGGCGGCAGCGCGGGCAGCCCGGCCCCGGGCGCACTCCTGACCGCTCCCGCCCGCCCCACCACCCGCACCCCCATCGAGGTGATCAACGCACCCGGCTTCGTCCGTCGGCGCTTCCGCGAGCTGTTCCCCGACCCCGCGGGCGCCTACTCGCCGCTGCGCACCCCGAACACGGTGCTGACCACGCCGGACGGCGCGTTCGAGATCTACGCCGACCTCGACCTGGCGGCCAGCAGCTGCGCCCTGGTCGCGGTCCACCCCTACCCGGCGGCCGCCGCCCGGGCCCTCGACTCCCTGATGACCGCGCTCACCCGGGCCGGCGCCGACTACGTCGAGACACTGGTGCCCCTGGCCGACACCGCCGGGCTGCACGCCTTCCTGGCCGCCGGCTTCGTCCCCAGCGCCAGCTACCCGGCCATGCGCCGGGTCGGCGACCGCTTCCACGACTACGTCGTGCTCTCCCGCACCGACCGGCAGATCGACTTCCGCACCACGGCCGTCAGCCCGCTGGTCCAGCCGTACCTGAACGCCTACCTGACCACGTGGGCGTCGACCTACCTGCCCCACCACGAGGTTGTCCTGTGAACCCGCATCTCGCCCCCGTCGACGTCCCCGACCCGACGGCCCTCGCCAGCGTCCAACGCCTCTGCGACCTCCCGTCGCCCTACACCACCGGGCCCGAGGCCGACGCCCTGTTCGCCGACGCGATGGCCGAGTCGCACGCCTGGCACGCCGACCGCTCCCCGCTGTACCGGGCCCTCCTCGACGACGCCCCGGAGACCCCGGCACCCACCGTCGGCGCACGGACCCGCACCCCGCTCCTGCACGCCAACTTCTTCAAGCGCCACGAGGTGCTCTCCGTCCCGCGCGACGAGGTCTTCCTGCACCTCACCTCGTCCGGCACCACCGGCCAGAAGTCCCAGATGTTCTACGACCGGTGGACCATCCGCGCGGCCCAGCGCATGGTGGCCCGCATCTTCGACCACTACGGCTGGATCACCCCCGACCAGCCCGTCAACTACCTCCTCTACAGCTACGAACCCGCCCCCGAGGTGCGCCTGGGCACCTCCTTCACCGACAACTACCTCTGCGACTTCGCGCCCGCCCGGCACACCACCCACGCCCTGCGGCACACCGGCACCGGCCACGCCTTCGACGTGCACGGCTGCATCGACGCCCTCCGGCGCTACGCCGAGGACGGAGCGCCGGTCCGGATCCTGGGCTTCCCGGCCTTCCTGCACTTCACCCTGGAACGGATGCGCACCGCCGGCATTCCGCCCCTGCAACTGCCGCCGGACTCCCTGGTGCTGCTCGGCGGCGGCTGGAAGGGCCACGCCGACCGGCAGATCGCCAAGGAGGAGTTCCACGACGCGGTGACCCGACAGCTCGGCATCCCCCCGGAGCGGATCCGGGACACCTACGGCTCGGTCGAGCACTGCGTGCCGTACGTCGAGTGCACCCACCACCGCCTGCACGTGCCCGTCTGGTCCCGGGCCGCGGTCCGCGACACCCGCACCCTGCAACCCCTGCCGTACGGCCGCCCCGGCTACCTCCACCTGGTCTCCCCGTACATCACCTCCGTCCCGGCGCAGAGCGTCGTGATGGGCGACCTGGCTTCGCTGCACCCCGGGGACGCGTGCCCCTGCTCCCTGGACACCCCGTGGTTCACGATCCTCGGCCGCGCCGGGGTGAGCCGCAACCGCAGCTGCGCGGTGGCCGCCGCCGAACTCCTGAAGGGCATGTGATGACGACCGAACTCCACTACTGGCAGGGCGAGTTCATCGACGACGCCGAGGCGGCCGAACGCCTCGCCACCCTGCCGGACCTGGTCGCCCGCACCCTGGCGGAGCCGCTGTCCACCGAAACGGTCCTGCTCGCCTGCGACGCCGTCAGCCGCGCCCTGCAACAGCCGCACGGCGACCTGCACACCCGCCTCCTCGCCCACCTGACCGACCCCGACGGCGCCGCGCCGACCGACCCCGAGGAGGCCGCCGCCACCCTCGCCGAGATCGCGGACGCCCTCGCCCGCCCCGCCCTGGAGCGCAAGCTCCGGCGCGAACTCGGCGGACCGCGCCCGGAACGCCTCACCCGCCCCGACGCCCGCGAGACCACCTACGAGGCGTGGGCCCCGGTGGGCCTGCTCGTCCACATCGCCCCCGGCAACGCGGCGGCGGTCGCGTCGCTGAGCGTCGTGGAGGGCCTCCTCGCGGGCAACGTGAACGTCCTCAAGACCAGCAGCGGCGACACCGCACTCGCCCCGCACCTGCTCGCCGCACTCGCCGCCGCCGACCCCACCGGGGCCCTCGCCCGCCGGATCGTCGCCCTGCGCTTCCCCTCCAGCCGCCAGGACCTGATGCGGCTGATGTGCGCGCCCGCCGACGCGGTGGCCGTATGGGGCGGCGAGGACGCCGTGCAAGGGGCCGCGGCCCTCGTCCCGCCCGGCTGCCGGCTCGTCGAATGGGGCCACAAGATCTCGTTCGCCTACCTGACCCGCGACGCCCGGACCGACCGGGCCGCCCTCACCGAGCTCGCCGCCGACGTCTGTCGCGCCGAGCAGCAGGCGTGCTCCAGCCCGCAGGTCGTCTACCTGGACGCCGAGCCGGGCGACGACACCGCCACCGCGGCCACCACCCGCGACGAACTCTTCGCCTTCGCCGAGCAGTTCGCCGCGGTGCTGGCCGAGGTCTCCGCGAAGGTCCCCGGCCCGAGCGGCGACCCCGACGGCGCGGACGCGGCGGCCGGGTCCGACCTGGCCCACGCGGCCGAGCGGGCCGAGGTCACCACCACCGAACTGGTCGCCCGGGCCGAGCAGCACCTCGGCCTGACCAAGGTGATCACCGCCGACGACGGGAGCTGGCGGGTCTTCGCCGACACCCGCCCGGCGCTCACCGCGTCCCCGCTGCACCGCACCGTCTGGATCAAACCCCTGCCCCGCCGCGACGTCGTCGCCACCCTGCGCCCCATGCGCCGCTACCTCCAGACCGCCGCGGTGGCCGGCGCCCCCGCCGACGTCGCCCAGCTCTCCCGCACCCTCCTCACCGCCGGCGTCCAGCGGATCACCCCGCTCGGCTCGATGCTCGACGGCTACCACGGCGAACCCCACGACGGCGTCTACGCCCTCCAGCGCTACAGCCGCCGGGTCAGCGTCCGCGCCCCGCACGCCGCGTTCGCCACCACCCCCTGCCTGGACGAACTGATCGCCCCCGCCGCCCTGCCCCCGGCGCCCACCGGACCGCTGATGGACAAGGCGGCGGCCCAGGCCCAACTGGCCACCCTGGCACCGGAACACGCCCAGCTGTACTTCCGCAGCGGAGGGACCACCGGCGCCCCGGCCCTGTCCGTCTTCACCTGCGACGACTACGACACGCAGATGCGCGCCTCGGCGCACGGCCTGCTCGCCGCGGGCTTCGACCCGGCCCACGACCGCGCCGCCAACCTCTTCTACTGCGGCGGCATGTACGGCAGCTTCATCAGTTTCTTCTCCATCCTCGAACGCCTGGGCGCCACCCAGATCCCGATGGCCGCCGGCCCCGACCACGAGGCGATAGCCCAGGCCCTCGTCACCTACCGGGTGGACACCCTCTTCGGCATGCCGTCGTACCTGTGGCAGCTCTTCCACACCCAGGGCGAGCGCCTGCGCGCCTACGGCGGCATCCGCAAGGTGTTCTACGGCGGCGAGCACTTCACCGGGGAACAGCGACGCATCCTCACCGAGACCTTCGGCGTGCAGGTCATCCGCTCCGCCGCCTACGGCAGCACCGACCTCGGCCCGCTCGGCTACCAGTGCGGCCACGCGCGGGGCACCGAACACCACGTCCTGACCGACCTCCACACCCTGGAGATCCTCGACCCGCAGGAGGACCGCCCCGTTCCCGCCGGCCAGCCGGGGCGCCTCGTCTTCACCACCCGCACCCGGGCGGGCCAGCGCCTGGAGCGCTACCAGATCGGCGACCTGGGCCGGGCCGTCGCCGGAGTGTGCCCCTGCGGCAGCCACACCCCGCGCATCGAACTCCTCGGCCGATACGGCGAGGTGTTCCGGATGGGCACCTACCACTTCAACTACCGCCGTTTCACCCAGGTCGCCGAGGAACACCTCGGGTACCGCGGCGAACTACAGCTCGTCCTGACCAACGAGGCCGGCCGCGAACACCTCACGGTCCGCCTCGACGCCCACTACGCCCCCGACCCGGCCGCCGCCCGTGCGGCCCTCCTGACCCACGTCCCCGAACTCGGCTCGGCGGCCGGCCCGGAAGCCCTCCTGACCCTCGCCGTCGAGACCGCCCCCACCCTCGCCTTCGAACGCACCCCCACCAGCGGCAAGCTCCGCACCGTCATCGACCGCCGCACGTCGACCTCCTGAGCGAGCGGTACCGTCAGCGCGGGGGTCGTGCCGTCCGGGCACGGCCCCCGCGCACCCGCACCGCCAGGCACGCACCCGTACGGCCCGGCGGCCGCGGGCTCCCCGCGGCCGCCCGGCGCCGCACCAGCCAGCCGACCCCCACGCCCGCGGCCGCCAGGGCGTAGGCCGTGGTCGCCACCGCACCGTGGGCCGGGAAGGCCCGCGCCGTGACGTACGCGACGGTGCCCGCGGCGGCCACGGCGAGCCATTCCCAACGACCGTCCAACGCGACCAGGGCGATCAGCAGCAGGGCGTACCAGGAGTAGCCGGGCGTGAGGAGCAGGAAGGCGGCGCCGGTCACCAACAGGGCCCCGCACCAAGGGCGTTCGGGGGAGCCGCGCCACAGGACGCCGCCGCACAGCACGATCAGGACGACCACCAGCACCGGCAGCGCCCAGGCGTCCGGCAGCAGCAGCCGCAGCAGCGCGTACCGGCTGC
Source organism: Streptomyces sp. x-19 (assembly GCF_046549115.1). Lineage (NCBI taxonomy): Bacteria > Bacillati > Actinomycetota > Actinomycetes > Kitasatosporales > Streptomycetaceae > Streptomyces > Streptomyces sp. x-19. The sequence continues at coordinate 161,604 of NZ_JAJPWK010000015.1, read as the reverse complement.
CGGCGGACGCGTCGCGGTAGCCCTCCTCGTTGAGGTAGCCGCTGAGGTAGCCGAGGACGGAGTCGTGCGAGGCGAGCAGGTAGGGGAGGTAGCAGAGCGCGAGCACGGCGGCGGCGGGCAGCAGCACCGCGGCCGCGTCGCGGGGGCGGCGCACGCCGGACAGCGCGCCCGGCAGGACGACGGCCGGCACCAGCTTGGCGGCGACCGCGGCCCCGAGCAGCGCGCCGCCCCGCACCCGCCGCACCGCCACCGCCCCCAGCCCCGCCACGGTGAACAGCACGCCCAACACGTCGACGTGGGCGTTGTTGACGGCCTCGACGGGCACGGCCGGGCACCAGGCCCAGTAGGCCGCGGTCCGGGGGTCCCCACGACGGCGCAGGACCAGCAGCAGGGCGCCGGTGACGGCGACGGACAGCACCGCTCCACCGATCTGCAGCGGCTTGAGGCGGGCGCCGTCGGGGGACAGCAGCTGCACGCCGTAGAAGTAGGACTCGGCGAGCGGCGGGTAAATGGTGTGCACGGTGGGCCGGTTGAGTCGGGTGCAGTGCGGCGTGGCGGCGGGGGACGCCAGGCGCGCCCGATCCGGGCCCGCACAGGCGGCGCCGGTGGGGAACAGCCAGGCGTCGCGGAGCGGAGCGAGCTCCGGGGCGGCCGGCACGTAGTCGTAGGGCGAGGTCCCGGATGCCTGGACCCGACCGTCCCAGGCGTACCGGTAGGCGTCGGTGCTGGTGCGCGGCGGCGCGACGAGGCCGGTGACGGCCACGAGCGCCGACCCGGCGAGGATCAGGGCCACCGCCCGGCGCACCGGTGCCCGCCGCACCGCCCAGGCGGCGGCCGCGAACAGCGCCCAGCACAGCGCGTACCGCCAGGACAACCCGCCGGGATCACGGTGGTAGCCGTCGAACTCGACCGTCCACACCAGGGCGACGGCGAGGGCGGTGGTCAAGACGGCGGCGAGCGGCAGGCGGAGGCGCGGTTCGATCACGCCAGCAGCCTCGCAGCGGACCGCCGCCGTGCCGAGGGCGCACGGCCCGCCGTCCCGGTTTCGTAAGGAGTTCCACGGCCCCGAACGGCCCGGCGCGCGGTGTGATGGGAACCATGCAACCGTCACCGCGCCGGCCGCCGCGCCGGCTGCCGTTCGTGTCCGCCCGCACCGCCGCGCTCCACGACGCCCGAACCGCGACGGTGGTGGGCCGCTGGCTGGGCCTGGCCGTCGCACTGTGCTTCGGCACCGGTCTGGTCAGTCACCTCCTCCAACACCCCCCGGACTGGCTGCGCGACCACCTGCCCAGCCGGCCCGCCTGGGGCTACCGGCTCACCCAGGGACTGCACGTCGCCTGCGGCATCGCCGCGCTCCCGCTGCTGCTCGCCAAGTTGTGGACCGTGTACCCGAAGCTGTTCGTGTGGCCGCCGGTGCGGTCCGTGCGGCACGGCCTGGAACGGCTCTCGGTGGCGGCGCTGGTGGCGAGCGGCGTCTTCGAGGTGCTGAGCGGCCTGCTGAACGTCGTGCAGTGGTATCCGTGGCCGTTCCCCTTCGTGCCGGTCCACTTCGCCGTCGGCTGGCTCCTGGCCGGTGCGGTGGTGCTGCACCTCGCCGTCAAGTGGCCCCAGATCAGCGACCATTGGAGCCGGCACGCGCCGGGCACGCGCCGGCTGCCGGCCGCGCACGGACCGGACCGGCGCGCACTGCTGGCGGGACTGGGAGCGGCGGTCGGCGCCGTCACGCTCACCACCGTCGGCCAGTCCGTCACCCCGCTCGGGAAACTGGACCTGCTCGCGCCCCGCCACCCTGGCCACGGACCGCAGGGGCTCCCGGTCAACCGCACGGCGCGGGCGGCCGGTATCACCGCGGTCGGCCCTGACTGGCGGCTGACCGTCACCGGCCCACGGCCGTACGAACTGAGCCTGGCCGCCCTGCGGGCCCTGCCCCAGCACGAGGTGGAACTACCGCTGGCCTGTGTGGAGGGGTGGAGCGTCGCGGCCCGATGGACGGGCGTCCGGGTGCGCGACCTCCTCCGGGCGGCCGGCGCCGATCCGGCCGCCCGGGTCCGCGTGGTCTCGCTGGAGCGGTCCGGCGCCTACCGGGTCACGGAGATGGGCGCCACCTACGCCGCCGATCCGCTGACGATGCTGGCGCTCCGCCTCAACGGCCAGGAGCTCTCCTTGGACCACGGCCACCCCGCCCGCCTGATCGCACCCAACCGCCCCGGGGTCCTCCAGACCAAGTGGGTCACGCGCCTGGAGGTCCGGTGACGACGGCACGGATGCGGTACGCCGGGGGACTCCTGGGCGTGACCGGAATGGCCGTGGGCCTGCTCCTGGTCTGGGGCACGGGGTGGGCGGGCCACGTGGTGCTCTGGTTGGCCGGGGCACTGCTCCTGCACGACGGGCTGCTCGCGCCGCTGGTGTGCGGGGCCGGATGGCTGCTGCCCGGCCCGACGGGGCGCGGTGGCCCGGTGCGGGGCGTGCTGCGCGGTGCGCTGATGGCGGCGGGCGCCCTGACCGCAGTGGTCCTGCCGGCCCTGCTGAGGCCCGGGGCCCCCGCCAACTCCTCCGTCCTGCCGCTGGATTACCCGCGCGGCTGGCTGGTGTCGGTGCTGGCCGTCACGGCCGGGGCGGGCGCGCTCGCCGGTGTGCGCCTGCTCGCGCGGTGGCGGCGCAGGGCTCAGCCCCGGCGCAGCTGAACGAACCGGCGGCCGCCCACCCGCCACTGCTCGACCGCCCTCCAGCCGGCCCGCCCGCCGTGGGCCAGCAGGGCACGGGTGCCGAGCCGGGCCCACGGGAACGGCGTGCCGTGCCCGCCTCGGCCGTCGTCCACCCGGACCACGACCCGCTCGTCGAGTTCCGTCCCGGCCGTCTCCACGATCACCGTGCCGTCCGGCGCCGCGAGTTCGCGGGCCCGCGCCAGGAGGGCGGCCGGGTCGCCCCCGATGCCGATGTTGCCGTCGATGAGGAGCAGCGTCGCCCACCGGCCCGTACCGGGCAGCGGGTCGAACACCGAACGGCACAGGGCGGCACCGCCCTCCCGCACCGCCCGTTCCACGGCGTGCCGGCTGACGTCGATGCCGAGCACCGGATGCCCCTGCGCGGCGAGGGCGGCCACCAGCCTGCCCGGTCCGCAGCCGACGTCGAGGACCCCGCCCCGGCAGCGGGCGAGCACCGTGGCGTCGGCCTCGTCGGGCGGTGCGCACCAGCGCTCCACCTCCAGCGGCAGCAGCCAGCCGTCGCCGCGCCGCAGGAACAGCGGCCCGCGGCCGGTGCGCAGCGCAGCAGCGTAGGGGTCGGCGTGCCACTCCCGGGCCCCGGCCCCGACGGCGGGCGCGGCAGGTTCCGCGCGCGCCGGCCCCCGGCGGTCCCCCGGCGCGCGCAGCACCCCACCCGACGCATCCAGGAGGGCGGCACGGGCCGGGTCAGCGGTCTGTCGCAGGGGGGAGGGCGGGCCGGACGCGCCCACCGCGCACTGTTCCATCGAGTCGTTCACGGCCCTCACGCTACGAACCGCAGCGCGCCCCGTGGGGCCGCCGGACCTTACGAAACGCGGACGTCGCCCGCGTGCCCGCCGCCGCGGCCCGCCGGGGTGGGAGGCTGGACGCATGAAGAACGTGCTGGTCGTGGACGACGACCCCACCGTCTCCGAGGTCCTGGCCGGCTATCTGGAACGCGCCGGCTTCGCCGTGCGCCGGGCGGCTGACGGCCCCGCCGCGCTCTCCTCGGCCCGCGCCCACCGACCCGACCTGGTGGTCCTCGACCTGATGCTGCCCGGCATGGACGGTCTGACCGTCTGCCGGGAACTGCGGTCGCACGGCCCGCTGCCGGTGATCATGCTGACCGCCCGCAGCGACGAGGAGGACCGCATCCTCGGGTTGGAAGTGGGCGCCGACGACTACGTGACCAAACCGTTCAGCCCACGGGAGCTGGTGTTGCGGGTGACCTCCGTGCTCCGGCGCGCCGGTACGGCCGGCACGCCGGGCCCCGTGCTGCGCGCCGCCGGATTCGACGTCGACCCGGCGGCCCGCCGCGCCCTGCACCACGGCCGCGAACTGGCCCTCACCCTGCGCGAGTTCGACCTGCTCTGCTACTTCCTGCGCCACCCCGGCCAGGTCTGCGGCCGCGAACGCCTGATGCAGGAGGTGTGGGGGTGGGAATTCGGGGACCTGTCGACCATCACCGTCCACGTGCGCCGCCTGCGCGCCAAGATCGAGGACGACCCGGCCCGCCCGCGCCTGATCCAGACCGTCTGGGGCGTGGGCTACCGCTTCGACGCCCGACCCGAAGGCGCCAGCCACCCCGACGAGAGGCCGTGATCGTGCGGGACGTGCTGCTCATCGCCCTGTACGCGTCCGCCGGCGCGGCCGGCGCCGGGCTCCTGGGTGCCGGCGTCCTGCACCTGCTGCGCCGCCGTTCGATCGCCGTGTCCCTGACGGTGGTCGCGGCCGTCGCGGTCGGCGCGATGCTGGCCGGAACCCTCGCGGTCGCCTGGGCGATGTTCCTCTCCTCGCACGACCTGGCCGTGGTCACCACCGTGGTCGCGGTGGCCACCGTGGTCTCCCTGGCCACCGCGCTCGCCCTGGGGCGTCGGGTCGTGCTCGACTCCCGCGCACTGGCCCGGGCCGCCCACGACTTCGGCGAGGGCGGCACCTTCGTGCCGCCCACCCGCCCCGCTGCCGCCGAACTCACCACGCTCAGCGCGGAGTTGACCGCGACCAGCGCCCGCCTGGCGGCCTCCCGGGACCGCGAGCGCGCCCTGGAGGAGTCCCGCCGCGAACTCGTCGCCTGGATCTCGCACGACCTGCGCACCCCGCTCGCCGGCCTGCGCGCCATGTCCGAAGCCCTGGAGGACGGCGTGGCGGACGACCCCGCCCGCTACCACCGTCAGATCCGCACCGAGGTCGACCGCCTCAACACCATGGTCGGCGACCTCTTCGAACTCTCCCGCATCCACGCCGGGGTGCTGGCCCTCGCCCCGTCCCGGGTGTCGGTCTACGACCTGGTGGACGACGCGCTGGCCGGCGTCGGCCCCCTGGCCCGGGAACACCGGGTGCGCCTGGTGGGCGACCGGGTCGAAGCCGTCCCGGTCGAGGTCGACAGCAAGGAGATGACCCGTGCGCTGGCCAACCTCCTGATGAACGCGATCCGCCACACCCCGGCCGACGGAACCGTGGCGCTGGCCGCGGAACGCCGCGCCGACACCGTCGTGCTCTCCGTCACCGACGGCTGCGGCGGCATCCCCGAGACCGATCTGCCCAGGGTCTTCGACACCGGCTGGCGCGGCACGACGGCCCGGACGCCACCGGCCGGCGCCGGCCTGGGCCTGGCCATCGTCCGCGGCATCGTCGAGGCCCACGCGGGACGGGCCGCCGTGCACAACGTCGCCGGCGGCTGCCGCTTCGAGGTCACCCTCCCCGCCGCACGGACCTGACCCGCCGCGCCGCGACCACGCGGGCGCCGCCCGGCCCGGCCCCACGTCAGCCGAGTGCCCCGACGAGCGCGGGGAGGGTGCCGGGAGCCGGCCGGCGCGCGGCGAGGGGGAGGGGTCGGGCGCCGCGCACCTGCATCGCCTGCGCGGGGCCGACCGTGCCCAGGACCGCCGCCGCACCGACCGCCGCCGCGGCCCGGGTCCTCGCCTATTCGGCAGTTGCCTAAAAGCTTTAGGCATGCGCATAATCGATTCAGGCACACGGAGGAACGAGGAAAGGGCGGTCATGGCGGCACGGGTAGGACTGACCACGGAACGCCTGACCCGGGCGGGCGCGGAGCTGGCCGACGAGGTCGGCTTCGCGCAGGTGACCGTCTCCGAGCTCGCCAGGCGGTTCGACGTCAAGGTCGCGAGCCTGTACTCGCACGTGAAGAACTCCCACGACCTCAAGACCCGGATCAGCCTGCTCGCCCTGGCGGAGCTCGCCGACCTGGCCGCGGAGGCCCTGGCCGGCCGCGCGGGCAAGGACGCCCTGGCCGCCTTCGCCGACGTCTACCGCGACTACGCCCGGGAACACCCCGGCCGCTACGCCGCCACCCAGTTCCCACTCGACCCGGAGACGGCCGCCGCCAGCGCCGGCGTCCGGCACGCCCAGATGACGCGGGCGATCCTGCGCGGCTACGACCTGCCGGAACCGGAACAGACCCACGCCGTGCGCATGCTGGGCAGCGTCTTCCACGGCTACGTGAGCCTGGAACTGGCCGGCGGGTTCAGTCACAGCGCTCCCGACAGCGAGGAGACGTGGTCGCGCGTCGTGGACGCCCTCGACGCCCTCCTGCGCAACTGGCCCACGCCCGAACCGCCGCGGCCATGACGACCGCAGTCGACGGCGCCCGCCCCGCACGGCAACCCCCACCCCGACGAACAGGTTGAGGCGATGACCACCCACCCCCACTGGATCACCACCCCCCTGACCGACGACATCGTGCGCGGCGCACTGGAGTTGGAGCGCACCGAACGCGGCGTGCTCCCGCACCGCCTGCCCGCCCGGGCCCGTGCCCAGTGCGACGACGGCCTACTCGCCATGGCCGAATCCCAACCCTCCGGCGTCCGCCTGGTCTTCCGCACCCGGGCCACCGCCATCGAACTGGACACGCTCCCCACCAAGCGGGTCTACGTGGGGGCGCCCACCCGCCCCGACGGCCGCTACGACCTGCTCGTCGACGGCCGTCCAGCAGGCCAGGCCAGCGTTCCCGGCGGCAACACCCTGACCATCGACATGATCAAGCAGACCGCCGAGCACGCGTCCGGTCCGTCCGGAACCGCGCGCTTCGCCGAACTGCCCGACCGGGTCAAGGACGTCGAGATCTGGTTGCCGTACGACGAGACCACCGAACTCCTCGCCCTGCGCACCGACGCGCCCGTCGAGCCGGTGCCGGACCGGGGCCGCAAGGTGTGGCTGCACCACGGCAGTTCGATCAGCCACGGCACCGACGCGGCCAGCCCCACCACCATCTGGCCCGCACTCGCCGCCGCCCGCGGCGACGTGGAACTGATCAACCTGGGCTTCGGCGGCAGTGCCCTGCTCGACCCGTTCGTCGCCCGCGCGCTGCGGGACACCCCCGCGGACCTCGTGAGCATCAAGATCGGCATCAATCTGGTCAACGCCGACCTGATGCGGCTGCGCGCCTTCGCCCCCGCCGTCCACGGCTTCCTCGACACCGTCCGCGAAGGCCACCCCACCGCACCACTGCTCGTCATCTCGCCCATCCTGTGCCCCATCCACGAGGACACCCCCGGGCCCAGCTTCCCGGACCTCAGCGCACTGGGGGAGGGGCGCCTGCGCTTCAAGGCCACCGGCGACCCGGCGGACCGCGCGGCCGGCAAGCTGACCCTCAACGCCATCCGGGACGAACTCGCCCGGATCGTTCGGCAGCGGGCGGCCGACGACCCCCACCTGCACTACCTCGACGGCCGCGAACTCTACGGCCACGCCGACCACGCCGAACTCCCGCTGCCCGACGCACTGCACCCGGACGCCGCCACCCACCGCCGCATGGGCGAACGCTTCGCGGAACGGGCCTTCGCCCCCGACGGCCCGTTCGCCACCGGGGCACCCGCCCCCCGTTCCGCCGCCGAACCGGCCGCCTGACCCGGGCCGACCGCGCCCCCGGGGCTCCCGGGGGCGCACCGCCCGCGGGCCCCGGACGCTTACCTCCGACGTCATCGCCCCGCAGGCGTCCCGCGTGCCACGATCACCGGCGTACGAGCAGGAACGACCGGAAGGCCACCATGACCGCCTACGCCATAGCGCACCTCCAAGACGCCGCCCCGCACCCGGACATCGCCGAGTACATCGAACGGATCGCCGGCACCTTCGAGCCGTTCGGCGGTCGCTTCCTGGTGCACGCGACGCAGCACGAAGTGAAGGAAGGGCGGTGGCCCGGGCACGTCGTGGTGATCGGCTTCCCCGGAATCGACCAGGCGCGTGCCTGGTGGGACTCGCCCGCGTACCGGGAGATCGCCCCGCTGCGCGCGCGGCACATCGAGGGCGACATCCTCCTGGTCGAGGGCGTCCCCGTCGGCTACGACCCGACGTCCACGGCCCGCGCGATGCGGGACGCCCTACCCGCCGACTGACCGCCCCGACGGGGACCCCGGCCCCGTCGGCACGTCACCCCGACGTGCGGCCGAAGCAGTGCTCCAGTTCCTCCAGGTCGTAGAAGTGACTGCCCCGGGCGACCGGTCGGCACCCCGCCTTGAAGGCCGTCTCCTTCTCGTTGTAGAGCATGCGCACCAGGTAGGTGCCACCCCTGCGGAACACGTCCCACTGGATGTTGGCGGCCATCGGGGCGACGGACGCGCCGCGCCAGGGATTGTCCGCCCAGGCGTAGGGCTGCCCGGGGTCGGCCGCCTTGGTGCTGCCGGGCAGCCCCATCAGCGCGGCGAGCGGAATGATCTCCTCGGCGTGGGTGAAGCGCAGCTCCGCGCCGCGTTGGTTGTGGCCGTCCCGTTTGGCCTCGACCTGACGGAAGAAGTCGTCGAGCAGCACGCCGGCCATCGTGTAGGTGATGTCGCTGTCGGCGAAGCTGGGGCCCTTCTCGTAGAACTCCGCCGCGTCCTCGACGTAGCCGAACCAGTCGGCGTCGCGCGGCGCGAGGTACCGCTCCAGGTGCCAACCCCGGCCGTGCGGGCTCTCCGCGCTCATGGCCGGTGCGATGGCGTAGAGGCGGTGGACGGCCCGCGCGGCGTCGACGTCGCTGCCGATCGACGCGAACTCCCCGTCCACGACGCGTCGTACGAACGCCGGCCGGAAGAGCTTCGCCAGCACCCGCCGCGCGGCGGCGCGGGTGGCCGGCTGGTCGGCAACGCCCTTCAGGGTGTGCGCCAGGCGCTGGTCGTGGGCGAGCCAGTCACGGTAGGCCGCACCGCCGGCGGACTTGTGGAAGTAGAGCAGGTCCTTGTCGGTGCGGGCGGGCCCGACGAGCGGCTTCAACGCCGGGTCGGTTGCGACGAGGGCATCGGCGAAGACGGTCCCGCTGTCGACGGCGCGGCCCTGTCCGGAGCTGACGACGTCGAGGGGTTCGTGTTCCGCGACGATGGTCGTGAACAGCTGCGGCAGCCGCTGCGCCATCCGGACGGCCGTGCCGCGGAGTTCCCGCTCGCCACGGCCGCTGAGGTTGCCGTAGCCGACCTTCTCCATGGCGGCGAGCAGGGCACGCACCTCGGGACCGAACTCCGCGCCGAGGGGGGTGAGTTGGTGCTCCTCGTCGGCCCGGTCCCACAGGCGGAGGATCAGCTCGCCGTCCGCACCGTCGGAGGCGGCCCGCGAGCCGTGCCGGGAAACGTTCTCGGTGAACACCGGGCGGAAGCCCCGTGGCGCGGACTGGTAGGTCCCCGGAGCCTGCCGGGGCTCGTACGGTGCCTTGGTGCTGTAGGCGTCGCCGTAGCGCACTGCGGGGTGCTGCTCCCGGGCGTGGTGGGCGCTGGGTGCGGCGGGCCGGGCGGTGGCGTCCGCCGGGGCGGTGGTGGCGAACAGGACGCACAGGCCGAGGCCGAGGAGTGCCGGGGTTCGTCTCATGACCCCATGGTTTTCGCCGGACGTGAACCGGGGATGGCCGCGAGGTGGCCCGGCCGACGCCGTCAGCGCGGCTGCCGCGCCCTCCGGCGCACCCCACGACGCGTCCGCGGGCTCACGACGGCGCGCCGTCGAGGACCTCCACCTTGCCGGTGTCGAGCGAGTAGTAGGCACCCACCACCGCCAGGGCGCCCTTCTTCACGAGCGGCGCCAGGTCCGCGTTCGAGCGCAGCGCGGTCGAGGCCAACGTGACCTGGGCGCGGGTCATGGTCTCGACCGGGTCGGTGCCGCCGTTGCGCACCGCCTGCTCGTAGGCGGGTTTGAGGGCCAGGGCGATCGCCTGGAGGTTGCCGGGCAGCGGGGTGCCGTCCCGCAGCGCGGTATAGGCGGCCTTGACGGCGCCGCAGCGCTGATGCCCCAGGACCACGACCAGCGGAGTGCCGCTGGTCATCGGCCCGTACTCGACGGATCCGGTGACCACCGGCCCGAGCGTCTGGCCGCCGGTGCGCATCACGTAGAGGTCGCCCAGTCCGGTGTCGAAGAGCAGTTCCGGCGGCACCCGGGAGTCGATGCACGAGAGGATCGACCCGAAGGGCTCCTGCAACTGGGCCACCAGCTGACGCCGGTTCGGATCCCGGTCGGGGTGGTGGAGGTCTCCGCTGACCCAGCGTTGGTTCCTCCAGCGGGGAGCGGGCCAGCGGGCGCAGGCACGAGCGGGCGCGTATCACGTGGCCCCTGACGGACCAACCGCCCGTCCTCGACCGACCACCACCGGTCCTCGACGGACGGCGGGGCCCCGCCGGCGCACCCGGCACGCTCAATCGGCGCGGCCGGTGGCGGCGACGATGACGCCGAGCCCGATCATGGACAGGCCACCCACGCCGCCCACCATGGAAAGGCGCTTGGGGGAGCGGGCGAACCACGTCCGTGCGGTGGACGCGGCCAGTCCCCACACACTGTCGGACACCACCGCGATGATGTTGAAGACCAGGCCCAGCAGCAGCATCTGGATGATGACGTGCCCCTGTGCGCGGTCGACGAACTGCGGCAGGACGGCGGCGAAGAACACGATCGTCTTCGGGTTGGCGATGCCGACCGCGAACCCCTCCCACAGCGTGCGCAGTCCCCCGTAGGCGGGCCCTTCGCCGGCGAACGACGCCTGGAGCGTCCCGCGCTGACGCACCGCCCGGATCCCGAGGTACACCAGGTACCCCGCGCCCAGCAGCTTCAGCGCGGTGAAGACGATCGCGGAACGCTCCACGACGGACCCGACGCCCAGTGCGACGGCGACCACCAGGAGATAGGCGCCCAGGGTGTTCCCCGCGACGGTGGTCAGCGCCGCCCGTCGGCCTTGCGCCAGGGCCCGCCCGATCACGAAGAGCACACTGGGACCGGGAATGACGATCAAAAGGAACGACATGGCCGAGAAAGCCAAGAGACGGTCTGTGGATAACATACGGATCATGTAAGCACGCAGGCCCGTTGTCCTTCAGGCTTTCCGTGCACATGGCCGAAAGGCGACCGGAAAGGGCGCCGGCGGCGGAGAATCCCGGCGGCCGCGGCTCGGTGCCTACGGCAGTTCGATCCGATAGACGACCTTCCCTTCGAACTCGGTGAATCCCAAGGACGCGTAGAAGGCGCGCGCACCGGGATTGTCCCGGCCGGTCGTCCACTCGATGCGGGTGCACCCGGGGCGGGCAGCGGCCAACGCGCGCAGCTCGCCCATCAGCCGGGCTCCGACGCCCTGGTGGCGGCAGGTGTCGCGGACGTACAGCTCCTTGAGGAAGAGGGAGTGCGTGGAGCCCGCCGCGGGCCACAAGAACCCGTAGGCCGCCAGTCCGACCAGCTCGCCGTCGGCGTCCTCGACCAGGAGGGCGCAGGCCAGCGGCGGCGAACCGAAGAGGGCCCGTTCCACCTGGCGGAGCCGCTCCGCCAGGGGCTGCACCTCGGTCTCGCCGTAGAAGCGGTCCATCTCCTCGACCAGTTCGGCCACCGCCGGGACGTCCCCGGTCTCGGCCGGGCGGATCGTCACGCTCATCGACTTCTCCCGTCGTTCTCGGCTCGCTCGACTCGTGACCCTTCAACGGACGACCGCGGCCCCGCGACACGGCACGGTGGGGCCGTCGGGCTGCTCCCGGCCAAATACCGCACCGTCCCGGCCAACTACCCGGCCTTTCCCGGCCACGGGATGGGGGATGCGGTGGCGGCGGGGCCGGGCGGTGCGCGGGGATAACCGACTGCCGGCGTGCTGGGGTCCGTTCGTCGATCATTCCCCTGACCACGGGAGGGAATCCTCCAAGGGCGTGGACGAGGCTCGCGTGATCGGTAATTGCGGTAATGCCGCGCGGGACGGACAAGATCGTGTCCGTGAATTTGAGACGGCTGAGACGCGATGAGTCGTCTCATGTGGTGGCATGGGCCTGAGGCACCATCGCCTCTCATGGACAGCGACCTGTTCGCCAGACTCGTTCCCGACGGGCTGTGGCAAATAGCCGCCCCGCTATTACCGTCATTCGGTCACCGTCCGCAAGGCGGCGGAACGGCCCCGCGAGACGAGCGGATCGTCTTCACGGCGGTGGTCTACGTACTAACCAGCGGCTGTGCCTGGCGTCAGCTACCGAGGGCGTTCGGCGTCTCGCCCGCCACCGCGCACCGGAGGTTCGTATTGTGGAACGAAGCGGAACTGTGGCGTCGACTCCATGACGCCATTCCGGAACAGCGCGGCACGTACGGCGAGTTGGCGTGGACGTCGACGATCGTGCAGGCCGCGGCGGCCCGCGCCCACGCGACACACGCCGCCCGGCGCCGGCCCGCCCAGCCGCCGGCGGCAGCGCAGCAGGGGAGCGGGGCGGACCGGGACGCCGGTTCGCCACCTGCGCACTTTCCGGAATGACGGCCCCCTGCGCGGCCTTTCCGGCGCGGCCGGCCGCCCGCACCGAGTACGACGTACCAAGGGCACCATCGCCACCACGTGAGACGTGTTGTGCCGCTTGACGACGCTGCGGGATTTGCGGGAGTGTGGCGCCGGATCAAGGGCCTGCGGCATGTGCAGTAGGTAGCGGAAAAAGCGGTTCCGGAAAGACGCGCAAGCCAACTTCGGATGGCGGGGATGTCATTGGAAAACCGTTCTTCCTACCCATTCAGCAAGAATCACATACTCGATCAATCGGCCGGAAAGAAACCGGAACCTCCCCGTGTCCGCACGCGGGTACGCATTCCGTTGAAGATATCCGACGGCAAGCTCGCGCCGAGCGAAATCATCACCTTCGACGGACTCGACGACGGACGCGAACACCTCATGGTCGTGTTCGGCGACGCGCTGACCCAACCCGTACCGCTCGTCAGGCTCCACTCCGAGTGCCTGACCGGTGACGTGCTCGGATCCACCCGCTGCGACTGCGGGCCGCAATTGCGCGAGGCCATGGCCTTGATGCACGACAAGGGCGGCCTCCTGCTCTACCTCCGCCAGGAGGGCCGGGACATCGGTCTGTACAACAAGATCGATGCCTATGCCCTGCAAGACACCGGCATGGACACCTTTGAGGCAAACCGCGCCCTGAACTTCCTCGACGACCAGCGCACCTACTCCTCGGCCGCCCAGATGCTCGTCACGATGGGCCTGAAGGAAATCGAGATCCTCTCCAACAATCCGGAAAAGATCCGGCAGTTGGAGGCCGGCGGCATCACCGTCCACAGCCAACGACGCACCGCCGTCCACCTCACCGACGCGAACCGCAAGTACCTCCAAGCAAAGGTCATGTACGCCGGTCATTCCATCGAAATCGACTGACGAGGAGGGTGCGCGTGATCGCGCACAGGAGTCCCATCAGCGGCATTGCGGCCTACCAGGACAAGTACATCGCCAGCGCCGGCTACGACAACCAAGTGATCCTGTGGGACCAGGCCACCAAGCGCCCGGTCAACCGCGTCCTGCACGACCACCTCGCCAACCAGTGCGCCTTCAGTCCCGACGGCACCCTCCTGGTCACCTCGTCCAGTGACTACAGCGCACGCCTGTGGTCCGTCCCCGACCTGAAACTCCGCGCGGTCTTCAACGCGCAGGCCGACGACGTGGAGATGTCGGCGTTCCACCCGACCCGGGAATGGATCGCCACCGCCTCCCGCGACCACAACCTGCGCGTCTACGACTTCACCGGCACCCTCGTGCACTGCTGCGTCGGCCACACCGCCGACGTCATCTCGGTGGACTGGTCCGCCGACGGAGAACAACTGGTCACCTCCAGCGACGACGGCACCGTCAAACGCTGGTCCGCCACCACCGGCGCCCTCCTGGAGGACATCGACCTCGGCGGCGTCGAGACCGACACCATCGTCAGCGCCCCCGACGGCACCCTCTACGCCGGCAACGACGGCGGCCAGATCGTCGTCATCCACGGCGCGGACCGCACCACCGTCCAGGGACACGACGCCGGCATCAAACGCCTCGTCCTCAGCGCCGAGCGCAGCCTCCTGGTCAGCCTCAGCTACGACCGCAAACTGCTGCTGTGGGACACCAGTGAACGCGAACTCCGCCAGATCGGGCAGTCCGACATCCCCGACGACGTCTGGCCCCGCTCCTGCGCCTTCGCCGCCAAGGACACCCTCGTCTTCGGCACGTTCGGCGCCTCCTACCGCACCTACGACTACCTCAGCGGCCAGTGGAGCGACGCCGACGTTCCCACCACTCCCGGCATCAACGCGGTCTGCGCCGACGGCGGCAGCGTCTACACCGTCGGGGACGCCGGCATCGTGCTGCGCGACACCGCGGTGCACGGGCAGACGGGGAGCCTGTGCAACTTCCTCACGCCGCTGAGCCCCACCGTCATGGTCACCGGCGGCCAACTCGGCAAGCTGATGGACGCCGCGACCGGGCGCGTCCTGCACCAGCACCGCTCGCCGCTCAACTGCGGCGTCCGCTACGACGTGGACGGAGCCACCCATCTCCTGGTGGGCGCCTACACCGGCGAGGGGCTGGTCTTCCGCCTCGACCCGGACGGCCGACTCCACCACGTCACCGACGTCCCCCTGCACGAGAACGCGGTCAAGGGCGTCGCCTTCTCCGGTGACCTGCTGTTCTCCGTGTGCGCCGACACCGGCGTCGCCTGGCACGACGCCCGCACCAGGGAACTCGTCCACCGCATCGACGCCGCCCACGACCGCATCGCCAACGGCTGCGTGGGCCTCGCCGACGGCCACTTCGCCAGCGTCGGACGCGACCTCAAACTCCGGCTCTGGGCACCGGACTTCACCTCACGCGTGATCCCCACCACGCACCCCAACTCCATCAAGTGCGTCGCCGCCGACGCCTCCGGTCGGCTGATCGCGACCGGCTCCTACCACGGCCACGTCAAGATCTACGACCGCGACCGCGACCGGTGGACCACCGAGGAACGCCCGACCACCGCCGGCATCTCCTCCCTGTCCCACGACCCCGACCGGGGCCTGTTCCTGGCCGGCTCCTACGACAGCCAGGTCTACGAGATCCCCGGGACGACGGCGTGACCACCTCCACCGGACGGCCCCGACCCACCATCACCGACCCCAACCGGCTCGACGACCGATCCGCCATGGGACTGCCCGCCTCGCTGGCCGAACGCCTCCCGCACGACCTGTTCGCCCGCCACCCCGACCTGCTGGGCCGCGCACCCGCCGAACTCGTCGACCTGTGCGGCGACGCCACCGTGGACTTCGCCCGCCGCTACGCCGCCGGCACCGTCCTGGGACTGCGCGGCGACCCCCGGATCCGGCCCGACGACCCGGACACGGTGGCCCTGCCCGCCGCGCAGTGCGCCGTCGGACTCCCCGAGGACCAGGTCCAACAGGTCGTCGAAGCCTGGGCCGACGTCGGGGTGCAGGAATCCTGGATCGCCAAGGAGTGCCCGCGCCACCAGGTCAGGTTCGACGCCTTCCGGATCATGCGGTACCCGGTCACCAACCTCGAATACCGCGCCTACCTCGCCGACACCGGCGCCGAGGCGCTCCCCACCTCCTGGGAATTCGGCGTCTACCCCCTGCACCGCGCCAACCACCCCGTCTGGACCGTCCGACCGCAGGACGCCGACGCCTACGCCGCCTGGCTGGCCGCTCGCACCGGCCGCCGCTTCCGGCTGCCCACCGAAGCCGAGTGGGAGTACGCCGCAACCGGCGGGCAGAGCCGCGCCTACCCCTGGGGCGACACCTTCGACCCCGACCGCGCCAACACCGTCGAGGACGGCCCCCTCGCCACCGCCCCCGTCGGCATCTACCCGGCCGGCCGCACCCCGTTCGGCGCCGAGGACATGGCCGGCAACGTCGAGGAGTTCGTCGCCGACGACTACCGCCCCTACCCGGGCGGCGCCGCGGTGGCCGACGACCTCACCGCGGCCGGCTCCTACCGCATCGCCCGCGGCGGCAGCTTCACCCGCTTCGGCGACCTCGCCCGCTGCTCCCGACGGCACGGCTGGTTCGACCGCAAGATCTACGCCATCGGCTTCCGCCTGGTCGAGGAGGTCGCGGCGTGACGGTCGCCAGCGGACGCCCCGTGCCCCCCAACACCGACATGATCGGCGACCGCCACGCCATGCGGCTGCCGGCCTGGTTCGAAGGACGCACCCGGCCCACCGAACTGCACCGCCACGCCACCGCGTTGCGGCGGGAAACCCCCGACACACTGGTGGCGGTCGTCGAGGACCCGGACGTCCCCTTCGCCCGCCGCTACGCCGCCGGCAGCCTGTGCGGTCTGGTGGGGGACCCCCGCATCCGCCCCGACGACCCCCCGATGGCGGACGTCCCCGGCGCCCGCGTCCGCATCGGCCTGGAAGCCGACCGCCTGCCCGAGGTCCTCGCCCAGTGGCAACACACCGGCCTCCAAGAGGACTTCCTGCGCAAGGAGTGTCCGGCGCACGACGTCGACCTCGCCGCCTTCCGCCTCATGCGCTACCCGGTCACCAACCACGAGTACCGGGCGTTCCTCGAAGACACCCGCGCCCGCTGGCTCCCCACCTCCTGGCACTTCGGCTGCTACCCCCACCACCTCGGCAACCACCCGGTGTGGACCGTCCCCGCCCAGGCGGCCGACGCGTACGCGGAGTGGCTCGCCCACCGCACCGGGCGGGCCTTCCGGCTGCCCACCGAAGCCGAGTGGGAGTACGCCGCAACCGGCGGGCAGAGCCGCGAATTCCCCTGGGGCGACACCTTCGACCCCGACCGCGCCAACACCTCCGAAGCCGGACCGCTGTCCGCGACCCCGATCGGCAGCTACCCCGCGGGCCGTTCCCCGTTCGGCGTCCTGGACCTGGCCGGCAACGTCGAGGAGTACGTCGCCGACGACTACCGCCCCTACCCGGGCGGCGAACTCGTCGCCGACGACCTCCTGCCGTACGCCGGCGGCATGCACTCCGCCAACGAGGTGCTGCGCGCCCAGAGCACCTACCGCATCGTGCGGGGCGGAAGCTTCACCCGCCGGGGAGACGTGGCGCGCTGCCGGCGCCGACACGGACTGTACGACCGCGGCTTCTACGCGGTCGGGTTCCGACTGGCCGAGTCCTCCTGAGACAGGGAATCATGCAGCGAGCCCCTCATGTCGCGGTCATCTACCACAGCCGGAAAGGCACCCTCCACGCGCTCGCCCGAGCCGCCGCGGACGGTGCGCTGGCAGGCGGCGCCACCGTGCGCCTGCGCCGCGTCGAGGACCCGGCACTCAAGGGGCCACCACCGAATGCACCACACCCCGTTCCGGTCGCCACGCACGACGACGTGCTGTGGGCCGACGGCATCGTGCTCGGCACGCCCACCTACTTCGGCAACGTCTCCGCCGCACTGAAGCAGTTCCTCGAATCGACCTCGGACCTGTGGCGCGCCGGCGCCCTCGCCGACCGCGTGGTCACCGGCATGACCAGCGCCAACAGCCCCCACGGCGGCCGCGAAGCCACCCTGCTCGCGCTGTACCGCAGCATGTACCACTGGGGCACGCTGATCATGTCGGCCGTCCCCACCGACAGCTCCTTCACCGCCACCGGCGCCAATCCCTACGGCGTCGGCGCACCCCCGGCCACCGACGGCGCCCTCCCCGACACCTACCTGCGCGCCGCGGGCGCCCTGGGCCGCCGGATCGGCCACTACGCGCACCAACTCGCCGCCTCCCGCGCCGCTCGGATCACCACCCGCCCCACCCGGATCGCCGTCCTGCACCATCCCGACTGCGCCAGCACCCGCATCCTGGCCGACGCCCTCGCCCACGGAGCCCGCTCCGCACAGGCCGAGGTCAGGCGCCGCCCGCTCGCACCGCCCGGCACCGCCCACACGCCGACCGGTGCCCGGGCCGCCACGCCCGCCGACGTCGCCTGGGCCGACGCCGTCGCGTTCGGAGCGCCGGTCCGCGCCGGCATCGTCGCACCACTCCTGTCGCAGTTCCTGGCCGCCTGCGAACCCCTGTGCACCACAGGTGAGTTGGCGGGAAAGACCGTCACCGCCTTCGTCACCACCAGTCACCCGCACAGCGGCAGCGAAACCGCCCTCCTGGCCCTCTACGACGTCCTGCACCACTGGGGAGCGGTCCTCGTGCCCCCCGGCTACACCGACCCCGCCGTCGCGGCGGCCGGCGGAAACCCCTACGGCACCGCGCACTCCACCGCGGGCGGCTCACGACCCGCGGACGCCACCGTCAAGGCGGCCGCCTTCCAAGGACAACGCCTGGCGCGGCTGACCGCACGCCTGCACGGGCGGTGCGCCACCAGCCCGGGCCCGCCGCGCGACCCCCCGCCCGCGGGCCGAGCAGGACCGCAGCCGCCCCGCCCGCCGGTGCTCTCCTTGTCCGAGAGGAACTCCACGTGACCCCTGCGAAGGACGCCGCCACCGCCCAGGAACCGGGCGCCGTGCACATCCGCCACCTCGGCCACCTGCTGGACCACCACAACCGGCACCGGCCGCAGGCACCGGCCGTCCTGTGTCCGGACGCCCCCGCCCTGACCTACCGCGCACTGCACCAGCAGGCCGACCGCACCGCACGCGCGCTGGCCGCCGCGGGCATCGGGCGCGGCGACCGGGTCGCCGTCGCGCTGCCCCACGGGCCGCACGCCGCCGCCGCGTTCGTCACCGTGGCCCGCACCGCCGTCGTCGCACCGCTCGACCCCACCGGCACGGCCCGGGAATTCGACGCCTTCTTCACCGACATGGACGCCCGCGCGGTCATCGTCCGACAGGGCGCCGACACCCTGGCCGCCGCCGTCGCCCGCGCCCAAGGCCGCACCCTGCTCCACCTCGTCCCCGTCCCCGACGGCGCAGCCGGCACGTTCGACCTCGTCCCCGACCCGGACGCCGCACCGCCCCCGACCACCGCCGTCCGGTCGCACTCCCAACCCGCACCCGACGACGACGCCGAGCGCGCCGCCGACATCGCCTTCCTCATGCACACCTCAGGTACCACCGGCCGCCCCAAACTCGTCCCGCAGACGCACGACATCGTCTGCCACTCCGCCCGCAACATCGCCACCAGCCTCCGCCTCGAAGACCACGACCGCTGCCTGAACGTGCTGCCGCTCTTCCACGGACACGGACTGATGAGCCCGCTGCTGGCCACCCTGTGGGCCGGCGCCAGCGTCGTGTGCCCCGAAGGGTTCGACGCCACCGCCTTCCCCGACTGGCTGACCGCCTTCACCCCCACCTGGTACACCGCCGTCCCCGCCGTCCACCAGGCGATCGTCGGCGCCCTGACGACCCGCCCGGACGCCCTCCGGCAGCCCCTGCGCTTCGTCCGATCCGCCTCGGCCCCGCTCCCGGCCGACCTGCGCCGGACCCTGGAACGCGCCGTCCAGGCACCGGTCATCGACTCCTACGGCATGACCGAAGCGTGCTCCATCGTCACCAGCAACCCGCTGCCGCCCGCCACCCGGAAACCCGGTTCGGTCGGGGTGTCCATCGGCAACGAGATCGCCATCCGGGGCGAAGACGGCGACCTCCTGCCCCCGGGCGAGAACGGTGAGATCGTGCTCCGCGGCGCCACCGTCATCGCCGGCTACGACCGCAACCCCGCGGCCGACGCCCAGACCTTCACCGACGGCTGGCTCCGCACCGGGGACTGGGGCCACCTCGACGAGGACGGCTTCCTCTTCCTGACCGGCCGCATCAAGGAGATCATCAACCGCGGTGGCACGAAGATCTCACCCGTGGAAGTGGAAGAGGCACTCCTGGCCCACCCCGCCGTGGCCGAGGCCGCGGCCTTCCCCCTCCCGCACGCCACCCTCGGGGAAGAAGTGGCGGCCGCCCTCGTCGTCACCACCCGGATCGAGGACGACGAGCTGACCGCGTTCCTGGCCACCCGCCTGGCCGCGCCCAAGGTCCCCCGACGCCTCTTCCGCCTGCCGGCCATCCCACGCACCACCACCGGAAAGATCCAACGCGCCGCACTCGCCACCCGCCTGGCACGCCCCACCGCCAGTCGGCCGGCCGCCCCCAGCACGGCACTGGAGACCCGCATCGCCGCCATCTGGTGCGACCTGCTCGGCCGCCAACGCGTCGGCACGCACGACCACTTCTTCGACCTCGGCGGCAACTCCCTCCTCGTCCGACAGCTCCAGGTGCGCCTGCACGACGCCCTCGGCACGGACGTACCCGTCGTGGAACTCTTCGCCCGCCCCACCGTCGGCGCCCTGGCCGACTACCTGGCCCGCGACGACGACCGCACCGAACCGGACCGGGCGCACGACGCGGCAGCGGGCAACCGGCGCCTGGCGCAACAACTCCAACAACGCCGCCGGCAGCAGGACACCGAGATATGAGCACCGGACTGGAAATCGCCATCGTCGGCATGGCCTGCCGCTACCCGGGTGCCGACGACGTCGGCCAGTTCTGGAAGAACCTCCGCGACGGCGTCGAATCCCTCACCCACTTCGACGCGGACGCCCTCGCCGAAGCCGGGGTCCCGCCGGCCCTCCTGCACCACCCCGACTACGTCAAGGCCCGCGGCATCCTCGCCGACCCGGCCCTGTTCGACGCGGAGTTCTTCCAGATCACGCCCCGCGAAGCCGAACTCATCGACCCCCAACACCGGGTCTTCCTGGAATGCGCCTGGGAAGCCCTGGAGGACAGCGGATACGCCAACGACCGCCGCCCCTCCGCCACCGGCGTCTACGCCGGATGCTACGAGAACACCTACCTGCGCCACCTCCAGGCCCACCCCGAGCTCACCGAGGCGGCCGGCTGGCTGCTCACCCACCTCAGCAACGAAGCCGACTACCTCGCCACCCGCACCGCCTACAAACTGGACCTGCGCGGCCCCGCCGTCAACGTCCAAACCGCCTGCTCCACCTCCCTGGTGGCGGTCCACCTCGCCGGACAGGCCCTGCTCAGCGGCAGTTGCGACCTCGCCCTGGCCGGCGGCAGCACCGTACGGGCCGACCCCACCGAGGGCTACCGCTACGAACCCGGAGGCATCCTCTCGCCCGACGGGCACTGCCGCTCCTTCGACGCCCAGGCCCAAGGCACCGTCAGCTCCAGCGGCGTGGGCGTCGTCGTCCTCAAACGCCTGGAGGACGCGCTCGCGGACCGGGACACCGTGCACGCGGTCATCAAGGGCTCCGCCATCAACAACGACGGCGCCGCCAAGGTGGGTTTCAGCGCACCGAGCGTCACCGGCCAGGCCCGCGCCATCCGCGCAGCCCACCTGATGGCCGACGTCGACCCCGGCACCATCGGCTACGTCGAGGCGCACGGCAGCGCCACCGCACTGGGCGACCCCATCGAGGTCGAGGGACTCACCCGCGCCTTCCGCGCCGGCACCGACCGCGCCGGCCACTGCGCCCTGGGCTCCGTCAAGTCCAACATCGGTCACACGCACGCCGCCGCCGGCCTCGCCGGACTGATCAAGACCACCCTGGCCCTGCGCCACCGCCGGATCCCGCCCAGCCTCCACTACCTCCGCCCCAACCCCGACATCGACTTCGTCCGCTCGCCCTTCCACGTCTGCACCGAACTCACCGACTGGAAGACCGACGACACCCCCCGCCGGGCCGGCGTCAGCTCCTTCGGAACCGGCGGCACCAACGCCCACGCCGTCCTCGAAGAGGCCCCCGCCCGCCCCGCGCCCACCTCCGACCGGCCCTGGCACCTCCTGCTGCTCTCCGGCCGCACCGACACCGCCCTGGAAGACGCCACCGACCGCCTGGCCACGCACCTGCGCGAGACCCCCGACCAGCACCTCACGGACGTCGCCTACACCCTCCAGGCCGGCCGCACCCCCTTCACCCACCGTCAAGCCCTCGTCTGCCGCGACGCCGCCGACGCCGCCGACGCCCTCGCCACCCGGGACCCCCGCCGCCTGCTGCGGCAGCACACCGGCCAGCGCAGCACCCGCCCGGTCGCCTTCATGTTCTCCGGCCTGGGCGACCAGTACCCGCACATGGCGCACGACCTCTACACCCACGAACCCGTCTTCCGCCGGGAGATCGACCGCTGCGCCCAACTCTTCCGACCCCACCTCGACCTCGACCTGCGCACCCTGCTCTACCCCACGGGCCGCACCCCCGACGACCCGGCCGCGCACGGCGGCGGGCTCGACCTGCGCAGGATGCTCGGCCGCGGCGCCCCGCCGTCACCCGGAGCCGCGGAACTCCACCACACCCGCTACGCCCAGCCCGCCACGTTCATGGTCGAGTGGGCGTTGGCGCAGCTCTGGCGGGACTGGGGCATCACCCCGCAGGCCCTCATTGGCTACAGCATCGGCGAGTGGGTGGCCGCCTGCGTCGCCGAGGTCCTCTCCCTTGAGGACGCCACCCGCCTCGTCGCCCAGCGCGCACTGCTCATCGACGGCCTCGACGGTGGCGCGATGCTCGCGGTGTCGCTCCCCGAGGCACAGGCGCGCGCCGTCGACGACCGCCTGTGCGTCGCCGCCCTCAACGGCCCCGCCCTGACCGTTCTGGCCGGCCCGACCGACGCGGTCGCCGAGGTCGAACGGCGGCTCACCGACGACCAGATCGCCTGCCGCCGGCTCCAGACCACGCACGCCTTCCACTCCCGGATGATGGAACCGGCCCGCGCCCCGTTCACCGAGCTCACCCGCACCCTCACCCTCCGCCCGCCCCGCATCCCCTACCTCTCCAACGTCACCGGGACCTGGATCACCGACGCCGAAGCCACCGATCCGACCTACTGGGCCCGGCACATGTGCCAGCCGGTGCGCTTCTCCAGCGGCATCCACCAGCTGTGGCAGGACCCGGACCGCATCCTGCTGGAGGTCGGGCCCGGGCAGGCGTACAGCAGCCTGGCACTGCAACTGCTGCCCGAGGACGGCGGCGGCAGCCGCACATCGCTGTCCTCGCTGCCGGCCGCCCACGACAACCAGGGCGCGGGCCCCTTCCTCCTGGCCACCCTCGGCCGGCTCTGGCTGGCCGGCCTGGAACCGGACTGGGAGCGCGTCCACTCCGGGGCGGAACCCGGGCGGGTCCCCCTGCCCACCTACCCGTTCCAACGCCAGCGGTACTGGATCGACCTGCCCCCCACCCCGGGCCAGGGCGCCCACCACCCACCCGGCACCCAGGCTCCGACGACGGCGTCCACCGACGCGCTGCGCAAGCTCCCCGACCTCGCCGACTGGTTCTCCGTCCCCACCTGGTCCTCCACCGCACCGCCGGCCCCCGTCGACGACGAGGAACTGGCCGCGCATCCCCAGCGGTGGCTGCTGTTCCTCGACGACCTCGGCCTCGGTGAACGCCTCGCCCGACGCCTGCGCCGCACCGGCCACGACGTCACCACCGTTGCGCCCGCGGCCCGTTACCACCACGACGACCGGCACGCCACCGTCGACCCGGACCGCACCGAGGACTACCACGCACTGCTGCGGACCCTGGCCGCACACGACCGCCTGCCGCACACCGTCGCCCACCTGTGGACCGTCACCGCCGACGCCCCCGCACCACCCGGCCCCGACCGGTACGACGACCACCGGCGCCGCGGCTTCGCCAGCCTCCTCGCCCTCATCCAGGCATGGGGCGCCCTCGGCACCGACGAACCGCTCCACCTGGCCGTGGTCTCCAACGGGCTCCGCCAAGTCACCGACGGCGAGCCGATCAGCCCCGAAAAGGCCACCGTCACCGGCCCCTGCCTGGTCGCCCCGCAGGAACACCCCCGGCTGACGACCCAGAGCATCGACGTCGGCCCCGCCACCGACCAGCCCCACCTCACCGACCGCGCCCTGGACCGCCTCGTCACCGAACTCGTCCGCCGCCCCGCCGCCGACCCGGTCGTCGCCCACCGCGGACGCACCCGCTTCACCCCCGGCTGGCAACCGCTGCCCCTCGCGCCCGCCCCGCACCGCCCGCCCCGCATCCGCGACGCGGGCGTCTACCTGATCACCGGCGGACTCGGCGGCATCGGCCGCACCCTCGCCGCACACCTGGCCCGCACCGCCCGGGCCCGCCTCGTCCTGGTGGGACGCTCCGCACTCCCCGCCCGGAACGACTGGGACGACTGGCTCGCCACCCACGACGCCCACGACGCCACCACCACCAAGATCCGCGAAGTCACCGCCCTGGAGCAACTCGGCGCGCAGGTACTGGTGCTCACCGCCGACGTGACCGACGCGCCCCAGATGCGCGCGGCCCTGGCCACCGCCCGCGAGCGGTTCGGCCCGCTCAACGGCGTCATCCACGCCGCCGGCGTCCCCGGCGGCGGCCTGATGCAACTGAAAGACCCCGCCACCGCACACGCCGTACTGGCCCCCAAAGTCCACGGCACGCTGGTCCTCGACGCCCTGCTGCGCGATACCCCGTTGGACTTCCTCCTGCTGTGCTCGTCCACCATCGCCTTCAGCGGCGGACTCGGCCAGGTCGACTACTGCAGCGCCAACGCCTTCCTGGACGCCTACGCCCTGTACCGCGGCACCGCCGACGGCCCGCACACGGTCGCGGTCAACTGGGACGCCTGGCAGGAAGTGGGCATGGCGGTCAACACCCTCACCCCCACCGCCCCGCCCCACCCCGAGCCCCGCCCCGTCGGCCACCCCCTCCTGCACACCTGCCTGGCCACCACCCCCACCCACGCGATCTACGCCACGCGGTTCGCCAGCCCCGACGACTGGCTCGTCGACGAACACCGCATGCTCGGCCACCCCGTCATCCCCGGCACCGCGTACCTGGAGATGGTGCGGGCCGCCGTGGCCGACCAAAGCCACGGCGAACTGGTCGACTTCGACGACGTCCTCTTCCTCGCCCCCGTCGTCCTGGGCGACGGCCGGGCACGCGAAGTCCACGTCGTCCTGGAACGGCAGGACGACGCGTACCACTTCTCCGTCGCCAGCCGCGCCGACCACCCGGGCACCAGCGGTCCGCACTGGACCGAACACGTCACCGGCCGGGTCCGGCCCGCCCCGCCCCGGCCCGCCGACGCACCGCCGCAGGCCGTCCCCGACCTGCTGGCGCGCCACGCCCTCCGCGACGCGGGACCCGTCACCCACCACGGCCCGATGACCTTCGGACCGCGTTCCCAGTGCGTCGAACGCGTCTGGACGGGGGAGGGGCACGTCCTGGCCCGCCTGGCCGTTCCCGAGCCCTACACCGACGAGGTCACCGCCCTGGGCCTGCACCCCTTCCTCCTCGACGTCGCCACCGGATTCGTCAGCCTGTACCTGGAACGCGACTACCTCATGCCGCTGCGCTACCGCACCATCGAGATGCACGCCCCCCTGCCGCCGCGCATCCACACCTTCCTGACCCAGCGCACCGACCGGGCGGGCACGCCGCACGAGACCCGCTCCTTCGACGTGACCCTCCTCGACGAGGACGGCCGCGTCCTGCTGACCGTCCGGGACTTCGTCATGAAGAAGGCCCGCGCCCTGGACAGCAAGCTGGTCGCGCTGCGCGACGGCACCTCCGACGAGGTGCCCGCCTATTCCCACCCGCACCTGCCCGGCCCGGCCCACGAGGAGAACGCCTTCCGCGCCCACCTGGAAACCGGCATCCTCCCCGCCGAGGGCACCGACGCCTTCGACCGGGTCCTGGCCCGCGACGTGACGCCCCAAGTGGCGGTCGCCACGAAGGACTTGACGGCCCTCATGGGCAACGTCGGGGCCCTGCGACCCCAACCCGCCGACCTCCGGCCCGCCACACCGCCCCGGGCCCACGCCCGACCCCCACTGGCCACCCCCTACGTCGCCCCGACGACCCCCCTCCAACAGCGCCTGGCCGACCTGTGGCGCGACCACATCGGCGTCGAACCCGTCGGTATCCACGACAACTTCTACGACCTCGGCGGCCACTCCCTCCTCGGCATCACCCTCGTCGCGCGCATCCGCGAGACCTGCCAGGTCCACCTCACCCTGCAGACCCTCTTCGACCACCTCACCGTCGCCGCGCTCGCCGACGTCCTCACCGAGCCGACCCCCCGGACGGAGCGCACATGACGCCACCCGCACCACCACCGGCACACCCACACAGCCATCCACCGACGCACCGCAACCCACCGCACGCAGACCGGGCCGACACCCTCCTCGTCGGCCCCCACGGACACCACAGGAGGCAGACATGAGTCGGGTCGGGGTGATCGGCGCGGGCATCATGGGCGGGGGAGTGGCCCAGAGCCTGTCGACGGCCGGTCACGACGTCGTGCTGATCGACGTCAGCAAGGACATCCTGGATTCCACCGCCACCCGCATACGCACCGAACTGCGCCTGAGCCGCCTGGTCGGCGCGACCAAGGACCCCGTCGACGCCGACCGGGCCCTCCGGGCGATCACCTTCACCACCGACTACGCGGACCTCCACGACGTCGACTTCGTGATCGAGAACGTCACCGAGAGCTGGGAGATCAAACAACGGGTCTACCCCGTCCTCGACGAGGTCTGCCCCCCGCACTGCGTCTTCGCCGCCAACACCTCCGCCCTTCCCATCACCCGCCTGGCCTCCCTGACCCGGCGCGCCCCCCAGGTCCTGGGCATCCACTTCATGAACCCGGTCCCGATGAAGCCCGTGGTGGAACTGATCCCCGGCCACCACACCACGCCGACCACCGTGGCGATCGCCCAGGAACTGCTGGCCACCATGGGTAAGACCGCGATCGTCGTCAACGACTCGCCCGGCTTCGTCTCCAACCGCGTCCTCATGCTCACCATCAACGAGGCCGCCTTCCTCGTCCACGAGAACGTCGCCACCGCCGAACAGGTCGACGCGGTCTTCACCTCCTGCTTCGGCCACGCCATGGGCCCGCTGGCCACCGCGGACCTGATCGGCGTCGACACCATCCTGCGCAGCATCGAAGTCCTCCACGACAGCTTCAACGACAGCAAGTACCGCCCCTGCCCCCTGCTCAAGAAGATGGTCGACGCCGGACTGCACGGCCGCAAAACCCAGCAGGGGTTCTTCTCGTACGGGTCCCACGGCTGGGAGGCCGACCGTTGATCGACATCCGTTCCGACCTCGCGAAGTTCCTGGCCGACAGCTTCCCCAACCTGACGATCGCCGACGACGAGGACCTCTTCGGCCGCGGCATCGCCAACTCCCTGTTCACCATCCAACTGATCATGTTCGTGGAGAAGCACTTCGCCGTGCAGATACCGAACGAGGACCTCGAACTCGACAACTTCCGCACCGTGACGGCCATGACCAAGCTCGTCGAGCGACTGACGGGAACCCGGCCGGATGCCTGACCCGTCCCCCGACGCCACCGTCTTCCGTGCCGTCGTCGACGCCGAGATCGCCCCGCACGCCGACCGCTTCGACCGCGACGAACGCGTCCCCGACGACGTCCTGGCCCGCCTCGGCGAACTGGGGTGGTGGGGCGCGATCCTGCCCACCGACGTCGGCGGCGCCGGCATGGACATGGTCACCCTCGGTGCCCTGCACGAGGAGGTCGGCCGCGGCTGCTCCTCCGTGCGCAGCCTGCTCACCGTGCACTCGATGGTGGCCCATGCCGTCGCGCGCTGGGGCAGTGCCGACCAACGCGAACGGTGGCTGCCCCGCCTGGCCAGTGGCCAGGCCCTCGGCGCGTTCTGCCTCACCGAACCGGAGGGCGGCAGCGACGCCGCCCAACTGGCCACCACCGCAACCCGCGACACCACCGGCCACCTCCTCGACGGGCACAAGCGCTGGATCACCGGCGGCCAACTCGCCACCCTGCTCCTGGTCTTCGCCCGCACCGAACGCGGCGTGACCGCCTTCCTCGTCGAACGCGACACCCCCGGCCTCACCATCCGCCCGCGCACCGGAATGTTGGGCACCAAGGCGAGCATGCTCGCCGAGATCGACTTCGACCGCTGCCCCCTCGGCGCGGACGCCGTGCTCGGCCCGGAGGGCTTCGCGCTCGCCACCGTCCTCACCGGCGTCCTCGACATCGGCAGGTACAGCGTCGCCTGCGGCTGCGTGGGCATCCTCCAAGCCTGCATGGAGGCCAGTGCCGGGCACACCGGCCGGAAGGGCAACCGCCCCGCCCCGCTCGGCGACCACCAACTCGTGCGCCAGATGCTCACCCGGATGGTCACCGACGTCCGGGCCGCCCGCCTGCTGTGCCGGGAAGCCGGCCGGCTCAAGGACGACAACGACCCCCACACCATCATGGCCACCTGGATCGCCAAGTACTTCGCCGCCACCGCCGCCAGCCGCGCCGCCGCCGACGCCGTCCAACTCCACGGCGCCGCCGGCTGCTCCACCGACCACCCCGTCCAGCGGTACTACCGCGACGCCAAGGTCATGGAGATCATCGAGGGCAGCACCCAGATCCAGGAGGTCCAGATCGCGGAGGAGGCGTACAAATGAGCAGCCGGACACCCGGCACCGCAGTGCCCGGCGGCCGACGCGACACCCCGCGCGACAAGCCGCCCCGCGGCCGGGTCAAATGCGTGGTCTGGGACCTCGACGACACCCTCTGGGACGGCGTCCTCCTCGAAGACGGCGAGGTCACCCCCCGACCGCACCTCGTCGCACTGATCGAGGCCCTCGACGCCCGGGGCATCCTGCAGTCCATCGCCAGCAAGAACGACCACGACGCCGCCTGGGCCGCGCTCACGCGGTGCGGCCTGGCCGACTACTTCCTCCACCCCCAGATCAACTGGAACCCCAAGTCCGCCTCGATCGCGGAGATCGCCGGTGCCCTCAACATCGGAGTGGACTCCCTCGCCTTCGTCGACGACCAGCCGTTCGAACGCGAAGAGGTCGCCTTCCGCCACCCCCACGTGCTGTGCGTGGACGCCGGCGAGGCCGCCACCGCCCTCACGGAATGGGAAGAATTCCAGCCACGCTTCCGCACCGACGAATCGCGTCATCGGCGGGCGATGTACCAAAGCGGCCTCGCCCGCGACCAGGCGGAAAAGGCGGCAACGGCCACCGGCGAGGACTTCCTGGCCACCCTCGACATGGTCTTCACCCTCACTCCCGCAGCGGAAGACGACCTCCAACGGGCCGAGGAACTCACCATCCGTACGAATCAGCTGAATTCCACCGGAAGGACCTACTCCTACGAGGAACTCAAGGTACTGTGCCAGTCGCCCGACCACCTGTTGCTCGTCGCCGAACTCGAAGACCGCTTCGGCCCGTACGGGAAGATCGGGTTGGCGTTGATCGAGACCGGCGAGACGGTCTGGAGGCTGCGATTGCTGTTGATGTCCTGCCGCGTCATGTCCCGCGGCGTCGGCGCGGTCCTGCTCAACCACATCATGACCCTGGCCCGCGACAACAAGGCGCGACTCCAGGCCGAGTTCGTCGAGACCGGCCGCAACCGCATGATGTTCGTGACGTACCGCTTCGCCGGCTTCCGCGAAGTCGCCCGCGAAGCCGACACCGTACTGCTGGAAGCGGACCTGACCCGCGTCCAACCCCCGCCCCGTCACCTCACCGTGGTGACCGACCCGACCTGACCCCGGCCCGACCAGACCGTCCCGCACCGCACCGGCACCATCGCCCGGACACTCCTCACCTTGGGTGGAGCACTACGCCATGGCAACCTTCGTCCTCGTCCACGGTGCCTGGAGCGGCGCCCACGACTTCCGTCGCGTCCGCAACCTCCTCCAACGCGCCGGCCACCAGGTCTTCACCCCGAGCCTGACCGGCATCGGCGAACGCGCCCACCTGGCGAGCCCGCAGGTCGGACTGACCACCCACATCACCGACGTCGTCAACTGCATCCGCTACGAAGACCTCCAGGACATCGTGCTGCTCGGCTTCTCCTACGGCGGCTGCGTGATCACCGGAGCCCTCGAACACGTCGCCGACCGGGTACGACACCTCGTCTACCTCGACGCCTTCGTCCCCGCCGACGGCGAGGCCGCAGGCGTCCCCGGCGGCGCCACCCAGCCCCGCATCACCGACCTGGGCGACGCCTGGCTCGTCCCGCCGCCCCTGCGGGAGTTCGAGGACCCCGAAGTCGGTGCCTGGGCCACCGCCCGGCGCACCCCGCAACCGATCGGCACCTTCACCGAACCCGTGCGCCTGACCCGCCCGCCGGAGGCGTACCCCTGCACCCGCACCTACGTCAAAGCCACCGGCGAACCCCGACCGGAACCGCCCGGCCCCTTCTGGACCGTCGCCGACCGCGTCGCGAAGTCCCCTGACTGGCACTACCGCGAAATCGCCACCAACCACCAGATCCCGAGCAACCGCCCCGAGGAACTCGCCGCGCTCCTGCTGGAGTTGACCTGACGGCGAGCCGCGGCCACCACGCCCGACGTGACCCCAACCCCACCCCACAGGAGAGGACACCAACGTGCCTTGGATCTGCCTGACCTGCGGAAACCACGACTACCACGAAGGGAACGAACCCCCGGCCGTCTGCGTCATCTGCGCCGACGACCGGCAGTGGGTCCCCGCAGGCGGACAGCGCTGGTCCACCCTCGACCGCCTCAAGGCCGACGGCTTCCGCAGCCAGGTGCGCGACGTCGAACCCGGCCTCGTCGGCATCGGCGCCGAACCCGTGATCGGCATCGGCCAGCGCGGCCTCCTCCTGCGCACCGACGAAGGCAACGTCCTGTGGGACCCGTCGCCCTACATCGACGACGCCGCCATCCAGGCCGTACGGGACGCCGGCGGCCTGCGCGCCATCAGCTCCAGCCACCCCCACTTCTACGGCGCGATCGTCGCCTGGAGCCAAGCCTTCGACGCCGAGATCCTGCTGCCCCAGGCGGACATCCACTGGCTCTCCCGCCCCGCCGCCACCGAACCCCTGGTCACCACCTGGGAAGGCACCCTCCCCATCGC
Organism: Streptomyces sp. x-19; assembly: GCF_046549115.1. Taxonomy (NCBI): domain Bacteria; kingdom Bacillati; phylum Actinomycetota; class Actinomycetes; order Kitasatosporales; family Streptomycetaceae; genus Streptomyces; species Streptomyces sp. x-19. Next base: position 130,961 of record NZ_JAJPWK010000015.1, on the reverse strand, counting down.
CGACGGCGTGACCCTCGTCCAGTGCGGCGGCCACTTCCCGGGCAGCTCGGTGCTGCACTGGGCGGCCGGCGCCGAAGGCCGCGGCCTCCTGCTCACCGGCGACACCATCAACATCTCCCCGGGCGAGGACCGGGTGGCCTTCCTCTACAGTGCCCCCAACCGCCTGCCCCTGCCCGAACAGGGCGTGCACCGCGTCGTCGAAGCCGTCCGCCCCTACCCCTTCGACCGGCTCTACGGCCACTGGTGGGAGCCGGCCATCCGCCGCGACGCGCAACGCATCCTCCAGGACTCCACCGCCCACTACCTCACGTTCATGCGCGGCACCGCACCCTCCTGGGTCGTCGATGCCGACTGACCCGCCCACCGCACCACGCCCCTACGTCCTGCTCAGCGCCGCGATGTCCCTCGACGGCTTTCTGGACGACACCAGCGACCGGCGCCTGCGCCTGTCCAACGCCGCCGACTTCGACCGGGTCGACGACGTGCGGGCCACCTGCGACGCGATCCTGGTCGGCGCCACCACCGTCCGGCGCGACAACCCCCGGCTCCTGATCGGGTCGGCAGCCCGAAGGGCCCACCGCCGCAGCCAGGGACGGTCCGAACACCCCACGAAGGTCACCGTCACCACCAAGGGCCTCGACCCGTCCCTGGCCTTCTTCACCACCGCCGGCGACAAGATCGTCTACTGTCCCCGCCCGGCCCTGCCCACCCTGGCGGAGGAACTCGCCGACGTCGCCGACGTGACCGCCGCCGGCGACCCCCTCGACCTCGGCCTGCTCCTCGACGACCTCGGCGACCGCGGCATCCACACCCTCATGGTCGAGGGCGGCACGACCCTGCACACCCAGTTCCTCGTCCACGACCTCGCCGACGAGGTCCACCTCGCCCTCGCCCCTTTCTTCGTCGGCGAAGCGGGCGCACCGCGCTTCGTGGGCCCCGGCGCCTTCCCGCACGACACCGCCCACCGACTGCACCTCGCCGACGTCACACAGGTGGGGGACGTCGCCTTCGTCCGCTACCTGGCCAAGCGTCGGAGCGAGGGAGCATGAGCACCCACCTCGGCCAGCCGACCCGACAGGACCGGCACTGGCTCGGCGAAGCGATCGCGCTGTCCCACAAGTGCCCACGCTCCGCCACCGCGTTCTGCGTCGGCGCGGTCGTCGTCGACCACCGCGGCGAGGAGATCGCCCGAGGCCACTCGCGCGAGGCGGACGATCACCAACACGCCGAAGAGGCCGCGTTGGCCAAACTCGACCCGCACGACCCCCGGCTGGCCGACGCCACCCTCTACAGCTCCCTGGAACCCTGTGGTCTGCGCAGGTCACGCCCCGCCCCGTGCGCCCGTCTCATCGCCGCAGCAGGCATCCCCCGGGTCGTCTACGCCTGGCGCGAACCGTCCCTGTTCGTCGCCGCCCGGCAGGGCCTGGCCATCCTGACCGCCGCCGGCATCACCGTCGTCGAGATCCCCGACCTGGCCTCCGCCGCCCGAGCCGCCAACACCTACCTCCCGGGCATCGACCCCTGACCACCCACCCCCCCCGCCACAGGCGGCCACACCGCCCCACGCCCGCCCCAACGACCCTCCGCACGCTGTCCCTTGGACCGCAACCCGACACTTCCGAAAGGCGCACCCCATGCCCGAAGCGCAGCGCGTCGTCATCGTCACCGGCGGCGGAACCGGCATCGGCGCCGCCACCGCACGCCTCCTGAGCGCGGCCGGGCACCACGTGGTGGTGTCCGGCCGGCGCCCCGAACCCCTCCACCGAATCGCCGAGGAGACCGGCGCCCTCGCCCACCCCGCCGACGCCGCGAACCCCGCTGAAATAGCGGGCCTCGTCGAGGCGGCGGTACGCACCCACGGCCGGCTGGACGGGGTGGTGCTCAACGCCGGCATCGGGCGTGGCGGCGCGGTCGGCGACATGGCCGTGGAGGACTGGGAAGCGGTGCTGCGGACCAATCTCACCGGCCCGTTCCTGCTCCTGCGGGCCGCCCTGCCGCACTTGCTGGCGACCCGGGGCGCGGTCGTCGCGGTCGCCTCGGTCTCCGCGCTCCGCAACGGCACCGGCAACGCCGCCTACGCGACGTCCAAGGCGGCCCTGCTGCAACTCTGCCGCTCCCTGGCCGTCGACTACGGCCGGCAGGGCCTGCGGGCCAACACCGTGTGCCCGAGCTGGGTCCGGACCGAGATGGCCGACCGGCGGATGACCCGGTTCGCGGACGAGGCCGAGCTGCCAGGAGGCATCGACGACGCCTACGCCGAGGCGACGCAACTGACGCCCGCCGGCCGCCCGGGCGCTCCGCACGAGGTCGCCGAGGCGATCAGCTGGCTGCTCTCGCCCGCTGCCTCCTACGTCAACGGCGCGGTGCTGACCGTGGACGGGGGAGTGACCGCGCTCGACCCCGGAGTCGCCGCGTTCGACTTCACGATCGCTCCCCGCGGCCCGCGACCGTAGCGCGACGGTCGCCGAGGCGGTCAAGGCGTGGGGCCGCGGACGGCCTGACGCTACGTCAACGATCCGTCACGGTCACCCGCACCGTGGCCCCCGGCCGCGCCGCAGGCAGCCGGAGCTTCGTCCGTCCGGGCCCGTCCGCGACCACGACGGTGACCGGGCCGCCTCCGGTGACGCGCACCCGGGGGCCGTGCGGGAAGGCCGCGTCCGGCAAGGACAGCACGGTCCAGGCACGTCGCGTGGTGCGGTCGGCGGTCAGGGTGAGGGTGTAGCTCCGGGTGGCGGGGCTGGCGGATTCGGAACCGGGGACCCCCGCCACCGCGGGCGCGTACGGGCCGAAGGCCGGTTCCTTGCCGGGTGCGGGCGTGCCGTCGTGGTCGTAGGCGCAGTAGCCGCCGCCCCCGGTGGCGCGGCAGTCGTACCACAGCGCCCATCCCGCGGCGAAGCCTTCGAGCGAGGTCACTTGACGCTTCATCAACTCCGCGTTGCCGGGCGTGCGGGCCTGGGGCGGTCCCCATTCGCCGACCAGCACCGGCAGCCGGTCACGGGTGGGGTAGTCGCCGATCGCGGCCTCGTAGCGCTCGACGAAGCGACCCGAGGGGTCCCAGTCGGCGCCCGATTCGACGGCGGTGTCGTAGTAGTGCGGGGCGTACCCCAACCGGGCCGCGCCGGGCCGCGGGTCGTGGAAGCCGGGCAGGCTGGTGGGGACGCCCTGGCCGACCAGGACGGTGGGTTCGACGAAGAGCCAGGCATCGGGATCGACCGAGCGGACGGCACCGATCAACCGCCGGTACATGGCCGCCAACCGCCCGCGTTCCAGCGTGGCGGAGGCGCGCACCTGGTTGTCCGGGTCGGTCGGATTGCCCGGGACGGGCCCGAACGGCTCGTTGAACAGGTCGTACCCCAACAGGGACCGGTGACCGCGCAGCGCCTCGGCCACCGTCGCGTACGCGGCGCGCTGCGCCGCGCGCAGGTCGGCGTCGTCGTACAGGTGGGTGAAGGCGGCCTGCACGGCCGGCTGGAAGTACTCCGCGAACCAGTCGTCGGGGTTGGGCTCGAAGGGCAGGCCGTCGGTGCGGGCGGCCCAGGCGGGAATGCCGTTGTGGCCGAACGTCGGCCCGAACACGTCCTGGTGCCAGTCGACCAGTACCAGTACCCGGTACCGGTCGGCCCAGCCCAGGATCCGGTCGAGATAACGCAGGTAGCCGATGTCGTAGTGCCCGCGCCGCGGTTCGACCTTCTCCCACTGGACGTTGAGCCGCAGCAGATTGAAACCGTCGCCCGCCAGGTCGGCGAGGTGCTGCTCGGTGACGGTGTCGGTCTTGCCGAGGTTGAGCCCGCGCAACTGCAACGCCCGGCCGCTCCGGTCGGCGAAGAACGTCCGCCCGGCGGGCGAGGTGACGGTGGCCGTGGGCACGGGCCAGTCGGCCGCCCGCCCGTCCCGGTCGGCCGACGACGGGTCCCGGGTGACCGGCCCCACGGCCGCCGCCGACCCCGCGGCGGGGCCGGCACCACAGACGGCACTCAGCAACGCCACCCCGAGGGCGAGGCTCGTCACGGCGCGGCGCAGACGCATGGTGGCTCTCCAATGGCAGCGGCTCGACGTCACTCGGGTCGGCGGTCGCCGACCGCCGGTCGGGATTCTGCGGCACGCACGACACGGAAGGAAGAGGCGTGACGCAGGTGCTCCGTGGCGCCCGAAGGAAGGGGGAGAGCCTCGCGGGCCGGGCGCCGCGCTCGCCCGCCGCCCGGAGCCGTCAGCCGCGGAGCGCCCGGTGGAGCCGTGCGCCGAACTCGACCGGATGCGTCGTCAGGCCGGTGTGCCCGCCGGGGAAGTGCCGCAGCTCGCAGCCGAACCGCTCGGCCAGCAGCGCGGCCGGACGGTAGGGCAACTCGCCCCGGGAGTCCTGCCCACAGGCGAACACCAGCCGGTCCGACAGGGCCGCCAGCCGTTCGAGGTCGGGGACGTAGGACATGAAGCCGGGGACGATGCGCCCGACGAAGAAGGGCAGGTTGGCCCTCGTCCGCTCGGCCCGCGCCGCGGCCTGCGGCGGCAGCTCGACCTGGGCCCGCGGTGCCGGCGTGCCGCCGTCCTTCGCCAGCCCCGCCGCGAACGCCGCCATCGCCGGCATCAGCCCCTCGGTCCGGAACGACGCCTGGACGTGGGCGATCAGGGCACGGTGCACGGCGGCGTCCGGCAGGACCTCGACCACCGGCGGCTCGTGCACCACGACGCGCTCGACGCGCTCGGGCCGGGTGGTGAGCAGGTGCAGGGCGACGATCCCGCCCGAGCTGGCGCCGAACACCCGGGCGGGCGCGTCGGGCGACAACCGCTCCAGCAGGCGGAACGCGTCGTCGGCGTGCTCGGCCACCCGTTGCTCGGCCTCGGGGTCGTCGAGCGTGCTGCGGGACATGCCACGCGGGTCGTAGGTGGCCACGGTGTGCGTGGTGGCCAGTGTGTCGGCGACGGCGTCGAAGGCGGCGGCGCCGCCTGTGCCACCGGGGATCAGCAGCAGGAGCGGTCCCCGGCCGCGCACTTCGTAGTGCAGGGTCGCGCCGTCGACCCGCAGCTTGCCGGTGGTCGGGGTGGTCGGGGTGGTCATCGGGAGTCTCCTTCGAGGGACGGGGGCCAGTGGGCCAGGAGGGCGTGCAGGGCGTCGAGGGCGCGCTCCCACGAGCGCTGCGCCGGACGTGCGTGCGCGAACCCGCCCGCGGCCTCCAGGGCGACGAACCCGTGGAACGTGCTGCGCAGCAAGCGGACCGCGTCGGTCAGGTCCGGTTCGGCCAACCCGTAGCCGCGCAGCATGCCGTAGCTCAACTCGACCGCCCGCCGCGGGCCGGCCGCCCGCGCCACGAGTTCGGGGTCGATCTCGATCGGGGCCTGGGTGGCCGCGTAGCGCCCCGGGTGCGTGCGGGCGTACTCCCGCCAGGCGTTCGCGAACGCCACCAGCGCGTCCTTGCCGGACCGCCCCGCGGTCGCCTCCGCGATCCGGACGGTCTTCTCGTCCGCCGCCAGCAGGGCGATCCGCCCGCGCAGGTCCGCCAGGCCGCGGACGTGCGTGTACAGGCTCGCGTCCTTCACGCCGAGCCGTCGCGCCACCCGCGACATGGTCACCTGGTCGAGTCCGACCTCGTCCGCCACTTCGGCGCCCGCCACCGTCACCCGCTCCGCCGTCAATCCGGCCCGCGCCATGTGCCCTCCCATGTTCCTAGGGGTCCTAGGTTAAACCTAAGGGTCCTAGGAAGTTCAAGGGGAATACGGCAGCCGTGCCGTCGGGGCAGGTCCGCCCCCGCCCTGCGCCGTCGGACCCGACTTCCCGGACCCCGTCCGCGCCGGGTGCACCGTTCACGGCCGGGCGGCGCGCCGCGGTGGTTATGCTGCGTCCGCTGCGCCTGGCACCGTGCCCCACCGCCACGCGCGCTCACGTCCAAGCGGGGCGTCACCCAGCTCCGGAGCGCCCTGCTCCGCAGGCGGCCGGCACGTCAGGCCGCCCCACTCAGCAGAGGACACCGGCATGCAGCAGCCCACCACGGTCGCCGAGGATCTCCGCAACACCCTGCGGACCTTCCCCGACTTCCCCAAACCGGGCATCAACTTCCAGGACTTCACCCCGGTCTTCGCGCAGCCCCGGTTACTGCGCCGGATAGCCGAGTCCCTGGCCACCGCCTTCGACGGGGAGTTCGACCGCGTGCTCGCCGTCGAGGCGCGCGGGTTCGTGCTGGGCACGACCGTGGCCGCCGTTGCGGATCGGCCACTGGCCCTGGCCAGGAAGAAGGGCAAACTCCCCGGCCCCGTCTTCAGCGCCGCCTACGACCTGGCGTACGGCACCGACACCCTCGAACTCCAGCAGGACGCCTTCGCACCCGACGAACGCGTCCTGATCGTCGACGACGTCCTCGCCTCCGGCGGCACCCTCGCCGCGGCGGCCGGCCTGGTGGCGAAATGCCGCGCCCAACTCGTCGGCTTCAGCGTCGTGATGAGCCTCGCCGGCCTCGACGGAGCGGCCCGGCTCGCCCCCGCGCGGGTGTTCTCCCTCCTCCCCGACCACGCCTGAACCGCGCACCGGGGCGCGCCCCGGCGGCCGGCCGCCAGTACGCCGTGCGGCGGCCGGCCGACACCGGTGGTGGCGGGGCTCCGCACCGCTCGGCAAGGTCCGATGCGGGTGGGGTTGAATGGCTCCGTCCACGGGGCGACGGGTGTGGCGCCGACGACGGCGCGGAAAGGGTGACTGTGCGCGTTTTGGGGGACCGCTACGAACTCGTGAGGTTCGTGGGCCGGGGCGGCATGGGCGAGGTGTGGGAAGGCCGGGACCGGGTGATCGAACGCCGGGTCGCGATCAAACTGCTGCCACCGCACCACGGCACCGCCGCGAGTGCGGAGTTGTTCTTCCGCGAGGCGCGCACCGCCGGGGGACTGAACCACCGCGGCGTCGTCACCGTGCACGACGTGGGCCGGGACCGCGACGACGACACGCTGTTCCTGGTGATGGAATTCGTGGTCGGCCAGGACCTGGCGGCCGTGTTGCGGCAGGACGGCCCGCCGCCGGTGCCCGTCGCCGCCGACTGGGGCGCCCAGACCGCGGCCGCACTGGCGGCGGCCCACGACGCGGGCATCGTGCACCGCGACCTCAAACCGGCCAACCTCATGCTCACCGCGGGTGGTGACGTCAAGGTCCTCGACTTCGGCATCGCCCGTTTCATGGCGGCCACCGACAAGTCCAGCAAGGTCATGGGCACGCTCGCCTACATGGCCCCCGAGCGGTTCCGCGAACACGGCGGCGACGCCCGGACGGACCTGTACGCGTTCGGCTGCGTGCTGCACGAACTCCTCACCGGCGCACCGCCGTTCCAGGCATCTGATCCGGTGGCCATGATGGCCGCCCACGTCCAACAGGCACCCGACGCGCCCAGCACCCTGCGCCCCGGCATCCCGGCCGCCGTCGACGACCTGGTCGGCCGGCTGCTGGCCAAGGACCCCGCGGACCGCCCGGCCTCGGCGGCCGAGGTCCACGACGCCCTGCGCACGCCGCCCGCCACGGCCGGCGCCCTCCCGACCCCGGCCGCCGCGGTCGCCAGCCCCAACCCCACGTCCGCGAATCCGGCGCCCGCTTCACCGCCGCCTCCGACCCCGGTCACCGTGCCCGACCCGGCTGCCGACCCGCACCAACTCCCCACCCAGACCGCCACACCGCCCCGACCTCCGCACCCGCCGGCCGCCGGTCCGGAGCCGGCACGGCCCCAGTCGCTCGGCAGGCGCCGTGCCCTGCGGCTCGCCCTCGGCGCGGCCCTCGTGGCCGGCGCGGGCACCGGCCTGGCACTGCTGCCCTGGGGAGACGGGCAGGACCCGTCCACCGCGTCGGGCGGGACGGGCGGGGGAGGAGACGTGCCCGCCACGGCGCGGACCGGCGCCCGCCCCTGGCACGTCGACGCCCCCATGATCATCCCGCAGGGGCCGGTGCTCTCCCAAGGCGTCCTCTACCTCATGGACGGTTCGACGATCCACGCCGTCGACGCCCGCACGGGCACGCCACGAGCGGCCCTCACCGTCCAGAACTCCCCGCTCGGCAGCGGCTGGCTCGCGGCCGCCGGCGGGACCCTCTTCGCCGTCGGCGCCAAAGGCAGGCTGTACGCACTGAACGGCGCCGACGGCAGCACCGCGTGGACCTTCGCCGCCGGCAACGACATCGGCTGCGCTCCCACCGTGGCCGGCGGACTGGTCTACGTCGGCAGTCTGGACAAGAACCTCTACGCCGTGGACGCCGCCACCGGCGCCAAGAAGTGGGCCTTCCCCACGGACGACTTCGTCCTGTCCACCGCGACGGTGTCCGGCGGGACGGTGTACGTCGGCGGCGACGACAAGCACTTCTACGCCGTGGACGCGGCCACCGGCGCCAGGAAGTGGGCCTTCCGCGCCGACGGCACCTTCCGGGCCACCGCCGCCGTGGCCCACGGCACCGTCTACGTCCCCAACAACGACCAGCGCCTCTACGCCCTGGACGCGGCCACCGGCGCACAGCGATGGTCGGCCCCCCTGGGCGGCAGCGCCACACCCGACGACAACGACCGCCCCTCGTGCCCGGTGGCCACCGCCGACACCCTCTACGTCGGCGGCCGCGACGACCTCCTGCACGCCCTGGACCCCACGACGGGCCGGAGCAAGTGGACCTACGGCGCCTCCGGCGACTTCCGTCCCACGACCCCGGCCGTCGCCAACGGCACGGTGTACGCCGGGAACCGGACCGATCGCCAGGGCACCCTCCACGCCGTCGACGCGGCCACCGGCACCAAGCGGTGGAGCGTGAAGACGGGCGGTGCCCTGGGCGACACCTACGCACCCATCGTGGCCGACGGCCTGGTCTACCTCACCAACAGACTGGGCCTGCACGCCTTTCCCACCGCCGCGGGACCGGGCCGCAAGTGACGCCGGCGGAGTAGCCGCGGCGACCCGCTGCGGCGCGGGCCGGACGCTCCCGCGGGACGCGCCCGGCCCGCGGCTGGCGCCTGCCCACCGGCCCGCGGACCGCACCGTGTGTCGCTGATGCGCCGGTCGGCGTCTGCCGGGATTCTGGACGGGAGGCGCGGGTACCGCCTCGCCAGGCAACCCACGGGTAGGTCGGACATGACGGAGCGCGTCCCCGGGACACGGCAACGGCGCGTGCTGCTCGCCGTGTGTTGCGGTGCCCTGTTGCCGATCGGCATCGACATCACCGCGATCAACGTCGCCCTGCCGGCCATGGAGGCGGAACTCGGGGCCACGATCGCCGGCATGCAGTGGGTGCTGGACGCCTACAGCCTGGCGATGGCGGCACTGATGCTGCTGTTCGGCTCGGTCGGCGACCGGGTGGGACGGCGGCTGGTGCTCCAGATCGGCTTCGCGGTCTTCACCGCCGGCTCGGTGCTGTGCGCGCTCGCTCCGTCCCTGGAGTCGCTGGTGGCCTTCCGGGTGGTGCAGGGCGTGGGCGCGGCGAGCCTGTCACCGGTCTCGCTGTCGCTGGTCGCGCAGGCGTTCCCCGGCGCGGCGGAGCGGGCCCGCGCGATGGGCGCGTGGATGTCCGCCTACGGCCTGGGCCTGGCCGTGGGGCCCTTCCTGGGCGGTCTCTTCGTGGACAGCGTCGGCTGGCGTCCGCTGTTCTGGCTGAACCTGCCGGTGGGGCTGCTGGCGATGGTGCTCACCGCCCGGTCCGTGCCGGAATCACGGGCGGTGCGGCCGCGACGCCTGGACGTCGTCGGACAACTCCTGGTGATCGTCTTCCTCGGGGCGCTGGCCTACGCCATCATCGAGGTCCCGCACAGGGGCTGGGCGGATCCGGTCATCGCGGGGTGCCTGGCACTCGTCGTCGTCTCCAGCGGCGGGCTGTTGTGGTGGGAGCGACGCAGCCCCGAGCCGCTGCTCGAACTCGACCTGCTGCGCGATCCGCGCTTCAGCGGCGCCATCGTCGGGGGCATGAGCGTCTTCGGGACGTTCGGCGGCTTCTTCTTCCTCACGTCGCTCTCCCTGCAACACCCGCAGGGCCTGTCCGCGCTCCAGGCGGGCCTGTGGATGCTGCCCACGTCGATCGTGCTCGGCGTGTGTTCACCGCTGGCCGGACGCCTGGCCGAGCGGTACGGCACCCGGCGCCTGCTGGTGACGGCCGGGCTGGCCCTGGCGAGCAGCGCGGCCCTGCTCGCCCTGCCGAGTGTCGACGCCCCCGGGATCCTGCTCCTGGTCGACTACCTGCTCTTCGGCCTCGGCGTCGGCCTGGCCGCCCCCTTGCTGATCAGCACCGCGGTCTCCGGCCTGCCGCCCGACCGGGCCGGCTTCGCCTCCGGACTGTTCACCACGGCGGGCCGCTCCGGCTTCGCCCTGGGCGTCGCCGTCCTCGGCGCGATCCTCGCCGCCGGACTGCACCAACGGCCGCTGTCCCACGTCGCCGCCTTCGAGGAGGCGGTCCGACCGGCCTGGTGCCTGGTCGCGGCGGGCGGTCTGGCGGTGGCGCTGCTCGGGGTGCTGATCACCGCCCCGCGGCCGGTGCGCAGCAGCGCGCGCTGAACGGTCGGCCCGGGGCGTGCCCGACCGGACACGCACCGTGCCCGCGGGGTGCCACATCGACTCCCCGCGAAGAAAACAAAAAAATCTCCGGCGCCGATGTCGAGAACCCCCGGATGGCTTCGTCCCCGGTGACGAACGCGCCCACAATGGGCGGCACCAGCACCAAGGAGAGTCATCATGGCCAAGTACCTGCTGCTCAAGCACTACCGCGGCGCCCCGGCCGCGGTCAACGACGTGCCGATGGACCACTGGACGCCGCAGGAGATCTCGGCGCACGTGCAGTACATGGAGGACTTCGCGGCCCGGCTGGAGAAGACCGGCGAGTTCGTCGACGGGCAGGCGCTCTCCCCCGAGGGCACCTTCGTCCGGTACGACGGTGAGGGCCGCCCGCCGGTCACCGACGGACCCTTCGCCGAGACCAAGGACCTCATCGCCGGCTGGATGGTGATCGACGTCGACAGCTACGAGCGCGCCGTCGAACTGGCCGGGGAACTGTCGGCCGCGCCCGGAGCCGGCGGCAAGCCGATCCACGAGTGGCTCGAACTGCGCCCCTTCCTGAGCGCGCCCCCCACCATCACGGAGTGACCGGATCGATGGACGACGCCCTGCTCCGCAGCCTCACGCCGAGCGTGCTCGCCCTCCTCGTCCGCCGCGGAGCCGACTTCGCGGATGCCGAGGACGCCGTGCAGGACGCCCTGGTGGAGGCGGTCCGGGTCTGGCCGGACGACCCGCCGAGGGATCCCAAGGGGTGGCTGGTCACCGTGGCCTGGCGCCGGTTCCTCGACGCGGCCCGGGCGGATGCCGCCCGCCGCCGGCGCGAGGACCGCCTCGACGAGGAGCCGGCGCCCGGGACCGCGCCCGGCCGGGACGACACGCTCCAGCTCTACTTCCTCTGCGCCCATCCCTCGCTGACGCCGGCCTCGGCGGTCGCGCTCACCCTGCGCGCCGTCGGCGGCCTGACCACCCGTCAGATCGCTCGGGCGTACCTGGTGCCCGAGGCGACCATGGCGCAGCGCATCAGCCGGGCCAAGCGCACCGTCTCCGCCGTGCGCCTGGACCAGCCCGGCGACGTCGCCACCGTGCTGCGCGTCCTGTACCTGGTCTTCAACGAGGGCTACTCCGGCGACGTCGACCTCGCCGCCGAGGCCATCCGGCTCACCCGGCAGCTCGCGGCCGCGATCGACCACCCCGAAGTGGCGGGCCTGCTCGCCCTCATGCTGCTCCACCACGCCCGACGGGCCACCCGGACCGCGCCCGACGGCAGCCTGGTGCCGCTCGCCGAACAGGACCGCGACCGGTGGGACACCCGGTCGATCGCCGAGGGCGTCGAACTGCTGCAGGCGGCCCTGGCCCGCGACCGGTTGGGCGAGTTCCAGGCCCAGGCCGCCATCGCCGCCCTGCACGCCGACGCGCGCACCGCGGAGGAGACCGACTGGGTACAGATCGTCGAGTGGTACGACGAGCTCACGCACCTGACGGACAGTCCGGTCGTGCGCCTCAACCGTGCGGTCGCCGTCGGCCAGGCGGACGGCCCGCGCGCCGGCCTGGCGGCGCTCGCGGAGCTCGATCCCGCACTGCCCCGCCACGCCGCGGCGGCGGCGTACCTCAACGAGCGCGCCGGCGACCCGACGACGGCGGCCCGGCTGTACGCCGAGGCCGCCGACAAGGCGTCCAACCGCGCCGAGCGCGACCACCTGATGCGCCAGGCAGCGCGGCTCAACGCCCGCCGACACGGCTGAGGGGCGTCGGGCCCCGCGGGCTCCGACATCCTCCTGGTCAGCGGCGTGCGTTGGATCTTCTGCTGAGGGAACTCCGCCGCCATGGTCGGGACAGCGCATTGCGTACGGCGGTGTGGAGGGTTTGGCTGGTCGGGATCACGATGTCGCGGGCCGCATCCTGCGCGGGGGAAGGGGGATGGCAGGGGCCCGCAGCGCCGCACCGCCCGCGACGCCGTCGAGCCGCCCCGCCGAACGGCGGGCACCCGGCCCCGTCGGGCAACGGTCGCCGAGGCCAACACCCCTGCCCCTCGACCGAGTCGGTGCACCACCCGCACGCGTTCCCACGCACCACCTCGTACAGGAAGACACGCATGACATCCCTACTCGACGGCTGCACACCCTGGCCCGAGGTGTTCGTCGACCGCTACTGGGCGGTCGGGCACTGGCGCGGCAACACGCTCGACAACCTGCTGCGCGGCTGGGCCCTGGAGCACGGCCCCCGGACCGCGCTGGTGCACGGCCCCGACCGCCTCACGTACGGACAGCTGAACCGGCGGGTGGACCGCACGGCCGCCGGATTCCGCCTGCGTGGTCTGCGGCCCGGGCAGCGGGTCGTCGTCCAACTGCCGAACGTCCCCGAGTTCGTCCTCACCGTGTTCGCCCTGATGCGCGTCGGCGCGGTTCCCGTCATCTGCCCGCTGACGCACCGGGCTCCCGAGGTCGCCCACCTCGTGCAGGTCACCGAGGCCACCGGCTACGTCGGCCCGGCCACGTCCCAGGGTTTCGACCACACCGCGATGGTCGCGGACATCGCGACCCAAGGGCCCTTCCTGCGGCGGGTCTTCACCTATGAGGCGCCGGGCACCTCCTCCCCGTACGGCGGTCTGGCGACCGACCGGTCGGGCTGCCACTACTTCCCGCTGGGCTCCGTCGACGCCCCACCCGAGCCGCCGCGCGCGCAGAGCGCCGACCACGTGGCGTTCTTCCTGACCGCCGGCGCGAGCACCGGGGCGCCCCTGCTCGTCCCGCGCACCCACAACGACTACGTCTACCAGGCACGGGCCGCCGCCGAACTGGTCTCCCTCACCGAGCACGACGTGTACCTCGCCGCGCTACCGGCCGACGCCAACGTCGCCTTCGGCGCTCCCGGCATCATCGGCACCCTCTCCGTCGGCGGCACCGTCGTCCTCGCCGACATCCCGGACCCCGAGGAGTGCCTCGCGGCCGTCGAACGGGAACGGGTCACCCTCACGTCCGTGACGCCCGCCGTCGTACGGCGCTGGCTCGACGCACCGCCCGGCCAACGCGCCGACGTGCGCAGCCTGCGGCTCGTGCAGGTCGCCGGCGCGCCCCTGGAGCGGGCCACCGCCGAACGGATCGGCCCCGCGTGGGAATGCGGCCTGCAACGGGTCTTCGGCACGGCCCAGGGGCCGCTGCTCCTCACCCGCCCCGCCGATCCGGACGAGACCGTGCTCACCACCCACGGCCGCCCCCTCTCACCCGACGACGAGATCCGCATCGTCGACGGCGAGGCCGCGGACGTGCCCGACGGAGGGACCGGCGAACTCCTCGCCCGCGGCCCGTACATCCCGCGCGGCCACTACCGCGCGCCGGAGCACGACGCACGCGCCTTCACCGCCGACGGCTACTTCCGCACCGGCGCCCTCGCCCGGCGCACCCCGGACGGCAACCTGGTGGTGACGGGCCGCCTCGAAGAGGCACCGCGGCGCACCGACCACGAAGCTCCCCCCGGTCCGTGACGAGCTCCGGCACCGCAGACCCCGCCGGTGGGGCCGTGCCCGGCCCCGCCTCACCCCTGCGGCCAGAGCCGGCAGTGGTGTTCGGCCGCGAGGTCCACGCGGTGGATCCCGCCGGCGCCGGTGTCGAGCTGCTGCACGTAGGGGGCGGCGGCGCCCGCCGTCACCTGCGGCCAGGGCGCGAGGCGCCGCCCGGCCGGTGCGCCGTTCCGGGCGAACGCCGTCCAGTAGTCGATCATGTCCGTGGCCAGCGCGTCCTGTGCCCTGGTGAACGAGGCGTGCCGGCCGCCCAGGTCGAACAGGTAGGGGAGCTCGGTGGCGTGGGCCGCGCCCAACGGCAGCTCCGGCGACCGGGGATAGCCGATGCTGGGCGCGTCGCGGTCGGCGAACTCGTAGGCGTAGGCGGCCGTGTGCCCGGCCAGCAACCGGTCTGCGGCGAGCGTCGGACAGGCGAAGACGCGGTCGGTGTTCAGCGCCGCCCAGGCCAGTGCCGGTGTGCCGTACGCGGTCGGGGAGTACACCGCCGCGAAGCGCCCGGCCCGGTCGCCGAAGGTGTCCTGCAACAGTGCGCGGTAGGATTCCGCGGTGATCGGTTGGTTCTGTTGCAGGGCGGCCACGTAGGCCCGCATCTCGTCCCGGTTGTCGCCTTGCAGCACGGGGACCCGGTGGAACCGGCCGTCGCGCAGGGCGGTCGCCGGTCGCCTGGGCACCAGGGGAGTGCCGTAGGAGACCTGCTGGAAGTCCTGGTTGGCGCCCAGCAGTTCGGCCGCGGGCTTGGCGCGCAGGCACGACAGCGCTCGCGACGCCTGCGCGCAGCCCAACGTGCCGGCGGCCTGCCGGCCCGCGGACTGCACGGCCGGCAGCGAGGTCCACGGGGAGAAGTCGCCGACGCCCGGATAGACGGCGTTCTTGCCGAAGTCGAGGGTGCAGGCCCCGCTTTGGACGATGGCCTTGGCGAACAGTCCGGCCGCGCTCGGCGACGTCAGCTGGGTGCAGGTGCTCATCCCGCCGGCTGATTCACCGGCGAGCGTCACGTTGTGCCGGTCGCCGCCGAACGCGGCGGCGTTGCGCTGGACCCAGCGCAACGCCGCCTGCTGATCGGCCAGTCCGAAGTCACCGGAGCCGGCCAGCCCCGGGTAACCGAAGCCGCCGAAGATGCCCAGCCGGTAGTTGAGCGTCACCACGACCACGTTCCCGCGCTCGGCCATCCGGTGCGCGTCGTAGCTGCTGCCGGCGCCGCTGAGGAAACCGCCACCGTGCAACCAGACCACGACCGGTAGCGGCTGGTGCCGATCGGTGCGCGGGACGGTGACGTTGAGGTAGAGGCAGTCCTCGTCGGTGCTGCCCCCGCGAACCTCCCTGCTGGCTGCCTGCGGGCACGGGCTGCCGGGCCGGTCGGCGTCGCGCACGCCCGACCACGGTCGGGCCGGGGCGGGCAGCCGCCACCGCAACTCGCCCACCGGCGGCGCCGCGTAGGGGATCCCGGCGAACGTCCGATAGGCGCCGTGGTCGACGCCGCGCACCCGTCCCGCCTCGGTGGTCACCAGTGGGCGCCCCGACGCACCCGATGCGGCAGCCGGAGGCGCGGGCGCGCCGAGGCAGACGGCGGAGGTCAGGCCGAGGGCGAGGACGGGCGGCACGAGACGGCGCGACAGGAACCTCATGGGTCCTCCAAGGGATGGGGTGGTCCTCCCCAGACTCCCGGCGCGACCGTCCTTTCAGGTAGGGCCGGGCAACCCGCATCCCGGCGTGACATTTGTCGTGGCCACCGCTGCGATCCGCCGTCGAGCGGTGGGGCCGCCTTCCCGCGCCCGTGCGCGCCGGGCGTCCCACCCGGCTGCCGGATCACCGGCCAGAGCGACTCGGCGGCACCGATGGCCGGGCGTGGATCACTGGTCGGAGACCTTGTGGACCACGGTGTCGTCGGGGCCCAGTCGCCGCCCGTCCGCCGACCGCACTTCCAACGCGTGCAGGGGGCGCCCTTGTTGACGGTCGACCAACTCCGAGTGGGGTTCGCCGGGGGAGAAGAAGTGCCCTTCGCCCCACTGCCGCAGGGCCACGATGACGGGGAAGAGTGCCTCGCCCTTCGGCGTCAGCACGTACTCGCGGTAGGCGCTGCCGTCCGAAGCGGGAACGGATGCCAGGACGCCGCCGGCGACCAGGGCCCGCAGTCGCGCGGTGAGGATGTTCTTCGCGACGCCGAGGCTGCGTTGGAACTCCCCGAAGCGCCGGCTCCCGTCGAAGGCGTCCCGCACGATCAGCAGCGACCACCAGTCGCCGATCGCGTCCACCGACCGGGCGACGGGGCATTCGCTGTCGTCCAAGCGCGTCCGGTTCACCATGGCGGCCCTCCCTTTCAATGCGGTTGCAACATGCTACCAAGAAGGCTACCGTCCCGTCTGGTAGCAAGTTGAAACCAGAATCGCGGAGGAGTGCTGATGCCAGGCAACGGTGAGGCTGTGACACGACGGACCGAAGCCCGTGGCGAGAGGGATTCCGGGTTCGCCCTGTCCCGGCGCCTCGTCATACTGTTCGCCGTCGCCTGCGGGGCCGCGGTGGCCAACGTCTACTTCTCCCAGCCGCTCCTGGTGACCATGGGACACGACCTCGCCCTGAGCCCGGCACTCGTCGGCAGCGTGGTCACGCTCACGCACGTCGGCTACGGCCTGGGACTCTTCTTCCTCGTGCCGCTGGGCGACGTGGCCAACCGCAAGCGGCTCATCGTGGCCCAACTACTGCTCCTGGTGGTGGCGTTGGTCGTGGTGGCCACCGCCCGCACCGCGGCGGTCCTGCTCGCGGGCATGGCCGCGACGGGACTCCTCGCGGTCGTCACCCAGACACTGGTGGCCTTCGCGGCATCGCTGGCCCCGCCCGCCGGGCGTGGACGGGTGGTCGGCCTGGTCACCAGCGGCGTGGTCATCGGAATCCTGCTCGCCCGCACCGTGTCCGGCCTCCTGGCCGATCTCGCGGGCTGGCGCTCCGTCTACCTCGCCTCGGCGTCACTCACCGCCCTGCTCGCCCTGGTGCTCCACCGTGTGCTGCCCCGCCACGGAGCCGCTCCCGCGACGGAGCTGAGCTACCGTCAACTCCTCCGTTCCACCGTCACGTTGTTCGCACAGGAACGACTGCTGCGACTCCGGGCCCTCTTCTGCCTCCTGGTCTTCGCCGCCTTCAGCACCCTGTGGAGCAGCATCGCGCTGCCGCTCAGCGGCGCCCCGTACTTCCTGTCCCACAGCGCCATCGGGGCGCTGGGGCTGATCGGCGTCGCCGGCGCCCTCGCCGCGACCGTGGCGGGCCGCCTCAACGACCGTGGACTGTCCGGCCGGACCACCGGCCTCGCCTTGGCGCTGCTCGCCGCCTCGTGGCTGCCCCTGGCCTTCACCCGCAGCTCCCTCTGGGCCCTGGTCGCCGGCGTGATCCTCCTCGACCTCGCCGTGCAGGCGGTGCACGTCACCAACCAGACCCTGATCTACGCGCTGCACCCGGACGCGGGCAGCCGCCTCATCGGCGGCTACATGGTCTTCTACTCGATCGGCAGCGCCACCGGCGCCCTCGCCGCAACCGCCCTCTACACGGCGGCCGGCTGGGGCGCCGTATGCGCGCTGGGAGCCGCCTTCAGCGGCGCCGGGCTCGCACTGTGGGCGCTCACCCGACACCGTGGGCACCCCGACACCCCGCCGACCGCGGCGGTCGTCAGCCGTTCCTGAGCGCGTCGGTGAAGGCGAACGGTGACTGGGAGACGCCGCTGCACACCGGGGAGGACTCCGGTTTCATGGCCTGCGCGGCGCCCACGCGGTCCTTGGGCGTCGTCCGCGCGACCGAGCCGCACGCCTGGTCGCGGCTGACGGACCAGTAGGACATCCGGCCCACCCCGTTGCTCGCCGCCCAACTCGCCACCGAGGCGGCGTCGGCCAGGCTGAAGGTGGAACCGTCGTCGTTCACACCGATCATCGGCGTGATGCCGAGGTTGGCGTAGCCGTAGTCCGGGTCCACGGACTGCATCTGTGCCAGGGTGGCCTTGCCGGCGCTGATCGCGGCCGCGCCCATGTCGGTGCCGGTGCCCTGCCCGTAGTCCATCGTCATCACGTTGACGTTGTCCAGCTTCACGCCGGCTGCCTTGGCTGCCTTCAACACGTTGACGCCGTCCGCGGTCAGACCGGTGGGCAGCACCGGCAGCGTCACCGAGGCGGTCAGCCCGGAGTTCTTCGCCTTGAGATCCTTGATCGCCGTCATCTGCCGGGCCACGCCCGCGACGTCGGCGACGGCCGCGCCCTCGATGTCGAAGTCCAGGGCGTTGGCGCCATAGGCGGTGATCTCCTTCTGGTAGCCCGCGTCGATCTGGCCCTGGTCGGTACAGGTGAAGGCCAACGGCTCACCGCCGGCGCCGCCGGAGGAGATGATCACGCTGGCACCCTCGGACTTGGCCTTGGCGATCTCCGGGTCGACGTTCGGGTCGTTGCCGACGGGGAGGGTGTCGCCCCAGATGTTGTTGCAACCGGCGCCGATGGTGAAGGCGGCGGTGTAGGTCTGCACGCCGTGACCGGTGATGGCGGCATCGAGCTGGGATACGCCGGAGTTGCTCATGTCCACGTACGGGGCGAACTGTGCCGCGCTGACGCGCGCGACCGGGTGGCTCGCCCGCACGTGCACGGTGCCCGCGCTGGCGGTGGGGATCGCGAGGGGGGAGAGGGCTCCGGCGGCCGCGGCGGCCAGGGCCATTCGGGTCGACATCCTCATCAGGTGTCCGGTCCTTCCGTGGGGGGAGGAAGAGCGAAGAGCGTGACCGATCACCGACAAGAGTTGGACTAGACCAAAGCCGTCGTCAAGAGCCCCGGAGTGCACAACTGGGCAAGTTTTGCGACTACTTGGGGTGCTCCTGGGTGCCGCATGGCCGTCGAACCGGACCCCGAGACGGCTCCCGGTCGGGGCGCGGGCCCGTATCGGGTGCGTCTCGGGTCCGTGGGCGGAAGGCCCGCTGCCCCGGCATGACACACCGGAGCGGCGGGCTTCCTCGGCTCAGCGTCGACGGGGAGTCGAAGAACCGCGAAGGACCCGAAGGGCCGAAGAGTCAGGCCCGGCAGCGCAGCATCTCCAGCGGCGGGTGCGCAAGGGCGTCCGCCCAGAACTCCTCGCCGAACTCACGGATGCCGGCCTCGGACACCTCCAGCGGAACCCACTCCACCGCACTGAACCCGGTCGCCCGCAGACACTCCTCGTAGACCTCGCGACGCGGTGCCGTGGCGACGATGCCGATCGGCCCCGCCTCCAGGAGGGCGGTGACCCGCACCCGCGGACCCATCTCGGTCTCCTCGCCGGTCGGCTCGCAGCGGAACCCGTACTTGTCCAGGGACGAACAGTCAAACGCGTAATCGGGCTTCTGGGCGAACACGAAGAACTCGCCGCCAGGCACCAGACTCCGGTGGATGTTGGCGCACATCCGCTCCAGCTCCGCGAGGTCCGCGGCGTAGTTCAGGCACTGCACGCCGACCGCGACGTCGAAGCGCCGCTCGACGGACTGCAACTCGCCCACGTCGCCGACCTCGTAGCGCACGCCCAACGGCGCACGCCGCTCGAACTCCCTTGCAGCGGCGATCATTTCGACGGAGATGTCGACCCCGAAGACATCCGTGGCGCCGCGCCGCTTGAACTCCCTGCTGTAGAAGCCGGTGCCGCACGCCACGTCCAGAACGGACTTGCCGCGCACGTCCCCAACCATGCCCAGGAAGCTCGGCACCTCCCCGTAACGCACCAGCGGCAGGGACTTGAACCCCTCGAATGCCTCACCGATCTCGTCGTACTGCTGCACGCTCACGTGCTGCCCCTCCCGTGCTACGTCGATGTGCATGTCCACGCCGGCCCAACGGATGCACCGGATGTATCGGATGCACCGGATCAACGGCTCGCGGCGTGGCCGAAAGTCTCCTCCGTCGCGTCTGGACGCTGTACTGGCAAATAGCACAAAGAAGGTGGTGGGATGATCCTCCAATCACCCAACACCACCTGGCGAATCAGCCGTGAACTGGGCCAATCCCCACGCCCTCCGCCGCCCTTCTCCTGCCCTCTCCTCCCTTCCTCCCCTTTCCCCTTCCTTCCACTCCTCGCAGCCCTTCCGGACCTCCCCAACCATCGAAGCCCACCCGGCGAGGGCCTGGACGACGGGAGCCGACCTGCCCCCGATCCCAGTCACCCGGCCACTCCACAGGCGTCCGCGCGCACCGCGCACACCTCTCCCATCACCCCCAGGCGTCGTCTTCCCGCGGGTGATGCGCCCATCTGGTGGAGATCATCTTCCGGCTTCGCCGCGGCGTGCGGGATTCTCGGCACCAGCCGTCGACGCAACGCCCAGGCGGCTGCACCAGCCGCCGTACGGCGCCCACGGCGCCGGCGGAGGAAACACACACACGTCGACGAGACGGACCGGGCAACGAGGAGGCAGTAAGTGGTGAACACCGACGAGACGTTCGTCATCGTGGGCGGGGGACTGGCCGGCGCCAAGGCAGCCGAGACCCTGCGCGCCGAAGGCTTCGGCGGCCGGGTGATCGTCATCGGCGACGAAGGCGAGCGGCCCTACGAGCGTCCGCCGCTGTCGAAGCAGTTCCTCGCGGGCAAGGCCGACCGGGACAGCGTCTTCGTCCACGAGCCCGACTGGTACGAGCAGGCCGACGTCGATCTCCGCCTCGGCCAGCCCGCCGTCCACCTCGACCGGGCGGCGAAGACGGTGCGGCTCGACGACGGCACCTCCGTCCGCTACGACCGGCTGCTGCTGGCCACCGGTGCCGAACCGCGCCGCCTGGACGTCCCCGGCGCCGACCTCGCCGGCATCCACCAGTTGCGCGACCTCGCCCACGCCGAGCAACTGCGCGAGGTCCTCGCCAAGGCCGGTCGCGACCAGGGGCAGCTCGTCATCGCCGGCGCCGGCTGGATCGGCCTCGAAGTCGCCGCAGCCGCCCGCGCATACGGCGCGGAAGTGACCATCGTCGAACCGGAACCCACCCCGCTGTACAGAGTGCTGGGCCCGGAACTCGGTGCGGTCTTCCGTGACCTGCACGCCGAACACGGCGTCCGCTTCCACTTCGGCGCCCGCCTCACCGAGATCGTCGGCCAGGACGGCATGGTCGTGTCGGTCCGCACCGACGACGGCGACGAGCACCCCGCCCACGCGCTGCTCGTCGCGGTCGGTGCCGCCCCGCGCACGGCGCTCGCCGAGGCCGCGGGCCTGGACGTGGTCGACCGCGCCGGCGGTGGCGGCATCGCCGTCGACGCGGCCCTGCGCACCTCCGACCCGTTCATCCACGCCGCCGGCGACGTCGCCGCCGCCGACCACCCCCTGTTCGACGCCCGGCTGCGCGTCGAGCACTGGGCCAACGCCCTCAACGGCGGCCCCGCCGCCGCCCGCGCCATGCTCGGCCAGGACATCAGCTACGACCGCGTCCCGTACTTCTTCTCCGACCAGTACGACCTCGGCATGGAGTACTCCGGCTACGCCCCGCCCGGCTCCTACGACCAGGTCGTCTGTCGCGGCGACGTCGGCAAGCGGGAGTTCATCGCCTTCTGGCTCCACGAGGGACGCGTCCTGGCCGGCATGAACGTCAACGTCTGGGACGTCACCGAGCAGATCCAACAGCTCATCCGCTCCGGCACGCCGTTGGACCCCGGAAAGCTGGCCGACCCCCAGGTGCCGCTGGACTCGTTGGCGTGAGGCGAGCCGCGAGGCTCGGACGGCGGTGAGGGCGGGCCGGCGGCCGGATCGGGCGAAGCCGGTCGCGGTCGCCGGCCCGGCCCGCCTCGACCGCCGCGCCCCTTAACGCCGTCCGCCGAACTCCCAGTCGTGCACCTCGATGTCGGCGTACCGGTCGGGTGACAGCACGGCGCGGGCCGAGAGCGGGTCCGGTGCCCGGAGCAACGCCGCCGTGCCCAGCCAGGTGGAGCCGTCGTCGGACAGCAGCGGCCCGTAGGCGATCAGCTCGTCCCGGTCGGACGGCGGTGCGAGGTCGGCGGCGTCGCCGGTGCCCAGGCCGAGCACCAGGTAGCGGTTGCCGCCGAGCCGGCCGCCGGGGAAGTCCCACATGGTGCGCCCCAACGTGTTGCGCCATCGCCGCAGCAGCACGTCCCGGTAGACGCCGGCCTGATAGTTCGGCTCGTCGAAGGCGAACGCGCGGGCGGCGGCGGGATCGGGCAGGTCGAGGACGTGCAGGCTGCCGGAGGGGGTGTCACCGTCGGCGGCGAACGTCGGACCCCGGGCGATCATCTCCTCCGCGTACCGGTCCATGTACGCCCAATGCTCCGTCAGAAGCTCTTCGCGCAGCGGCAAGGAGCCGGTGCGATCGCGGTGGTAGCAGAGGAATTCCATGCTCCATGGTCCCCCACGGCGCCGTGCCGTCCTATTGAGGGGGGCTGCCGCATCCCCACACCGGGACGTGCGCTCCGCGCCGCCACGCGCCGTTGCCTACGGACCGTCACCGTGTTCCCCCAGGGGTACCCTTCGTCCCCCTTTGGTGCTGCAATGCAAGGAACTGGACGGCTACGTACGGGGGTTGCACGGTGCGGTATGTGCGCGATCTGGTACGGGACGTGGTGGCGGAGCACGCGGCCCACGAGTTGCCGTTCGTCGACAGCCTGCGGACCTTGGACGACGACCGGGTCGTGCGCACCCTCGCGCGGCACGGGCCCAGGAGGGAGCCGCTCGGCTTCGGCTACGCCGAAGTGTCCGCGGTGGCGGCCCCGGTGGTCTGGCTCGTCCTCGATCAGGCGGCCCGCCGCACGGTCGACCGCGCCACGGAGGGCCTGCTGGCCCGCGGCCAGGCCGGCGTGCGCAGGCTCCTGCGCCGCGCGCCTGCCACGCCGAACCGCACCCTGACCGTGCTGGACCCCGGCGAATTGGCGCTGGTCAGAGCGCACATCGTGGAACAGGCCACCGAGCGGGGCCTCGACCGTCCGGACGCCGAGGCGCTGGCCGACGGCGTCGTGGCGCGGATCGCGACGGCGGCCGCGGTCGACGAGGGGCACCCCGAAACCCCCGGCACCACGTCGTGAACGCCGCCACGTCGTGAAGGGCAGGGTGCCGTGAAGGCGTTCGCCGGGCTCCGGAGCGCGACCGGGACGGGTCCCCGCTTCGCCCTGTTGATGGTCCTCGTCGTCGTGTCGAGCATCCCCACGCTCGACGAACTGCTCCAGAGCGCCCCGGCGCTCCTCGGGCTGCGCGACGGCCGGGAGGCCCTGCACGGCCCGTCGGGTTGCCTGTACGCCGCCGGGTTCGATCCCGGCAGCAGCGATCCGCAGAACCTCCTGACGGCACTGACCCGGCCGGGCACCCTGTACCAGTGCATCGGCGACCACACGCTCGTCCCGTACCGGGGCGCCCTCGCCACGGTGGTGCTGCTCGCTCTGGCGGCCGGCCTGTACTGGTGGCTGCCGGCGGCCCGCGAACGGTGGCGCCGGATGCTGCCGCTCGAAGCCGTCGACCTCGACGGCACGCTGCGGGCCGAGCTCGCCGCACTGTGCGCCCGCACCGGGATCCGCGCACGGCTGCGCTTCCGCGTCGACCCCGCGCGGACGACCTCCGGTGCCGGCGTCCACGGCCGCTCCGGCAACTACACCGTCTGCCTGCACTCCGGCCTGCTGCCCCGGCTCCGCACCGACCCGGCGGGCTTCCGCGCCGTCGTCCTGCACGAACTCGCCCACGTGCACCACCGCGACGTGGACTACGCCTACGCCAGCACCGCCCTGTGGCGGGCCTACGTGCTGCTCGCCCTCATCCCGACCTTCGCGGAGACCGGCTGGGTCCTCGCCCTGGGGCTGTCCGGTGTCAAGTCCCCCTGGTGGCCCGGCGGCGCGGCCGTGCTGCTGGCCCCCGCGCTGGTCGGACTGTTGCTGGCCGCGCTGGTGCACCTGGCGCGGGCCGACCTGCTGCGGCGGCGCGAACTGTTCGCCGACCGCCGGGCAGTCGCCTGGGGCGCTGACGCCGCCAGCTGGCAGCGCCCCGATCCCACCGGGCCGGTGGCACCGTGGCTGCGCCGGCCGGCCGCGCTGCTGGGGACCCATCCGCAGTGGGCGGAACGCCGACGCGCGCTCGTCGACGCCGGCCGCCTCGACCGCGTCAGCGCCCTGGCGATGTTCCTCACCGGCGTGTCGGCCGCGCTGCTGTACCAGTCCCTGATGACGCTTCCGGTCCTGTCCGAGGGCCCGGGCTCGATCTGGATCACGGTCGGCGCCGTGACACCGGTGCTCTGCCTCGCCCTCGGCCTCCCGCTCCTGCGCGGCTCACGCACGGCCGACGGGCACGGGCCGTCCGCCACGGTGGCGGGCCTCTGGCTCGGCCTCGGCCTGCTGCTGGGCCAGTTCGTCGCCAGCACCCAGTATCGGCTCGACTGGATGCTGCCGCAGCCCCAGTACCTTCTCGCGTTCCTGCTCATCGCGGCGGTGCCCGCGGTGTGGTGGTCCCAATGCCTGCGCCTGGCACTCGCCCTGCCCGAGCGGGGA
Source organism: Streptomyces sp. x-19 (assembly GCF_046549115.1). Lineage (NCBI taxonomy): Bacteria > Bacillati > Actinomycetota > Actinomycetes > Kitasatosporales > Streptomycetaceae > Streptomyces > Streptomyces sp. x-19. The sequence continues at coordinate 106,528 of NZ_JAJPWK010000015.1, read as the reverse complement.
CACCGCTGGGCGGCCGCGGCCTGCTGCGCGGCGGTGACCGCCGCGGTGCTGTGGGCCGGGCTGGGGTGGTGGCGGGTGGCGGGCGAAAGCCTCTCCCTGGGCATCGGTGACCGGGGTGCGGAACTGGCCGCGTACTACGCCCGGACGGTCCCGGGCGACTGGCACGGCTACGGGCCGGACCTCTCGGCGTTCTCCACCGGCCTCATGGTCCTCACCCCGCTGGGCGGTGACCTCCTCGCCGGGGTCGCCACGCTGTCGCTGTGGCTGGTACCGCTGGCGCTGGTCCTGTTCCCGGGCGTGCGGCGCACGGTCGGGGGTCCGACGGGCACGGCGCTGCGGCTGCGGCTGCGGCGGACGCTCGGCGCCGGTCTCGCCGGGGCCTTGGCGTGCGGGACGGGCCTGGTCCTGGCCCAGGTCGTGATGAACCAGTCGCGGCCGGCGACGCCGACGGAGCCGGCCGGCCCCTTCGTCCTCGTCCACATGTGGTGGGTGACCGTGACGGTCCTGGCGGCCTGTCTGCTGACGGCCGCGGTGGTGGCCGCCGGCGCACGTCGGCACTGGCTGCTGCGGGCGCTGATCGCCGCGCAGGTCGTCCAACTGCTCGCCTACGCCGAGGTGTTCGTCCTCTTCTCCGTCGACGGCTGCCTGGGGCCGTTGAACACCGCCTTCGACGTGTGCCGGTGGCGCCCCCGCAACGGCCTGACCATCGACGGCACCGTCACCTCCTTGACGCTCGTCAACGCCGTCCTCGGCTCCGCCTGCGCGGCGTTGGTGGGAGCGGGACTGGCCTGGGCGGTGCGCCGGTTGCGCGGCCGACCCCCGGCGTACGAGGCCGCCGCACCGGTGCCCAGTCCGGCGGACCGCCCGCCCTCGACGCTCCTGAAAGCGGGAACGCTCCTCGCGCTCGGCCTACCGGCGGTGGTGCTGGCCGCCATGACCTTCACCCAGGCAGCCGCCTCCGACGACTCCCGCCAGTGGCAGGAGGCGGCCGACGCGGTTCGCAAACAACGCGGGCCCGCCCCGCCGGCGCGGACCCCGCAGACCCGTGCCTGGCAGGCGGCGTCCTGGCTGAACGCCGGAGGCACCCTTCGTGCCCAGCAGATCAACGCCGCCTCGATCGCCCTGGACTCCGAACTCCTCAAGGCCGCCGCCGGCACGCGCAACGCCGACGGGACGGTCGCGCTGGACGAGCTGGCGTTCCACCGCCGCTGCGGCACCCTCGGCCAGCGCGTCGAGGAGGCGCGCGCCTACTTCCCCGTTCCGGACCGGGACCTGCAGAGGAACTGGTCCGCCGCACTGGACCAGCTCCACCGCGGGGTGACGGACTGTCAGGAAGCGACCGTCCCGCCGCCCAAGGGCGCACCGCACCGGACCGATGCAGAACGCGAACACCTCTTCACCACGTCCCTCAACGAGATCGTCAACGCGATGCGCACCTTCGGCACCGCGGTCCTCGACATCAAGCAGGCCGCCACCTCGCCGCCCAAGTAGCGTCCGGGGACGCGTCGCCGGGCACGGGCGTCCGCTTGGCCCGTCAGGCGCCGTCCGGCGCCGGCGCCGGTACCGACTCCGGCGCGGCGTGGGGCGGTGCGGCACGGCGGGGGAGCAGGAGCGGGGTCGCCAGCAGGAGCACACCGGCCAGGCCGATGGCGGTGCGCGCGCCGAGGAGGCCGGCCAGTGCGCCCCATGCGGCCGTCAGGAGCGCGGTCACGGCCTTGGTCGTCACCGACCAGGCGGACAGCGTGCGGGCGATCCGGTCGTTCGCGGTGCGTTCGAGGCGGTAGGTGGCGTAGACGGGGCCGAAGACCCCGCAGCAGAAGATGAGCCCGAGTTCGACGCCCATCACCAGCAGCAGGCCCCCGGTGCCGGGTCCGATGAAGGCCAGCCCGACGGGCCAGAGTGCCCGCAGCGTCCCGACCGCGATCAGTACCTGGTGCTGCCCGAAGCGAGCGGCGAGCGGCCGGGCCAACCGTGATCCGAGCAGCCCGCCGAGGGAGGGCACGGCGAAGGCGAGCCCGTACTGCCACGGCGAGAACCCGAGCGGCCCGAGCATCAGCACGGCGAGCAGCGCATCGGCGGCCATCAGCAGGCCGTTGAACAGCGCGGTGTTGAAGAACAGCGGGCGCAACGTCCGGTCGGCGAGGATGTACCGCCAGCCGTCGAGCAGGTCACCGGCCCGCAGCCGCGCGGCCGGCCGACGCTCGGGCCGCGGCTCGTCGCCGCCCGTCGCGCGGATGCCCAGGGCCGAGAGCAGGTAGCTGACCGCGTCGGCGACCACCGTCGCCACGGGACCGAGGAGCCCGATCGCCGCGCCGCCCAGCGGCGGTCCGACGACCGTGGTCGTCCACGTCGTGGACTCGAACCGGGCGTTGGCGACGAGCAGGTCCTCGGCCGGCACCAGCGTCTTCAGGTACGCGCCGGAGGCGGCGCGGAAGGTGATGTCGGCCGCCGAGACGACGACCGTGACCAGCAGGAGCTGGACGAAGGAGAGCACGCCGCACGCGAAGGCGACGGGGATCGTCAGCAGCGCGGCGAACCGTACGAGGTCCGTGCCGATGAGCACCGGCCGCTTGCGCCGGAACTCCACCCACGGGCCCAGCGGCACCGCCACGGCCGCGCCCACCGCGGCCCCCACGGCGGACAACGCCGCGACCTGCGCCGGCCCGGCGTGCAGCACGTGGATGGCGATCAGAGGGAAGGCGCCGAAGGCGAGCCAAGTGCCGAGCGCGCTGGCCCCGTACGCACCCCACAGCCACCCGAACCGACGGCCCAGCCGATGCCCGTTCCCCATGTCCGACGCCCTCACCACTCACCCGTACAACCGATCCGCGATCGGAGGTATCAAAGCGAGCGTCATAGCCCGACGACAAACAACCCTGGGGCCACCTTGCTACAACCAGCGGTTGTTCCAGTAGGCTGGTGGCCGTGGATCTCGAAGCAGTCCGGACCTTCGTCGCCGTCGCTGACGCCGGGCAATTCCAGGAGGCCGCCGTCGAGCTGGCCGTCACCCAGCAGGCCGTCTCCAAACGCATCGCCGCGCTGGAGCGCAACCTCGAAGTGCGACTGTTCACCCGCACCCCGCGCGGGGCGCAGCTCACCATCGACGGGCAGGCGTTCCTGCCCCATGCGCGGGAGCTGCTGCGCGTCGCCGACCGGGCCGTCGCCTCCGTGCGCGCCGGACGCCGTCCCCTGCGCGTCGACGTGATCAACTCGCGCGGTGCCGCCTCGGGCCTGATGCGCGACTTCCACCGCGCCCATCCCGAGATCGACCTCGACGTGATGTTGCTGTTCGAGATCGACACGGCCGTCGCCGCCCTCCGGTCCGGAGCGATCGACGCGTCGTTCCGCGCCGTCGGCGTGCCCGGTAGGCCCCTTCCCCCGGACATCGAGTCCGTCCGGGTGGTCGACGAGCCGCTCCAACTCCTCACCGGTCCCGCCCACGCGCTGGCGGGCGCCCGGTCGGTGACCACGGCGCAGCTCGTCGGGCACCGGATCTGGATGCCCGGCATCGTCCCCGGGACGGAGTGGGCCGCCTACTACGACGACCTCGTCGCCGAGTTCGGCCTCACCATCGAGGCGACCGGCCCCAACTTCGGTTCGGACGCGCTCCTCGACACCGTCGCCGACACCCCGGCCCTGGCCACCTTCATGGGCGCGCACACCCGCCTCGTCTGGCCCGCCGACCACGGCCTGCGCCGCATCCCGGTGACCGACCCGACCCCGGTCTACCCGCATGCGCTGTTGTGGCACCGCGACAACCCGCACCCCGCGCTTGCCGCGCTCCGCGCCCACCTCGCCGGCACGGCGGCCGACCACGACGCGACGGGCACCTGGACACCGGCCTGGACACCGGACTGGACGACCGCGACCGCACGCTGAACGCCGCTGCGGGGAAGGGGGACGACCGCGAACTGGTCGGTTGGCGGTTCACCGTCCGCGCGCCGTGTCACCCGAGGCCGGTCGCCCACGCCGTCAGCGTCTCGAAGTCGTCGACGGTGAGTCCGTGCCGCGGGTCGACCCGGTGCAGGAGGGCGGGGCCGTCGTGGTGCTCCGCCACCCAGGCACGATCCGCCCGTGTGATGTCGTCGTCCACCCAGGCGAACGCCCGGCCCCTCACCCACGCCACGATCGCTGGCGTCTTCCAGAACACCCCGCCCTCGGGCTCGGGCCGCGGCGAGGGCCAGGCGATGAACGGCAGTTCCGGCAACCCCAGGACGGGCGCGACGTAGGCGTTGGCCTCGTCCTCCCACGTCGTCGCCCACACCAGGTCGAAGGGGAGCGAGCGCAACGCCGGGCCGTGCTCCTGGTTGAGCCACACCCGCAGCGGTTTCACGCGGGCGTCCGGCGTGCCCCACTCCGCCAGCCGACGCCGCTGGGCGGCCTCCCAGCGAGGCGTCAGCAGACGGTGCGTCTGGTAGCCGGCGGGCCGCCGCTGCGGTTTCGCGGCATACGGATTCAACGGTCCATCCACGTCCACCAACAGCAGCGGACGCACCAACTCCCTCCCCCTTCACACCTGTTCCACAGCGGAAGCATGCCTCCTGCCCTCCCCGTGACGTGTCCGAATTCCGGCGGCGGCACCGGGAGGGACGGTGAGGGGAGGGGCGTGAGGTGTCCGGCTGGGGAATGCCTGGCTAGGCCGCGTCGGCCAGTTCCTGCGGCCTGACGACGACGTACGCCTGACCCTGAGCCGCCTGGAAACCGGTCTCGCGATGGGCCAGGAACGTCGATACCGGGGTGGGGATGTGGTAGCAGAGCACCGACGAGGGGACGGAGAACACGCCGGGCGAGTCCGCGAAGAGCGGGGCCTCGGCGAGCACGTAGTTCAGACCGGCCCGCAAGTGTTCCTCCGAGATGCCGACGCCGTCACCCGGCCGGTTCATCACCACGGCGCGCACCATCTCCTCGCAGACGGTGGCGAACTCGCCGTCCTCAAGGAAGGCCCGGTCGGTGGACTCGCGTGCGGCCCGGTACTCAGGGGTCTCCTGGAGCTCGGACAGGGACCGGACCCGGAACCGCTCGCTGTGGTCGCCCACGCTCTCCAACGAGCGCCGCAGCCTGCGCCGCAGATCCTTGAGCGTGCGCTTGACCGACCTCTCGGCTTCCTGCGCGCTGCGGCCGTCCGCCATCAGCATGTCGTCGATGTGCGTGTCCACGTAGACGACATCCGTGCGCTCGAAATGCTGCCCGGCCCATTGCAGCAGCATGGTGACGTTCTTCTGGCTGAAATAACTGTTGCCCGCACTGATTCCAATGAGAGCGTGCTCACCGCGTTGCCGGATCTTTCGGCCGCGATTGCCAAGTATTTCTTCCCGCATGCTGTGGTCCAGCGCGGGAACTAAGCCTGTTAGCATGCTATGAAATCCTTTTGGGGTTGCCCCGGACGAATGTCAGGGTGTTTCGATTTCCGGTAAGGCGCCTGCCATTTGGCGACACAGATCGTCCAGAATCTCGCCCATGTCCCGGTCCTCGCCCATCGGCGCGAACATGACCTCGTCGAGGCGTTCGCGCACGGCGGTCAGACGTGCCGTGCTGCCCCCGTGTTCGTCCAGGAGTTGCAGCACTCGGCGGGCCCCGTCGGTGCAGCGGTAGATGCCGTAGTCGGCCGGCTCGTCCAGGAGTCCGCGACCGCTGCTGAGCAGAAACGCGGCGAGGAGTGCGATGTCCTCACGCAGTTGGGGCGGCAGCACGGTTTCCCCAGGATTCATAGTTGACGACCTCATTCTTGGCGCGGCGGGGGGACGAGACGAGTGCCGTCGCGGGACGGCCGATCGGGACGACGAGCATGGGCTCGATGTGTTCCGGGATGCCGAGCATGCTCTTGACGATCTCGGACCTGAAGCTGCCCACCGGGCATCCGCCCAGGCCGAACGCGTGCGCCGCGAGCAGGAGGTTCTCCACCGCCATGGCGACGCAGAGCTTGCTGGTGTCGTAGATCGTCTGGGAGAGCTTCGGCGAAAGGTTGTCGGTGAGGCTGCGGTCGACGCACGCCACGACGAAGAAGGCGGGCGTTCCCAGCACCCCGGGCGAGAACGCGCGCAGTTGCCGGACCCTGGCGGGCCTGCGCACCACCACGAAGGACCACGCCTGTCGATTGGAGGCGGTCGGAGCGGCGAGCATGGCCTCCAACAGCCGCTCGATCAGCGCGTCGTCGACCGGCTCCTTCGAATAATTGCGGACCGCGGTACGGGTCTTGAGGACCGTCAACGCGTCCGCCAAGGATTCGGGCGGCGATTCAGATGAACTTTGAGTTAACATCAATCCCCTTCTTTTTGGGCGCACTTATCACCGGCCGCTGTGCGGCAATTCTGGTGGCTGACGTCTCGCCGGTGCTCGCTCATCCGGACGATTCCAGGGCACGGTCGCTCGCCAGCAGCAGGAATGGAACGTCGATTGACCTGCGGCTGGATTCACGACCGGTCCACTCGACGGGCCGGTGGCTGGGTTCGATTCAGTTCGGCGAAACAATTTTCGGATCAGGTGTACCAGCTCAAGATCCGGCCAGACAAGGGGGATCAGGAGAAGCTTCGTCACATTGACGCGGATTTAAGCGTTCCGCAGTATCGAATTCCGCCACCGGTAGAACTGAACCGGAAACCTTCCCGCCGGTTTTCGAGGCGGCGAGAAACCAGGCCGTGCCTGCTTCGCAAGGGGCGGGCCCGGCCCGGGCGGACCGTCGCGGCGCGACTCCATACGTTCGGTTTCAGACAGTCGCAAACGCCACAGAAACCTCAGACGCCTCAGATGTGTCAGTTATCTCAGCCGCGTTCGGCGTGTCGCGGGCGCTCCGACGGTCCGTCGGGTCCGTCGACCGGGCCGACGCGGCACGGAGCGGGCGAGCGGCCGAGCCGCACGCGGGCGGCGGCGTCCTCGCCCGCCCGCCCGCGCTCCGTGCTAGTGCTGGATGACCGAGCGGATCCAGGCGAGTTGCTGGGAGACCTCGCCGGCCTGGGCGATCTCCTCCCGGTCGGAGCCGTCGAAGACGCCGACGAGAGTCTCGGTGCCGCGCGGACCGATGCTCATGATCGGACCTCCGGAGTCGCCACCGGCGGGAATCCCGGCCACCTTCTCCATGCAGAAGTCCGAACCGCCCGGCGCGGTGTAGCCCTCGCAACGAGGATCGTCCGCCCGTACGACCCGCAGGTCCGACTGCTTGAGCACCGGGGACTGGCAGGTGTTCTCGTCCCCGGTACAGGTGGCGCCCCACCCGTACTGGCGCACGACTTGACCCTGGTGGACCCCGGCCGTGGCCAACGGGGCCGTGCGGACCTTCATCGGCGGGACCTTGATGAGCATCATGTCGGCGTCCGCGCTCCCCACGCGTCGACCGGGCACCGGGCGGACGGTGACGCCCTTCCGCATGTCGAGGTTGCCGACCCGGAACGAGATCCGCTTGTCGGCGACCGGCTGGGCCTGCTCGAAGAAGCAGTGCGAAGCGCTGATGATCCACTGGGGTGCGACCGCCGTCCCGGTGCACGTCGGTTTCCCGTCGATGAGCATCCGCACCGCCCACGGCCCGTAGGTGCTCTTCGACCCGCCGATCACGGCGGAGGCCGGCGTCGACGACATCACCGCCCCCGCCACCAGCACCAAGGTGCTCGCCAGCAGCACACGAACTCGACGCATCATCCGGAACAGCTCCTCGCTTGTGGGGGCACGCACTGGAGGAGATGCCCCACTGAGCCGAGAAGTTCCGAATGATCTCCGTGAAACGCCTCTGCGGCGCCCCAACGACCGCGCCACTCGACAACAGAACCCACCCCCGCCAGGGACCTCGACGATTCCGGGGTGTGCCGAGAATCCACCGATAGGCCGTACCCGGCAGGGGACTTGGATCGGGACGTGGACCGGGTCCTTGGCTTGGGGTGGCGTCGGCCGTCAAGGGAACCGGCCGTCGCCGTCACCTCGTCCCGACCTGTGGGAACGGAGCTCCAGGATTACCCCGCCGGCCCGGCGAGCGCAGCGGCAACCCCTCAGGGCCCGTTGACCTGCGCATCGCCTAAGGGTCTTTCAACTGGGGCAAGTTCGCGTTGCCACCCCATCGACAGGAGATTGGTCCATGACTTTCGCTTTAGGTCGAGGCAGAGCGCGCACGGCTGCGTTCGCGCTTCTGCTCGTAGCGGCACTCTCGGCCGGTGCCAAGGCGGCCGCCAGCCCTGCGGCTGCGGCACCGGTCAAGAAGGGTCCCACCTCGGTCGCCTATGTCGAGGTGAACAACAACAGCATGCTCAACGTCGGCAAGTACACGCTGGCCAAGGGCGGCGCCAACGTGTTCGACGTCGCGGTCATCTTCGCCGCCAACATCAACTACGACACCACCAAGAAGTCGGCCTACCTGTACTTCAACGAGAACGTACAGCGCGTCCTCGACGATGCGGCCCACCAGATCCGACCGCTCCAGGCCAAGGGCATCAAGGTCATGCTGTCGGTGCTCGGCAACCACGAAGGGGCCGGCTTCGCCAACTTCCCGTCCAAGGACGCAGCCTCGGCGTTCGCCAAGCAGCTGTCCGACGCCGTCGGCAAGTACGGCCTGGACGGCATCGACTTCGACGACGAGTACGCCGAGTACGGGAAGAACGGCACCGGGCAACCCAACGACGGCTCCTTCGTCCACCTGGTCTCCGCACTGCGTGACTACATGCCCAACAAGCTCATCTCCCTGTACAGCATCGGCCCGTCGGCGGAGAAGCTGTCCTACGGCGGCGTGGACATCACCTCGAAGTTCAACTACGCCTGGAATCCCTGGTACGGGCAGTGGCAGGTGCCGGGCATCGCGCTGCCCAAGTCGAGCCTGTCCCCGGCAGCCGTCCAGATCGGCGCCACGCCTGCGGGCACCGCGGCCGACTTCGCCCGGCGCACCGTGGGCGAAGGCTACGGCGTGTACCTGACGTACGACCTGGACGGTTCCGACCGGCACGACTACCTCTCCAGCTTCACGAAGGAGCTGTACGGCAGCGACGCCGTCTACACCCCTTGACGACATTCAGGCGGGCGCCGTCGACTCATGCGCCCCGTCCGGCAGTCCGTAGGTCGGCGAAGACGCTCCGCCCCACCCCGAGCCTGGGGCGGGGCGTCTTCGTTGCGCCAGTCGTGCTGACCTGCCGGCCGATCGTCGGCGCGCAGAGCGCGCATGCCGTCACCGTGCTTTCCCGGCGGGCGTGGACGCAGGCGGGCGACACGTGCCAGGACGATGATGTCCCGTATGCCGGCAAGCATCAGGGGGACCGCCGGAACCGCCGCAGAGGGCCATGCGATATGGCTATTACCTGACTAGGTGCCTTGAGGGGGAGGGTCGCCCCTTTCGGGGAGCCAGGGCGTCTGCCGGCCCGGGCGGGCAGACGCAGCCGGCGGAAACGGGTACGGCCCCGGCGCGAACTCCTGAACTCGTACACGCCGGAACTCCCCACGGGCGTAAGGGGGTTGTTCGGCGCCCTGGCCTGAGTGCGTCGCGGCCCTCGGGGCGGTATCGAGGGGGCGGGGTCCGGCCCGCCGCTTGCCGGCATCCACGGGGTCTCGTGCGGGGCTGGCGGATTTCGGTGGGGCCAAGAGCCGCAAGCCGCGTCCGCACACCGCGCGCCTCGCCCTTCCCGTCGATGGAACCTTGTCTAATATCCCGAGCTGTCCAAATTGATCCGTAATGGGTCGGTTTGTATAAGTTCGGTGAACCGCTTCACGCGCTTTGCACCTCGAGAAGGGTTACGAGCTCCATGAAGACCTCCCGCATCTTCCCCGCCTCGCACGCCTCCCTGCGTGCCGTCTGCACCGCCGCTGTGCTCGCCGGGGCGATGGCCGTACCGACCACCGCGTTCGCGGTGGGCACCCCGGAGCAGCAGGACCGGCCCGCGTCCGCCGGCGCCGCGCGCACCGCACCCCAGGCGACGGCCAAGGACAGGGTCCGGGCCGTCGGCCTCGGCGGCGGCATGGAGGCCGTGATCCACAACGGGGTCTGCGACCTCCAGGCGATCGGCAGCGGCAAGCCGTTCGCGACCCTGAAGAAGGGCCAGAGCTACAACAAGGGCATCTACGTCTACTTCGACGGCACGCACGTCCACTCCAAGACGCAGGGCGGGAACAACCACGACAAGAACAAGCCGGGCCCGGCCCGTACGGTCACGCTGACCAACGGCGCGCGCGCCACCGTGCAGAAGGTCAACGGCAGTTACACGGCGAAGATCCAGCTCAAGAACAAGCAGATCGCCACCCTCAGCTCGACCCACCGGTCCGTCACGCACGAGGGCGTGCGCTACACGGTGAACCCGGCGAACGGGGCGGTGGCGATCCAGAACCTGAAGAAGCGTCAGGGCGTGCACCCCGCGAAGCACCGGGTGATCCACGCGAGGACGCAGATGCGCCGCGTCCCGCAGCGCCGATTCCAGGCACCGGTGGCGCCCCAGGCGCAGCCCATCGTGACGGAGCAGGCCCAGCCTCCCGTCACGGAGCAGGCGCAGCCCCTCGTGACGGGCCAGGTCCAGGCACCGGCCTACGGCGACTGGGCGGCGCACCACTCGTACCGTCCGACGGGCCGGGCGGGCGCGGTGGCGATGTCGTTCGCGGCCGCGGGTTCCGGCGGGGGTCGCTGAGATCGCAGGAGGCCGCTCGGGGTCGAGGCCGGCGCGCGCGTGCCGTGAGCCGCGTGCTCACGGTCTCCGGCCCCGTCACCTCCGCCCGGGCCCGCGCGACCGTCGGCCCGAACGGTCACGTCGGCTTCGGTGCGGAGTCCGCCCGTGCGTCCTGACCGGCGGCTGCTCCTCGGAGCAGCCGCCGCTCGCGGCTCCTGGCGCTCCCCTCAGGGCAGTTGACGGCCCCTCTTCGCCGCCCGCCGGTTCTGCCCCTCGGTGTCCCACCACTCCTCCGACGCGGCGCGAACCAGGCGTACGGGTTGTCCGAGGCGCTCGGGGTCGGGGTGGCGGGAGGTGAGGACGTCGTGCGGTGCGCTGCGTGCCGGCGTGCATCGGTGCGTGCGACCCTCACACGTACCGGGTCAGGAACTGAACGGCCAAGCTGGTGACGGACACGACCAGCCACAGGCAGCCGCCGAGCAGCAGGGGGGCGGCGCCAGCGCGGCGCAGCTTGGCGGGTTCGGTGGACAGGCCGATGGCCGAGAGGGCGACGGTGATCAGGAAGACCGCGAGCGCGCTCAGCGGGCCGTGCGCGGCCGACGGGACGAGTCCGGCGGTGTTCGCGGCCGCGAGGATGAGGAAGCCACCGAGGAACCACGGCACCAGTCGGCCGACGCGGACCCGGCCGGGGAGCCCTTCACCCGAACCTGCAGCGCCGGCGTCAGCCGTCCGTGCGCGGCGCCGGGCGAGGGCGGCGAGACCCAGGCAGATCGGGATGATCAGCAGCGTGCGCGCGAGTTTGACCACCACCGCGTAGTCGGCCGCCGGGCCGCCGTAGGTGGTGGCGGCGGCGACCACCGACGACATGTCGTTGACCGCAGTGCCGGCGAACAGGCCGAAGGCGTGCTGCCCCATTCCCAGCAGGTGCCCGAGGACGGGGAAGGTCAGCACCGCGGCGATGTTGAAGACGAAGATCGTGGAGACGGCGTAGGCCACCTCTGCCTCGGCCGCTCCGATGATCGGGGTGACCGCGGCGATCGCGGAGGCGCCGCAGATGCCGGTGCCCACCCCGATCAGGGTGCGCAGGTCGCGGACGACGCCCAGGCGGCGTCCGATGCCGTACGCCGCGGCCAGGCAGACCGCAAGGGTCACGATCATCACCGGCAGCGAGCCGACACCGACCCGCAGCACCTGCCCCAGGGACAGTTGCGCGCCCAGTACCACCACCGCGGCCTGGAGCACTCCGCGTCCGGCGAAGGTGATGCCGGGCCGCATCCGGGCGCCGGGCCGCGCCACGACCGCCACCAGCACCCCGAGCACGATGCCGCTCACCGGCCCGCCGACGACGGGGGCCAACCGACCCAGTGAGGTCGCGACGAGGGCGACCGCGACGGCGAGCGCGAGCCCGGGCAGCCGGTCGACGAAGCCCGCGCCGGGCTTTCGGGCGGGGGCGAGGTCGGGTGGGCGGGTTGGCCGGGGGAGGCTGGCGTCCTTCATGATCACCACTCTGGGTGGCCGCGTGCTCGCCCTGTAGCCCCTGATCGTGCAGGAGGTCATAGCGTGCACGCATGACCGACTCATACGCTGGGGCTGTGACAGAGCCCTCCGCGTCCGACCGCCCCTCCGTTCACCTCCCCCTGCGCACGCCCGACCTGGAGTCGCTGCGGCTCCTCGTCCTCGTGGCCGATCTCGGGAGCCTCGGCCGTGCGGCGGAACGGCTGCGGATCTCCCAACCGTCCGCCAGCCGCCGGCTGTCGACGTTGGAACGGGGGCTGGGACTGGTGCTGCTCGACCGGACCCGACGCGGCTCCCGACTGACGCTGGCCGGGCAGGTCGTCACGGGACACGCCCGGTCCGTCCTGGCCGAACTGGACGATCTGCTCGCCGGGGCCGGCAAGCTGCGCGATCGGCGGGAGGCCGAACTGCGCGTCGCCGCGAGCCTCACCATCGCCGAGTACCTGCTGCCGACCTGGATCAGCGAACTGCGCAGCCGTCGGCCGGAGCTGTACATCGGGCTGCAGGTGACCAACAGCGAGCACGTGCCCGAACTGGTCGAAGCGGGCGAGGCCGACATCGGGTTCATCGAGGGACCGCGCCTGTCCCGCGTGATGTCCACGCGGCAGGTGGCCGAGGACCGGCTCGTCGTCGTGGTCGACCCCGGTCACCCGTGGGCGCGTCGCCGCGAGCCGCTGTCGGCACGGGAACTGTCCCGCACGCCGCTGGTGCTGCGGGAGAGCGGTTCCGGCACGCGGCAGACCCTGGACCGTGCCCTGCACCTGGCCGGCTGCGACCGTGCGCGGCCCTTGGTCGAGCTAGGCTCGACGGCCGCCGTGCGCGGCGCAGTGATCGCCGGCACCGGGCCGTCCGTCCTGAGCGAGCTGGCCGTCCGCGGGGACATCGTCGAGGGTCGGCTGACCGGCGTCGAGGTGGCGGGCGTCGACCTCACCCGCGACCTGCGCGCGGTCTGGCCGACCGGACGGCGCCTGGTGGGGCCGGCTGCGGAACTGGTCGCGGTGGCCCGGCGGGAGGTCAGCGTCTAGCGACCTGCCCATGCGGTGCCCGACGGACCGCGGCGCCCGCCGCGGTGAAACCGGCGCTGCCGGCACACGAAGCCGGGGAGGGGCCGGCAGGACGATGCAGGGGCGCCCTCGCCCGGGCGCCCACGGGCCCGAGGGGGCTCCGTGCCGCCCCGCCCGTTCGTCGTGAGCGGCGGCGGCTGGGTCAGTGGAGGCAGAGGCAGAACGGATGGCCCGCCGGGTCCGCGTAGACCCTCCAATTGGCCCCCGGACGGATCTGGTCCGTGCGCTCCAAGACGGTCGCGCCGAGGGCGAGCACCCGCTTCTCCTCCCCGTCGAGGTCGTCCACGTCGAAGTCCAAGTGGAGCTGTTGCGGGCGCTGTTGACCGGGCCAATCGGGTGGTCGGTAGCCGTTCACCCGTTGGCAGGCCAGCGGCGTCCCCTCGAACCCTTGCACCTCGACCCACCCGGGATCCTCCGGGTCCGCGACCACCCGGCCGCCGAGCAGTTCCGCGTAGAACTCCGCGAGCCGTACCGGATCGGCGCAGTCCAGCGCGACCGCTTGCAGCTTCCGTATCACTTCCGACAGCCCTCGCTCTCCGGTCACTTCCACCACATCCCGTGCGACAGGGGTGTACCCGCCGCCGCGGCGGACATGCGCGACCCGAACCCCCATCGAACGGACCACAGTGCGTGACGAGGGCGTTCCCACCGTCAGGACCGGGTCGTTCTTCGCGACGGCCAGTGGCGGCATCGGCTGGGGCACCCCGGCGGCGATCGGGGTCGCGCTCGGTGACCGGGACCGCGGCGTCGAACGACCGGTGGTCGGCCTGATCGGCGACGGCTCCTTCCCGTACTCCGTGCAGGTCATCTGGACGGCGGCCCAGCACGACCTGCCGATCGTCTACGTCGTCATGCGCAACCACGAGTACGCCATCTTGAAGTCGTTCGCGGAGTTGGAGGAGACCCCGGGCGTGCCGGGGCTCGACCTGCCCGGGATCGACATCGGCTCCGTGGCGCGTGGCTTCGGGTGCCGCGCGGTCGACGTGGAGACGGCCGAGGACCTGGAGCGGGAGTTCACGACGGCCCTGAGCGCCGGCACCACCACGGTCATCGTGGTGCCCACGCGCCCCCAGGAGGCGCTGCTGTAGGCCGGGTGACCTGCATCGGAGAGCACCCGGGCGCTCGGCTCCGAATCCTCAGGTCAGCTCGGCGGTGATCCGCCAGAACGGCAGGAGAACCCTGTCGTGCTGGTCCAGGGCCACCAGGCCCTCGCCTTCCGGGGCGTCCGTGACGGCCGGCGACAAGCTCCGCCACTGCTGCAGGGACAAACTCGTGGTGTAGTGGCACGGCTCCATGCGCCGGATCGTCCAGTCGTGGTCGAAGTCCGCGCGCAGGCTGTCTTCGTCCATGGCGGCCGGCATCTGGAGGAAGGCCGCCAACTCGCCGCTGAAACAGAGGGTGTGGAGCTTGGCACCAGGTGCGCACACCCGACGGAGACCCGTCAGGTACGCCCGCCGCTGATCGGCGGTGAGGCAGTGCAGCATGGCGCTGTCGACGACCGTGCGGAAGCCGCCGGGGACGCCGATGCCGTTCAGTTCCGTCGCGTCGGCGACCGTGAAGGTCACCGGGGCGGCGGCGGTGACCTTGGACCGGGCCTCCTCGATCGCGGCCGGCGCGGCGTCGAACGCGGTCACCTCGTGGCCGCGGCTCGCCAGGAACACGGCGTTGTCCCCGAGCCCGCAGCCGCACTCCAGGACCGGGCCGGTGATGTCGCCCGCCGCCTCCAGCTCGACGAGCAACGGCTGGGGACCGTCCAGCCGCCACGGGATGAGGTCCGTCTGGGGGGAGGCCGCTCCGTAGGAGATCTCGCGCCCTTGGTACACCGCCTCGAAGTCCAACGCCGGCTCTCCGCCGCCCTGCTGGTCACGCACCGCATGCTGATCGGCCACAACTCTCACCCCTGGTAGTAGACGAGGCTGTTCACTAAGGCAAGTGTAGGCAGGAAGGAACGCCACCGTCTACTGTCGGACGCATGGCAGAGAGTGCGAACCCGGGCCGCCGCCGAGGCGCGGAGCTGGAACACGCGATCTACGTCGCGACGCTCGACGAGCTGGCCGCGAACGGCTACGGCCGGCTCTCCATGGACGGCATCGCCGCCCGGGCCGGCACGGGCAAGGCCGCGCTCTACCGTCGCTGGCCCGGCAAGCAGCCCCTGGTCCTGGACGCCCTGCGCTACGCCCTGCCCCCGCTGCCCGAGCCGAACCCGGAGCGCTCGACCCGCGAGAACCTCGCCGGCGTCCTCACCGCCTTCAGCGACGTGCTGGCGGGCCGAACCCTGATACCGGGCATCGAGTTCATCGTCGACATGCTGCACGAGCCGGAGCTCCGCGCCCTGTTCGCGCAACAGGTCATCGCGCCACGCCTGGAGAGCATCGACGCCCTGCTCGACGAGGGCGTCCACCGCGGCGAGTTCGACTCCGAGGCCGTGCAGCCCCTGGCCGCCCGCACCGGACCCGCTCTCATACTGCAGAGCTTTCTCCTCACCGGCGAACCGCCCGGCCCGCAGGAGATCGACCTCATCATCGACACCGTCCTCCATCGACCGGCTCCGCCCGGGCGGTAGGGGTACGGCGAAGGCGGGGGACCGGCGCGCCCAGTACCGACCGGATACCGACGGGCCAGTGCGCCGTCCGCGACGCCGCCTGACCGGCTTCCTTCCAACGGGGTGTGCGCAGGTCAGCGCGTTGGCCTAGAGTGAAACCGGGGGTGACCCCATTTGGTGTGTGGTAAGTGAGGGCGCCCCAGTCGGCAAGGGGAGCGCGTGAGAGGGGACGACGACCGCTGATGGCTGACGCAGGAGCACCACGACCGTTGCGGGCCGACGCACGGCGCAACCGGGAGAAGATCCTCACCGCCGCCGTGCGCGCGTTCGCGACGGAGGGGCTGGACGCGCACCTGGAACGCATCGCCAAGGAGGCGGGCGTCGGCAGCGCGACGCTGTACCGCAACTTCCCCACCCGCGAGGCACTGATCGAGGCGGTCTACCGCAACGAGGTGGCCCAACTCTGCGACGCAGCCCCCACCCTGCTCGCAACGAAACCACCCCACGAAGCCCTGCGCGCCTGGACACTGCTCTTCCTGGACTACGTCACCGCCAAATACGGCATGATCGACGCCCTGCGCGCCCTCGCCGCGACGGGCAGCAACCCCTACGGCCACAGCCGGGAAATGATCCAGGCGGCCCTCACCGCACTCATGGACGCGTGCGCGGCCGCCGGGACGATCCGCACCGACATCAGCCCCACCGACCTCGGCGCCGCCCTCGAAGGCATCGCCCTCACCTCGGCGCGCCCCGACCAACGCCCGCAAGCGGAACGCCTGCTCGCCCTCACCCTGGACGGCCTCACGGCCCGCCCGTGAAAAGGCTCGCCACTGCGGTCGTGCCGCGGTGCCGCGACCGGTGACGTGCGCGCTCACGTTCCGTCGACGGCCCCGGCGGATAGGCTCGAACCGGTCCGCGAGAGCGCCGACTGTCCCTGGCCCCTGCCGAGCCGTGCGAGGCCGGCGCAGTGGACCACCCGGTCGAAGGGGCCCACCGCGCCCTGCGCCACCGCGCCGCCGCCCGGCGGAGCCTCCGACGCTCAACGGTGTCGCGGGCGGCGTGCGCGCGGCACGGTCACGCCACCAGGCGCAGCCAGGCCGCCGCGAGTGCGGCATGACCGGCCGGCGTCGGGTGCACGCCGTCCGCGGACCAGTGCTCCGGGTCGCTGGCCGCGGCGAGTTCGGCGAACATTCCGTCCGCGGCGAGCAGAGGCGCGCCGTACCTGCGGGCGAGTTCGCGCACGACCTGGATCTTCGGGTCCAGGTCGGCCCGCCACTCCTCGCGCACCGCGTCGTCGATCTGCGCGCCGGGGCCGGCCATGACGGTGCCGCGGATCGGCAGCAGGAACGGCTCGATGAGGATCAGCTCCGTGCCCGCCTCGGCCAGCGGGGCGAGCAGACGGTCGTAACCCGCCGCGAACTCCTCCGCGGGGATCACCCGGCCGTCCGGGTCGAGCGTGTGCCAGCCCATGTCGTTGACGCCGACGAGGAGCGACACCACGTCCGGCCGTGCGTCGAGCACGTCCGCCTGCCAGCGGGCTTCCAGATCGCTCACCTTGTGGCCGCCGATCCCGGTGTTCAGCCAGTTCACGGGCCGGTCCGGGTGCCGGAAGTTCCACTCGCCCGCGACCCGCAGCGGGTAGCCGAAGCCGAGGCCGTCTTCGCTGTCCAGCCGCTGGCTGTCGGTGATGGAGTCGCCGGCGAACATCACGGTGGATCCCGGGCGCAGGGTGATCGTCATCTGTGCTCCTTGAAAGACGAGGCGGGGGAAGGGAGGGACGAGAAGGGACAGGACGGCGGCTCAGGTTCCGGCGTCGCCGAACCACTGGTCGGCGGCCTGCTCGAACGCCTTGTGGTCGAAGTCGCGCTCGCCGACCCAGGCGACGACGCCGTCCGGCCGGACGAGCACGGCACCCAGTCCCAGGTCGTCCTTGGCCGTGCCGGCCGCGTACCGCAGCAGGCTCCGCCGGTCCGTCGCAGCATCCCGCAGCCGGCGCCCGGCGCCGAAGTCGAGCACGACGCCCCGTCCGTCGTGCATCAGGTCGGCGAGGTACGTGCCGTCCTCCAGGCGGAAGTCCGGGGCGTTGCGGCCGACCAGCGGATGCTCGCCGCCGAGGTCGTGGCGGACCGACGAGCCCGAGAGCTTCCCGAACGCGTAGGTCGTCCCGTCCTGGGTCCCGAGCAGGTCGCGGAGCACTCCTTGGACGGCCTGGCCGTGCCGGTCCGGAGCCATGGCCGCAACCTGGGCGCGCGACCAGTCGAGCACCTGCGCGCCGACCACATGACGTTCGCGGGTGTAGGTGTCGAGAAGTCCGTCCGGCGCATGCCCGTGCACGGTCGCCGCGAGCTTCCACCCCAGGTTCAGGGCGTCGCCCAGTCCGGTGTTGAGCCCCTGGCCGCCCAGGGGGGAGTGGATGTGCGCGGCGTCGCCCGCGAGCAGGACGCGTCGCTGCCGGTAGGTCGTCGTCTGCATCGCCCGATCGGTGAAGGTCGACGCGCGGTGGACCTCGCGCAGCGTCACCTCGGTGCCGGAGACGCGGCGCAGCACCGTCTGGAGGTGGTCGAGGGTCGGCGGCTGCGAACGGTCGAACGCACCGCCGTCGAAGTCCATCGCGCCGATGTGCCCCTCCGCGCGCATCTGCAGGTACATGCCGGTCGGCGTCAGGTTGATCCCCGGGCGCAGCACCTCGGGATCGGCGAGGGTGGCGACCACGGTGTAGCCGGTGAACCGCGGCTCGGTTCCGACGAACTCGAAGCCGGCGAGCCGCCGCACCACGCTGCGCCCGCCGTCGCACCCGACGACCCAGCGGGCCGCGTACGCGTCGTCGCCGGCCCGCACGACCACACCCTCGTCGTCCTGTGCGACGCCGGACACCGTGACGCCGCGCCTGATCTCCACGCCGAGCTTGGAGGCGCGCTCGGACAGCACCGTCTCGACCGCGGCGAGGCTGGTCATCGTGAAGTCCGGTGCCAGGCTGGGAAGTCGGAACGGCAGCGCGGCGAGGTCCACCTTGGTCGGGTCGAGCACGATGCCGGCGAAGTGGCCCACGCCGCCGCGGATGGGCGGCGGCCCGTCCGCGTCGAGGTCCGGACCGGGTGCGTCATGGACACCCGACGCGGCCAGCAGCGGGGCCAGCAACCCGCGCCGGTGGAACGCCTGGAGCGACGCGGCGAACAACCCCCGGACCCCGAGCGGCTCCGCCCGCCACGGGGACCCGGGCTCCGCCTCCCGCTCCAGCACCACGACGGAGCAGCCGGCGAGCCCCAACTCGCAGGCGAGGAACAGACCGACCGGGCCGGCGCCCACGATCACCACGTCATGCATGAGAAATCCCCTTCGAACGAACCAACTCGTTGACGCCCCAAGGCTGCGGGGCGCCGCTCACACCGGCCTCACACGGCGCTGACACGGAAGCGCACCGGTGCCGACCTGACGCGAGGACCCGGCGGGGCGTGCGCGAAGATGGGGAGATGGACGGGGGTGTGCGGCTTCGCGTCACGCTGCTCGGCGCCTTCGAGACGTCGCGCGGTGACACCGTCCTGCCCGTTCCCGGCGCCCGCTTGCAGGCTCTGGTCGCCCGGCTTGCGCTCGCCGGCGGGCGCGTGGTCGAACGGGCAACACTGGTCGACGCGATCTGGGCCGCGGACCCGCCGACCGACCCCGCCCACGCCCTCCAGGCCCTCGTCTCACGGCTGCGCCGCACCCTCGGCTCGGCCGGCGACGTCGCGCAGGGCGACGGCGGCTACCGGCTGGCCGTGGACGCCGCCGACGTGGACGCGTTGCGGTTCGAACAGCTCGCCGGGGACGGCCGGCACCACCTGCGGGCCGGCGCACCCCGTTCCGCGGCGACCGCGCTCGGGGAGGCCGTGGCGCTGTGGGGCGACCGTCCCGGCGTCGAGCCCGCGCTCGTCGCCGACTCGGCGCCCGCCGTCGCGACCCGGCTGGCCCACGCCTCGATCGAGGCCGTCGCCGACCTCGCCGACGCCGAACTGGCGCTGGGGCACGCTGACGCGGCCACCGTCCGCCTCACCGCCCTCCTCACCGAGCACCCCGTCCACGAACGCGCCGCCGCGCTGCTCATGGACGCGCTCGCCGCCCAGGGCCGCCAGGCCGAGGCCCTCGCCCGGTACGAGCAGGTCCGCGCAACCCTGGCCGACGACCTCGGCACCGACCCGGGCACCGCCCTGCGCGAACGCCACCTGCGCCTGCTGCGCACCGACCGGCCCGCCCCCGACACCGAGCCGACCAGACGGAGCAACCTGCCCGCGCCGCTGACCAGCTTCGTCGGCCGCGACGACGACCTCGCCCGGATCGGCACGCTGCTGACGGCCGGACGCCTGGTCACCGTGGTCGGTCCCGGCGGCGCGGGCAAGACGCGGCTCGCCGTCGAGGCCGCCCGCCGCCATCGGACCGAGTACCGCGACGGCGCCTGGATGATCGACCTCGCCTCGGTCACCGAGCCCACCAAGGTCGGCACGGCGCTGCTGGCCGCGATCGGGCTGCGCGGCTCAGCGCTCTTCGAAGCCTCGGCCAAGCTGCGCGCTGATGTCAGGGGCGAACTGGACGTACTGGCCGACCAGTTGGGCGGCCGGGAGAGCCTGCTCGTGGTGGACAACTGCGAGCACCTCATCAACGCCGTGGCGCACCTGGTCTCGGCGCTGCTGGCCCGCTGCGCCGGGCTGCGGGTACTGGCCACCAGCCGCGAGCCGTTGGCGATCGACGGCGAGAGCCTCGTCCTGCTCGGCCCGCTCGCCCTCCCCGCACCGCACACGGACGTCCCACGGGCCCGCCGGTCGCCGTCGGTGCTGCTGTTCAGCGAGCGGGCAGCGGCCGTGCGGCCGGGCTTCGACGTCGACGAGCGCAACCTCGGCGACGTGCTGCGCGTCGTGCGCAGCCTGGACGGGCTCCCGCTCGCACTTGAGTTGGCCGCGGCCCGCCTGCGGACCCTCTCACTGTCCGACCTGGCCGCCGGGCTGTCCGACCGGTTCCGCCTGCTGACCACCGGCAGCCGGACCGCCGCACCGCGGCACCGCACGCTGCGCGCGGTCATCGCCTGGAGCTGGGACCTGCTCGGCGCCGACGCACGGACGGTCGCGGAGCGCATCGCGGTGCTGCCCGGTGGCGTCACGCCGGCGTCGGCCACCGCGGTCTGTGCCGGCACCCCGGTGCCCGCCGACGAGGTCCGGGACCTGCTCGCGGACCTGGTCGACCGGTCGTTGCTGCACCTCGCGCCGGACACCGGCCGGTACCGGATGCTGGAGACGATCCGCGAGTACGGCCTGGAGCGCCTGGCCGAACAGGGCACTCCGACCGACGTACGGGACCTGGCCGCCCGCCATCTCGCCGAACTCGTCGCCCGCCAGGACCCGTTGCTGCGGGGCCCCGAACAGCTCGACGCGCTCCGCGTCCTGCACGCCGAGTACGACAACGTGCTCGCCGCGCTCCGCCACCTCCACGACACCGGCGACGCCGACCGCGCGACCGGGCTCGCGGTGAACCTCATCTGGTGCTGGCGCATGCTCGGCCGGCACGCCGACGCCGCCTACTGGCTCGGCGCGGCGGTCGCGTTGCCGGTCGGGCAGCCGAGCGTCGAGCGCGACATCGCCGAGGGGATGCTGCTGCTCAACTTCCTCGCCACCCCGAGCACGCTCGTCGTCGACGTGTCCGAGGAACGGGGCGAGGAACTGCGCGCGCTCGTCGGCCGCCTGCGCAACCACCCGGAGCTGCCGGGCGTCGGCGGCGCCCTGCTCGCGACCCGGCTGGCCGCCCTGGACGCGGACGACGCACCGTCGACGTTCCTCCAGCGGCTGGTCGACGGGCCGGACCCGTGGCTGGCCGGGCTGGCCCGCATGTTCCGGGCCCACTTCGCCGAGAACGAGGCCCACCTCGACCAGGTACGCAGCGACGTGCCCGCCGCCCTGGAATGCTTCGACCGGGCGGGCGACCGCTGGGCCCTGGCCAAGGCACTGCCGCTGCGCGCGCTGCTGCGGCAGTACGACGGGGACCTCGACGGCGCGCTGGCCGACCTCAACGAAGCCAAACGCCTGGCCCGCACGTTCGGGTCGCTCAGCCTCGACGACGAGGTCTTCATCGACCTGCGCCGCGTCGACGTGCACGAGCGGCTCGACGACGGCGCGCGAGCGGGGAGGCTGGTCGCCGCGGCCCGCGAACGCGCGCGGCGCTCGCCCTCGCCCGAGCTGGCGATCGTGCTCGACGCCCGGGAGGCCGGTCTGTGCGTGCGGACCGGCGACCTGGAACGGGCCCGCGAGCTGGTCGAGTTGGCCGAGGCCGCGCTGTCCGAGCAGCTCCAGGTCGTCGGCCCCCACGGGCGCGCCCTCGTCGCCACGGCACGGGGCGCACTCTGCCTCGCACTCGGCGACGGGCCGGGCGCCGAGGAGGCACTGGACCGGGCGTACGCGGCTGCGGTCGACAGCAGGGACATGCCGTTCGCCGCGACGGTGGTGGTGACCGTGGCCGGCCTCGCCGCGCTCTACGGGCGACACCGGGACGCGGCCGGCCTGCTCGGCGCGGCGGCCCGTCTGCGGGGCGCCCACGACCGCACCGACCCGCAGGTCCGCGCGCTGAGCAGCCGCAGCCGGCGCGCGCTCGGCGACGACGGCTTCGCCGAGGCGTACGGGGCCGGCTGGAACCAGGACCCGGCGGCGGCCCTGACCCACACCGATCCGGCGCGCCTGCGCTGCCTGGCGCCACCGTCCGCGGCACGTCCCGAACTGGGCGCCGCCGCGCAGCGGTGATCCTGCGCGGCCGTCAGACCGGCTGCCGGGGATGTTAGTGGGGTGTTAGTGGCGTGGCAGGCGGGTGGGGGAGGGTGGGTGTCGTACGGCCGCCCACCGCGCCAGACTCCGTAGGGCGACATCCGTCCGGATGCGAGCCCGATGCCCAGCAATTGCGCCACGGTAAGGAAGTGTCGCTGATGTCTCGTCAGTCGAAGATCGCCCTGTTCGCATCGCTGCTCACCTTGATCATCGGTCTGGTTTGCGCCGCACAGGACCAGGTGGTGGGCAGACCGCAGGCGCAACCGGAGGCGGAAGTGGGGACCAAGGCGGGGCACGGGTCGGTGCCGGCGGTCCAGGCCGCGGGGACGTTCCGGAACCCGCTGAACACGGGTGCCGACCCCTTCCTGACCTACGCGAACGGGGCCTACCACCTCACCACCACCCAGAACGACAGCATCAAGATGTGGAGTTCGCCCTCGCTCGGCACACTGCTCGACGCGGACCCGGTCACCGTGTGGCGGGACACCGATCGCACACGCAACCAGCACATATGGGCGGCCGAGTTCTACCGTTTCGGAAACCGCTGGTACATGTACTACACGGCCGACGACGGCGTGGACGACCACCACCGGCTGTACGTCCTGGAGTCGGACGCCGACGACTCGGCCGGGCCGTACCACTTCAAGGCGAAGCTGACCCCGCCCAACCACGCCAACGACTTCGCCATCGACCCGAGCGTCTTCCAGCACAACGGCAAGCTCTACCTGGCCTATTCGGGACTCAACCCCTACCAGCACAACGGCCTGAACATCGCCCCGATGTCCAACCCGTACACCGTCTCCGGGGACGCGGTGGCCCTCAAGGCCGACGGGGGCTGCCCGGAAGTCCGGGAGGCCCCCGAATTCCTCAACCGCAACGGCCGTACCTGGCTGACGTACTCGACCTGCGACACCGGCAAGCCCGACTACCAGCTGTGGATGCTGTCCCTGCCGGACGACGCCGACCCCTTGAAGCCCGCCGACTGGCAGCAGCACCCCGGACCGGTCTTCGGCCGCAACGACGCCAAGGGGGTGTACGGCCCCGGCCACCACGCCTTCTTCCGGTCACCCGACGGCACCCAGGACTGGATCGTCTACCACGCCAAGTCGACCTCGGCGTACACCTACGGCAACCGCACGACCCGGGCCCAGCCGATCGGCTGGCGTGCGGACGGCAGCCCGGACCTGGGCCGGCCGCTCGCCGCGGGCGCCTCGCAGGCCCTGCCTGCCGGCGACCCGGGCAACGGCAACTACTGGATCAACGACGACGGCCGTTCGAGCGGGCCCGGCCAGGTCTCCTACCAGGGTGCCTGGAACTCGGGCAAGGGCTGCGCGGCCCAGTGCTTCTGGGGCGACGACCACTGGAGCGACCGGACGGGCAACACCGCGACCTTCACCTTCACCGGCACCCGCATCGCGCTGCTGTCCGTACAGGACACCGGCAACGGCATCGCCGCCCTCAGCGTCGACGGCGGCCCCGAAAAGCGCGTCGACTTCTACGCCTCGCCCCGGACGGGCGAGACGCTCCAGTACCTCAGCCCGCGGCTGCCCTCCGGCAAGCACACCCTGCGCGTCCGGGTCACCGGGGAACACGGCGCACCGTCCACCGGATCCTTCGTGAGCGTGGACCGGGCCGAGGTCTACACCAACTGAGACCGTCCGACGGCCCGACCGTCCGCGGCGGGTCCGGTGACGGGGCGTCGGATGCCGCCGCGGACCCGCGCCGAGGCGTCGAGAGCTCCGAACCGGAGGCTCACCCGAACTCACCGTGCCGCAGCACCCGCTCTGCGCGGCCCGTTCGTGCTATTCGCGCGCCCCGACCGGTGATTTCCCGTCGCTGCCGGCGGTCGGCGGCGAGGCGCGGAAGGTGCGCCGGTACGTCGACGGGGCGACGCCCGCCTCCGCCGCCAGGTGGCGCCGCAGCGAGGTGGCGGTGGCGAAGCCGACCTCGTGGGCGACCCGTTCCACGGACAGGTCGCTGGACTCCAGCAGGTGCCGCGCCCGCCGCAACCGCTGCTGGGTCAACCAGCGGCCGGGGCTCAACCCCGTCTCCTCCCGGAAGCGCCGGGCGAAGGTTCGGGTGCTCATCGCAGCCTGTGCGGCCAACTCGCCCAGCGTGAGGGGTAGTTCCAGTCGTTGCAGCGCCCAGTCGCGGGTCGGCCCGGTGCCGGTGTCGCTCGCCGGCGGCAGTGGCCGCTCGATGTACTGGGCCTGACCGCCGTCCCGGTACGGGGGCACGACGCAGCACCGGGCGACGTGGTTGGCCACCTCGCTGCCGTGGTCCTTGCGGACCAGGTGCAGGCAGACGTCGACGCCGCTCGCGGCCCCCGCCGAGGTCAGCACGTCACCGTGGTCGACGAAGAGCACACCGGCATCGAGCTCGACCCGGGGGAACAACTCCTGGAAGTGGTCGGCGAGTGCCCAGTGGGTGGTGGCCCGCCGCCCGTCGAGGAGGCCGGCGGCGGCCAGCAGGAAGGCGCCGGTGCAGATGGACACCAGTCGGGTGCCGGGGCGGACGAGGGACAGCGCCGCGAGCGCCCGCGGGTCCGGGGCGAGGACCGAGTCCCGGGAGACCGCGTACGGAGGGATGACCACGGTGTCCGCCTCGGCCAGGACTTCGGGTCCGTGCCCGGGGGTGACGGTCAGGTCCGCGTCGGTGCGCACGGCCCGTCCGTCCGCGCTCGCGGACAGCACCTCGTAGCGGCCGCCGGCGGACCCCAGGACCCGGTGCGGAATGCCGAGTTCGAAGGGGTAGACGCCGTCGAGGGCCAGGACGACGACCTTGTGGGCGCCGGGCCGCGGGACCAGATGCGTCCGACGGTCCGGCTCGGCCGCGCGGTCGGCGAGGTCACCGGCCCGGGTGGGCGCGGCGGACGTGGGACGGGCGGCGGCAGTGCCGCAGGCACCGGGGACGCGGCGGGTGGCAGGATCGATGGGCATGGCAAGAATGTATCGAAGGCTGACCTTCTGGCCATCGCTCCGGGGCGGACCGTACGGCCAAGATCGAGGCATGACTTCGACACACAGCCCCGACGACCTCAATACGCCCGATGCGACGGCCATGCCGAACCCCCCTCACTCCGCGGAATCTCCGGGCCACGCCGCCCCGAACGGCGCCCCCGTGATGCACGCCCTGCACCAGACGACCCTCGGCGGCCCCGAAGTCCTCCAGCTGACCGAGCTTCCCCGGCCCGCGCCCGGCCCCGGCCAGATCCTCGTCGCCGTGCACGCCGCCGGACTCAACCCCACGGACTTCAAGCACCGCGCCCTGCGCATCTTCCTGCCGTCCCCGCCGCTGACCCTCGGCTGGGACGTCTCCGGCACCGTGGTGGAGGCCGGCTACGGGGTCACCCTCTTCCGGCCCGGTGACGAGGTGTTCGGCATGCTGCCCTACCCGCACGGGGCCGGTTCGCACGCCGAGTACGTGACCGGACCCGCCCGCGCCTTCGCCGCCAAGCCGGCCGGGATCGACCACGTCCAGGCGGCCGCTCTGCCGCTCGCCGCGCTCACCGCCTGGCAGGCCCTCGTCGACACCGCCGGACTCCGGGCCGGTCAGCGCGTGCTGATCCACGCCGCGGCCGGCGGCGTCGGCCATCTCGCCGTCCAGATCGCCAAGGAGCGCGGCGCGCACGTCACCGGGACGGCGAGTGCCCCCAAGCACGACTTCCTGCGCGAACTCGGTGCGGACGCCTGCATCGACCACCGCTCCGAGGACTTCACCGACACCGAGGAACGCTACGACGTCGTCCTCGACGCCCTCGGCGGACAGACCGCCACCCGTTCCGTGCAGGTGCTCCGCCCCGGCGGTGTCCTCGTCTCCCTCCTACCGGGTGCCGAGGACACCCTGGCCACTGCGGAGAAGGCACAGGTCCGCGCCGTCACCCTGCTCGTCGAGCACGACCAGGCCGGAATGCGCGCCATCGCCGAACTCGTCGACCGGGGCAGGCTCCGCGCCCATGTCTCCGACACCTTCCCGCTCGCCGAAGGCGCCCGGGCCCACGTGTTGGGGCAGACCGGCCGCACCACGGGCAAGCTGGTCCTCACCGTGCGCTGAACGCGGCACTTCCCCTGCGAGGAGGCTTGCTCACTGGCCGACCGTCGCCGTGAGGCGTCGCAGTGCGGCGTGGGCGGGCGGGCCCCAACTGGGCTTGCCTCCCGGCCGGCCGCCGCCGACCTGCTCGACGGTTGCTGGGGTACCCCGTTCGTCGAGGGCCGTGGAGCTGGCGCCGAGGCCGTCGGAGACGCCGCCACGGCGGTGTCAACCGATCGGTTGACACCGGTGTCAACCGATCCGCGCGTCGTGGTGAGCCGGTCCGACGACGTCACGCAGCCGGACGCGGCCCAGGATGGATACGCATCCGCATCCGCGTCCGCATCCGCGCCGGGCTGTGGGCGGGCTGTGGGCGGGCATCGGGATCGCGGTCCGAACGAAGGCGGCGACGACGCTGTCCGTGTTGCGCACCCGTACCCGCACCCCCTGGAGTTCAAGGAGCACCACGATGACTGACCTCGACCGTGCCTTGAGTGCGGCCGCCAGGCACGGCGACGCCGATGCCGTGCGCGCCGCCCTCGACGGAGGTGCCGCGGTGGACACCCGTGACGAACACCGCCGCACGCCCCTGCTGCTGGCCGCGCTCGGCGACCACGTGCCGGCGGCCGAGGTGCTGGTGGCCGCCGGCGCCGACCCGAACGCCCAGGACGACCGGGACGACAGTCCGTGGCTGGTCACCGGCGTCACCGGCAGCGTCGCCATGATGCGTGCCCTGCTCCCGGCCGGGCCCGACCTGACGGTGACCAACCGCTTCGGCGGCACGTCCCTCATCCCGGCTGCCGAGCGCGGTCACGTCGCCTACGTGCGTGCCGTGCTCCGCGAGACCGACATCGACGTCGACCACGTGAACCGGCTCGGCTGGACCGCCCTGTTGGAGGCCGTGATCCTCGGCGACGGCGGCTGCGCCCACCAGGAGATCGTCGAGCTGCTGATCACCGCCGGCGCGACCCTGAACCTGCCCGACAAAGACGGCGTCACCGCCCTCAGGCACGCCGTGCGTCACGGGTACGCAGAGATCGCCGACCTGCTCAAGGCCATCCGGTGACGCGGGCCGCGCCCCGGCGGCGGGCCCTGTCGGCCGGCCGCGCCCCGGCCGTCATCGCCGCCCTCGCGTTCGTCGTCACGGGGTGCACCGCCGGTGGGGCGGACGGCGCGGCACCGCACGACGGTGCGCCGTCCGCCGCCGCGAAGAAGGTCCCCGCGCCCGCCGGCCGGACGCCCGACGGCACCGTGCTCGTCGCCGACTTCGGCGCCGACACCGTGACGTTCGTCGATCCCGCCCGCGGCGCCTTCGACTCCGTACACGTCGGCACCGCTCCCTACGGACTGGCCGTTGGCGACGACGGCCGTGCCTGGGTCGCCACCGCCGAGGGCGTCGCCGTCGTCGACACCGCCGAACGCCAGCGGATCACCCGCATCCCGTATGAGACGAAGGGCATCGGGGAGCCGACGCACGGCGAGTACCGCGGCGGCGGCATGGGCATCGCGCTCGCCCCTGACGGCCGTCATGTGTACGTCGGCGTCAACCGGCCCGGCGGCAACGGCACCGTCGAGGCGATCGACACCCGCAGCCTGAAGGTCACCGGGGTCGCCGAGGTGGGCCGCCGACCGTTCGACGTGGACGTCGCACGCGACGGGCACGAGGTGTACGCCACGGATCACGACTCCTTCGACGTCACCGTGGTGATCCCGGGCTCCCTGCGCACCCGGCGCATCGAGGTCGCCCCCTACGGCACCGAAGGCGGCCTGGGATCCTGGCTCAAGCCGCACTACACCGCCGTACGCCCGTCGGACGGCAAGTTGCTGCTGCCGTTCGAAGGGGAGCGGCTGGCCGTGGTCGACTCGGAGACGGGCCGCACGCGCATCGAGCGGATGACCGCCGACACCCACCAGCACGGCGTCACGATCACCGCCGACGGCACGCTGTTCGCCGTCGGCACCGGCCCCATCGACCCCTCCCGGGACAAGGGCCCGTCGCTGACCGTGCGCACCCCGCAGGGGCAGGAGAAGGTGATCCCGCTGGACGGTCCCCACGAGGACGTCGCGGTCTCGCCCGACGGCCGAACCGCCTACGTCACAGGCGGCTTCACCCGCGACGGCTACTGGGACGGCATCTCCGTCGTCGACGTGGACTCCGGCACCGTCCGGCGCCTCACCGCGGGCGACCGCCCCTTGGGCATCGCGATTCTCTGACCGGCGGGGACGAGCAACTGCGGCTGGTCGTGGCAGCGGGGTAACCGGATGAGATGATGTGGCGCATGTCCGAGATATCCGCCCTGTGGCAGATCGTGCCCTCCGCCGAGACCGACTGGCTCGTCGAACTGTGCGAGGAGGACGGCATCACCGGGTTCCCTCCGCCTGGCATGCCGGACGCGGCCTGGGTGTTGAACGCGATGTACGAGCACGAGCAGGGGCCGGGAACGGTGTCCCACCATGAGGTCCACCAGGCCAGGCTGGCGGACGGCAGCATCGAACCCGCCACCTTCGGCGGCATCGACTTCGAGGTGGGAACGGTCACGGGCGGGGACCTGGGGCGTGCGGAGCATCCGGGACCCGGTTGGCGACGGCTGCGTTGGGCGGAGCTCGCACGTCGCACCGGCGACCCGATTGTCCGCGAGGGCCACTGGCCTTCGTTCCGCAGCGCCCCTGACGGCCGTACGGAGGACGGGAGTTGGCCGGTGGGCATCGAGCCGCCGACGGAGGGCAGCCTGGACCGGGAATCTTGGAACCGGCTGATCGAGATCCTGCGGGAGCACAGCCCGGCCGGCCCGGACACCCGCTGCTGTGCCTACTACAACCCACTGGTCATGGGGGATTTCGACCACCTGCACGTCCGCTCGGGACGACTGCGGGACGCACGGGCGCTCTACGACATCGACGAGGTGGAATTCAGCCCCTCCAACCTGTGGCCGGAGGACCGCTCATGGATCGTCTACACCGACTACGACCTGTGGGGCACCAAGGTCGTCGGGCCCACCGCGCTGATCGACGCCCTGGTCGATGACGCGGAGATCGAAGCCGTCCGGCTGCCCTGGGCCTCCTGAGGGAACGCAGGGGCGCCGGCGCGACTCCGTCGAGGTCTGCACGATTCCCGGCGCCGCCCTGAGACCCGTCGGTCGGCCGGCAGCAGCACCTCGTCCGTGAAGCCGACGACCCCAGCCCGGCCGCCCGCTGGCCGTGGCCCGGGCCTACTCCGAGGGGTCGCGCAGACGCACGGCGAGGGCGGCGATGTCGTCGTCGAGGCGTCCTTTGCTGTAACGGAGGAGGTCGCGGTGAAGAGCCGTGAGCAGCTCGTGGGGCGGCCTCGGCAGCTGTCGGCGCATCCAGGCGGCCAGCGGGAAGAACTCGCCGTCGCGGGCGCGGGCCTCGGTGACCCCGTCGGTGTAGAGGAGCAGCAGGTCTCCGGGGGAGAAGTCGAAGGCGTCGATGGTGTAGTGATCGCCGATCAGCTCCGCGAGGTTGAGCAGCGGCGAGGGGGCGGTGGGTTCGAGGGCGCGGAGTTCACCGTGGTTCAGGAGCAGCGGCGGCGGGTGTCCGCAGTTGAGGATCTCGATGCGCCCGCCTCGGTGCGGCATCTCGGCGAGCAGGGCGGTGGCGAAGCGCTCCACCGGCCCCTCGGCGGGAAAGGCGGCGTTGTAGCGGGCGCAGCTGGCGTCGAGGCGGCGCGCGACGCTGACCATGTCGGCCTCGCCGTACGCCGCCTCCCGGAAGGAGTTGACGATCGCCGCGGCCGCCCCCACGGCCGGCAGCCCCTTGCCCCGCACGTCGCCGATGAGCATCCTGACCCCGTATCGCGTGTCGACCACCTCGAAGAAGTCCCCACCGATACGGGCCTCCGCCGCGGCTGCGAGGTACAGCGACTCGATCTCGATGTTCCCGAAGCGGCGCGGCATCGGGCTCAGTACCACCTGCTGCGCCGCATCGGCGACGAGCCGCACCTGAAAGAGGGTCCGCTCCCGCTGGAGCCGGACGTGGCTTCCGTACGCCGCCGCCACGGTGACCGCGATGATCCCCCCGGCCGTCCACCACGTCCCCAGACCGGGGAACACGATGCTGAGGCCGATCATCAGGAAGAGGCAGACCGTCCCCAGCAGGACGGTCGGCAGCACCGGCCACATGGCGGCGGCGAGGGCCGGCGCCGCGGGCAGAAGACGGCTGAAGGCCATCTCCGGGGGAGTGGTGTAGGCCAGGCTGGCGATGACGACGGTGAGGACGACCGGCGAGAGCCGCACGAGCCTCCACCGGCCGTATCGAAGGAGCCGCTGCCGCCCAGACCCAGTCACGTTCCACAGAATATCTACACAAAGCAGACAAAGCGCTCTGATGGGTCGGAGTCGGGCCGCTTGTCGCCGGCCGGCCGTGGCGTGCCGCCACGGTTTTGACGCTCGCCCTCCCGGACCGCGCCGGTGTCGCCCGGTCCCGCGGTCCTCTGCCGCGCCGCGGCCCGGCCCCGCACTGCAGCCCGTCGCGCGCGGCCGTTCACCTCGGTGGCGGATGCGGAGGCCGGCGCGGTCGTGAAGCTGCTGTACGGCGGCTCGGCGGCCCCGGCCTGCGCCGATCGGCTTCCGCCGCCGGCTTCCGTGTCCGTTATTCCTCGCGGCCTGATCGACGGGCCAGGGCCTGGCCCGCGCCCTGGTTGGCGACGAGGGCGCGCAGGAAACCCCGGACGGCGTCGAGGTCGTGGCCGGCGGCGGCCTTGGCGATCCGTGCGTTCAGCTCCGCCTCGGCCTCTGTGACGCCGCGGGCCGTGCGATGGCCGGCCGGGGTGAGCGTGAGCTGTACGTGCCGCCGGTCCTCGATGCCCTCCTCGCGGCGGACCAGGCCGGCGGCCACCAGGCGGTCGACCAGCCGACTGGGGTTGCCCCCGCTCTCGCAGACCAGCAGCGCGCCGAGCCCGGACAGGGTGAGCGGCTGGCGCTCCGCCAGGAGCCGCAGCACCTCACCTTGGGCGGGCGTCACGCCCAGTGGTCGCAGGGCCGCCGCCAGCATCCGGTTGCCCTCGCGCTGGGCGGCGAGCACCAGATAACGCACCTCTTCCACCGCATCCATCGCATCCATCGCATCCATATCTAAAAGATTACACGGCATTGATTGATACGACATCGAGCCGTTGAGCCTGGCATTGGGGGCCTCGCCCTCCCAATAGATGTCGTGTAACTCGACACCCACGGCCGCCTCCGCCCCGGCGACACCGCCCTGCTCCAGGGCGCGAACGGTGGCGTGGGCCGAGCCGTCGGCGCGCTCGGAGCGGCGCGCGACCTCCGCATGTACGGCACGGCCTCCGCGCCGGGCGCCCGGCAGGCGCCACGAGCGAAAGGCGGCTGGTCGAGCACGCCGCCCGAGTGCTCGCCGACCACCTCCCCGACCACCTCCTCGGCCAGCGGCCTCGTAGCTCGCATGACGCACGGGGAGGCGTACCGACGGTTGGGAAAGGTGACTGGCTCCGGTCAGGCCGTAGTGGTCAGTGGCGTATGGGAGCTGGCTTCCCAGACGAAGTCGTCCAGGTCTCGGCAGGGACTGGCGGCGCCGGAGAGCACGAGGCGGTGGGATCCGGTGCCCTCGGCGGAGACGCCCACGTCCTTGGCGAGACCGCGGCGCTTGTACAGCGCGAGCTTGACGTGGCCGGGGGCGCTGGCGAACTCGACGTACTTGCTACCGAAGCTCTTGCCCACGCTCAGGCCCCGGTCCGCGTAGAACTGCTTGGTGGCCTTCACGTCGTCGACGCCCAGCAGGAGCACGAACTCGTCGACGTCCCGGGTGACCGGGTGGGTGTCCTTCTTCGCCGCCGTCGCGATCTTCAGGATCGTGCCGTCCGGTGCCTGGACAACGCCGCCGTAGCCCCACAGTGACTTCGAGGGGGTCTTGAGCGCGGTGGCCCCGGCGGCGAGCGCCGCGTCGACGAGGGCGTCGACGTTGCCTGGCTGGGACACCACCAGCGACAGTGCGAATCCGCGGAAGCCGGTCGTAGGGTCCCCGGCTGCCCGTAGGTGCAGGTGTGGCGAGTCGGGCCCGAGGACGGTGGAGTAGAAGCGGGTGGCGGCCGAGAGGTCGGCCACCTCCAAGATGAAGGTGTCGATGGAGTTCATGCCGTCGACGTTAGGGCCGGCCGGGTGACCGGCGCTTCTTGAAAACTGACCGCTTCCGGATGCCGCACGGATGCCGCCTGGGAACGGGGCCAGCAGGCCCGGCAGCATCCGGAGCGGGAGTGGGCCGACGCGGCAGATCGGACGACGGCGCCGCGGCCCGTCCGACGCGGGGCGTGACTGCGGAGCTACTTGGTCTCGACGTGTCCTACCGCGTCGGGCCCGCTCGTCAGTTCCTCGCAAGTGGTCTGCCAGATAAGGGAATCGGGGTGGAGTTGGGAGTGGAGGTAGGCCGCGGTGAGCTGGGCGAGGGCGGCGACGCGCGCCGGGTTCTCGTCGGTGGTCTCGGCGGCGTCGTATCCGGCGATCCCGCCGAGTCCGTGTTCCGCGTCGAAGAGGGTGAGCAGGGTTTTGGGGCCGGGAGCGAGGGTGTAGGGGTCGCTGTGCCAGGCCGGCCCCACGTCCGTGAAGTGCCGGGAGTCGTCCTTGTCGCCGGCGACGACCAGCGCGGGTGCGGTCATGGTGGAGAAGTCGACGGCCCCGACGATCGGCCACTGCGCGGCCATGGGGCCGTTGAAGACGTCGCCGCCTCTGCCGGGCGCGGCGAGCAGCACGCCCGCCTTGATCCGCGGCTCGACGAGGTGCACCACGTTGCCGGTGTCGGGGTCGGTGAGCCCGGCACCGAGCAGGAGGGCGGCGGTGAAGCCACCGAGCGAGTGCCCGGCGAGGGCGATCTTGGCATGGTCGATCCGCCCGGCGAGCTGCGGCACGGCGTTCTCGATCACGTCGAGCCGGTCGAGGACGTGGGTCATGTCCTCGGCGCGGGAGCGCCAGAAGTCGGGCGCGCCGGGGGCGTCGGCGACCAGGTGGGTCAGGGTGCGGGAGGTGAGGTGGGTGGGTTGGACGACGACGAATCCGTGTGCCGCCCAGAAGTTGGCGAGCGGCGCGTAGCCGTTGAGTGAGGAGAGGTTGTTCGAGGGGCCGTGGCCGTGGGAGAGGAGGATGACGGGGAGGTCGGTTCCGGTCGCGGGTGCGCAGACGCGTACTTGCAGATCGACGGGACGTCCGGGCACGGGCAGGACCACGGGGCTGAAGGACAGGACCGGCACGGGCGCGCCGAAGGCGTCGGTGGTGGTGGGTGCGCTCATGGTGTGGGTTCCCTTTCGGTGGCGCCGGCCGCCCGGCGGTCTCCTGCGGCCGGCGGGCAGGCAAGGCGGGGTCAGGGGCGTCCCGCTTCGGTTAAGCTGAAACGGAACGCTGCTCCATTTAGTATTCGGAGCGCTGTTCCGTTTTGTCAATCGGTGTTGAAGGAGAACGCGATGGCCGCCGAGGGCCCTGTAGGGCAACCGCCGTCCCGGAGCAAGCGGGCCGACGCCCAGCGCAACCGGGAGACGGTGCTCACGGCCGCGGCCGCGGTCTTCGTCACCGCCGGCGTCGACGCACCGATCCGCCAGATCGCCGCCCGGGCGGGCGTCGGGATGGCCACGATCTACCGCCACTTCCCGACCAGGGCGGACCTCGTCACCGCCGTGTACCAGCATCAGATCGAGGCATGCGCCGAAGCCGGCCCGAAGCTGCTCGCCGACGCCGACTCGCCACTCGCCGCACTGCACCAATGGGTCGACCTCTTCGTCGACTTCCTCGTCACCAAGCACGGCCTCGCCGACGCCCTGCAGTCCGACAGCGACCGCTTCGCCGCACTGCACGCCTACTTCCTCGACCGCCTGCTGCCCGTGTGCGCCCAACTCCTCGACGCCGCGGTCGAGTCAGACGACATCAGGCCCGGCGTGCAGCCCTACGAGCTGATGCGCGGCATCGGCAACCTCTGCATCGGACGCGACAACGACCCCCGGTACGACCCCCGACGCCTGGTCGCCCTCCTCCTCCAGGGACTCCGACGACCGCAGACGTCCTGATGCCCCTGAACTGCCACCGCCCAACAACGGGGCCGGCGCCGGCCAGCAACGGCGCCTCTGAGCTGGTGCTGCCGCTTCCCGTGAACGTCGAACACGCCATCACCAGGACAAGTAGGTTGGCGCGTAACGGCTTTGGCGGCTGTGGGGGTTGGCTTTCCCGATCGGTTGCCTGGCGGTGTGGGTCGGGGCCCCTGTGAAGGTGGGGGAGGAGATGCCTGGCCTGGTCGTCGGTGCACGTCGGTGCACGTCGGTGCACGTCGGTACGGGGCGGGGCCGCGAAGTGACCGCGCGCACCGCGTGCGGAACGCAGCCGAGGAGGGTGACGTGACGGCGCCTGAGCAGGTTGGTGAGCGGCCGTTCCCCGAACGGCCCTGCGCTTCTCTGCTACGGCGAGACCTACCCACCCCGTCCGCGTCGCGACCTACCCACCCCGACCACGGCTCAAGATCACTCAACCACCCAGAGACCCTCTTCCGCGACGCACCCTAATAGCGAGTGATCGCGGTGGGCCCGGAGGTGGTCCCGATCGCGATGTGCGGCCGCTGCCGGGGCTCGACCCAGGCCAGGATCCGGCGCACGGCGTCCGCGGGAGCGGAGACACATCCGGCCGTCGCCGCACGCCCGTTGACGTGCAGAAAGATGCCCGCGCCCCGGCCGCGAACCGGCTTCTCGTAGTTGAAGCCGATGACGAGCGCGTGCGCGTACTGGGTGCCGTAGTCGGCGAGGTGCTCGGCCTCGGCGGCGCGACAGTCGGCGGGCAGCGGCTCGGCCCAGCGGTTGTAGGCGCGCGAGTGCTCGTCCTGGCACCACCAGGAGTTCCGGTTCACCCGGCGGTACGACACCGAGGTCCCGTTTGGCGCGGCCTTGATCCCGAAGCCGTAGGGAAGGTCGTACACCCCGGTCGGGGTGGTGTCGGTGCCCTGAACGCGCTTGCTGCCCTCCACGAGACCCTTCGCCCCGAAACGGGCGGGCGCGCTGCCGACCATGACCCACTTTCCGCCCCGCCGGTCCCACCAGGTCAGGGCCCCTGTCGTGGCATCGGTGCGGGGTGCGACGGCGGTGATCAGCTGGCTGCCCCCGCCGGTCTCGGCCAGCCGGTCCGGCAGCGGCGGACCGCTGCCGAGCGGGGGCAGGGCGAACAGGACGGCTGAGAGCGCGACAACGGCAGGTGCAACGGCCACGGCAACCCCCTAAGGGAGAGGGACGGTTGCTCAGAAGGTACTGGTCGGCGACGAAAGAGGCAGCCCGGCAGGGCCGTCGCTGCTCCCCGTGCGAGGCGATGTGGTCCTTCTCGGTGAAGCACGTGCTCAGCGTGTCGCCGTCCTCGTGCGCGAGGTGCGTGCAGTGCAGGTCGCGATCTTCGTTGCACGGCATGACGGACACCCCGCGGGAACGGGGGCACAGACGAGACGCAAATGCCTGGTCGGATGGATCGCAGGCCGTTGGCTCGTGGTGCGTCTCTCGCTTGTCCGCTGCGAGTACGAAGCGCGGCGGGCGGTAGTTTCCGTCGGCGGTGAGATGGGTCTTGAGTTCAGACGAGCACGAGCACGAGCACGAGCACGAGCACGAGCACGAGCACGAGCACGAGCACGAGCACGATCACGCTCGCTCGGCGGACCGTCGCTTCCGGGCCTCCAACGCCGAGACGCCAACGAGAAGCAGGATCGCTGCTACCGCCAGAATGCGTGTGACACTCCAGGTCGCTCCCACCAGCGTCTCCTGGACGTCTGCCTCTGCTGACAGCCGCACGGAAGTTTCCACGAGAGCCACCGCTGGAACCAGGATCCTGAAAGGGAGCCGGTACGGGCCGGTACGTGCGAAGTACCCGGCTATTCCGCAAAGAGATCCGAGGAGGAGAGCGAAGAAGAACCACACGGCGAGCATGGAGAGAAAATCGCTCCAGGCGAAAACGGTAGGTCCAGTCGGTTCTACATAACTGGCTTGCGTAAAGTCACCTTGAGCGGCCTTCGTTAGATAGTAAGCTGAAACTGTCACCCACAGTGAAACTATGGACAGGGCGACGGCTTGCACCTTGGTCTTGGCTAGAAGCCCGGACGAGAACCCCAGCAGCGCGTATATCCAGCCCGCGACCAGGATCACGCTTGCGGCATGACCTACCGGCCCGCCCGACTTTTCGAGGACCGGACCGGATATTCCAACCAGCAAACCGCCCGTAAGGGAAATAGATAAAGTCGAGAATGATGAGCGCACGTAGAAATCCTCGATGCTTGGGTGATTTGGGTGGCATCCTACTGGTGTCCGTCACGCTCACTTGCGGGAAGTTGGAAGATGCGGACGGCCTGGCCATTTTTCGTCGCCAAGGGGTGGCCCGTTAAGGGGGGCTGAGTGGGGCGCCTGGTACACCTTGGTAAAATTGCCCATATTTGAGTGGCCTGAACGCGTAGTGGGCCTCAAATCTGATGGAGGCCAAGCAGTGCGGTTTGGCTGCCGAAAATTTGGACTGTCGGACCTACCGCGACGCGGTCTCACCCCGCAGGAAGTTCCCCTGGCGGTGCTTCTCCTCGACATCGAGGCAGAGCTGTCCATCTGGGAAGAGGGGCAGATGGTGTGGTCCGAGGAGGCGTTCCCCGTGGCCGAACTGGCCTACCATCTGGCGCTCTGGCTCCAGTCTTCGAACGCAGGCCAGGAGGACTTCCAACTCGACTCGATGCAGGCGGAGGAGGGGCTGATCCGCATCGTGTGCTCAGGCGAGGGCTGGCGGGTTGGCTCCATCTACACGCCAGATTCCTGGTCTTCACCCGTGGCCTGGGCCACTCTTGTGGCGGAGATCCAGCAGTTCGACAGCTCCGTGTGCGAGGGAATCACCGCTTTGGGCATC
Organism: Streptomyces sp. x-19; assembly: GCF_046549115.1. Lineage (NCBI taxonomy): Bacteria > Bacillati > Actinomycetota > Actinomycetes > Kitasatosporales > Streptomycetaceae > Streptomyces > Streptomyces sp. x-19. Next base: position 69,184 of record NZ_JAJPWK010000015.1, on the reverse strand, counting down.
GACCCGGCCTTCATCCCGGAGGTCTGACGCATGTTCCGGCCCAGTCGGGCCGGGAATGGGATGATCACGGCGTGGCTGGAGTGACCACGGCATCGGAACCTTCTTGGATATGGCTGTTCACCGGGCTGAGTGCGCGCTGTTTCGACAAGTTGGTGACCATGCTTCGGTGCGAAGGAGGGGGCGCAGTACGGCGGGGCCGACCATGGAGCCTGCCGCTGGAAGACCGAGTCCTGCTGGTCGCCGCCTACTCGCGTCCCAACCTGACGCCGCACCAGCTCGCTCCGCTCTTCGGCGTCTCGAAGTCCGCGGCCGACCGCATCATCGATCACCTCGGACCTCTGCTCGCGCTCCGGCCCGCAAGCGGTTCCGAAAGGGGTTCCGAAAGGGGTTCCGAAAGGGGTAACTCCCGCCCCATACGAGCCCAGGGAGATCCAAGGAGGTGGCTCCCCACCTCCTTGGATCGGAGAATGTTCAGTCGATGCAGAACTCGTTGCCCTCGATGTCCAGCATCGGGATGCACGACTCGTTTTCCTCATCGGCGTACAGCGTTTGCACGTGGGTCGCACCGAGCGCGACCAGTCGTGCGCACTCGGCTTCGAGCGTGGCGAGGCGCTCATCCCCCACGAGCCCGGTGCCGACCCGGACGTCGAGATGCACCCGATTCTTAACGATCTTGCCTTCGGGGACACGTTGGAAGTACAGGCGCGGGCCCACGCCTGAGGGATCACCGCAGGCGAACGATGATCCCTGCTTCTCAGGAGGCAGGGTGCGGTTGAAATCGTCCCAGGTGGTGAACCCCTCCGGGGGCGGCGGAATGACGTACCCCAACACTTCACACCAGAAGCGAGCGAGGCGCTCAGGTTCCGCGCAGTCAAAAGTGACTTGGAACTTCTTGATCTCTGACATCGGCGCACCGTACCGCGTACCAGGGGGCCCTGCCGCCCATTTCCACAGACGCATCCGCCAGTCACCCGTTGCATCCTGGGCCGCCTCGGACACCAGGTGATCAAAACGGACAGTCCACGAGAACGGCGCGACGGTGGTAGCGGATCGCCCCAAGGTGTACCCATCGCATCAGGAGATCAACAGTCCTTTAAATGACGTGAGTTGGTGAGCGCTGCGGCCTACTCTGGGGGCCCGAGTTCCGTGTGGAGGATTGCCACGATGGCTGACCGTTGTGCCTCGCCCGATCACCCCACCCAAGCAGAGCCCACGCCCCACAATCCGCAGACGGTTGCCCAGCTGCTTGCGGACCACTGGGCACTTCACGCGGCTGAAGTCACCCTCCTCGAAGGCGGAATGAACTCCCTGACGTGGGAGGCCCGCTCAGGGGGCACCCGTTGGGTGGTGAAGGCGGTCCCGCCGGAAGCCGAGGACGCGTTCGTGTTCGGACTTGGGCTGGCGAAGCGGCTGGACCGCGACGGAATACCTGCGGGGGCTCCCGTGGCGACGACCCGTGGTCGGTCGGTCGTGCCGTTCGGCGGCCAGGTGATGGCGCTGCTGCGCTGGGTCGAAGGTCGCGGGTTGACCGGCGAGTCGCACACCGAACTGGGCCTGATGGGTTCCACGTTGGCCCGAGCCCATCGCGCGCTCGGCACGCAGGACGGCAAGGGCACCCGCCCGACCCGCCTGTATCTCCCGTCGGAGCACCTGGACGTACGGCCCTGGCTCAGGCCCGTGATCACCAACGTCTTGGCCCGGCTCGATGCACTCGACCTGCGGTCGTTGACGTGGGGGCCGGTGCACGGAGACCCCGCTCCAGACGTCTTCCGCCTCGACCCGGTCAGTGGTGTCTGCGGAATGATTGACTGGAGCGGGGCCGGTGTGTTGCCGCGGGTGTACGACCTGGCGGCGCTCGTGATGTACCGCGGGCCGGATTCCATGCGGTCACTGATCGACGCCTACGTGGCGGGTGGCGCACTGACCCACGACGAGGTCGAGCGAGCGCTCCACCCCCTGCTGGACTACCGCTGGGCCGGCCAAGCCGCTTACTTCGCCGGCCGGATCGCTCGCGGGGACCTCACGGGCATCGACGGCCCGCAGGTGAACGAGGCCGGGCTGGAAGCCGCACGTCAGTGGTTCGCCGCACGGGACGATGACCAAGCGGGGTGATGACCAAGCGGGGGGAAGACCACTGCCTGTCGGCTTGCCGTTCGTAGCCGCCAACCAGGTCCATAGCCGCCAACCAGGTCCATCAGGGTAGTTGATGGTAAGCCGTCGGCCGTCGGCCGCCGTCGGTCCACCATGTCGCTGGTTGCCGACTGTCCTACCCGCGGCCGGGGGCCAGCCGGTTCGTGCCAGCCAGGCCGAGGGTGAGTGCCCGGACCGCACCATCGCGTCGCCGGTCGAGGTCGGGCGGATCCTCGCGGTACCCGTCAGCGACCGCCTGAAGTTCCGCGACCGTGCGACTGCGGTTCTTCTCTCTTCTACGGGAGCACGCACCGCGCGTTCACCGGTCCGTGGCCGCGGCTCCGAGGACGGACTCCACGGCCTTCCCGGACAATCCCAGCATGTGCAGCACCTCCGGGACGCGCGCTCCGACCGCGGCGGCGACCTCGGCGGCCTGCCGGTAGTACTCGCGCGCTGCCGCGTGGTGGCTCCGGGCCACGGAGACGTGGCCGAGGCCGATGAGCGTGCGCACCCGGGGCCCAAGACTCTTGATCCAGTGCGGATCGATCCGTTCCAGCGCCTCGCTGTAGAGCCGTTCCGCTTCTGCCAGGTCGCCCTCCTCCAGGGCGACGTCGCCCAGCCCGCGCAGCGCGGCCGCCAGGTAGGTGGAGTTGCCGGCGCGGCGGGCGAGCGCGGCAGCCTTCGCGTAGGCGGTACGGGCTTCGGCCGCGTCGTCGCGGGCGAGGTGATCGCCCCGGTTGACCAGTAGGTCGGCACTGTCCTCCAGGGCGCCGAGCCGTTCGGTGAGCTCCAGGGCCTCGTCGGTCAGTGCGGCCTCCCGTGTCCGTTCGCCGCGCGCGCCGGCGACGCCGGCCAGCGCGTCCAAGGCCAGCGCGATTCCCCAACGGTCCCCGAGCGAACGGAAGCCCTCCAGTGCCTGTTCGAAGGCGTCCTCGGCCGTCGCGGCCTCCCGCTGGCCGAGGTGCCCGAATCCCGACACGTAGTGGGCGGCGGCCCGGGCCCACGGCTCGGGACACTCGCGCTGGGACGACACGAGCGCGAACGCACCCTGCGGGTCCGGTCCGCCCGCGTTCCGCAGCATCCACAGCAGCAGGACGACCGGGTAGCGGCCCGACCGGTCGCCGGGCCACGCGGCCGCCAGCGCCTCGCCGGCCGCCGTCCGGTGCCGCAGCCATACCTGCCTCCCGGCTTCGCCCGTCGCCGAAGCCGCGCCGGCGAGCAGCACGCACGTCGCGTACTCCTCGCCGAGCCCGTCGGGGGCCGTCTCGCCCACCGATGCGAGCAGTGCGATCGCCAGGGGAGCGACCGACGCGGACGCGCCCCGGACCCACAGGTAGGTGAACGCCGCGGCGAGCAGTTCGAGGGCCGTCTCCTCAACTGCCCAGCGCAGCGCCGCCAGGAGGTCACCGTGCTCGGCGGCGACCACGGGCAGCCACTCCAACTGCTCGGCCCGCCGCAGATGCGGGTCGGCCGTCCGTACGAGCTCCAGCAGGCGCTGGGCGTGGGCGCGCCGCACGGCGGTGCCTTCGCCGGCCTCGTCGAGCCGTTCGGCACCGTAGGCGCGGATCGTCTCCAACATCCGATAGCGGACGCCCGCGACCTCCAGCAGCGACTTGTCGGCCAGCGCCTCCAGCGTCTCACCGTCGGTGCCGCACACCCGAAGCGCGGAGCGGGCCGTCGCGCCCCCGGCGAAGACCGTGAACCTGCGCGCGGCCCGCTGCTCGGGCTCGGAGAGCAGGTCCCAGCTCCACGCGACCACCGAGCGCAGCGTGCGGTGCCGCGCGTCCGCCGTGCGGCTTCCGCGGGCGCCGACGGCGAGCAGGTCGTCCAGCCGGCCCGCCACGTCGTCGATGTCCAGGGTGCGAGACCGCGCCGCCGCCAGCTCGATGGCCAGCGGCAGGTCGTCGAGCGCCGCGCAGATCCTCCGCACGACCTCGGGGTCGGCGGTGAAGCCGCGCCGCACGGCACCGGCCCGCTCGGTGAACAGTTGCACGGCCGCGTCCCCGTCGAGCGGCCGCACGGGGTAGAGGTGCTCGCCGGTGATGCCGAGCGGCTCCCGGCTCGTTGCCAGCACGCGCAGCCGCGGGCAGGTCGTCAGCAGCCGCGCCGCCAGGCCGGCGACCTCGTCGACGAGGTGCTCGCAGTTGTCCAGGACGAGCAGCAGCGCTCGGTCGGACAGCGCCGCGACCAGACGATCGACCGGCGTCTTCGCGTCACCGCCCATCTGGAGCCCGTTCCCACGCAGGCCGAGCGCGCCCAGCAGGGCGTGCGGCAGGCCGGCGCCGTCCCGCAGCGGGGCCAGCTCCACAAAGCACAGCTGGCCCTCGATGCCCCCGGTACCCGCGACCTCGACCGCCAGCCGGGTCTTGCCGACGCCGCCGGGCCCGAGGAGGGTGACCAGCCGGACCGCCTTCAGCAGTTCGGCCACCTCGGTCACCTCGTTCGCGCGCCCCACGAAGCCCGTCAGCTGGGCGGGCGGAGCGGCGGGCGACGGCGTCGGATCGGTGCGCAGCAACTCCCCGTGCAGCGCCGTCAGTTCGGGCGAAGGATCGGCGCCCAGCTCGTCGGCCAGGCGTCGCCGGGTCTCCTCGAACACCACCAGCGCCTCGGCCTGCCCGCCCTCGGCGAACAGCGCCCGCATCAGCAGCCCCGCCAGCCGCTCCCGGAGTGGATGGCGGCCGACCAACTCGCGCAGCTCAGGCACGAGCGTCCGGTGCCCGTCGAGCCGCAGCCCCGCTTCGATGCGGTCTTCCAGCGCCCCGAGCCGGCGCTCTTCCAACCGCACGGCGGCGGCCCGGGCCGTCTCGCTCTCGGGCAGGTCGGCCAGCGCCGGTCCACGCCACAACTCCAGCGCCTCGCCCAGCAGTACGAGCGCCCGCCCGGCGTCGCCGTCGGCCAGCGCCGCCCGTCCCGCGCCGGCCAGGCGCTCGAACCGTGAGGCGTCCACGTCGTCCGGATCGACCACGATCCGATACCCGGCGCCGGCCCGTTCGATCGCCGCCCCGGCGCCCAGCGCGGAACGGAGCCTGGACACCTGGGACTGCAGCGCATGCGCCGAGAGCGCCCCGGTGGGGTCCATCTCGTCAGCCAACCGGTGCGTCGGGACGACCTCTCCGGGGCGCACCAGCAGCAGGGCCAGCAGCGCCCGCCGGGCCGGTCCGCCCAACGGGACCTCGCCACCGTCGCCGTGCCGCGCTCGGGTCTCGCCGAGGATTCCGAACTGCATGCGCGCGATTATTCATGCGCGCACAGGCTCATGGGGCAAGGGGGCCCAGGAAGGTTCCGCCCGAGACGTCGACGGTATGACCGGTCACCCAGCGGCCCTGCGGGCCGGCCAGGAACGCGACGACGTCCGCGACATCCTCGGGCTCGCCCAACCGCCCCAGCGCGGTGATCGATTCCAGCCCGGCCACCACCTCGGGGACGGAGGTGTAGCCGGCGATCATGTCGGTCCGCACGGCGCCCGGCGCGACCGTGTTCACCGTGATGCCGCGCCGGCCGAGCTCGTTGGCCAGCGACGGCGCCATCGACTCCAGTGCCGCCTTGCTGATCGTGTAGGCGATCTGGGTGGAGACCGCGAACCGGCTGGCCGTGGAGCCCATGTTGATGATGCGTCCGCCGTCGTTGAGCAGCGCCATCGCGCGTTGGATCACGAAGAACGGGGCGGCGACGTTGATGCCCATCAACCTGCCGAACTCCTCCTCGGTGACCCGCGAGATCGGGTTGCCCGAGCTGATGCCCGCATTGTTGACCAGGACGTCCAGCCCGGCCCCCGCCAGCCCCACGGTCAGCTCCTCGAACAGCCGGTCCACCGCGCCGTCCTCGCCGAACCGGGCCCGGATCGCGAACGCCCGGCCGCCCGCCTCCTCGATCCGCCCCACGACTTCCTCGGCCGCCTGGTCGTTGCCGCCGTAGTGGACGGCGACCAGCGCGCCCTCTGCCGCCAGCCGCAACGCGACCGCCCGGCCGATTCCCCGCGAGCCGCCGGTCACCAGCGCCGTCTTGCCAGTCAGAACGTTCATCGTCGCTCCCTGTTCGATGGCCGGTCCGCGGCGGATCCGGCGATGCCCCCACAGTCGCCGCCAGCCCTCACCGGAAGCTCACCACCGGCTCACCGGGTCACGTCGACGCCAGTCGACCAGACGATCGCACGGAACGCCGCCGTGCAGGTGGACGCCGTCCAAGGTCGCCGCCCCACCTCCGCTGCGACGACGCGAACGCGCCGGGACTGGACTCCAACGAGATGTGGCGGCTGCCGGTCTGATCAAGCGTCGGCGGCGCGTTTTGTCGTGGATTTGTAACGGGCAGGGGCGGGGCGCAACGAGCGAGGTGAACGGCCCGTCTGGATGATCAGCGAAGCGCACGAGGCGCTTTGACGAACGGATGGGTCTCGGGGAGATCCATGGGAGGGGAAGTCCATGACCAGGACGAAGAAGACCGGGATGAGGGCGCGCGGTGGCCGGGCGGCCATGGTCGGTGCACTGGGTCTGGCCGCGGTGACGCTGGCCGCCGGGCCGGCGTTCGCCAAGGGCAATGTGGACATCACGGCGCCGCACACGGCGAAGGTCGGCAAGACCATCACGGTCAGCGCGCACGGCGACGACGACAGCGCCGGCTACCTGCATCAGCTGTGCCTGGAAGAGAACGGCTTCGGCGAGGGATGGCACCAGGAAAACTGCAGCGCCGCCGTCAAGGGCGACGCGAAGGTCACCGCACGTGGCACTGCCGCGCGCCGCGGCGACCTGCAATTCCGTGCCGTGCTCTACGGCCTGACCAGCACGCACGACCAGCACCCGGTGCGCCTGCACGCCTCTGAGGTGGTGACGGTGCAGGTCCGCTGAGCCAGTAGCGCGGCCGCGGGCGGGGCACGACCACCGTCCACGGCCGCGCGGTTCACCGCGGGTTCGTTGTATCGGCCAACGTGGCTCTGCCAGGGTCTTGTTCGGCCGGACGTGGGTCGAAGTCCCTCTCAGCTGCGACCGGTTGACGGAATCCGCCGTCCCGCGAGAGGTGTTCGCTCCGAGCCGTCCAGGGCTGTGGGGCGCGCAGGAGTGGGACCCGACTCGCTTCGGGCATGATCGAGGCATGGACACCTACCTTGAGACCGAGCGCCTGGCCCTGCGCCGCTTCACCGCCGATGACGCGGACCTGCTGATCGAGCTGGACAGCGACCCGGCGGTGATGCGCTACCTGACCGGCGGCCGTCCGACCGCACCGGAGCTCGTCCGTGAGCGCCAACTGCCGAACATCCTCGCCGGCTACGAGAAGTGGGGCGGCGACCTCGGACTGTTCGCCGCGCACGAGAAGGACGGCGGCGCGTTCATCGGCTGGTTCATCCTGCGCCCCGAGTCGAACGGCCCGCTGGACGAGGTCGAACTCGGCTACCGGCTGAGGCAGGCGGCCTGGGGCAGGGGATATGCCACCGAGGGCTCGCGGGCCTTGCTGGGCAAGGCATTCACGGAGCTCGGTGTGCGCATGGTCTGGGCTGAGACGATGACGGTGAACCACGGTTCGCGCAACATCATGGAGAAGCTCGACATGACGCTCGCGCATGCCATCCCCACTCCCTCCGACATGGAGATGATCGAGGGCGCCGAGCACGGAGGCGTACGGTACGAGATCACCAAGGAGCAGTGGGAGCAGCAGTAGCCAGTGCGCGAACGGCCGTTCTGATACGCCACCCACTGGTTGACGAGGTCGACGGAGCGGTGGGCCGGCCTGGCCGACCGCCACCGCACTATGCCTGGCTGCGCGGCGGCAGCCGCTGGGTGATCCGGTCGAACAAGTCCGTCAGCGGTTCGCTGACTTCCCGACCGAACCCGGACAGCCCGTAGGTGACCTGGGGTGGCGTCGTCGGCTCCACCTCCCGCCAGACCAGGCCGTCCTGGACCAGTGCACGCAGGGTCTGCGCGAGCATCTTCTCGCTGACACCCTGGATGCTGTCGCGCAGCTCGTAGAACCGAAGGTCGTTGCTCCGCAAGGAGATCAGCACCCAGATGCCCCACCTGCTGGTGACGTGGTCGACCATGTCGCGCGCGGGGCAGTCAGTGTGAAACACCTCATACCGCTTGCCCGCCTCGACCTGCGTCAGCTGCGCACCTTCCCTCATGTCTGGAGCTTACCTCTAGGTATGTTCTTACGAAAAGTAAGCCGGGCTCCTAGCGTCAATTCCCGCAGTGCACAACGAACTAGGAGCTGGACATGATTGTGGTGACCGGGGCTACCGGGAATGTGGGCCGACCTCTGACGCAGGCCCTGGCCGAGGCGGGGGAGCAGGTGACGGCGGTGTCGCGGCACGCGGTGGCGATGCCTGACGGAGTCCGGCACGTGGCGGCCGACTTGTCCGAGCCGACAAGCCTCACCCCCGCGTTGGACGGGGCGAAGGCGCTGTTCCTCCTGCTGTCCGGCGATCTGCACGCCCCCGAAGCAAGGCCGACCGACATCATCGACCTGGCCGCGGCCAGTGGGGTCCGCCGGGTCGTCCTGCTGTCTTCGCAGGGCGTGGCGACCCGGCCGCTCGGCCCGTCGCGCGTCGCGATGCGCGCGGTGGAGGACGCGTTGCGCGGGTCCGGCCTGGACTGGGCCGTCGTACGACCGGGCGGCTTCGCATCCAACGCCTTCGCCTGGGCGGAGTCCGTCCGCACGCAAGCGACGGTCGCCGCACCCTTCGGCGACGTAGGGGTGCCCGTCATCGACCCGGCGGACATCGCCGAAGTCGCGGCGGCCTGCCTGCTGGACGACCGGCACACCGGTGGGGTGTACGAGCTGACCGGGCCGGAGGTCATCACGCCGCGTCAGCAGGCCGAGGTGATCGCCGCCGCGCTCGGCTCGCCCGTGCGGTTCCACGAACTCACCCGCGACGAGGCCAAGGCCACGATGACCCAGTTCGTGCCGGTGGAACTCGCCGACGACACCCTGGACATCATCTCCGCCCCGAACCCGGCCGAACTCCGCATCAGCCCGGACGTGGAACGCGTCCTCGGCCGCGCCCCGCGCCCCTTCAACGACTGGGTCGCCCGCAACATCGCCGCTTTCCGCTGAGGCGCAACTCTCAACTGGAACGCCCGGGCAGTCTCGTGCGACCGCAATCGTACGAGGCTGCCCACCTCCGTAGTGCCACAGCCATCGGTGGTACCGCAGCCATCGGCGGTACCGTCGTCGTCGGCGGTACCGTCGTTGTCGGCGCGCCAGGCGCTGGGCCGCTCAGGGCCTCACACCGGGCCCTACAGAACAGACCACCGCAGGTCCGGCCCCCCAGTTCAGCGCACCGTCGACCGTGCCGAGCCTCGGGCCAGGAAGGATGCGTGGCGTTACCGCCGTGCCGGCGGCGGCTGGTCCGGCCAGGTGACTGCATACGTCGGGTCGGCCCCGCGCCAGACACGCACACAGCGCAGCAGTTCGCGAACGATCCCGGCGTTGCCCGATGCCCAGCCGGTCCGGGGTTCGAGGGCGCTTGGAGTGGCTCGGTGCTCGACGTTGGACCATCGGGCTCCGTCCTGGTCGCGGGTCGCGCGGGCGAGGAGATCGGTGACGAGGAGCCGTGCGAAGTCGGGGCGGTCCTCCTGTTCGGCGATGCGGTCGCAGGCCAGCGCCAGCACGCCAGCCGTGCCGCAGCACCGTCCGTTGTTGTCCCAGAAGCCAGGCCGCAGCCGGCGTGGCAGTCCGGACCGGGTCACGGTGTGCCAGCAGTTGTCGACGTGGGTTTGCCACGTGGGTTCGTCGAGGACGCTGCGAAGCAGCCGGAACACGTGCGCGTCGCCGGTCGGGCCGTGGCACCAGCCGTAGCTGTAGCGCGCGGTGAGGTCCGGATGGTCTTGTGGGTCGGAGTGAGGAACGAGGAAGGCGGTCGAGCCGGCTTCGTTGCGTGTCACGACGTCCGCGGCACCCGCCCGCGCCAGGTCGACCAGATCCGTCCGACCGGTGGCCCGCCCAACGCGGGCCAGTCCGTAGACGATGCCGAGCGTGCCGTGCGCGATGTGGTGCAGACGCGACGTCCGGCCTCGTTCCGACTCCCAGTGAACGCCTGCCGCGGTCTGCTCGGCAGCGCGCAGGTAGGGCTCCATCGCGCGTATCGCGAGATCCGCATCACCCAATGACAGAGCACCCAGGGCTATTCCGGCGTTGCCGACCATCAGGTCGAACCAGTCGCCCCAGCGTGTGCCATCGAAACGTGCGCGCACCTGGTCCAGGGCCCGACACGCGGCGGCGCCGGCCGGCGGAGCGCCGAGTTCGTCGTGGACCGCCCGTAGGACGAGCGCCATGCCGGTCAGGCCGAAGTACAGGGAGTTGTTTTCATGGCCGTCGACGCCGGCGGACACGCTGCGGGCAGCGCGCACGGCGGCATCGGCGTACCGGTCGTCGCCGAAGTGCCGCCATGCTTCCAGGAGAGCGGCAATGACGCCTGCCGTGCCGCTGTAGAACGTCGGGGAGGTTTCCCGGTCGGACGGTGCGGCAGCCCAGGCCAGTCCGTCGGCTCCGCTCTCCCGCGCGTTTCGGAGGAGCCAGCGCAGCGCATCCGTCGCCAGTCCTTCCGCCTCGCCTGCCACTGAGATCGTCACATCCGCCGTCATGGGCGCTCACTGTGGCATGTCACTCCGCTCTCGCCCAGACAGTTGTCAGCCGGCAGATGGTGGTGGTGATCCGAACAGCGAGACTCCCACGCCGAGGCCGCCACGCCTAAGAAATAGTTGATATGCAACAATCTTTCTGAGGCTCTCCAGGGGCCTCCCGGCCACTGGAGGACGCCCTGACCCCCGACTCGCACTCGAACGGTGCCTCGTCCGCACAGGCATGGGCCGCCGTCCACGCGTTCATCACCGGCCAGGACCGACGCCGCGCGCTGCGCAGGGAGCTGGACCTCGGCCCGGGGCACGCAGAGCAGTTGATCAACCTCATGCGAGCCCCGATGACGATGCGCGAGATCGCCCAAGCCGCCGCGGTAGACCCCTCCGCGGCCACCGTCGCGGTCGATCGGCTGGAGCGGCGGGGCCTGGTGCGCCGCGAGAGCCACCCCGACGACAAGCGTCGCAAAGTCGTCCACCTCACCGACCTCGGCCGGCAGACCGCCGCAGCCGCCGAGCGCCTCCTCACCGAGCCGCCCCGCGCCTTCACCGAGCTCGATGCCGACGACCTCGCCGCGCTCGCCCGCATCTTCACCACGCTGAACTCAGCAGCGGACCCCGCAACCGCCGCCGAGCGACCCTGACCGGCCCCCACACCAAGGAAAGAGAAGGACCCATGGCCGTACTCGGCACCCTCTTGCGCAACCGCCGCCCCGACGAACGCAACCACGCCTGGAACCAGGCCAACCTGTTCGGCCCGCAGACCCTCACGATCATCAGCCGGGACTTCTCCGACGACGGCACCCTGCCCCTGAAGCACAGCGGCACCCGCGTCGGCGGCCAGAACATCTCCCCCCACCTGACCTGGAGCGCACCGCCCACCGGGACGTCCGAGCTCCTGCTCGTGGTCGAGGACGTCGACGTCCCCCTCGGGGCGAACCCCGCCGTTCACTGCCTCGCCCTCATCGACGAGACGCGCCTGCCGAGCCCACACGAACTGCCGCCCGGCGCCCTCGGCAAGAAAACCCCAGCGCCGGGCGTGACGCTCTTGCGCTCGTTCATCAGCCGCGGCTACTACGGACCCGAGCCGCTCAAGGGCCACGGACCCCACCGCTACGTCTTCGAGCTCTACGCGCTGGGCACGAGCCTGCTGGACCGCCCGGACCGCGACGCCCTCACCAAGACCCGCCCCCGCCGCCTCCTGGCCTCCCTCGACGCACCAGTCCTGGCCCGCGGCCGCATCACCGGAATCAGTCAACGCTGAACAGCACCCGGGGTTCCGGCCGAACTGCTCGCGCGGCTACGCGCCAGCGCCCGCGCGGGGCGGCAGGACCGACAGCACCGGTACACGAGCTTGGCAAGCGCTCGAAGCCTCGGCGGGAACCAACAGTTCATGGCGTCGGGTACCGCGGGCCCCGCCGAATTGGCAGGGCCCGCGGTGGGGACAGAGCCGAGGAGGGCCGGAAGCTGCCCTCGACGAGCAGCATTCCGGCCGTCAGCACCTACCGTCTGCCGTCGGCCTGGCGACCCGGTCCTACTTCAGGTGCCGGTCGTAGAACCGGCCCCCGTCCTCCAGCTCGAACCACGGGGTGCCGACGTGCCCGCCCATGTTGGCGTGCAGCGTCTTCTCCTTGGTGCCGAAGGCGTCGAACAGGTCCAGGGCCCGCTGCCGTGGGTTCCCTTCGTCGTCCCACTGCACTAGGAACAGCAGCGGAACGGTGACCTGCCGGGCCTCCTCGCGCTGGGCGCGGGGCACGTAGCCGCCGGCGAAGAATCCGGCGGCCGCGATGCGGGGCTCGGTCACCGCCAGCCGGATGCCGAGGGCGGTCCACCCCGAGTACCCGACCGGGCCGCCGATCCCGGGCAGTGCAAGGAGGGCGTCCAGGGTGGTCCGCCATTCCGGGGTCGCCTTTTCGACCAGCGGGCCGATGAAGGACTCGAAGATCTCGTCGACCGGCTCGCCGGCCTGCATCGCCCGGTGGAGGTCGGCGCGAGCCTGCTGGTCGGTGGCGGAACGGGGTCGGTCACCGCACCCGGCGGCGTCGATGGTGGCCACCGCGTAGCCGGACGCCGCGGTGTGCCGGGCCCGGGCCACCAGCCGGGGTTCCCCCTTGGGCAGGCCGTTGTTGTGGGCCATCAGGATCAGCGGCGCCGATGCGGCGGACTCAGGCGTCCACAGGGTGCCGGGGATCTCGCCGAGGGTGAATTCGCGCTCGACGACGCCGTCGTCGAGGCGTCGTTCGGAAGTGAAGTGCATGGTCGTGCCTTTCGGGAGGGCTCTTGAACGGCGCTCCCGGACGACCTACCGTCCGACCGTGATCCCGGAGGGGAGCACCCATGTCGATACTGCGTTCACGGGTACCACCTCCTTGTTCTCTCGCACGGCCTCCGGAAACGTAGCAGCGGTAGCCGTGCTCCGCCAAACGGTTTCCTGCGCGGGCTCAGTGGCCGGATGCGATGGAGTCGGAACACCACACGGAGCACCTTGGGGCCTCGGGGCTCAGCAGCGCCTCCCAGGGCGGCGCCGCCAGCCCTGGAGGTGGGAGAGGTGCGTGGTCAGCTCGCGGTGCGCTCTGTGGGGAAGTCGGCGTTGAGCGTCACCTCCCGCCAGTCGTCGAAGGCGGTTTTGAGGGAGTCGAGCTTGGCGGTGGCGTCGTCGTATGCGGCTTTGCCCAGTAGCAGTCGTAGCGGGGGCTTTTCGGCCGAGACGGCGTCGATGACGGCCTGGGCGGCGCGTGCCGGATCGCCGGGCTGCTGGCCGTAGGTGGCCAGGGTGCTGGCGCGTCGGGTGCCTGCGGTGGGGGCGTAGTCGTCGATGGTTGTGGCGGACTGGCGCATGGAGGGGCCGGACCAGTTGGTGCGGAATGCGGCGGGTTCGACGACCGTCACGTTGATGCCCAGCGGGGCGACCTCGGCGGCGAGGGACTCGGAGAGTCCCTCCACGGCGAATTTGGTGGCGTGGTAGTAGCCGGTGGCGCCGAAACCGACGAGGCCGCCGAGGGAGGAGATGTTCACGATGTGGCCGGACCGCCGGGCTCGCATGCCGGGCAGGACTGCCTTGGTGGTGTTGACCAGGCCGAAGACGTTGGCGTCGAACAAGGCGCGAACCTCGTCGTCCTCGCCCTCCTCGACGGCCGCGAGGTACCCGTAGCCGGCGTTGTTGACCAGTACGTCGATCCGTCCGAAGACTGCCTGTGCCTGGGCGACCGCCTTCGCGATCTGGTCGGCGTCGGTGACGTCCAGTGTCAGGGCGAGGGCGCGTTCCTCGTGCCCGGCGACCAGGTCGGCGAGCTTGCCGGCATCCCGGGCGGTGACCACGGCACGCCACCCGTGTTCCAACACGGTGCGGGCGAGTGCCCGGCCCAGGCCGGAGGAGCAGCCGGTGATGAACCACACGGGTGAGTCAGGGGAGTTCATGCAGGAGGTGTCCTTCATCTTGAATGTCGTGGAGATCGGTGAGGGCGAGGCTGCCCAGCAGGGCCAGCGACTGTTCGGCGGGGCTGCCGGGTTCGGCCCGGTAGACCACCAGGTGCTGGCCGGGGGCACTGTTGACGGAGAAGGTCTCGAAGTCCACGGTGAGGTCGCCGACCAGTGGATGCCGGAATCGCTTGGCCGAGGCCGTCTTGGCCCGTACCTCGTGGAGTGCCCACATACGGGCGAAGTCGGGGCTGTGCACTGACAGTTCGCCGACCAGTTCCCGCAGTCGCTGATCGTCCGGGGCGGGGTTGGCGGCCCGCAGTGCGGCCACGCAACCTTGCGCTACGACAGCCCAGTCACGGTAGAAGTCCCGGGCGGCCGGGTTGAGGAACATGGCGGTGATCAGGCTGGTCTCGCTGCCGAGCCAGGAGAACAGTGCCTCGCCCAGGGAGTTGGTCGCCAGCAGGTCGACGTACCGGCCGTAGACCAGAGCCGGGGTGTCCGTCCAGGTGTCCAGCAAGGACACCAGTTGTGGGCTGGCGTACTCCCGAGCGGGCCGGGGCCGCCGGCGCCGCGGCGGATCGACCATGGCGCGCAGGTAGGCGGCTTCCTCGTCCTCCAACAGGAGTGCGGTCGCCAGGGACCGCAGGACCTGGGACGAGGGATTGCGTTCGCGTCCCTGTTCCAACCGCACGTAGTAGTCGGTACTCACCCCGGCGAGGACGGCAACCTCCTCACGGCGCAGACCAGGAGTACGGCGCGCCCCCGCGGGCATCCCGTGGTCCTCAGGGCGTACCAGCGCGCGGCGGGCCCGCAGGAACTCACTCAGCCGGTTCTTGTCCATGTCGACCAACGTAGGGGGCGGAACCGCGAACAGGGTGGTCCTGCCACACCCACCCACCCCGACACCGCCGGTCGCTCGACGCGAGGACCGTCGAGGACTTCCTGACGCCCCTCGCGCCTGCCACCGCGACCGGACCACCCGCCCCGTTCGGCCCGCCGCCCCCCGCACTGCTCGCCGTGGTGCGTTCGCCGCGCCCCGACCCTGTACCACAGGCGCCAACTCGCCTTGAAGGATCCCGAACCGCCATCGATCGGCTCGGACACACGGCTACTCGGACTCAAGCGTGGATCGGTAGTCGCTGGGCGGCATGCCGTAGGCGGTGCGGAAGGCGCGGGTGAAGTCGGCAGCGCGAGGGAAGCCCCAGCGGGCGGCGATGGCGTGGAGGGGGGTGGTGCGCAGAGCCGGGTCGGCAAGGTCGCGGCGGACGTGGTCCAGGCGCTGCTGGCGGATCCAGGCCGCGACCGTTTCGTCTTCGTGTCGGAAGAGGCGGTGCAGGTAGCTGGTGGAGATGTGGTGCGCGGCGGCGATGGAAGCCGGCGTCAGTTCCGGATCATGCAGGTTTCCTTGGGCGAAGGCACGGATGCGTAGGACGAGGGTCTGCTGGTGGGTTTCCGGGGAGAGGAGGGTGTCGGCGTCGAGGGCGTGAGCGAACAGTGCGGACAGGAGGTCCACCACGACCTTCCCCAAACGGGGTCCGTCGGCAGGCTGGTACGCATGGGTGCCGTTCGCCAACTGAGTGAGCAACTGTGCCAGTAGGGCGCCAAACCCTTCCTCGGCCGACAATCGCAGCCCGGTCAACCGGTCGAGGAAGGGCCCGGAATCGGGAGCAGCGCCGCGGGTACTTCCAGCCCTACTCCTGTGTGCAGACCATCGGAACCTTCGATGGAGCGGATCTCGAACGGGTCAGAGGTTTTGACCACGTTCAGGCTGTACGGGGCATATGACGCATCATCCCGTTCCCTGCTGACATGCAGCGTCCCCTTGAGCGGGAGAGTCAGGTGCAGTCCTTCGGGGTCCGACTCCCGGATGAGTCGAGGGGTGCGCCGAAACAGCACCGGTTGGAACGACGCCGGCCACACCGATACGGCACCGAGGCTCAACGTGCGTTGGACGACACGGAAATCGTCCCGGTAGTCGCTGAACACGTCCACCGGCGCGTGCGTTTGGCCAACGAGCGTGCTCCAGCCGTCGAACCTGTCCGCAATCGGCACGTCCTCACTCCGGTACACCGACTCGACCAGCATCGGCACCCCCTCCTCCCGTGTCTGCTGGCAGCCAATCTGACAGGTAACGACGAGGGTGCACAACGCACCTTGGTGCCCGGACCGACCTCGTCGTGTGCGTTCGAGAGCGGTCGCCGTGACCGTTCTCGAACGCTTTCGACCCGACTGCCGGGCTGCAGTCCAGCCCCCCTCCTGACCACCTCCCGCCCCTGGTTGGACAGGGTCGTGGCGGAGGTGGGGCCGCGTCAGGGGCGGGGGGAGTCCTTGCGGCCATGCTGGTCGGTCGGGTCGGTGTCGTACACGGTCCGGGCCGCCTGCACGCGGGCCGCGTTGGTCTTGGACCAGTCGGCGATGGTGGTGGTGAGTACTTCCGCTTCGCGGCCCAGGTCGGTGAGGGCGTATTCGACCCGTGGGGGGATGGTCGGGTAGGCGGTGCGGCCGACCAGGCCATCGCGTTCGAGGTTGCGCAGTGCCTGGGTGAGGGACTTCTGGGTCACGCCCTCGATGTGGCGGCGTAGTTCGGTGAAGCGGAGGGGCCGGTCGCGCTGGCCGAGCACTCCCAGGACGTAGAGCGACCACTTGTTCGCCAGCACGCTCAGAACCGTGCGTGACGGGCAGTCCTTCGAGTAGGCGATCTTCGAGTCAGAGTCGGTATCCATTAGGTACCTATATATCCAAACGGTGCCTACTTCACAATGGATACCGGCCGTGTGCAGGCTATGCAGGGAAGTGCGCCGCACTGCGGAGCAGATCACTCCCCTCGAAGCTGACGACGGAGACACCATGATTTTGGTAACCGGAGCGACCGGCAAGATCGGCGTTGAAGCGGTCCGGATCCTGGCTCGCAAGGGTCTTCCCGCCAGGGCCCTGGTGCGGGACGCGTCGCGCGCCCCGCAGGACGGAAGTTGGAGCGGCGTCGAGATCGCCGTGGGTGACTTCGACCGGCCGCAGACGCTGGACGCGGCAGTGGCCGGTGTCGATACCCTGCTGCTCATCAGCCCTTCGGCCCCTGACCAGGAGATCGCGGCCATCGACAGCGCCATCGGTCACGGCGTGCAGCACATCGTCAAGGTCACGAACCACAAGGCGACCGAGGATTCTCCCGTCGACCGCCGCCGCGACCACGCGCGGATCGAGACCCACCTCAAAGCGAGCGGACTGGCGTACACGCTGCTCGCGCCGAACCTCCTCCTGCAGAACCTGTTCCTCGTTGCTCCGGTGATCAAGCAGACGCGCGGGTTCGTGATGTCCGCCGGTGACGGGCAGTTCGGCGCGATCGATTCCCGCGACGTGTCCGCAGCCGCGGCGGCCGTGGCAGCCGCTCCCACCGGCCATGTGGGACGCACCTATTTGCTGACCGGTCCGGAGCTTGTCACCTACGCCGACGTGGCCGCCGAGCTGACCCGCGCCCTGGGCCACGAGATCGCGTACCACCGGGTCACGCCCGAACAGCACCGCGAGGCAATGGTCCGGGCAGGGCTCCCCGAACCGGTCGCCGCCTCCAACTCCCAGGTCTTCGGGCTGATCGCCGAGGGAGATGCGGCGTGGCTGTCCGGTGACATCGCCACCCTGACGGGCCGTAGCCCCCGCAGTCTGCGTACCTTCGTCGCCGACCATGTCGGTGCGTTCGAGTAGACGTTCTCCGTCAGGGTGCTTGCCGCGCGGCAGCACCAGCGCAGCGACCGGCGATGCCGGACGGGAGGCGGTGGTCTGTTGTCCTGGCCTGTACGAGGCCGCCGGCGACACTCCCACCGGCACCGAGGCCGCAGTCCCTCGACCGGCCCCCGTGCCGCTGCCGAGACGGTCCTGGAGCAGCTTTCGCACCGGCCTGACCCCTCGGTCCGCGCGTTCAAGCGTCAGGCGGCGCCGTTCAGTGTCTACAACACCCTCAACGTCCCCACCATCCAACTGGTCTTCGTCAGCTTCTACCTCGGCATCGCGGGCGGCGCCCTGCAGACCGCGGCCACCTACACCCGCGAGAAGTCCCGGTCCTGGCTGCACGGCGGCCACGACCGCGCCGTCGACGAGCCGCACGTCATCGACACCTACAGCGACCTCACCGCGAAACTGTGGGCCGTGGAGGCACTCGCCGACACCGTCGCCGTCGAGGGACAGCGCCTGCACGACGACCCCGACGCGGTCACCGAGCAGGCGCGCGGCGCATTCGAGTCCGGGTGGCCGCGGTCAAGGCCCGCGCCACCGACGTCGCCCTGGAGATCTCCAGCCGGATATTCGAGGTCACCGGCGCCCGCGCCACGACCACCACCGAGGGCCTGGACCGGTTCCGGCGCAACGTCCGCACGCACACCCTGCACGACCCCGTCGCCTACAAGCGGCACGAGGTCGGCCGCTGGGTCCTCGAAGGCACGCTGCCCGAACCCACCTGGTACTCCTGACCGCCGCGGGGCGCCGTCGCCGGGTGACGGCGCCTCGCCCCCCCCCGAATCGAGGGCCCATGGCCACCGTCCTGTCCGTCTCCGGCAGCCCCTCCGCCACCTCCCGCACCAACCGCCTGCTGCGCCACCTCGACCTACGGCTGACCGCCCAGGGCCACGAGGTGATCACCGAGCGGATCACGGAGTACGCCGCCCTGGGCATCGAGGAGTTCGTGCTCTCCGGCTACCCGCACTTGGAAGAGGCGTACTGGTTCGGCGAGGGCGTCCTGCCCCGACTGGCGACCGCGGGCCTGTGGACGCCCCCACACGGCACGCCCACCACCGACGCCGCACGCGTGCCGTTCGCCGGCTGACCACCCCGAACACAGCCGCGCCCTTGGAGTGCCACCCTTCCCCGAGCGCCGCCGCCCATCCGCGCCACCGGCAGGCGGCCCCGCCTGTGCCAGGCCCGGGCGGTCCGCGTAGAACGTCCTGCACCACATCGGGAGCCCCGGGAGGCCAGTCAGGCGCCCGGGGCTCCGGCCGTAGCGGCCGCCATTGACGCGCCCGTAGGGAGACACCTCGGTCAAGTCCGTCCGCCCATAGGGCCGTTGTCGATATTGTCTGAACTTTGGATTCAGGGAGGGACTCCATGCCATTACCCATATCCCCGGCCCCGCGTCTGCGCCGCATGCGGCTCCGCGCGGCCGGCGCGCTCGCGTTGTGCGCCGCGGCGGCGCTCCTGCCACCGGCATCCGGAGCGCGGGCCGCCGCGGCCCCGGCTGGCGCGCAGACCGCCGCGACCGGTGCGTCGGCCGTGTTCAGCAGTCCGGCCGCGCCGGCCGGGATCAAGAACCGCGTGCTCGACCTCATCGGCCGCACCGCGCCCGGCGCCGACATCCGCGTGGCGATGTACATCTTCAACGACACCGACATCTCCGCCGCCCTGAACGCCGCCGCCGACCGCGGGGTGCACGTCAAGGTGGTCGTCGACTCGATCTCGGGGCAGAGCTCCACGCACTACGCGGCTTTCGCCGCCCTCAAGTCCCATCTGGGCAGCTCGACTTCGGCCAACTCCTATGCCGTCTCCTGCCCCGCCAAGCGTGGCTGCATCGGGATCGCCACGAACGGCGACTCGATCAACCACAACAAGTTCTTCCTCTTCTCCAAGCTCACCGACGGCACCACCGACGTCGTCCTCCAGTCCTCGGAGAATCTCGACGCCCGGCCGTCCGTCGGCGGGTACGGCGCGTGGAACAGCGCTACCCAGATCAACGCGAACCCCGGTCTGTACGACGGCTATGCGTCGTACCACTCCGACCTCGCCGCGATGAAGGCGAACAACAACTACTACCGTACGGTCGAGTCGGCGAACGCCAAGGCGTACTTCTTCCCCGAGGCATCGCAGAACCCCGACTGGCCGTCCGAGCCGACCACCGATGCCGTGATCAACCGCCTCAACGGCGTGGTCTGCAAGGGCAACACGCCTGGCTGGGGCACGGAGGACGGCCGGACCGTCGTACGCGTCGGCATGAACCTCTTCAGCCGCTACGAGATCGCCAAGAAGCTCCAGTCCCTCGACCAAGAGGGCTGCTGGGTCGAGGTGCTTCACCAACTCCCCAAGGGATACGCCTCCGAGGGTCCCACCGGCTCGACCCGCAAGACCCAGGCGGCCCTCACCGCCCCGTTCAACGCGTACAACGGCCCGGTCGTGCACACCTTCCCCGAGTCGGCGAACGACGCCACGCCCTTCCACTCCAAGTTCCTCCTGGTCAAGGGCGGTTACGACGACGGCTCGGCGAAGGTGAAGGACCGCAAGATCCTCTGGACCGGCAGTCACAACTACACCTTCAACTCCCTGCGCTACAGCGACGAGGCATTCGTGAAGCTGGAGGACAGCTCGGTGTACGACGCGTACGAGGCTTTCTTCAAGTCGGCACTCCCGAACGCCACCTGCACCTGGGTCCAAGGCACCTGGACCCCGAGCAACTGCTCCTGAGGAATCACCTCGGGGCGCCCCACCCGTTCGGCCCGCCACCCGCTTCCGCCTTCCCCCGGTCTGGCTGCCTGACCGTCAGCATCGACTGCCGTGCTCGCCTCCCGCCAGGAGGAGAGCATCCTGGATGTCCGATAGCTGCC
The DNA here is from genome assembly GCF_046549115.1 of Streptomyces sp. x-19. Taxonomy (NCBI): domain Bacteria; kingdom Bacillati; phylum Actinomycetota; class Actinomycetes; order Kitasatosporales; family Streptomycetaceae; genus Streptomyces; species Streptomyces sp. x-19. Next base: position 48,495 of record NZ_JAJPWK010000015.1, on the reverse strand, counting down.
AGCGCCTTTCCCTCCCTCCTGGAAAGGTCTTTTGCGTGCTTGACTTCGAACGCTGCTGGCGGGCCACACTGAGCCGGGACACCCGTTTCGACGGGCTGTTCTACTCCGCTGTGGTGACCACCGGCATCTACTGCCGCCCGAGTTGCCCTGGCTGCCCCATGCGCAAGAACGTCCGCTTCTACCGAAGCGCGGCGGCCGCCCAGGACGCCGGCTACCGGGCCTGCAAGCGGTGCAACCCCGACGCCAGCCCGGGATCGCCGGAATGGAACCTGCGAGCCGACGTCGTAGGCCGGGCCATGCGCCTGATCGCCGACGGCGTCTGCGACCGCGACGGTGTGGCCGGACTGGCCGCCCAACTCGGCTACACCACACGGCACCTGCACCGTTTGCTCACGGCCGAAGTCGGAGTCGGCCCACAAGCCGTCGCCCGCGCTCAGCGGGCCCAAACCGCCCGCATCCTGCTGGAGACGACCGATCTGCGCATCACCGACGTGGCGATGGCTGCGGGCTTCTCCAGCGTGCGCCAGTTCAACGACACCATCGCATCCGTCTTCGACCGTACTCCCACGGCCCTGCGGGACATGGCCACCTCGCCTGCCGGTCACGCCGCCGGAACGATCACGGTGCGTCTTTCGGTCCGGGAGCCCTTCGACGGACCGGCTCTCCTACGATTCTTCGCCGTCCGAGCGATCCCAGGCATGGAAGAGGTCGACACGGGCACCTACCGCAGGAGCCTGCGGCTACCCCACGGAGCGGGCGCGATCGCCCTCACCCCGCACCCCGGCTACGTCGCGGCACAGTTCCGCTTGGAGGACATACGGGATCTGGCCACGGCCATCCACCGCTGTCGCCGATTGCTCGACCTGGACGCCGACCCACTGGCCGTCACGGAACTCCTCACCAGCGAACCTCTGATGGCTCCCTTGGCCGCTGCCAACCCTGGCCTGCGCGTTCCCGGCGCGGCGGATCCCGAGGAACTGCTCCTGTGCACTGCCCTTCGGCAAACCATGCCCGCGCCTCAGGCCACGATGGCCCTGGCAGCACTGGCACGTCGCTTCGGCCGACCCCTGCCGATCCCGATCGGACTGGTCACCCACCTGTTCCCCACTGCCCAAACCCTGGCCGAGGCACCGACGACCGACCTACTCCCAGACGAGGCAGCCGAACTCCTGCGCCGCATCGCCACCGACCTGGCCACGGGAGACCTGACACCGAGCGACGGCCATGACCGTGCGGAGACCGAGCGCCAGCTGATGAAGGCCGGCCTGAGCGGAGACGGAGCCGCCTACCTCGTCATGCGAGCCCTCAAAGACCCCGACGTCTTCCTCACCCAGGCACCGGCGACCGGCCGGGCGCTGCAGAGCCTGGGCCAGCCGACCGGCCTGGCTCCGACGATGCGCCGCGCCGAACACTGGCGCCCCTGGCGCTCCTACGCCCTCATGCAGCTGTGGAACCTCCACCCCGGCGACACCCAGATCTTCGCGCCGACGCACCGGACATCACCACGGTCAGCGACTTTGACCGCATGATCTCCACTCCCGTCCACGCGAATAGGCAAAGACGAGGGCGAGAAAGGAGGTCATGCCACTCCAGAATCGCATGACGCCATACCGTGAAATCGAAGCCGTCCCCAGCCAAGGGTCCCTGCTTGGTAACCGCGGGCGTCTGCACAACAAAAGTCAAGAGCTGACCAGAATGGGCGAACGGTTAACCGGATCTCATGTCTCTGGGCTCTCCTGTCAGATCTGGCACGGGCCGGACAGAGACGGCGGCCTTCACCGGGGAGCCTTCCGCCGCATGAGGGACTGAGAAACCTCGCACCGCGGGCGCACCCCCAATGCACCCTGAAGCTGAACTAGGAATTACATGCCCCCGAAACTGCGCATGAGCTACGCGGTCAGCACACTGATCGTCAGCAGCGTGACGACGTTTCTGCTCCCCTTGGACTACACGGTCGCCTCGGTCGCCCTGCGAGACATCCATCGCGATTTCTCCGTCAGCTTCAGCGACCAACAGTGGGTGATCAACGGCTACACCATGGCCTTCGCCGCTCTGCTGATGGCCGGCGGCGGACTGGCAGACCTCTTCGGCCGTCGGAGGGTCTTTCTGTCGGGACTCGCCCTCTTCAGTGCCGCGTCCCTGCTCGCCGGCCTGGCCCCCGCCATGCTCTGGCTCAACGTCGGACGGGTCGCCCAAGGTATCGGTGCAGCAGGGATGTTCAGCTCCTCGCTCGCCCTCCTCGTCCAGGAGTTCACGGGACCTCGCCGTATCCATGCCTTCGCGGTCTTCGGCGTCGCCTCCGGTCTGGGCGCATCCCTGGGACCGTTCATCGGTGGACTCGCCGTGGACCTGGGTGGCTGGCGATGCGCCTTCCTGCTCAATGCGCCGTGCGGCATCGCCATGCTCATCCTGGGACTGACGCGCACTCGGGAGTCCAAGGACCCCCAGGCCACCCGCCTGGACCTCAAAGGTCTGGTGCTCTTCAGCGGAGCGGTCCTGTTGGCGGTCTACTCCATCGTCATGGCGCCGCAGGTCGGCTGGACCAGTTTCGCCATCATCGCTGCGGTGGCCGCAGCGGCCGTGCTCGCCATCGCCTTCGTCCTCGTGGAACTGCGGCAGACCTACCCGCTGATCGACCTGCGACTTTTCACCCAACGCACGTTCCTCGGGGCCAGTCTGGCTCCCCTGGTGTTGTCCGTCGCCTTCTGGGGTCTGTTCCTCTACACGCCGCTCTACTTCCAAGGCGTACTCGGCTACAGCCCTCTGCAGGCAGGAATGGCGATGCTGCCCTTCGCCATCCCCTTGTTCGGCGCAGGCCCTCTGGGAGCACGCCTCGCCAACCGCATCTCTTCGCGCGCTCTACTCGTCATTGGCCAACTCCTGGTTGCAGCCGGAGCAACTCTCCTGGCCCTCGCCCCACTTGACAGCGACTGGACCAACTATGCGATCGGCGGACTGGTCAGCGGCCTGGGAACAGGATTGATCAACGGCGAGATGAGCAACGTGGCCATCAGCATCGTGCCCGCTGCTCGGTCCGGTATGGCCTCCGGCATCAACGCCACCATGCGCATCGTCGGCATGAACGTCGGCTTCGGAGGCATCGGCGCGGTCATGGCCGTAGCCGTCTCCCTCGACCTGACCGCCCAGGCCAGTCGGATCCACGGCCTGCACCAAAACCTGAGCGCCCTGGCCATCGAAGTGGCCACAGGAAACATCAACGGCACGGCGGACGCTGTGCCGGCCCCCGTGCGCGCCGGCTTCCGTGCGGTAGCCGGCCACGCCTTCGCCACCGGCATGCGCACTGCCTTCATCGTCGGCGCGTGCGTAGCTCTTCTGGGCGCCGTCGCCAGCTTCGCGCTCATCCGCCGACCCCCGCCCGCCACGGCGCCGGAGCCTGCTGGGGCGCAACCGCTCGCCGACGCAGAGCCGTAAACAGACCCCGCGATCCCTCTTCCCAGAGGGATGCGGTCTCTCGGGCGGAGCCCATCCCCGAGCCCGGTGGGTGCCCGAATCTCCCAGAGCACCCACCGGGGCATTTCTCTGTCTCGCATCGGCGCCTTCCTCGACGGTTACGAACCGTACTGAACCGCTGGAACATGCCTCAGGCTGCCCTGCCCCCTGAGGCCCTGCCCCCTGCTGGACGCGGTCCCGTCGATCCGGGGGCTGGAGTGACGCCCCGCCGTAGGCCCCGGCGGCTGTGCGCCGACCGGGGCTACGACGTCGACACGCACCGCGGCTCGCAGCCCGCTGTGGAAGCGCGGAACCTCGTTCCGAAATGATCGGTCGTCCGGCGAGCACCAGACCCCACGAGGCCGGTGGGGGAGCGGATCGTGGGGGAGCGGTGTGGGTTCACCGGTTGAGGATGCGGCGTAGCCAGCGGACGCGGGCCTGGCGGGCGTCGCGGGCGACGGCGGTATCGGGTGCGATCTGGTCGAAGCCATGGAATCCGCCCGACCAGATATGGAGTTCGGCATCGCCTCCGACCTGCCAGATGCGGGTGGCGTAGGCGATGCCCTCGTCGCGGTAGGTCTCGGCTGCGCCGGCGTCGATGTAGGCCGGCGGCAGGCCGGACAGGTCGGTGGCGCGGGCGGGTGCCGCATAGGGCGGGACCCGGTCGGTGCCGCGGGCCTCGCCGAGCAGCGACGTCCAGCCGACTTCGTTGGCGCGCCGGTCCCACACGCCGTGGCCGGCCATCTGCCGGGCGGAGGGGGTGTTGTTGCGGTCGTCGAGCATGGGGCACATGGCCAGCTGGCCGGCGAGGCGTGGCCCGCCCCGATCGCGCGCCATGAGCGCGACGGCCGCGGTCAGCCCGCCGCCCGCGCTGCCGCCCGCCATCACGATCCGTTCCGGGGTGCCGCCGATCTCGGCGGCGTGCCGTGCCACCCACACCAGGCCTGCGTAGCAGTCCTCGACGGCCGCCGGGTACGGGTGCTCGGGAGCCAGGCGGTAGTCGGCGGAGACCACGACGAGCCCGAGGGGTGCGGCCCACTCGCGCAGGATGCCGGCCATGCCGGTGCGACCGGTCCCGCCGATCATGCCGCCGCCGTGCAGGTGGTAGATGACGGGTGCGCCGTCGGACAGGCCCGCCGGGCGAGCGATCAGCAGCGGGACGTCCGGCGCTCCGTCGGGTCCCGGTACCGCACGCTCCACCACCTCGAAGCTCCCGCCGCCGCGAAGTTCCTCCAGTGTGGGATCGGGAGCGGTCTCGGTGAGGTGCGCGCGCCACCGCGGCACGTCCGCGGGCGACGACGGCTCGGCGCCGCGCAGGTCGCCCAGCCAGTCCAGGACGATTGCTGCTTCCGGGTCGAACGCCACGGGAGCGGGCCGGTCTTCCTGATCCGGCTGATTCGCCGGGGCCGCGGATGCCTCGGTAGTCGCGGGGGTCTCGGGAGCGGTGGAGGCGGCCGGATCGGTCGGAGGTGTTGGGCCGTCGATCCGTGGGGGAGTTGTGGGGTTCTGTTGTGGGGCGTTGTCCGGCAGGGGACGGGTGTTCATGGATTCCTCTCTCTGGACGGGGACGGGCCGTGCGTCGGAACGTTCCGGGTGTGCGGGCAGCCGAGCCGAGCGGGGCCGGTGAGGAGCATGCAGGCGGCCAGGGGCGCACAGGTTGCAGGAACGCTCCGGCGGCGGGGAGTTCCAGTCACCAGGTGACGGGCAGCTCGTGCACGCCGTAGGCGATCATGTCGTGTTTGAAGCGGATGTCCTCGTCCGGGAGCGTGGTGCGCAGCCCGGGGAAGCGGCGCAACAGGGCCGGGTAGGCGAGTTGGAGTTCCTTGCGGGCCAGGTTCTGTCCCAGGCACTGGTGGGTGCCGTAGCCGAACGCGAGGTGTCCGCGTACGTCCGGCCTGCCGATGTCGAACCGATCGGGGTCGCGGAAGGCGGCCGCGTCGCGGTTGCCTGAGGCGTTCGGCACGATCACACCCTCGCCCGCGCGGATGAGCTGGCCTGCGATCTCGACGTCTTCCGTGGCGACCCGGGACAGCCCGTTCTGGGTGATGGACAGGTAGCGCAGCAGCTCTTCGACGGCCGACGCCACCCGGGCGGGATCGTCGCCGTCCCGGACGACGGCGAGCTGGTCGGGGTTGCGCAGCAGCACCAGTGTCCCGAGGGCGAGCTGGTTGGTGGTGGTCTCGTGCCCCGCGACCAGCAGCGTCATCGCGGTCTCGACGAGGAGCGCGGGAGTGAGTTCGCCGGTGCGCATGCGGGTGACGACCAGGGAGCTGAGCAGGTCGGCACCCGGATCGTCGTCCTTGCGCCGGATCAAGTCGCCGAGGAAGTCGGCGAGTTCGGTGCGGGCGGCGGTGAACTCCTGCACGGTGCTCTCCCGGGAGATCATCGTGCCGGCCGCGCGCTGGAAGAGGGCATGGTCCTGCCGGGGGACGCCGAGCAGTTTGCTGATGACCAGGGAGGGCATGGGCAGCGCGAAGGCTGCGACCAGGTCGGTCGGCGGCCCGGCGGCCTCCATCCGGTCCAACAAGTCGTCGATGATCTGCACCAGTCGCGGAGTCATCGCGGTGACCTGTTTGACCGTGAAGCGTCCGATGAGCATGCGGCGTTGACGTGCATGCTCCGGATCGTCCTGCATGCTCAGGGCCTGCACCTCCTCGCGGCCCTGGGCTTTGAAGCCCTCGGTCGGTGCGGGAAATCCGGGCCTGCTCGGGTCGGCGCTGAAGCGCGGGTCGGCCAGCACGGCGCGCTGGTCCTCGTGACGGGTGACGAGCCAGGGCGTCTGTCCGTCCCAGATCCGTACCCGGACGAGCGGGGCCTGCGCGCGTAACGCGGCGAAGTGCGGCGGCGGGTCGAAAGGGCAACCGGGGGCGCGGTCGAGGGGGAAGTCGGGAATCGTGGTGTGCGGCACTGGTGTCTCTCCTCATGATCAAAGCGTGATGGGGGAAGCGGCCGGCTGCGGGGCCAACGCCGGCCCCTTGGGGACGCGTGGCGTACCGCAGCGGGCGGGCAGGCACGGTCACCTCCGGCAGCCGAAGCCGACCGGGGCTGACCCGCACGGAGAACAACAGGTTCGAAGGCCGACAGCGACACCCCACGGCACCACGCGAAGTGACAGTCCGTCATATTCCATGAGGAGACCGATATCGCGCGGCGCGCCGCTGACCCGGTCCCGCCCAGCGCGATGCCGCCGCTACCCGCGCGCGCCCTTCGTTGCTCCGCACCCGGCACGAAAAGGATCAGCGCAAACGGTGCGGAAGGAATGGAAGGGAACGGTTTCCACGAGAGGACCGGTGACCACACTCACGGTCCAGAGGGAGGACGACAGCACACACGCAAGCGGCCCCGCGTCAAGACGCGCGGTACGACACGCTCACCACACATGGTGAACATGCACCCGGGAACGCCGCCTTCGAAGCGGCTACAGTCTGTCGACCTCGATGATCACGCGGGCATGCTAGCACTGCCCGCACGGCACCGTCCTGGTGCCGGCGATGAAGGCCAAGACCAGCACAGCAAGGGGGATCGCAGAAATGGATCAACCCTCGCGGCCTCACCTTGGCGGTTCGGCGGCTTGGTGGTATCAACTGGGGATGCCCAGTCCTCGGCGCAGGAGCAGTGCCGTCTGGCGGCCGAGCGCGGGTGCATGGCGGTCGATGAGTGTGGCCAGTTCCTGGTCGCCGAGCGCTGTGGTCGGTGACGGCGTCCAGCGACGTACGGCTTGTTCGGCACGGAAGCGCAGCTTCGGGTTCCGGTCGGTCAACAGCATGAGCGCGGACCGTAGTTCGACGGTTCCGCCCTGGGCACACAGCAGTCGAAAGGCCGCGGTACGGGTGTGTGCGGGCCGCTCCGGCGCCAGTCTCGTCTCCAACCATTGCGGGGCCAGCTGGTCGGCGTCCGGTATCAGGGCGCCAGTCACCTCGCGGGCTACGGCCGGTGCGGGGTCGTCCACCAACGGACGTAGCCGCGCCGCATCGGTCAGGTCCAGCACCCGCAGGCCCGCGACGGCGCGGGCACGCACCGCGGCGACGGGATGGCCGATCAGCGGCCACAGCAGCTCCGCGTCCCCGCGGGTGCCGCACTCGGCCAGGCCCAGCGTGGCACCGGGCGGGAGGTCTTCGTCCGTCGGATCCGCGCACAGGGCACGGTAGAGCGGCAGCGGATCGATGCCGTTCTGCCGCAGGACCCAGCGTGCGCAGGCCCGTACGATGCCGGCCCGGTCGGAGAGGAACGGCTCGGCCTGTGCGAAGCGCCCCGTCCGCCGCAGCGCGGTCACGCCTGCGGCACGGACCTGCGGCTGCCGCGATCCGAGCAGGAGTTCCAGCGCCTCGCCATGTGCGCCCTCCCGCACCGCCGCCAACGCGGCCTCGGCGCACAAGCCCTGGATGACCACATCGTCATCGGATGCGGCGATCCGGGCCAGCTGGAGGGGAGCGAGCAGATGCCTTTCGACGGCGATCCGATGGCCGAAACGACGCGCGGCACGGTCGCCACCGGTGAGCAGCGCAGTGAGGGCTTCGGGTGGCCCTTCCACGAGGCTCTGCCTCAACAGTGCCGGTGCGAAGTCACCGTGCTGACGACGGGCCATGCGCAACACGAGAGCGGCGAACGGCGCCATCGCCTGGCGTGCCACGCCGGGCAGCAGATCCGCCAGCAGCTCTCGCGCCTCCTCACGCACCGCGGCCACCCAGTCCGCAGACCGGATCACCACCAGCGGCAGCAGGGCCGGGACGGCCGGGGCCCACTCCAGAGCGGCCTCGCGGACCCGGCCGTCGGGATGACACAGGGCGACGGCCAGCTGCGACTCGCTGAGCGCCCCACGAGCATGAGTGCGCAGCCCGGTCAGCGAGCGCAGCGCCCCCCGTCGCACATACGGCAGTGACCGCACCGCGAGATCGAAATCCACCCATGCCTGGGGATCCGCCGCGTCCAGGGACTTCCGGAGCGGTTCGCCGCTCAGCAGGCGGAAGACGGGTTCGTGCGACGTACTCATCGTCCCTCAGACATCGATGTCGATCGCGCGTGGTGCCGATCGTGTGGATGATCGATCGTAGGCGTTACCGGCCGGCACCGACGAACGACTTGTGGCGGCGACATCGCACCACCCCGCTCGTCCGGCTCGACCAGCCTCGGCAATGCGGGCCGCAGCACGGCGACCAGGTTCGCGACCTGTTTGCGTCCTCCGCCCGGTCACCGCCCCGCCCCGGCTGCGGAGCAGATGGAGCTCGACGACGTCGAGGACGACCAGCAGCTGTTCCGCAAGGACCTGACCCGCGAGCAGGTCCTGGACTGGCGCAAACGCGCCGCCGCCGACAGCCGGATCGTCCACGACCACATCGAACACCACAGGCAGTCGGCACAACACCTGTACACCCGGGCGTTCCTCGCCGCCATGCACGTCTACCCGGCCTCGCGCCTTGTGGATAGATTGATGGGATGTTCACGATTCGTCGCGCCTGCCAGAACGACGGGGACATCCTCGGCGAGATCCACGCCACGGCCTGGGAGGCGGCTTATGCCCCCTTCTTTGCCCCGGAGTTCGCCGCACGTGCGGTCCAGAGCAGACGTACACGATGGCACGAAAGGCTCGCACAGGGACCACGGACGATCCTGCTGGCCGAACACGACAGCCAGCCGCTGGCAATGTCCGTCTCCGGCCCCTCCACGACCCGGCCGGGACTTGCCGAGATTTTCACCTTCTTCAGTCACCCCGACAGCTGGGGCAGCGGCATCGCCACCACGCTGATGACCGAGACACTGCACCACCTGCGCAACGTCGGGTTCACCCAGGTACACCTGTGGACACTGCGCGACACCCCACAATCCCGTCGCTTCTACACCAAGTGCGGCTTCACCGAGTGCGGCACCGCACGCACCCACGACTTTGGCGATGGGAATCCCCTCGACCAAGTCGAATACGAGCGCCCGTGCTGATACGCGCAGAAGGCCGCTCGACCTACGCAGTAGGCGGGCGGCGCGGCGCCAACGTCCGGAGGCAACGGTAGGCGGAGCAGCCTCGCCAATCCGATCGGGTGCGAGCTGGCTGGCTCTTGGACTGCCGTCGTGCGACGTGTGTCGACTCCGCGCTGCTGGCCACCGGCCGGAAACCGGACCTCATCGGGGCCGAACGGTTCGCCGGGAACTCGCCGATCGTCGGGCGAGCCGTTGCCGTCGCCGTGACGCTCGGCATCGCCGTGCCGTCGTTGCCCGTCGGGTCTGCCATCACTCGTCACCCGATACCTGCCGGCCAGGCGCCGCCGTCTGGCCGTCGCGCGGAACTGGACGCTGCTGCTGTTCGGTTGTCTGGGTGCCGGCGGCCGGCCCGTGGTTGCGGAGGCTGTCGTCCGGGGCCCGGCTTGAGGTCCTGGACGAGCGCGCCGCACACATCCTGGAGCAGCGAACGGGCGTATGGCGGCGACCTGTCCGGCAACGGAAGCCCGCGGTGTGGGCGGGCCGTGACCTGCGACCCGTGACCCACGGCCACCCACACCCGCGGTCAGCGGTTCAACGCCGCACGCCGGCCCGCCCTGCGGCCGAAGAAGCTGCCGTCACCGAGCGACGCGCCGCTCGCGTAACCCCAGGCGGCGATGCCTGCGGTAGCCCGGCCCGCCGCGAACAGCCCGGGGATCGGCTCGCCGTCCACATGCAGCACTTCGGCGTCCGCGCCGGTGGTCAGTCCGCCGAGGGCGAAGCCCGACGTCATGCCCCGCAGGTCCACGGCGCCCAGCGGGCCGCGCAGGGGCCGCAGCCAGCGGGCGGCCTTGTGCAGCAGAGGGTCGCGGCCCTCCGCGGCGTGCCGGTTGTACACCTCCAGCGTCGCCTCCAGGGCGCCGGCTGGCAGCCCCATCTCGGTGGCCAGTTCGGCCGCTGTCTCGCACACCCACGACGGTCGCAGCCGAAGCATCTCCGGCGCGGACGAGACCCGGCGGGCTTCCTCGAAACCCTCCTCGTCGAGGACGAGGAACGTCTGGTTGGCCTGTTGGAACAGGGCGGCCTGACCGATCCGTCCGGGATAGGTGTCCTCATTGATGAATCGCTGCCCCCGACCGTTGACCATGATCCCGCGGATCAGGTACTGCGGGTCCATGTGCAGGGCGACCTCGCAGGCGTCCATGTGCGCGATCCCCGCGCCCAGCGCCTGGGCCAGCCGCACGGCGAGACCGTCGTGCTCCTCGACCGCCGAGCCCGGACGGTCCAGGAGCAGCGGGGCGTGAGCCGCCAGCATCTCCTCGTTGTAGGTGAAGCTGCCGGTCGCGAGCACGACCCCGCGCCGGGCCCGTACGGTGACCCGCTCCCCGTAACTCCGGGCGACCACGCCGCACACCGTGCCGTCCCGCTCGGTCACCAACCCCTCGATCCGCATGCCGTAATGGGCCTTGACGCCGAGTCGCTCGGCGGTCTCCACCAGCGGCTTCATGAGCATGTAGCCGCCGCCGCGCTCGCCGGTGCGCTTGTTCTCCATCTGCGGCAGGTGGCCGCGCGGCGCGGGCCGGACGAGTTCGGCGAACGGGTGGGCGTTCTCGCCGCCGGAATACATCAGGCCCTCGTCGCCGGCCGGTTCCCAGGCGGGCTCGCCGTAGAAGACGGGCTTGAAGGGCACGCCGCACTCGACCAACCAGTCGAAGTGCGCGACGCTGCCCTCGCTGTACGCGGAGATCTTCGCGGCGTCGGCCCCCGGTCCCATCGCTGCCGTGAGAAACGTGGCCATCTCCTCCGGCGAGTCGTCGAACCCGCAGGCGCGCTGGAGCCCGGTGCCCCCGCCGAGGTAGATGAAGCCGCCGGCCAGGGCCGCGGCCCCGCCCCAGCCGCCGGCCCGTTCCAGTACCAGGACATCGGCGCCGGCCCGTGCGGCCTCCACGGCGGCCGCGGCGCCGGCCACTCCGTACCCGGCGATCACCACGTCCGCAGTGTGGTCCCAGGTGCCGATCTCCGCTGCTGCGTACGGTCTCATGTCGTTCTCCCCTCGCCTCGCGGAATGAGGCAGGAGCGTAGGGGGCCGCAGCGAGCGGCACACGGCCCAGCTCCCAGTGACCGGGAAACGGCGCGCGGGCAAGTCCGAATCGTGCGGCCGCGGCCCCGCCCGGCGACTGGCTCCCACTCAACGGGAGCAGCGGATGCCGCGCGGGAACGGCACGCCGTACGCTCCTCCCACTTCCGCGACCACGATCCGAGAGGGATGGCCCCGTGGCCGACGAAGGCGTCCTGGTAGCGGTCCGCGACCCTGCCCCAGGCCCTGGCGCCGGCCGGCTGGCCGCCGTGGGGACTGGCAGTCGTCGAGCGAGGCGTCGAACCGCAGCCGGCCATGGACGAAATCGACATGCTTGTGGGAGGGATGGTGGGCGGCCGCCGCCACGCCCCAGCACTGCCGGTGCGTCTCATGGGCGGAAGGTGCGGGAGGGGTAGGCGGTGGCGGGCCGCTCGTAGTCGGGGTCGTAGGCGTCCGAGTCGATCGGCAGTGCAGCGTTGCGCTGCGCGCGGCGACCGAGGACGTGCCGCAGCGCGGCCGCGGCCATCCAGGCAGGGAGGGTGTCGAGGTCGTCAGGACCACGCCCCGTCGCGGCCTCCAACCTGCGGTCCGGGCCGTTCGCCTCATCGAAGGCCTCGCGGATGGCCGCCATCCCCATGTACGTGCGGACCTCGTCGATGACGCTACGGACCGAGACGAATCCGCGGCCCGTGGGGGACGACTGCGCCTCGTAGAGGCCGGGAACGAGGGCGCGGCGTGCGCCGATCAGCAGGACCGGCTCCACCATGTCCACGTACCTGTGCCAGGCCCGGCGGCGTCGCCACTCGCGGTATGCCCGTCCCAAGGGTCCCAACACGGCCTGTCCTCTGAGGCGTTGATGCCAACCAGGGTCGAATCCGGTCAGAGTAACCTCGCCCGTGCGAGATCGTGAAGGGAGCGTTGATGTCGTACCGGGAGCTCTGGGAGGCGGGCCCGCGCCGCGACGAGGTGACCGTGCTCGACAGCGGGGCGGAGGCGGTGGGGGCGGTGTGCGCGCTGCCGTCGGCCGAGGGGATGCGGGTGGCCGCCGCGTCGAGCGACGGCCGGATCCAGGACTGGGATCCGCTCACCGGCGAGCAGTGTCTCGTCTTCGGAGAGGAGCGCTCCGCGGTCCTCGCGCGGTGTGCGGTGTCCGTCGGCGGCGAGACGTTCCTCGCGAGCGGCGGCGCGGACGCGACCGTGCATCTCTGGGTCCCCGCACCGGCGCGTCGGTGCGCACCCTGCCCGGTCATGAAGGCCGACTGGTCCACGGGCTGTGCGCGGTGCCGTTCGGCGGCCGCGAGCTGGTGGCGAGCGGCGGGGACGACGGGACGGTCCGACTGTGGGATCCCGCGACGGGCCGGCCGCACCTGGTCCTCGACGCCGGCACCGAACCAGACGACGGCACCCACCCGCGGCGCGGGCTGTGCGCGTTCGAGCTCGACGGCCGGGACGTCCTCGCCACCGGCGGGGACGACGGGACGGTACGTCTGTGGGATGCCGCCACCGGCGAGCTGCTGCACAAGCTGGACTGCGCCAGTCAGAGCTTCGGGGTGTGCGCCGTGCAGGTGGCCGGACGGGCGCTGGTGGCCACCGTCGGCGGCGGTAACGACGACCTGCGGCTGTGGGACGCGGAGAGCGGTGAGCTCCTGCACACCTTGCAGGGGCACACCGGTCCGGTCTGGTGCGGAGTGTGCGCACTGCCCCGGCCCGAGGGCCCGCTGCTCGCCAGCGGAGGCGGCAGCCCTCAGGCGTCGAGTACGGCGGCAACGGCCTCGATCTCGACGAGTTGGTCCTCGTAGCCGAGCACCGTGACGCCCATCAAGGTGCTGGGAACGTCGTGGTCAGCGAACGAGTCCCGAACCACCTGCCAGGCAGTCACCAGATCCTCCCGCCGGCCCGATGCGACGAGAACCCGTGTATTGATGACGTCTTGGAGCGACGCGCCGGCGGCCGTGAGCGCCGTCCGCATGTTCTCGACGGCTTTCAGTGCCTGACCCCCGTAGTCCCCGATCGCTGCCGTCGAGCCGTCGTCGTTCAGGGGACAGGCACCGGCGAGGAAGATCAGACGGGAGTCGGCGGGCGCCGTGGCCGCGTAGGCGTACTCGGCGACGTCGGAGAGGGCGGCGGAGCGGATGAGAGTGATGGCACGAGCCACGATCGTCGGGTCCTTTCCCATCGAGTGCTGAGCGCCGACATCCTGCCAACGTCCGGCGGCCCCCGCCTCCCCTTTTCTCGCCGCTCCGACGCCAACGCCGTCATCTCTGGGCGACACACCTGGACCGGATGATCACCAACCGCCTTCGGAACCCGTCGAGAAACGCTGCTCCTGGAGAACAACGAAGCCTCCCAACTCAGTCCTGAGGAGCACGACATCAAGGACGAGGACGTCGCCCGCCTCTCCCCGCTCAAGCCCCTGCGCGCGAGCTTTGCGGCCCAGCACCGCGCCGAACACGTGCTGATGCAGCTGCCAGATGTCGGCGCCGAGGCCGGCACCACAGCCTCGACGCCGCCGGCCCCTACCTGACCAAGTGCTGGTTCATTCTCCGAGTGATCGCGAGGCTTCGCAGACCAGGTTGGACTGCCTACCCGTCAGAAGGCCGCCACCAGCGCAACGAAGCTCCGGTTGGGCTCACCGCCCGCCCCAACTGCCAGTGCACCCACCCTGCTGGGTGACTGTCACCGGGCCCCGCTTGCTCCCACTCCACCCGAGATTGTCGTCAGTCGGCGCCGGACAGGAGAACCTGCTGGCTCGCAGCCATGAACTCCAGATACCTGCTCTTGATGATCTCGACGGCGGCGCGCAGCTCCGCGAGAGGCGGAGCGAGCTCCTCTTCAGGTGGCCCGGAAGCCTCGAACCGCTGGAATATCGCGAACAGGTCCCGCAGCGCGCCGCAGATCCTCCCCGGCGGCGGTGACCTGCGCGGGGCCGATCAGGTTGAGCCTCATGCACGGGGAAATGCAATGCCTGTATCCCGCCGCTCTCCCACTTCTTGTGCCAGACGTGCACTGCCTGTCGGGAAGTCCCCAACCGCCGGGCTACTTCCGCCTGGGGAACGCCCTCTTCGAACCACTCGGCTGCCTGCAACCGCAGCTTCTCCCGCTGCAGACGCCCCTCCCGCGTCACTCCCGTCTCCTCCATCACCACGGGATAGCACCACCAGACGAGCCGTCAACCCCAGCATCAAGCCTCAGTAAAGAACAAGCTGGGAATCGTGGGGTTCATCGTCGCGTTGAAGATCCGGCTGGAGGCGGGGCGCCCTCGAAGGGCGGGCGGGTTGTCAGCATAGTTCAGGGCTGGTGGGCAGGTCGGGTGATGTGCCGGCATCTCTTCTGTCGCGGTAGCCGACGAAGAGGACGTGCTGCGCGACTGGTGGCGCGCAGGGGCCGACGGGCTTCCTCGGCGTCGGCTTGGCGAGTGCGGCGGGACCCGGGGTTCCGCCGCACTCCCTCCGAATCCCCGGCGCTTAGCACCCCCCGCATCTGCCGGTCCACTTCTCGTGACCTGAGTCAGGGATTCGGTGGCAGTAGGCGGCGACTTGTCGAGGATCCCGCCGGCGGTTTTCGTCCCGACGAACGGTTGCGGGTGTTCGTTCCAGTCGGCCAGCCATGTCCGGATGTCACGTTCGAGAGCCTGGACGGAGCGGTGGACGCCACGCTTGAGCTTCTTCTGCGTGAGCTCTGCGAACCACCGCTCCACCAGGTTCAGCCAGGACGAGCTCGTGGGCGTGAAGTGCAGGTGGAAGCGCGGGTGCGCCAGCAGCCACTTCCTGACCGCGGGCGTCTTGCGGGTCGCGTAGTTGTCGAGGATCAGATGCACGCCGAGGCCGGCCGGCACCTCCTTGTCGAGCCTGGCCAGGAACTTCTTGAACTCCACGGCCCGGTGCCGGCGGTGCAGGGATCCAATGACCTTCCCGCTCGCCACCTCCAAAGCGGCGAACAAGGTGGTGGTGCCGGCCCGGACATAGTCGTGACTGCGGCGTTCGGGAACGCCGGGCATCATCGGCAACACCGGCTGGGAACGGTCCAACGCCTGAATCTGCGACTTCTCGTCCACACATAACACCAGGGCCTTCTCCGGCGGATCCAGGTAGAGCCCCACCACGTCGCGAACCTTCTCGATGAACAGCGGGTCCGTGGACAGCTTGAAGGTCTGCGTGCGGTGTGGGGCCAAGGCGAACGCCCGCCAGATCCGCGAGATCGCCGACTGTGACATGCCTGTGGCCGCCGCCATCGACCTGGTCGACCAATGGGTGGCGTTCTTCGGTGTCTCCTCAAGTGTCTTGACGATCACCCGCTCCACGTCCGCGTCGGTGATCTTCTGCGGAACACCCGGCCGCGGCTCGTCGCACAAGCCGTCCAGACCACGCTCCAGGAAACGTCGCCGCCCGGTGCGGACCGTTTCCGGGGCGACGCCCAGACGTCGCGGCACCTCCATGATCGAGTGTCCCTCGGCGCACTCCAGCACGATCCGCGACCGCTGAGCCAGTGCCTGAGCGGTCGTACGCCGACGCACCCACCCCTCAAGCACAGCCCGCTGGGCATCAGTTACCGACAACGGTGGAATCTTCGGACCCGGACGACTCGTACCCAACCAACGAAGAATCTCCGACTCGGGTCACTCGCAACTCTTCGTCAGAACGCCTGGCGCGGAAGGTTCATCGGGCCAGACGGCCCCTGCCGGAGCCGACATCCTGTCGACCGGTGAGGCGCTCTCGCCTCACCCGTCGAGCGGGGCGACGAACGACGTCTGACCCGAGAGGAAACCGTCGACGAGCGCCGCCGTCCGCGTCCCGCCGCTCTGCTCGGCGGCTTGGGCGGCGGCGACCCGTCGGCGACCCGTCGGCGAACCCCTTCAGGTCGTGGTGGTTGTTCTCAGTCCGTGGGCGGGATTACTGGTGAGGACACCGGACCGTGCGGTGTCGAGTGTGTGAAGGTGCGGCGGTAGGCGGTGGGGGTGGTGTCCAGCGTGCGCCGGAAGTGCAGCCGCAGGTTGGCTGCCGTGCCCAGCCCGCAGTCCCGCGCCACCTGATCCACCGAGAGGCCGGTGGTTTCCAGTAGTTCCCGTGCCCTGCCGAGCCGGGCGTTGAGGACCCACTGCAACGGGGTCGTGCCTGTCTCCTCGGTGAACCGGCGCATGAAGGTGCGTTGCGAGAGGCCCGCGTGCCGGGCAAGCACGCGTAGCGTGAGCGGTTCGCCGAGCCGGTGCAGGGCCCATCCACGGGTACCGGACAGCGACGCCTCACCGGCCACCGCGACGGGAGCCGGCACGTACTGGGCCTGTCCGCCGTCCCGGTGCGGGGCGGCGACCAGGCCGCGGGCGATCTGGTTGGCCACCTCCGCGCCCAGGTCGCGGCGCACGATGTGCAGGCACAGGTCGATGCCGCAGCACACCCCGGCCGAGGTGAGCACGTCGCCCTCGTCGACGTAGAGCACGTCGCGGTCGACCGTGACGGCCGGGAAGTCCCGCTCGAACGCGTCGATGTGCTTCCAGTGGGTCGTGGCGTGCAGCCCGTCCAGTACGCCCGCCGCGGCCAGCGCGAAGGCGCCCGTGCAGATCGACACCACACGCCTGCCTCGGTCGCGGGCTTCGGCCAGTGTGTCGAGCACGGCGTTCGGCAACGGGAGGATCGGTTCGAAGCCCGGCACGATCACGGTGTCGGCGGTGCGCACCTGCTCCAGGCATCCGTCGGCGATCAGTGCGAAACCCGCGGTGGTGGCCACCTTCGGGCCCAGCGCGCACAGGGTCATCTCGTAGGGGGTTTCCGGTCGGGTGGTGAAGATCTGCGTCGGGATCGCCAGGTCGAGCGGGGTGACCCCGTCCAACGCCAGAACCGCGACTCGATGGGCTGCCATGGCAAGATTCTAACGAAGTAAGGAAATATTGCCTCTCGCCAGGTCAGGGTGGTCGCGGCCAGGCTGAGGACATGACCCGACCTACCCGCGAGGCGACCGCCGACCTGATCGCGCTGCCCAGCACGCCACTTGCCGACGCCGTCATAAACCTCATCCGACCGGTGGAAACGCCGTCCGTCTTCAACCACAGCATCCGCAGCTATCTGTTCGCCCGGCTGGTCGCCGGCCACCTCGGCCTGGCCGCCGGCCACGACTACCAGGACGACCTGCTGTTCGCCGCGTGCGCGATGCACGACCTCGGGCTGGCGTCGGACGGCCCGCACCGGCAGCGGTTCGAGGTCGAAGGCGCCGACCGAGCCGCCGAACTCCTCGTCCAACAGGGGGCGTCCACGACCGACGCCGACCAGGTCTGGCAGGCCATCGCCCTGCACACCTCCCGGGGCATCGCGGAACGCCGCGGCACGCTGTGCGTGCTCGTCCGCGAAGGCGTCGCCCTCGACTTCGGCGGCCCGGCGGGCACCGACCACCTCGACGCAATCACCGACGAGCAGGCCGATGCCCTGCACACCGCCTATCCACGGCTGGACATGATCCGCTCACTCACCGACGCGATCGTCGAGCAAGCCGCGAAAGACCCGAAGAACGCACCCCGCTACACCACCCCCGGCGAACTCCTGCGCGAACGCCAGAGCTTCGGCCGGACCCGCCTGGAGCACACCTACCGTTCGTCCCGCTGGGGCGACTGACTCCACGGACTCCACCATCACGCGCCAACAAAAAAGCCAACAGAGATTCAACAAAGAACAGGAAGAAGCACCGCAATGACCATCCACACCGTCGAAGTCCCAGAGAACAACGCGGTCTTCGGAGAGACCACCAACGCCTTCGCAAGCTTCGGCTACTCCGCCGCGGTGCGTGCGCACGGCCTCTTGTTCATCGCCGGAACGATCGGTCGCCGCGCCGACGGAACCATCCCGGACACCATCGAGGAGCAGACCGAGATCGCCATCCGGAAGATCGAGGAGATCCTCCGGATGGAGAACCTCGACATGTCCGCCCTCGTCGACGTCACCAGCTACCACGTAGACATCCGCCAGCACCTGCCCGGCTTCATCAAGGCCAAGCAGCGCCTCGTCGAAGCGCCCTACCCGACCTGGACGATCATCGGGGTCAGCGGCCTCGCCAGTGCGGGGCTCCTCGTCGAGATCCGCGCGACCGCCGCGTATCCCGACGCATCCCGGTAGACCGCCGCTCCTGGGCCCGCTCCCGGGCCCAGGAGCCCGTCGCGGCGGACGTGCAGTCCGTCATGAAGACCGCTCGGCCTCCCGGCCCGCCCGGCCTCGCGCCGCCGGCATGGACGGCCATGTCGATAGCAGCACCAGCCGACGACGGAGACCTTGGGCCGCTGTCCCATCCGCAGCTCGATGGTGGGGGTCTGGCCGGCGGGTGCCCAGGTCCGTCGCACCGGTGGCAGCAGCGACAGACCGGATTCGTCCGAGAAGACGATCACTGCTCCACTGTGCTCGGCTGTCATTTTACCTGGGGCCACACCTCGCTCCGCCAGGTCATCACCGCCTCCTCGTCGCGTTCGTAGGCCCGGCGCCTGGGGGTCTGCCGCGACCAGCCGTGTCGCTTCAGCAGTCGCCACGCCCCGGACGGGGTGGTGTAGTCGGCGCCGGTCGTCTCCTGGATCACCCGGCGGATCCGGGCCGGGGTCCACACCTGCCCAGTGAAGCCGTGCGCGGCGTGGCCCTGCTTCAACGCCTCCGCGACCTGCGCGAATGCGTCCTCCGAGACCAGCGGACGCCTGCCCGACGGCCCTGCGGAGTGCAATGCCTGCATCCCGCCGCTCTCCCACTTCTTGTGCCAGACGCTGCACCGCCTGTCGGGAAGCCCCCAACCGCCGGGCTACTTCCGCCTGGGGAACGCCCTCTTCGAACCACTCGGCTGCCTGCAACCGCAGCTTCTCCCGCTATAGACGCCCCTCCCGCGTCAATCCCGTCTCCTCCATCACCACGGGATAGCACCACCAGACGAGCCGTCAACCCGAGCATCAAGCCTCAGTAGATGACCCTCCAGCCGGCGTACCAGTACCTGTCCTTCCTGGGGTCAGGGGCAACTCCGGACCTCTTTGCTACGACCGTGTTCGCGGCGAAACCCCAACGACTGGGGACCACTTACTGGAAATTACTTGTCGGGTTGGAAAGTTCTTGTCAGTATGATGGGCATCGGAAACATGAACGACGAGGGGGAATCGACATGGGGGGATACGCCTCAAGCGACGCGGCTGCCACGCTGGCTCGCGCGGAGGAGCTGGGTTCCGTGGTCCGCAGAGGCACACGGTGGTTTGCCTGGTATCAGGTCGTGTTCGGCTGTGGTGCGGGACTGCAGTTGCTCATCGTCGGGCTGCTGAAGCCGCCGTACGCGGCGTCGTTCAGTGGTGTGGTCTTCGGTGCGGTAATGGCGGGATTGGGGGTGTACGCGGGCCGACAGCCCGTCGTCCGACGGGGGTTCGGAAAGCGGATCGCCATCACGGTCGGTGCCTGGGCGCTGCTCTATGCGGCGGTGCTGGTGCCGGGCTTCCTCTGTTTCCAGGGTGCCGCGGCCTGGTGGATGGCAGGTGCAGTGGCGGTCGCTCTGCCCGGCCTGATCGGCGGATACCTGGAGGCCCGACGATGACGGGCCCGCACGACGCGATCACGGCACCGTACGCCGGCGCGGCTACGGGAGCCGCCGCACGCGCCGGAAGCCATCCGCGCCACGGGCTGGACGAGGTCATCCACGCCCCGGTGCGCTTCTCGATCGTGGCGACCCTGGCGGCCGCCGAGAAGGCCGAGTTCGCGTTCGTCCGCGATACGGTCGAGGTGAGCGACTCGGTCCTGTCGCGGCAGGTCGCCACCCTGGAGAAGGCCGGCTATGTCGCCGTCACCAAGGGCTACGTCGGCAAGCGTCCGCGCACCTGGCTCGCCCTCACGGCGGATGGCCGGGCCGTGTTCGCCGACCACTGCCGCGCCCTGCGCGCCATAGCGGGTGGTGGCGACGGCTGACGCCGGGCGGGAGCCACGCCATCTCGACGGTTGGTGCAGACGCCAGGGGGGCCCAGTGTCCATATGGATATCTCGCCAGGTCAGGGCACTATTGACCGTCACAGGTCAACGGCCACGCGACCATCTGTTCCGACTTTCGGTGACGCAACTTCACGCTCGCCCGTCTAACGTCGATGGTAATGATCAAGGTCCA
The DNA here is from genome assembly GCF_046549115.1 of Streptomyces sp. x-19. NCBI lineage: Bacteria > Bacillati > Actinomycetota > Actinomycetes > Kitasatosporales > Streptomycetaceae > Streptomyces > Streptomyces sp. x-19. The sequence goes on along the minus strand of NZ_JAJPWK010000015.1, from coordinate 27,968 downwards.
GTTGCGCGGACGAGGCCGGTAGATAAAGAACAAGCTTAGGGGACGCAGAACCCACTGCACGGTCCCAGCCACAGCGGACCGCAGCCACGGTCGGTCCAGTTGCAGTAATAGGGTGATGCGTAACACGTCGTGTCGCAGCTTCCCGTCCCTGCGCACTGGGAATTGCAGTCGAGTACCTGAATGTTCTGGTCGCTCCGAGGCACCGCGCTCTGCGTACCGGCAGGGCCCAGCGTCATGAGAACCGCCTGCGCCCCGCTTTCGCCGAACGCCGCCACAGCCGCCGTCTCCAGCCCTTGTACGGCTGTTCCCTGCTTGCGTCCCGCGATGATCTGCGGTGCCAGCCGCGTCGCGTCGTCCAGGACGGCGGACTGCTCGGCCGACAGACCGGGGTGTGTCTTCCGGTAGTTCGCGAAGTGTGCCACCCACAGATCACTCCGAGCCGAAGCGGACAGCGCGCCGTAAATGGCGCGCCGATAGTCCGCGGGGTAGGAAGCGAACTCGGAGTAGCCGGAGGGCAGTCGGTCGTGGTTGGCCTTCACCCATCGCGATGCCTTACTGCCCCTGACACGGGTCACAGCCTGCGCGGGTGAGGCGGCCAGGCCGCCGGTGACCAGGAACGTTCCCAGGGCCAGCCCCGGGACGGCCCGGAGGATCCCTCGGCGGCTCGGGGGCCGCAGCACATCGAGGTCGCGGAGGGCGCGCACCACCCGCAGTGAGTCCGACGGCCCCAGCAGCCGCGCCAGGCGCAGGGACAGCGCGGTCCCGGTCCAGGCCCGCACCTGGTCGCCGTCGACTGCCAACAGGGTCGGGGCCCACTCGGCTCCTTCCCCCAGAGCACGCGCGCGCAGGCCGCGAATACGGGGGTCCGTGAGCCCCGCGGTGGTCAACGTACCGTCGACGGACCCACGGACCCGCTCCACCACTTCTTTACAGAACCGGCAGTCGGCGTCGAATGCTAATACCCACTCGGTCACAATCTTCACCCCCATGTTCGTGTGGCAACCCGCCCCATGGTGCCCGTCCGGTGTGGGTTTTCACGCCGAGCCGTAGCGCGCTGTTCTGTACTCTTGCGCGCTTTGGGCCTGTCCGAAGGGAAATTATTTACCGGGACGTCTGGAAGCGTCAATCATTTCGACGGGAATCGAGACGTTGCGCAATCACAGGACATGCTTACGACGGGAGCACCTCCGTAGCCAATGCGCCTGTACAAACTCGGTTTACGCATGAGTGATGACCGCGTTCGTTTGGATCATCGCGCGAACCAGAGGTAGATGCCTGCGATATGGAGTCCTGCCAGGTAGAGGGCTGCGGTCCTCTCGGAGCGGGTGGTGACGCCTCGCCACTGCTTCAGGCGGTTGAGGCACCGATCGACGGTGTTGCGCTGCTGGTAGGTCTCGCGGTTGAAGGCCGGTGGCCTGCCGCCCCGGCTGCTCCGACGCAGCCGGTGGTCGTGCTGGTCAGCAGGGACGGCGATCACGGCCCGGATGCCGCGCTTGCGTAAATGCTCGCGGATCGCGCGGGAGGAGTGCGCCTTGTCGGTCAGTACCGCATCGGGCCTGGTGCGGGGCCGGCCACGGTGTGGTGGAACGCGCAGTCGGGCCATCACGTCGGTGAAGGCGGGTGCGTCGCCGGCCTGTCCGGCGGTGAGGACGCAGGCCAAGGGCCCGCAGCGGTCGTCGGCGGCAAGGCGGATCTTCGTGGTCAGCCCGCCGCGGGGCCAGCCGATGGCGTGGCTGTCCGGCTCGCCTGCCGGGCCCCGGCCACGTGCTGGTGCGCCCGCACGATCGTGGAGTCCACAGCGACGGCCACCCGGTGCCCTGGCACGCTCGTTGGACGTGGTCGCCGACGGGCAGGTCGATGGCTGGTCCTGCACCGGATCGCGGACGGCTCCGAGCCGGTCTGGCCCCATGCGGCGTGTACTGCGGAGGGCAGCGGCTCCTGGGTGGCCTCGATGTGGGTGTGGGTGTGGTGGGCGCGGTGGGATCCTTTCCGTCGCGTTCCCTCCGATTGGCCATCAGAGGGCGTCCAGCATGGCGGTCCGGGGCGGCTCGAACAATCCGGCTGCCCCGGGCCGTTCCACTGGTGTTGGGCGGTTAGTTGTTGCCCTTCGGGTGGAGGGTTCCGCTGTCGCGGAAGTGGGTGAGGTCGTCGTCGAGGCCGGCGGTGAGTCGCATCGGGGTCAGTTCGATGTCGGCGTCGACGGCGCGCACCCGGGGCTGGGGCTCCCGTGGTTCGTTCGCGGTGGCGGTGGCGGCGTGCTGTTGGGGGCCGTGGCCGAGGGGCCGGCGGCGTGTGCTGCTCATGGGCGTGATCGTACGATCGTCCTCGACGACCCGTCCCGCCCGGCCCCTTGGACACCGGGACCAGACGAGTTGCTGGTCCGCTACCGCTGGCACCCTGACGGTCCCGATATGCCGCGCGCTTCGCTGTCCCGGAGCGCGCGGCTTCGGTGTCCCGGTGCGTGCCGCCGGGCTGTCGAACACGGCTGTCGACCGACAGTGAAACGCAGGGGAGGAGCCGGCGCCGAAGGGCCGGCGCCTCCCCTCTGTCCGAGCTTTTACGCCATGGCCCATTCCAGTCCGTGTTCGGCGAGTGCGGTGAGTTTGTCGGTGGTGAGTTTGTCGCGGCGGGTCTTGGTGTCGGAGAGGAAGATGCCGAGCTTGACGGTGTGTTCTTGGTCGTCGGTCACGAGGGTCTCGACGTGGTCCCGGGGGACCTTCAGGTGCCTTCGCGGGACTTGTATTGGGCCAGGGCCGCGATGCCTCGTTCGAAGGCCGCCGAGACCCCCTTCCGGGCCTTCGTCTCCTTCACGGGCGCTTCTTTCTCGGCGACCGGCGGCGGCTTGACGCCGAGTGCGGTCAGGAGCTCGCGCTGCTCCTCGCCCAGTTGCTCCCACCCCGTGCGTTGTGTGTGCAGCCAGGTGCCGATGTCCTGGCCGCACCCGCACCTGTGCGAGGACTGTCAGAGCCGGGCCGTCGAAGCCGACCAGTAGGCCAAGGACGAAGAGCGCAAACGCCAGGAGCAGGAACGAATCCGCCAGGAGCAGCAAGCCGAGCAGGCCGCGAACAAGTCTCGCGGCTGGCTCTCTCGCTTCCGCACCTGACCCGGGCAAGCCTTCCGTCGATGCCGCGGTCAAGCCCAAGGTTGCCCTGGCAAGCCCGTGTTGTCGGCCGCGGGCCACGTCCACGACGGCCTCAACTGCGGACCCTTTCCGCACCGGATCTACGCCACGCTCGCCGGCGGGCCGTTGGACGGATCGCTACTGACCATCACGCACTGGCGACTGCCGGAAGCCGACAACGGCGTCGCCCTGCCCACCGAGCTGGGACGATGGACAGGGTGCCGCACCCCGTACGGCCTGGACCCAACGAGCCACGCTTGCCCGGTCCGAGCACGAGATGCCGCCCCTACTACTCCGGCGGCATCCCCTGACCACGCTCTTCGAGACGGACGACGGGTCCGGCCAGCCGATCCGCACGCTGAGCTGCGCAGGGTGTGACTATCGCTTGCGCCGCCATCGGGTGAACAGCCCGCGGATTCCTGTTCGCGGCACCCCGGCCGGCTGCTCTGGCTGTGGCGACAAGGCCGGCGCAGATGCGGATTCCACAGGCACACCGACGGAAGGCGGTTGTGCCGGTCGTGGGGGAAGCGGGGTAGTGCAAGTCGCCAACGGAGGACGATTCACTGGGGTTTCAGCTCGCTCCTCCATAGGCGGTGAACTCGGCTTGGGAGGCACCGGGGACGTGAGCTCGGCCGGTGTGACAGCTCGGACGGGTGCCGGGGCCTCTGGCACGTGGGGCGGGGCGCCGTTCGGCTTCGTGTACGCCTCCCAGGTCAGCCGGGCCAGATCGCCGGAACAAGCCTCGCAACATCTTCGCGTCCCCCTCGCACCGCTTCTCCGACCCGCGCGCCCGGTCGGGGCGTCTCCTAGCTGGCCAGGAGGTGGTCGACGGGGTGGAGGAGGTGTCCTTGGCGGATCGGGACGCAGTCGGGTGGGAAGTCCTGGACGAGGTCGGCGCCGAGTTCTTCGAGGCTGTCGAGGAAGCGTGGGAGGTGGCACATGGCGCCGGTGGGCAGGTCGTGGAGGACGACGAGGCTCCAGTCGCGGGTGGTGAGGTCGGCCAGGCAGCGGTCGACCCAGGTGGCGGGGCTGTCCCAGTCGTGGGGGACGCAGTTCCACAGCACGCAGGTGTAGGCGTGCTGCTGGAGGTAGGTGAGGCTGGTGTGGCTGAGGAGTTTGTGGTCCAGGATGCCGCCGCGTCCGTAGGGGCGGAACAGCAGGTCCGGTGAGGCGAGGTCGCCGATGAGGTGCTGTGCCTGGCCGATCTCGCGTTCGGGGAGGTGGGGGTCGTCGCTGTCGCCGAGTTGGATCGTGTGGGTGAGGGTGTGGTTGCCGATCCGGTGGCCTTCCGCCGCAGCACGTTCGGCGGCGGCGCGGTTGGCCGGATCCTTCAGGTTCTCGGCCACCAGGAAGAAGGTGGCTTTGGCCTGGTGGCAGGCGAGGGTGTCCAGGACCTGTGAAGTGACGGGCGCGGTCGGGCCGTTGTCGAAGGTCAGAGTGATCTTCATGCTGCGCCCTGGGCGGGGGGAGTGCGGTGGGTGAGCCCGGCCAGGAGCAGGTCGGCGACGGCGTCGGCGTGCTCGATGACGGCCTGGGGGTCGAGCGGGTCGCCGGGGCCGATACGGCGGGCCAGGCCGAGGAGGCTGAAGGGGGCGCCGGCGCCGTGCGCGAGGAGGAAGTGCAGGGTGCGCACGGGCACGGGGGCGATCTGTCCCTGGTCGATCAGCCGGCGCAGGGGCGCGGTGAGCGTGTCGAGCATGGGCTCGACGTGGTGTTCGTAGAGGTGGGCCAGGCGGGGGGTCTCCGCGACGCCTTCGATGTTGACCAGCCGTAGCACCTCGGGGTGTTCGGCGTGGACGAGGACGAAGCGGCGGATGATGCGGCGGGTCTGCTCCAGCGGTCCGCCGGTGGGGTCCTTGAGTTCCGGTGCCAGCTGCGTGGTGATGCGGGAGAAGGCCCAGTCGACGGTGGCGTACCAGAGCTTCTCCTTGGAGCCGAAGCGTTGGTGGATCAGGTTGTGGCTGACGCCCAGCTCGCGGTTGAGCGCGGCGATCGAGGTCCCGTCGTAGCCCTTGTCGGCGAACATCCGCAAGGCGCCGCCGAGGATCTGCTCCAGCGTGGCGGGGGCGAGCTGTGCCGGGGGGCGTCCGCCGCGTCGGGCGGGTGGGGTCGTCTGCGTGCTCATGGGTCCACTCTAGCGCCATGTTGACGTGCATCAATTTTTAATTGATAGTCGTCAACATAGTCGGTGGTGCGCCCGTCCCACCGTCGGAGGTAGCCATGAGACGTGAGAACCATGTGATCGGTGAGACGTTCGCTTACCGCTTCGCCCATCCGCAGGCCGATCACGTGCTGCTGGTCCAGCACGGCATCGGCGGCCACGGAGGGATCTACGACACCTTCGCCGCCGCCTACGCCGGACTCGGCGCGGAGGTGTGGTGCATGGACGCGCCCGGCCACGGGCAGTCCCGCACGACCCGCCCGGCGGGCCGGTTCACCCTTCAGGAATGGGTGGACGCGGCCGTGGAGGCAGGCGAGTACATCGCGGCCGAGACCGGCCTGCCGGTGTTCATCAAAGGGTCCTCGCTCGGCGCGGCGGCCGCCTACTGCGCCCACGCCGCCGGTGAGACCTTCGCCGGAGCCGTGCTGATGGGATACATGATCCCGACCTCGCCGCTGGTCCCCGCCGACAACCCGTTCCGCACCCTCGCCTTCGAGCGCATGATCGAGACGTTCGGGGATGCCCTGCAGTTCGACATCGGCCGCTCCTACGACTTCGACACCGACTACGGCTACACCGGCGCCGACCGGCAAAAGCGCCAGGACCCGCTCAACACCTGGTCCTACGACCTGGCGTCCGTGGGATCGCTGATGCGCTACGACCCGGCCGTGCCACTCGCGGCCAACACCAAGCCCATCCTGTTCACCGTCGGCGAGAAGGACCCGGTCTTCACCCCCGAGATCGCCCGCGTCGTCGTCGCCGCCACGGCCGGCCCGGTGGAACTGCACGTCCACCCCGAAGGGGTCCACCAGTTGATGCTCTTCCACACCGCCGACTACGCCCGTGTGGTCAGCACCTGGTGCCGCACCACCCTGCCCACCCCGGCCAAGGAGGCCCGACCGTGACCATCCACCCGCGCGGAGTCAACCATCTGGCCATCGCCACCCGCGACGTCAAGGCCCAGATCGACTTCTTCACCGACGTTCTGGGCTGCGAGCTCAAGGCCCTGTACTGGATGCACGGCGCCGAGGGCACCTGGCACGCCTTCCTCGAACTCAACCCACACTCCTACATCGCCTTCGTCCAACACCCCGACAACCCGGACGCGTTGGAGTGGGGCCTGACCCACGCCGGCACGCCCACCGGGCCGGTCGCGGCGGGCGCCATGCAGCACGTCGCCTTCGACCTGGGCAGTGTCGAGGAGCTGTTGGCCCTGCGGGACCGGATCCGCAGCCGCGGCGTCATGGCGATCGGCCCCGTCGACCACGGCTTCTGCCAGTCCCTCTATTTCGGCGGACCCGAGGGACTCGCCCTGGAACTCACCACCGGTGAGGCCATCGACGACACGGCGTGGATCGACCCGGAAGTCGTCGCGCTGGCCGGCATCACACCGGACGAACTCGCCCGCTACCGCGAACCGGCCCCATACCAGCAGCCCGGCATACCGGTCGCCCAGCCGGCCCTCGACCGCGGAAAGCCCCACCTCAACTTCCCCGACGAGATCTACCAGGTGCTCGCCACTGCCTCCGACGAACAGGTGCGGGCGACGCTCAGCGACACCGAACCCCCTGTCGCACCGCACGACTGACCCCGTCACGGCCCACGGCCTCCCGCTGCCGCGGGCCCTCACCCGGAAGAGAAGAAAGGCCCCTCGATTCGATGAAAATCGCCAACCTGGACGGACGGGCCGTCGTGATCACCCCGGACGGTGTGATCGACGTGGCAGCAGCCTCCGGCGGCCGCTTCCCCGCGTCCCCCGACGCCTGCGTCGCGCACGTCGCGCAGATCCGTGACTGGCTCGCCACCGACCAGCCTGCCAAGGACCCGACGGTGACCCTGGCCACGCTGGAGGCCGACGCCGCGCGCCTGGGCCCGCCCGTGACCGCCCCGTCGCAGATCTTCGCCATCGGCCTCAACTACCGCGACCACAGCACCGAGACCGGCCTGGCCCTGCCCGACGAGCCGCTCGTCTTCACCAAGTTCCCCTCCAGCCTGGCCGGTCCCACAGCCGACATCCCGCTGCCCACTCCCACCTGCGACTGGGAAGTCGAACTCGTCGTCGTCATCGCCGAAGGCGGCCGCGACATCCCCGCCGACAAGGCCCTCGACCACGTCGCCGGATTCTGCGTCGGCCAGGACATCTCCGAACGCACCGGCCAGATGGCGGGAAGGCCCCCGCAGTTCAGCCTCGCCAAAAGCCACCCGGCCTTCGCCCCGATCGGCCCCTGGATCACCACACCGGACGAACTCGACGACCCGGCCGACCTCACCCTGACCTGCACCCTCGACGGCGACATCGTCCAGCAGGGGCGCACCCGCGACCTCATCTTCGACGTCCCGACCCTGATCAGCCACCTGTCCCGGGTGTGCGAACTGCGCCCCGCAGACCTGATCTTCACCGGAACCCCCTCCGGCGTCGGCTACGCCCGCACCCCCGCCCGCTACCTCACACCCGGCAGCACGCTGCGCTCGGCCATCACCGGGCTCGGCGAGCTGCGCAACCGCTGCACCAGTACCGGTCGCGGCAGCGCGCCCTGATCGGCCCGTCCGAGAACGCCCCCACAATCCGCCCCTAGGAACCACCGATGCACGCCACCATCGTCACCCTGACCATCCTGCTGTCCGTCGTGTTCGCCTTCTCCGGAGCCGGCAAGACGCTCGCCACCGCCACCGCCCGCAAGCACGCCGTGCACCTGGGCATCAGCCCGCGGCTGAGCCGGCTCATCGGCGTCGCCGAACTCGCCGCCGTCATCGGCCTGCTGGCCGGCCTCGCGATCACCCCCCTCGCCTCGGTGACCGCGGCCGCGATCTGCCTGCTCATGATCGGTGCCGCGGGCTCCCACCTCAAGGCCCAGGACCCCGCGAAGGCCGTCGCCCCCGCCGTCGTCACCGCCCTCGTCGCCACCGCCCTGCTGCTCCTCACCCTCACCGTCTGACCGCGCCGCCAGCACGGCACCGCACACGGACGAGCACGTTCGCGGGCCCGGCGCGGCCCGCCCCACGCAAGACACGAAAGGCCCCCGATGCCGCTGATAGCCAACACTCCGGTGAACCGGATGGACGGTCCCTACGCCCGCAGGTGGTGGGCGCTGCTGGTGCTGTGCCTGAGCCTGCTGATCGTGGTGATGGCCAACACCTCGCTGATCGTCGCCGCACCCGACATGACCCGGGACCTGGGCCTGAGCGCCAGCGACCTGCAGTGGGTCATCGACGGCTACACCGTCCCCTACGCCGCGCTGATGCTCGTGCTGGGCGCCCTCGGCGACAAGTACAGCCGCCGCGGTGCGCTGGTCGCGGGCCTGCTGGTCTTCGGGGGCGGTGCGGTGGCCGGCAGCCTGGCGCACAGCGCCGGAGCGGTCATCGCGGCCCGCGCGGTGATGGGGATCGGCGCGGCGGTGGTCATGCCGGCGACCCTGTCGCTGCTGGTCGCGACCTTCCCCCGCGCGGAACGCGCACGGGCCATCACCGTCTGGGCAGCCACCTCGGGGCTGGCCATCGCCGCCGGTCCGCTGCTCGCCGGATGGCTGCTGGAGGACCACGACTGGAACTCGACGTTCCTGATCAACGTGCCCGTCGCCGCCCTCGCACTCGCCGCCGTGCTGGTGCTGGTGCCGCCGTCGCGGGCCGTGGGCATGGGGCGGCTGGATCTGGTGGGCGGGCTGCTGTCGGTCGTGACGGTCGGCTCCCTCGTCTACATGATCATCGAGGGCCCGCACCACGGCTGGGGAGCGCCCGCGCTCACCGCCGCCGCGGTCGCCGCCGCCGGGCTGGCCGCCTTCATCGCCTGGGAACTGCGTCACCCGCGCCCGCTGCTGAACCTGGACCTGTTCCGTGACCGGGCGGTCACCGGCGCGGTCCTGGCCGTGCTGCTGTTCTTCCTGGGCACCTTCGGCACCATCTACTACACCACCCAGCACCTGCAATTCGTCCTCGGCTACGGCCCGCTGACCACCGGAGTGCGGCTGCTGCCGCTGGGCGCCGCCGTGTTCACCGGCGCGGCCCTGACCGGCCCGCTGACGACGCGACTGGGCACCAGGTACGTCGTGACGGCCGGCATGACGCTGGGCACCGTCGCGGTGCTCCTGCTCACCCGCATCGACGACGCTTCGACCTACACCGACTTCCTGCCGACCCTGCTGCTGCTCGGCCTGGCCATCGGGCTCAGCACCGCACCGTGCACCGACACGATCATGGGGGCCTTCCCCGAAGCCGACCTCGGCGTCGGCGGCGGCATCAACGACACCGCCATCGAACTCGGCGGCTCCCTGGGCATCGCCGCCCTCGGCTCCATCCTGGCCACCACCTACAAGGACACCCTCACCAGCACCCTCACCGGCCACGTGCCGCCCGCCGCCCTGGACACCGCCACCGACTCCATCGGCGGTGCCCGGGCCGTCGCCGAGCACATCAGCCACGACCCGGCCCTTGGCGTCCAGCCCGCCCAGGCCCTCACCGCCGCCGCCGACCACGCCTTCGCCCACGCGATCGCCCACACCAGCCTCATCGGCGGCATCATCCTCGCCGCGGGAACCATCCTGGTCACCCTGATCCTCCCCACCCGCCAACCCACCCCGCCCGCACAGAAGCCGGAACCGAACACCCCGGCAGTCACCCCCGCACCGACCACGGCAACCCGGTGAACGCTGTCACCCGGCGCTGACCGAACCGACCCGACGACCCCGCTGACGGGCGGCCCCAACTCCGCCCGCGGCACCACCACCCCGGCCGACCTGCGCGGTCAACCCGCCCCAGGCACGTCGCCGTCGTAGACGTACCGGATACCTGGGGTCCGCAGCGCGGAGGCGAGGTGGCCGCGGACGGTGATGGTTCCGGCGACGGCCAGGTGCAGCGCGGCGCCGGCGGCGTGCAGCATCGCTTCCTGGATGTCGGGCTTGAGGTTCTCGTACGGCCGCCAGATGTTCAGGCCGGCGCGGTACTTGCGGCCGGTGGCCTGCCAGATGTGCTCCAGGACGGCCCGGCCCTGCCTGCCCCGGCCGCTCGTCGACGAGAGGCTGACCTCATCGAGCAGGAACCGCAGCAGCCGGAACCACACCGCCGTGCACGGTGCGGCCCGAGAGGACGACCCGCCCGGTGGCGAGCCCTTCGAGGTGTAGCGGTCCACGGTGGCCAGAGGTCCGGCCAGCGGCGTCGGGACCGGACCCTCGTGGCCGAAGGCAACCGACCGGTGGACTTGCACGGCGTCCTCCAGGCGGCACCCGTGCTCGAAGCAGCCGGTCACCAGGGGCAGCCGTGGACGCTGAGCACGCCGGCCATCTGGCGCTGCAGGCGGTGTTGGAGCGTGCGCCTGCCGCCGAGGAAGCGGCGGCGGCCGGCGCGGGCCTGGACGGTACCGCCGAGGGCGCCGCAGTGCTCGGCGTTCTGGAGCTGGAGGAGGTGATGGCCCGGCAGATGGCTGTTCGTCTGCCGGGCCGCGAGGTGGTGGGCTTGTTGCGGGAGTTGGCGTGCATCGTCCATGGCGTCGGTGGCAGCCCGTGTTGCTGGGTCCGCGCGGTCTGGGGTGCGTTCGCGGGTCTGCTGCGCCGCGACGTCGAGGCCGCCGCGCCCGCCGTGCGGCGCGTGGCCTTCGACGTCGGTCTGGACGAGGTCGGCTTCCGCGGTGCCAGTCGCATTCCTACCTGCCGCCGGCACCGCGGGCACGGACGCCGCAGCCACCGGCGGCGCCGCAGGAGCGGGGGAGTGGGTCGGGTGGTTGAGGCCGAGTCCCGCCGTTCCGCCGGCCGCCGGTCTTCAGCAGCGGGCGGGGTGGAAGGCGAGCGCGATCATCACCTCCGGGGTGGTCGCCGACGTCATCGACTCCCTCCTCGAGTACGCCCGTGCCGCGGCTGCCGCGATCCGGCCCGGGTCGCGGCTGTGGTCGACGTCGCCTTGGCGGCCGTTGACGTCACCGCGATGGTGTTCGTCATGAACGGTGGCGGCTGGTTCCATCGCCGTCCCCTGCTCGCCGAAGCTCGTCGTCACCTCGCTCTCGTCCTGCGCGGCCGCCGCCGCGAGCCGGGCCTGGACAACGCGATCGTGGACGCCGCGCGCGCCACGCACTGCCTGGACATCAGCGAGCCGAAGACGCTGCGCGGCCGGATGCCGGCCTACCACCTCTACACCACCCGCTGGTCGCCTGCCGACCTCGAACCCGACCGCCGACCACGCGCGACCGGTTCCCCGCGAGGACCGTCCCCGGCGACTGGGCCGCCACCCGGTTGGAACGGGCGGCGGTTTGGCAGCACACGACCGGCACGCCGTTCGTCCTCGCGAACCCCGTGGTCCAGGCCAACCGGGTCCGCGGCCTGGCCCACCTGCTGGACTGGCTGGAGGACTTCCCCGGCTCCTCCTGGCAGCAGCGGTGGCTCGCCAGCGGCGCCGAGTCAGCCGCGTGGAGCTCGCGGAGAGGGCGGCGGGCGGCTGTGGACAGGTCGGTGAGGGCGGTGATCTGGCCGGTGAGGCGGCCCGGCAGTGGGCGGAAGCGCTGCGGACCGAGCTGAGCGCGCTCACCGTTTCACGGCGGTTTCATCGGCCGCTCCTAACGTCTTGCCCGACGTGTTGGCCACCGCGCGGGCCCTTGCCTGCCACGTGCGGCGAACGGGGGAGCGGAGTCTTCGGTGGACGAATTGCCGCACAAGCTGGTTCCTGAGGTCTTCATGGACGGGCTGATCGCACCCGCGGGGTGGTTGCGCGTGCAGCACCGCAAGAAGAAGGGGGCGAGGGCGGAGGCGGTCGCGCCGGCTCCGGTCGAGGGCCCCGCGCAGGCGTTGCTGCGCCACACCCGGCAGGTGGACCGGCCGCTGACCGCCGAACCGCTCGCCCCGGGCCCGGCACTCCTCATCCGCACCTTCCACCGCGCCACCCCGGACGGCCGGACGCTGCGCGCCGACGCCGCGCCGGATCTCGCCGCCCGGACCGAGGCGGCGCTGCCGTGACGTCATACCGCCACCGCCCGCAGGGGCAGCCACCCCCGCCGCCGCTTCCTCCTGTCCCACCCCCGCCCCCCTTACCGCCCCTGCCGCCTCCTGCCCCGACTTCCCCCAGCCGCACACGTGGGGCACGCGGACCGGCGGCGGTGCTCGCGGGGGTGGTCACCGCGATCCTCACTCTCGCCCTTGCCCTCACGTACTGGGGCCCCGGCTCCCCGCCGACCGCCACCGCCTCCCCTTCGGCCAAGCCAGGCCAAGCCCCCCACGGGAACTTCGCCTGGTCGTTGAGCCACGCGGAGACCAGCACCTTCGTGGGCTTGTGGAGCACATCGTCGTCCGTCGTGCTGGGCAGCAAGTCCGGGCTGACCGCGTACGACGCCGCCACCGGCGACCGGATCTGGTCCTGGCAGCCGCCGGGGGGCGGGCTGTTGTGCAACATGAGCCACAGCACATCGCGCGGAATCGGGGCGTTCACCTACGGCATGTGGGCCGATACCCCGGGCAGCGAGAGGTGCGATCACCTCCAGACCGTCTCGGCGGCCACCGGCACCCTCGGCTGGACGCGGGCGGTCAGCCTGGTCGCGGACGGCTCCACTGGCTTTCCCGACCGGCTCGGTGGCACCTCACTGTCCATCAGCGGCGACGTGGTGACAGCCCCCTTCGCAGGCTCCCGAACCCATGACCAGCACGTCACGGATTTGCTCAGCGCCGACGTGCGCACCGGCCGGGTGAAGTGGACGACCGACTTCGGTCCGGGCCCCATGCAAGGCGGATGCCGCCTCACCGGACAGGCCCAGGCACTGTTGGCCACGGTCTACGCCCTGGCCGAGTGCGGCGACCAGGCCAGGCTGATGTCCTTTGGTGACGGTCCGCCGACCCGGCCGATCGGGATGCCTGCCTTACCCGGGTGCACCAGCATCAGGCCCCATACGACAGTGCGCCGAAAGCTCACGGGCTTCATGACCGTTCGCGACTTCCGCCTGCTGGTCGGCTGCTACCTGTCGGATCATGGTGGCGGCCTGCTCTACCTGCTGTCCGCGGGCACGGACCGGCCCGTTCCGCTGGACACGACCGGGGCCGCCACCACCGCCGTGGCCTTCGGCTCCGGGGTCACGTACGAGCCGGCCGACCTCGTGCTGAGCGCGGACACCCTGTACCTGGCCAAGGCCAACGGCCGCTACGCCGGCCGCACCGACGGCGTCATAGCGGTCGACCTCGCCACCGGGCGCCAGCGCTGGAGCAGCACGCTGCCTAGTTCCTCCTCGGTGACCCTGGCGGCACCCACCGACTCCGGTGTGCAGGTGCTGGCCGGTGCGCGAAGCCCCACTTCGCTCTCGCTCCACACCGTGACCGGTGCCCATCAGGTGACCCCTCCGTCGTGGAAGGCCACGTCCCTCGGCGTGGACCCCGACCTCAACCCTCCGCGGGCCGTGCGGGCGGGAGACCACCTCGCCATCGCCTTCCCCGGCTCGTACCGGCCCGGCCAAACAACCCTCGGCGTACTGCCCTTGGAGGCGAGCCATGGCTGACCCGACGTCACAACGGCCGGGCTACCAACGCGCCCCGCACTACCGGCTCCTCCTGGGCTGCGGGGCGGCAGCGGCGGTACTTGCGGTGACCGGCGCAGTGGTGAACTTCGGGGCCAGACCGGACCCGAAGGTGCCTGTGCCGCCCGGGATGAGCGCGCGGCCGTCCGGTCTGCCGACGAACCTCCCCACCAGCCTGCCCACGAACTTCCCCACGAGGCTGCCGACGAACTTCCCGACGAGCCTGCCCACCGGCTTCCCCACCAGCTTTCCGACCGGTCTCCCCAGCCACATCCCGACGAGTCTGCCGAGCTTCCCCACCCAACTCCCCACGGGCGTGCCGACCGGTGCTCCGGACGCCCCCGGGAGGACGTCGTGAGCCAGGCATTTCCTCCAGCCCCGACGGCCGCCGACAGCCGGGATATCCGGATGCGCGCGATACTGCTCGTCGCCGTGACGCTGTCGGCCGTCTACACCGTCCACGTCATCATCGACATCCTGCGTCCCCACCTCGGATACGAGGAAGGCCATGCGCTGGTCGGCTGGCTGAACCCACCCCTCAAAGGGCAACCCTCCCCGCCGTTCGGCTGGTACAAGGTCTCCTTCTGGTGCTACGTCCTGAGCCTGCCCGCCGCCTCGGCCTTCTGGCTGCTCAGCCGGCGCCCCGGGCATCAGCGAGCCCACTGGCAGGCAGCGGCGACCGTGGTCCTACTGCTGCCCTATCCAGTGTGGATGCTGGGCACCCTCACCCGGAACATCACCTACCTGCTGTTCTGCCTGCCCAGCACCGCCTACGCCCTCTGGCTGGTCCACCGCATGCAGCGCTTCTCCCGACTCCCCGTGCCGGCCCTGCTGGCCACAGCAGGGTGGGGCGCGGTCGTCGGTGCAGGGTTCGGCGGCTCGATGAACCAGTGGTGGACCGACTACGCCTACAACTACCTCTCACCCGACAACGGCGCCTTGACGCTCATGGACTTGGCAAGAACCAAACTCCAGGTGATGTCCGGCATCGCGGTCTCCGCCGGCGTCTTCGAGGAGCTGGGCAAGGGCGCCGGAGTCGCCATCGCCTTCCTGCTGCTGCGCCGGCACGTCGACAACGTAGTCTCGGGCATCGTCCTGGGTGCGGCCACCGGCGTGGGCTTCAACCTCGCCGAAAGCGCCCAGTACATGGCCCTGCACGACGGCGCGAGCGCCTCCACGCAGTACTTCCTACGCCAGTCACTGGGCCTGATGGCCGCCCACATGGCGTTCACCGCGGCAATAGGCGCGAGCTTCGGCATCGCACGGCAGCTGCGGGACAAGCGGGCCCGCCGGATCGCCGTCAGCTGCGGCTTCGGCATCGCCATCGCCGCCCACTTCGCCAACGACGTCTTCATCACCGCCTACAGCCGGGGCAAACAAGACTGGTTCGACCCGAGCCCCACCATCGACCTCCTGATCCTCACCCCCCTCGCGTTCTTGGTGCTGCAAGGCCCGTTGGTCCTGCTCTACCTGCTGCTGCTCCGGCGGGGTACACGCGACCAAGCCGCCGCCCTCGCCGTCGAACTCGCCGCCGAGGCAGCCACCGGATACGGAGCGGTGACCCAAGACGACATCCCGGTGCTGCTCCACCCGGCACGCCGCTTCTACCTCCGGCTGAAGGCGCTGCGTCACGGCGGCATCACCGCCTACCAGCATCTCGGCCGGCTCCACCAAGCCCAGCTCCGCCTCGGCATGGCCCGCTGGCACCGCAGCCGAGCCGAATACGACCCCACCGCAACCGACGAACACACACTCCGCCAGCACGTCATCAGCGTCCAAAACCAACACGGCCCATCCACGACCTCCCCGCGCCCACCCCAGGCGGTGACATGACCACACGCATGCTTTTGAGGTGCGTCACAGCGTTGTCCGGCGTCCTGTTCGCGTTCCTCTTCTTGCTGCCGATGCCCGCCTACGCCGCCTGCGCCGACGTCAGCTACGACAACGACGGCGGAAACGCGAAACAGCTGCCCACCCCCAAACCGCCCGCGGGTGATCCGTGCGGCAAACAAGCCAAGACCGGTGCGGGCACGGTCGCCGCCGGAGCGGCCGCTGTCACTGCGGCTGCTGCCGCGGCCAGTGCTGTCCGTGGGCGGACGGCAGGCCCAGTAGCCCAGCCGACCCCGTCGTATGCCAAGCCGCTGGACACCCTGGGACGGGCCACGGGGGTCGAGACCACGGTCAGCCGCGGAATGCTGGACGCTGGAACCAAGGCATCACGGCGCATCAAACCACCAGGATGGCAGGGGGAAGCAGCTGGGCACACTCGAGGTCATCTCCTTGCCAGAAGTCTGGGAGGAGACGGCCGCTCGCCCGCCAACATCGTGATCATGTATGACACGGCCAACAACGAGGTCATGGAGAAGCTGGAAGAACGTATCTACGAAACCGTCAGAGATCACGGCAGTGTCGAGTACTCCGCGACCCCGGTATACCGCCAGCCGAACGACCAGGTGCCCGCAGGGGTCCATGTAAAGGCCACCGGCCCCGGCTTGGACATAGACCAGACCATCATCAACAAGAGGTAGGCAAACGTGACCGATCTCGGCCTCCTGGCCTCCCTGCCTTACACGGGTGACAACGAGCCGGTGCTCAACGACTGGGCACGCGCGGAGAAGAGCCTCCACACGACCTTTCCACCGACCTTCAAGAATTTCCTCAATACCTTCGGCGGCGCGAAGTTCGACGACTTTCTGCGCGTCTACCGCGCCGGGGCCCACAACGAAAACGCCGACCTGATCGCTCGAACCCTTGCCGCCCGGCACACCCTGGCAGAGACCCGCCCTCACCTCCACCGTCTCCTCGCAGACCGAGGAACCAACACCGCCGAGGTGATCCGGTGGGGCGGTACCGACAATGCCGACATGCTTCTGCTCATCCCCCACCCCGACCCCGATCGGTGGGCGGTCCTCACCGTGATCGGGCGAGGCCCCGAATACGATCTGTACGAGGGCCCACCCGAGAGCTACTTGCTGCGCGTCCTGCGCGGCAGGCTGGTGAGCCAGGTGTTCCCCGACGATTTCCCTGACGAAGGACCCACCGTCCAATACAGTCCCTGGATTTGAGCCAGATTCCTGAGCTTCGAGTGCAGTGAGCCGCAGCGGCCGGTGAGCGCGGGCTGCGGGCGATCCCGGCCTGTTCGCCGCGCCTGAGCGGTCTCGGGGGGCGAGGTCTTCGGTTCGGGTCTACCCCCAGTGGAGGTGATGCCTGATGCCGAGGATCTTGAGGGTTTCCCTGGCCGGATCAGCAACGGCCCGTGCTGCGGGAGTGGTTGAAGCGCTCGGTCCTCCCCCCCCGAGCGGCCACGGCTGGACACGATCCATCCCATGACAGCAACGCTCCGACCCATCACCATCCACCGACCAATGCACAACCTGCCCGGCCAGCCGAGAGATCGCACATGCAAGCTTCATGGCCGTGGCCACGCTCCGATCATCTTGTGGTGTGCCGCACGCGCCGTTGCGGCCTTCACGGCCGCACGCCATCCAACAGGAGGAACAGTGCCGAAAGCCTTGAAAGTCACTCTGCGGGTTCTCGCTGCAATTGGCCTGGTCGCCGCCGTATTCGGTGGTTTGGTGATACTGCACAACCCGGATGCCGTCCCCATGTGCGACGGCAGGGAGATGCATCCTGGTCAGACCTGCGTCACCGTCAGGCCCGGACAGATATCGGCGACCAGCGACGACCGCTGGAGCTATGAACGAAGCAAGCAGAGCATGGAGACCTCGCTGACCATCGACAAATTCCTGGTGGGCATCGGCGGCGCCGTGTTCCTCGGGGCCGTCATCACGCTCCGTGTCAAGGCATCGGAGAGGAGCCGGGAGTAGGTGTGGGGATGACCTGGGCCGAAGACATCCGGGCAGCGGGGCTCGCAGCGGCCCTTCCGGCGTTCGCCGGGGACCCGCCGGTGGGCATTCCTGGGCAGAGCCGCGGCTGGCGTCCGGCTCGTGGCCGCCCAGGGGGCTTGTCGCTGCCGCTGGGCCGTCGGTGGCCGGGCTGGGGTGGGTGGTGCACCTGCCCTCGGGAATTCTCCTCAACAAGTCGGAAGGATCTGGACGGTAGAACCGCCCACTCCCAGCAGCCCAAGGTCGTGTCATGTTCAGTTTCAACGCGCGTAGTGTGGGGGAGTTTTCAGCCGCTTGTGTCTGCATGGCGCAGATGTCGAAGTGGGAACGGGAATACGGATCGTGTGCCGTCCCGTTGTTATTGATCATGAAGGCAATCACACTGCAGCAGTACGGGGGCCCGGTAGATTTGGAGCTCACAGAGCTGCCGACCCCGAAGGTCGCCCCCGGCGAGGTCCTCGTCCGGGTCAAGGCGGCGGGCGTCAACCCGGCGGACTGGAAGCTCGCCGCCGGTTACCTCGACGACGTCATGGAAGCGCACTTCCCCTTCATCCCGGGCTGGGAGGTCTCCGGCGTCGTCGAAGCCAGAGGCTTCGACGCCACCGAGTTCGAGGTCGGCGACGAGGTCATGGGCTACATCTGCAAGGACTGGGCACAAAACGGCGGCTATGCCGAACTGGTGTCCGCCCCGGTGCGCACTCTCGCCCGCAAACCCGAGTCCCTCAACTGGCTGCAGGCCGCCGGGCTGCCGCTGGCCGGGCTGACGGCCTACCAGGCCATCCAGCGGCTCGGCATCGGCACGGGCGATACCGTGCTGATCCACGCGGCGTCCGGCGGTGTCGGCTCGTTCGGCGTGCAGATCGCTGTCGCCCGTGGAGCGCGCGTCATCGGCACCGCCAGCGAGCACAATCACCACTACCTCCGCGGGCTCGGCGCCGAGCCCGTCACCTACGGCGACAGCCTGTCAGACCGGGTACGCGAGCTGGCGCCCGACGGCGTCGACGCAGCACTCGACTTCTTCGGCGGTGACGCGGTGACTGTCTCCCAGGAAGTGCTCAAGAATCCGAAGCGGGTCGCCTCCATCGTCGACACCACCGTCACTGAGAAGGGTGGCCACCTCGTGTGGGCCCGCCCCAGCTCGTACGACCTCGCCGCGCTGTGCTCCCTCGCGGACTCCGGCAAGCTGTCCGTCACCGTGGACCGCACCTTCCCTTTGGCCGAGGCGGCCGATGCCTGGCAGGCCGTCCAGGAAGGCCACACCCGCGGCAAGATCGTGCTGGATGTCGACACGAGCTGAGCCCTGGCCGTCGTCGACCGCCTCATTTTCAACGGTGCCTTCATCGAGCCCGGTACCGACTCCTGCCGCCCCGTCGGCACGCGAGCTCTAGCCGAGTAACCGGCCAAGGTCGGCTGACCTTGCCGGGTCCCTACCTCAACGGCCCGTCGTCCTAAGGCCGGCGGGCCGTCATTATGCAGTCAGCCTTTCCAGCCTGGCCGGCCAGGTGTCTGGCCCCCGCCGTGCCTTCGGGAAGCCCCGGTGCTGCTCCGCGCAAGTCCGTGGGGGCGGCAGAAGACGGCTGCGTGAGCGTAGGGCCGGGGCCGGCCTGTCAGCTGAACGAGAAGCGCGTCGCGGCATCGGCGGGAGTCACCCCTTGACTACGCCCGGGGACGTCGTGAACTACGTGTGCGCCCTCCGAGCGCAGTTGGTCGGTGCCGGCGTGCCGGGCCATGAGCGCGGCGAAGGCGTGGACGTCGGCGGTGGTGATGTCGGTCCGGCCACGCTCCGCCTGCTGTTGGAGGAGTACGCCGAGGTCCGGGTTGAACCGCAGCATGGTCACCGGGACGTCGAAGCGCCTCGCGATGGCGATGAGGCGGGTGCGTGCCTGGGGGGTTACGTTCGTGGACTCTGCGACTGCTGTGTGTCCGCGGGCAAGCCGGGCGACGACCCGTCGGTCGCGTTCCATGAAGATCCGAGCGTCCGCCGCGTCGGTGTGCGCCTCGGTGGGTGCGGTGCTGAAGAGCTCCGCGCGGATCTCGTCGCTGGACACCACGGCGTCCTCGTCGATACGCCCGTGGGCGATCAGTGCTCGGACGAAGCTGCTCTTGCCCGAAGCCGGCGGGCCGATGAGGACCACGAGTCCCGCGGGTACTCGCATCAGCCCTGACGGTGCCGGCCCGTGAGGCTCTGGACGGGTTCCCTCAGAGGGGAGACCCGCCGGGGCCGTCTGTGACGGGCCGTTCCGTGCGGTCCTGCACTCCATCAGAACTCGGCTTCCCCGTGCGGCAACCGGGCGGAAGCCTGCCTTGCTCCATGCCCTGATCGCCGGGCGGTTGGCTGCTTCGGGATCGACCGTCACCCGGTCCCATCCCACGATGGCTAGGAGGTGCCGGACGAGGGCCCGGGCGGCGTCAGGGCCATACCCCTGACCCTGTGCGTGTGGCAGGAGCGCCATGTCCACGCCGCCCTCGCGAGGGCCGGAGGCGACGTACTGGGCATACCCCACGGGATCACCGCCTCGGAGGACCAGCCACGAGACCACTGCGGGACGCCGCCTTCCGGTGTACTTGGCGGCCACCTCCTCGCGGGTGAGAGGCCGTCCGCCCCAGTTGCGGACGAACTCGGGATCGGCGAACCACCCGGCGAGCAGTGGCAGGTGGTCCTCGGTGGCGGGGATGAGCGAGACGGCCTCGCCCTCGATGCCGCCCTCTGGTGTGTCCTTCACGGAATTCCGACCCCTTTCGTGTGCGTGTCCCCCTCATACTTCCCGCGCGGGGCGGTGCGCGGGGAGACGGTACGGAGCGGCCGAATCCGGGTTGCACCGGTTCGGGACGCGGGAGGATGCTGCCTTGCGGAGGTGCTCCACGTGACAAGCGTCGTGCTGGGACTGACCGTGCGAGATCTGGTGCACGCGGATCTGGAGTCGTGCGGCTGGGCCGGATCTGCGCATCATCTCAACAATGTCGCCATGCAGTTGGATCGCAGGCCGTCCGGCGACGTCGACTATCTGACCGTCTGCGCCCGTGCCGGGATTCCGATCGCCAAGGGCGGTGTCGACTACCGGGCGAAGGACGGCGTAGGCACGCTGTGGCAACTCGCCGTCCACCCCGCGCTGCAGTCCTGTGGCGTGGGCACGGTTCTCGTCGAGGCCCTGGAACAGCGCATCAGGAATCGGGATCTGTACCAGGCCGAGTTGGGCGTGGAGGACGGCAATCCACGTGCCCGTGCCCTCTACGAGAGGCTGGGCTACCGCGCCTACGACCACCGTCCGGACGCGTGGGAAGAGCAGGCCCTCGACGGAACGCTGCACCGCCACGAAACGATGTGCACCATGATGCGCAAGGACCTGGCGTAGAGCTTCGCCCTTCTCCGGGCGCGCTTACACGACGCCAACGCGTTCCGCGTTCCTGACGGCGGGTCCGCAGTCGAGCGGCCAGGTAGCGCAAGGTCGAAGTGGACACATCGACGCCGGAGGGGTACACAAGCACGCGGAAGATCCTGGGAGACAGGCGATCTTGGTCGTGAACCCGTCTACCAGGAGCTTCTTCATGTCCAGACACCGCCCCCACCCGCCGAGCACCCCACCACACCGATCAGGTTGGAAAAGGCTCACTGATGGCCAGATCTTCGTCGAGTTTCGCTGCCAGGTCCTCGGCGAGAGTCGGAACATGGCGATTGGCCCACTGCTTGGTGAGGGAGAGAAAGCCTTGCAGTCCCTCCTGCACGGTATGCAGGATCCCGGGTAGGTCACCCATCACGATCTTGATGGGCTGCCCGGAAGGAGCGTTCTGAGCGTCTATGCTGTCCGGCCACAGCTGCACGACCTCGTCGGCATGCTCAAGCCTTGGTGAAGGGTCATGGCCGAGCCACCGGGTCTCTCCGTCTGCGACGTCGAGCCACTCGCGCCAGTCCTCCAGGCCACAACAACATCCTGGCCGGACGGTGACGTTGGTTCGGGTGTCGTGGACGCGCAGCCCTCCTGGTGCGATGACCTTGTCTGCCTCCAGCAGGCGGCGAATTGCCTCGCTGGCGCCTGACAAAGGGCGATCGCCTGCACCTGCACGCGAGTTGCAGTCAGCCAACATGGCCAGCGCGCTGCCGACTTCGAGCGGGGACATACTGCCCGACAGAGCCATGAACTGGTACGGAGGCAGGTCGGCCACCGGCCAGAAGGAGAAGTCAACGATGCCTGGGGTCTCCAGGACGGCATTCACGATCAACACCGCGTCATTCTCGCTGCGGGCGATCCTGCCCGCCTACCAATTTTCCCCCCCCGGGCTGTCCGGTCGCTGGGTGCCGGTGGCCGGTACGCGGCCGCGGACCGGTGTCGTGCGGGCTGAACGGGCCCGGCCGCAGGCTTCCTGGAGGAGCACGGTGTACGCCCGATTGCTGGCCAAGGAGGAGATGACCAGCGCCAGGTCGGCCGGCCCGGTCTCTTCGACTGCGCCGGCCGTTGCGCTGCTCTGAACCGGCTGGCGTCGGCCCGCCGCCTCCGTCGGCCCGCCGCCGCGGCCTGGCCCTCTCGCTACTGGCGCCCGGCCGCCCGCCCGGGCGAGACGGGTGCGGTGGGGTGAGTTATCGCGTTGCACGGGCGCCAGAGGGGCCTTTACCCTGCTTGGGTTCCGCCTGTGTCCGTTCCGGGGCCCCGGCGCTGTGTTTCGAGGTGACGACTTATCTCCCAGGCCAAGTAGCCGTCCGCAGTTCCCCACGTTCTGAGGCTTCGAACGTGTCCGGGGCGGACGTTGCGCTGGCCTGAGTTGCGTCGCCCACTCCCGCATTTCCCTGTCACTTTCCGGGTGCAGCTCTGCCGACTGCCCCGGGTTTCGTGTTCTCCGGCCCCGGCGCGGCTGACGGCAGGGCTCCCCGCTTCCCTGCATCAGGAGCCCGCAGTGCCTTCCCCCGCGCTTGGCAACGAGCCGCAGCACACCGCCGAGCCGCCGGCCCATGACGTGCCGGACCGGTCGTCGAAGATGACCCGCGCCGCTCGGATCGCCCTTGTCGTGCTTGTGGTCGCCGAGTTCATGGACATCCTCGACCAGTCGGTCGTCCTTACCGCTCTACCCGCCGTGCAGGAGTCGACTGGCGCCGGACCGGTGGCGGTGCAGTGGCTGACCGCCGGCTACTCGCTGACCGTCGCCGTCGGGCTGATCACCGGCGGACGGCTCGGCGACATCCACGGCCGACGCAAGATCCTCCTCATCGGCGCCGTGGTGTTCACCTTGGCCTCGCTGCTGTGCGCGATCGCCACCGGCCCCGGTGTGCTGATCGCCGCCCGCGTCATCCAGGGCGCCGGCGTCGCGATGATGATCCCCCAGGTCCTGGCCACCCTTCACGTCATCTTCGACGGCGAGATCCGCAGCAGGGCCTTCGGCCTCTACGGGGCCGTCTTGTCGCTCGCCAACGTCCTGGGCCCAGTCCTGGGCGGCGTGCTCACCGAGGCCGACCTGTTCGCACTCGGCTGGCGGCCGATCTTCCTGATCAACATGCCCGTCGGCCTCGCCGTGATCCTCCTCGGCCGGAGGTTCATCCCCGAGTCGACCGCGCAGAAGGCCGACCGCCTCGACCTCACCGGCATGCTGCTGTCCGCACTGGCCATGGTCCTGATCACCTTCCCGCTCACCGAGGGCCATTCCCACCACTGGCCGCTGTGGTGCTTGGCCATGCTCGCCACAGGACTCCTCGTACTCGGCGTCTTCCTGCGCCACCAGCAGCGCAGGAAGGACAACTCCCCGCTCGTGCCGCTCTCCCTCTTCCGGGGCAAGCAGTTCTCGGGCGGCCTGTCCGCGCAGCTGATGCTCGGCCTGCTGTGCGGCCTGTTCTTCATGACCTGGACGCTCTACCTCCAGCGCGGCCTGGGCATGAATCCGCTGACGGCGGCCGCGGCCTTCGTCCTGCTCGCTCTCGGCGAGCTGGCCGGCGCGACGACCGCGATGAAGAGCGCAGGGCGCTTCGGGCGCTGCCTGCCCCAGGCCGGAGCCCTGATCACACTCGCTTCGATGGCGGCTTACGGACTTCAGATCAGCAGTCGACAGGCCGACCTGACCCTCCTCGCGATGACCATCCCGGTCGCGCTGATCGGCTTCGGCCTCGGCATGATCGGCGGCCCGCTCGCCGACATGTCCCTCACCAAGATCCCGCACGAGAACGCCGGTTCCGCCTCGGGCCTGTTCAACACCGCAATGCACCTGGGCATCGCCCTCGGCACCGCGCTGACCGCCCTCGTGTTCTTCGCCGCCACCGGCGGCTCACCCGACGGCGCGATCAACCGCGACGCGTTCACCGACATCCTCTGGTGGGTCGGCGGCACCCTCGTGTTGATGTGGACCCTGATGTTCTGCCTGCCCGAGCGAACCAAGAGCCGGGCCGGGTAAGCCGGTTCCCCAGGGCGGCGACACCCCCTCTCCCTGTACACCTCACGCAGTCACGAGCCGGGCCCGCCGCGATCGAGGTCCTGTCGGTCGTCGCCGACGACCTGACCCCCGCCCGGCAGGGGCCGAGTATCTCGCCCGGATCGGCGTGCTTGCCGTACCTGCTCCACCTCCGCGACGGCCACGAGATCGAGGACGCGCAGGAGGCGGTCCTGACCTTCGCCTTGAGGGCCGGCTCGAAGCTGGCGGCCAGCACTCCACACGATGAGCCCGGCGCCTCAGTTCCGCGTGCTGTCGCTGGCCGGCCGCTGCCGGCTGGGACCGAGCACTTGCTGGCCGCCGCTCGCCGGGGCCCGCGGTCGCCCGCTGCACGCCGACCGCAGCACGTGCCGGCATCTCCACTGCCGCGGTAGCCGACGCAGAGGACGTGCTGCGCGACTCGTGGGGCGCGCGGCGGCCGACGGTTGGCCTCGATGTGAGTTTGGTGAGCGCGCCGGGATCCCTTCCGCCGCGTTCCCTCCGATTGGCCATCAAGAGGGCGTCCAGCACGACGGCCCGGGGCCGCTCGAACAAACCGGCTACCTCGGGCCGTTCCACTGGTGTTGGGCCCTCAGTTGTTGCCCTTCGGGCTGAGGGTGCCGCTGTCGCGGAAGTGAGCGAGGACGTCGTCGAGGCGGGCGGCGAGGCGCATCGGGGTCAGTTCGATGTCGGCGTCGAGGGTGCGCACCCGGGGTTGGAGGCCCCGAGGTCGTCCGCGGCGGTGGTGTCGCGGCGTTGGGGGCCGTGGTCGAGGGGCCGGCGGCGTGTGGTGCGCATGGGCGTGTTCGTACGACCGTCCTCGACGCCCCGACCTCGCCGTCGTGAACTGCCGGCTTCGGGTCGCTTGCGTGGCTAACCCCTGCCTGCTCGATGGTGCTGACATCACCGTCGCTAGCCCCTCGAGCCTGCCGGTCCACTCCTCGCGAATTCCCGTCAGAACCTGCTCTGACGGGGTGTTTGCGGATTTTCGCGAGAACTGGATCAGCGCGGATCCGATGGCGACGGTGGCCCCCATCGCGCCCAACCGGGCACTGCACACGGCACACCGACCGAGAGAGAAGAGCCATGACGACCCACCAGTCGCCGGCCCAGCCGGGCCCGACCCACCAGCCCGTCACCACCACCCCACCGCAGACCGCCCCCGCGGCCTTCTTCCCGCCCGATACTCCATCCCCCGGCTCCGCTGCCCACGTTGGCCGCACAGCAGGCCCTGGAGGCCCTTCAGCGGCCCGCAGGCGCCCAGCCCCCTGGGCGGTGGTGGCGGTTGCCTGCGACGGGCGCTGACGGCGCTCCCGTGTTCGCCGTGGCCATCGGCCACTCCGCCACGGCAACTGCCCCTGTACCCGCTGCTGCGCCGGCCGCGGGCCTCAACTCGTCAGCCGGTCCGCCTGCCAGCCCGTCCACCCCGGCTGACGTCCCCGAGCCGCTGCCGCCCAGGGTTCGTGGCGTGCCGTGGTGGCGGTGTGCGCGCTTTTGATGGTCGCGATCGCCTGCGGAGTGCTGACGGCGGTCTACCTCCGTCTGACTCCGTTGTGGCAGGTCATAAGCAAGGTCGCGGTCTTCGCCGGCACCGCCAAGACGTGGCTGGCGGCCGACGCTTCCCGTGACCGCCGGCGAGGCAACCGGCGGTAGTGGCCGGGGTGTCGGGTGCCTCGCCGGGAATTTCGCGGGCGAGGCACCCAACCCCAGCCACTTACGGGCCGATTGAGAGCGCAATTAACCGTGCATATCGAATTGTGCACACGGACGTTTCTCTGGTAATCAAGTGCAATGAAACAAGCGAGAATTAAGAGAGTTCTCCAGGACGTTCGCAAGGGATGTCGGGAGGATGCGGTCGTGCGAAATGAGTGCGCTTTCGGCAGTGCCGCCGAGGTGGCTTTCGTCCCCGCACCGTCATCGTCACCAGTGAGCGGCCGGGTTTCAGGGGCTCAACTACGCGTGCCACGTACGCCTGCGGCGCGCCCGAAGGACGCCCTCGGACCACGGCGGAGCCGTACTTTCCCCGCCATCACCCCGCCAAGGGGTCTGCACGCCCGTCTCCCACCCTCTCGTCCAGCCCTGGCCTCCCCCCCCCCCAGGCGAGACGGGTCCCATTCGGGCGTCTGGCGGCCGCACAGCGCCTTTGGGGTGTTGAGGGCCGGACCGCGGCCGTCGCGCCGGGGTGGCCGCGGTGCCGTCGCCGGCCGGCGGATGAAGTCCCGCTCCAGGCCGCCGAATCGGGCGGCCACCGCGTGCCGCATGTCCCCCGTGCTGTGCATGCGTGCGCGAGGGCGGCAGCGCCGGCTCGCGCCCCTGCAACCGCGGACACCCGTCCGCGTCGTACGAGGGGCGGGCCGCTGCCGGGGAGCCGACGGCGGCCTGGGCCTCCCGAGCCGGCCTCGGTCCTGGGCTGGGGGGCGGGGACGAAAGGGTGCGCTCGCGTGCACGCGAGCGCACCTGCTGGAGGGCCAGGCCGTCGTGGTCACCGCCGCCGATCGGCTCCTGATCGGCGGGCCCGGCCAATCGGCGGCCGATCGGCTGCGAATCGGAAAACCGATGCTGACCAGCGAAAACCGATCAATCCAATCAGCTGCCCCGCTCTACCCGCTCGACTGCTGGTCAGCGCCCTGTCGTGCCCACTCGCGGGGCGCGTCGTCCCCGCTCGACCGAAGCGGTCTGTGAGCGGGTCCAGAGCGGCCGGCGAGCGGGGTCCGAGCTGGGCCTGGTGACGTGAAGGCGGTAAGCCCGGGGCGTTCGTCAAGGCCGTTCATCATCGAGAGAATCGATGAACCTCCGGCGCCCTACACGCGCGCGTGGGTATTCCCGTACGTCTCCGCAGGCACCCCTTGGACCACACCACCAGGAGAAACCAGTGTCATACCCGCAACCGCTCACCCCCGAGGGGAAGCTCGCCGACGCGAAGAAGCTGTTGAGCCTCCCGCGTATCGTCGTGATCTGCGGCTCCACCCGCTTCATGACCGAGATGAACGAGGCCGATCTGCGGGAGACCAAAGCAGGAAAGATTGTTGTCAAACCGGGCATTGACATGAAGTCGCCGCACGAACTTTGGCCCGATCCTGTCGAGGCCAAGGCGCTGAAGGTTCGACTCGACGATCTGCACCGGGCGAAGATCCGGCTCGCTGATGAGGTGCTCGTAGTCGGCGACTACATCGGAGACAGCACCCGAGCCGAAATCACCTACGCCCGGTCGCTGGGCAAGCCCGTGCGGTTCACGCACCCCGAAGTCGCCCCTGACGCCTGACCGCCCGCTGCCACCTCGACAACCAGGGCCGGCAGCCCGCCGCTGACCGTCTCGCGGTCGCTTCGGCCGCCGCCCACCCGAACCAGCAGTGAGCCGCTGCGAATTGACCGGCAATCTCTACCGCTTTTCCGAGGTCCCTCGGGGTGTGGTCGGTGGTGAGTTGCAGCGGTCCTGCGGGGCGCGCCTGCACTGGAGCGCACCCGGTTTTTAGTGGTGTCATGTCCAGCTGTTTGAGCGGGAATTACAGCCTGCCTGAAGAGGAATACAGGGCAGGGTTTTCGGCTCGGAGGTGGTGGTGTGTTTTCCCAGTCTCCACCCCGGGCAATGTTGTGATGCATCGGCGCGTAAGTCTCGCGCTTCCCTAAAGACCTGCGGTAGGCTCGAAGACGAGCGGTTCATTCCGCCGTCAACTGCCGGGCGACGGAATGCGGGTGACTTGCGCCAGGCTCCCGAGGCCGGAGCAGCGACCGGGCCCCGGAGACGGAACTCCAAGCCAGACACGGGAACCCCGTCCCGTAGCCAGCCTCACGCCCGGCACTACGGACGGCCCGCCAGACGCCACACGAGGCGAGCCACACTGAATGCAGCGCGGAATTCCGGAGGAATTCCCCAGCTATTCCGATGGAATAGCAAGCCCCGAAGGGGCTGGTAATTCCCCGGAGGGGAATAGCATTTGACGCCCCGTAGGGGCGTGCGTCGTTCCTCCGGAGGAGGACGCGCGC
>NZ_JAJPWK010000014.1:0-218073 GCF_046549115.1 Streptomyces sp. x-19 | reverse complement strand
TAAGAGCCCCTCCTGTCTGTCACCTGTCACCCGACCCGGACAAGGGGGCTTCGGCCTGTCAGCGCGGCCTGTTCCCCTTTCTGACCTGCGCGTTACAGGTGACAGACAGGTGACAGGTGACAGACAGATGACAGGCCGGATGACAGGCCCGCACAGCCCCGCCGGCCGCCCACGAACGGGCGGCCGGACTCATCCCTCACACCTTTCCAGGGAGTCGCCCCATGGCCGTCACGGTCTCCGCCGCCGTCCTCTTCGGACTCATCAGCCTCGCCCTCATACGCCTGCGCTACGTCCAACTCGGCTCCGCGACCGCGGTGTTCCTCTTCGGCTTCTTCATCGCCAGCACCGGCGCCAGCAAGCCCATCAACGCCGCCTGCCAAGCCCTCGCCCAGGCCCTCACCCACCTCACCGCCTAACCGCCCGGCGCCGGGCGCAAGGAGGACCCGTGCACCCCCAACACCCCCACCCCACGCTGCCCCCGCAGGACATCCCACCCGGCGTCCAGGAAGTCATCCTCCCCTCAGGGGAACGCGCCCTGGTCTACAGCACCGGCCCCACCACACCGACCCCGCCCGAGGCCCCGGCGGCGCCGGTCGCGCAGCCGATCCCGGCCTGGGCCAAAGCCACCGCGCTGCTCGCGCCGACCGTCGGCGGCGGCATCACCATCACCGCGGTCGGCCTGTCCGCCGCCGCGCCCGGGCTGGTCGCCGTGAGCCACGTCCTGTGGTCCACGGTGGCCGCCCTCGCCGCCGGCGGCGCCGCAGCCGTCGCCGTCATCGGCCGCGTCCGGGCCCGCATCACCGCCGCACAGCGCGAGATGCAGCGCCCGCACATCACCCAGCACATCACCGCCACCGGCTTCCTCGGCCGCGCCAACGGAACCATCAACCACCGCTAAGGAGCATCACGTGAGTGAGCCCACCCCGTACGTCTCGCACGTCCCGTACATCGAGGCGATCGCCGCGGCGCTCGATGCGGCCGGCCTGACCGTCGTCGACTGGAACGCCGAGGACAACGACCCCCGCGACGCCTACATCGAGTTCGCCCGCGAGGTCACCGCTCCCGCCTACGGCGACGACACCGAGGTCAGCCTCCTATGGAGGGAAGACAGGGGCTGGATGGTCGGCTGGGGCGACGCCGACTCCGTCCCGCAAAACGGCCTGGACTGGGTCGTCGACCTCTTCTGCGGCGTGCTGCCCACCCCCGACGAGATGGCCGCTGAGGCCCGCACGGTCGTCGCGAAGATCCCCGGACCGCAGGGCGGCCCGTACGGCCGCTACCGCGACGTCGAGGACGAGGACGGCTTCGACGCCCAGCTCGCCATCTACCACCGCTCGTAGACACGGCTAGGGCGGGCCGCAGCTTTTGGCGAGAGGCAGCCCGCCCTGGTCTCCAGTCCTCAACAGACCTACGGAGGTCTCCAGCATGACTCAACCCACCGACATTCGGCACACCGCCCTGGCCCTGGCCGCCGCCGACGTGCCGGTCCTACCCCTGCGAGGGAAGCGCCCCTTCGGCAACTGCCCAGCCTGCGAGAAAAGCGCCTGCGGGGACCGCCCCCATATGAAAGCCGCTGGCCCCTGCCAGTGCCCCCGGCCGTGCCACGCCTGGGCCGCCGCCACCACCGACCCCACCGTTCTCACCTCTGCAGCTTGGGCGCCGGCATGGCGGGTCGCCGGTGCAATCGCCTACCACCCTGGTGGCGCCGGGCTGACCGTCGTGGACCTCGACAACGCCGACGCCGTCACCTGGGCCCACGAGCACCTGCCCGTCACAAGGACCGTGCCGACGACACGCGGGGAGCACTGGATCTACCGCGGCACCATGCCCTCCGCCAACAACGCGCGGCCTGGTGTGGACATCAAGTCCCGTGCGCAGTACGCCCGCTGGCTCGGGCCCGGAACCGGCACCATGGCCGACCTGCCCACAGCCGTCCGCACGCTGGTCGTCAAGGAAGAGACCACCCCCGCCCGGGGCCGGGTGGTCTCTTCCACCACCGAGCGCGCCTGGGCTCGCAGCGTGGCCACCGGCTGTCGCCACACCGAGAGCTACGTCAACAGCGGCCTGGAACGCGGGCTGGCCCTGGTCCGCAGCTGCACCGAATTCGGGGCCGGGTCGAAGGCGTACGGGGTCGCTTCCTTCGTGGCTGCCCAGCACGCAGGCTGCCCTGGCCCCTGCGGTCTGGACGCCATCGGGCAGGACATCGTGGACGCGGCCATCTCCGTCGGTGTCCCCGAGCCCTACGCCCAACGCGCCGTCACACGCGGCCTGGCCAGCACCGCAGGGAGGGCCGCGTGACCACCACCGACCGCCCCGACTCCGCCGAACCGGCCCCCGCCCGATCCAGCAGTGGGGCGCCGAAGGGCGTCGCCCGCCAGGGCGTCCTTTTAGCTCTTCGCCCTGACCCGCACTCGACCACCCACCGGTCGCCCGAGCAGCTGTTCTTCGGGCTGCACGTCATCGCGCCGCCGCAGTGGAGCGCCGTCACCCGCGCGACCGCGATCTGCCGCTGCGGCACCTACGACCGCGAAGCCCGCGGCCGAGCCGCCGTCCTGCGCCTGGTCGAGGACTGGGACCACCACCGCACCACCACCTGCCCGCTGCTCGCTCCCCAGGAAGGCAGGGCCACCGCATGACCACGCCCGACGCGGGCCCCGACCTGTGGGAAGGGTTCGACCACATCGAGCCCGAGCAGATCACCGGCCCCGCATGGGACGAACCCGTCCCGCTCAAAGCCCGCCCCGCACTCCCCGACTTCCCCATCGATGCCCTGCCCGGATGGCTGGCCGCCATGGTCCGCGGAGTCGCCGAGGAGACGCAGACCCCCGCCGACCTGGCCGGGTCCCTGGCCCTGGCCGTCCTCGCCACCGCCGCCGGCGGCCGGGTGAAGGTCTGCGTGCGCGGCCACTGGCGCGAGCCCGTCAACCTCTACACCGCCGTCGCCCTGGACCCCGGCAACCGCAAGAGCGCGGTGTTCGACCTGATGGTCCGCCCCCTCCTCGCCGCAGAGAAAGCCCTCATCGAACTCTCCGGCCCCGTACGGGCCGAAGCCGAGACCACGCAGCGGCTGGCCAAGGCCGCAGCTGACAAGGCCGCAGCCCGGGCCACGAACGCGGACCCCGAGCAGCGCGACGAGCTCACCGCCGACGCCATCTCCCTGGCACAAGCCGCGGAGGAGGTGAGCGTGCCCGCGGTGCCGCAGCTCGTGGCCGACGACGTGACCCCGGAGAACGTGGGCACGCTGCTGGACCAACAGGGCGGCCGGATCTCCTGCTTGAGCGCCGAGGGCGAGCTGTTCGACATCATCGCCGGCCGCTACACCGGCAAGCCGAACATGGGCATGTTCCTCAAGGGCCACGCGGGCGACATGATCCGCGTCAACCGGCAAGGCCGCGAAGCCCAGCACATCGACGCCCCGGCCGTCACCATCGGCCTGGCCGTCCAGCCGGAAGTCCTCGAAGCCCTCAACCGCATCGACGGAGCCGACGGCCGCGGCCTACTGGCCCGGTTCCTGTACTCCAAGCCCCTCTCCCTGGTGGGCCACCGCAACCTCACCCCCGACCTCCTCGACGAGGAGGTCGCCGCCACCTACGCCAAGCACATCGGCGGCCTCACCCTCGCCCTCGCCGGCTGGACCGACCCCGCCCTTCTCCAACTCACCCCGGAAGCCGACGCGGTACTGCTGGCCTTCCAAAAGGTCACCGAATCCCGCATCGGCCCAGACGGCCCCCTCCGCCCCATCGTGAAGTGGGCATCCAAGCGCGACGGGGCCGTCGCCCGCATCGCAGGACTCCTACACCTGGCCGCTCACCCCGAGGACGGCTGGCACCGGCCCATCGAGGCCGCCACCATGGCCGCCGCCACCGAACTCGGCAACTACTTCACCGCCCACGCTCTCGACGTCTTCACTGTCATGAGCGCCGACCCCGCCCACGACGCGGCCCTCACCGTCCTGACCAAGCTCGGCACCAGCCGCCCCGAACAGTTCACCCAGTTCACCAAGCGCGAGCTGTTCCGGACCCTGCCACGGGCCGACTTCCCCGCCATCAGCGACCTCGACCCCGTCCTGGCACTGCTGGAAGAACACGGCTGGATCCGCCAACTCCCTGCACCCCCACGCACCGGACGCGGCGGCCGACCCCCCTCCCCCCGCTACGAGACCCACCCCCGCATCCCCCGAACCGCCTGACAGAACCCCCACCCCGCTGACACAACTGACAGAACCTCCCCCACAAGCCGCTGAACTGCACAAACGACCGCGATCGCGGCTCTGACAGAACCCAATTAAAACTCGACAGAACCCCCAGCGCCCCCGTCGAGGCCCGCTGACAGAACCCCCTCCCCGGAGGTTCTGTCAGCAATTAATTCAGTTCTGTCAAAGATCACAGAGCCTCGAAACCCACAGGTCAGCGCCCTACCGCGAGGGTTCTGTCAGTTCTGTCAGCGCCTGCGGCCCTTGCCGCGACGAATCTCCACTCACAAGAACACAGAGAGTCGGGCCCTGGAGGCAGCCGTGAGCAAAGCTCCGCTCACCTCGATCGAGTCGCTGATGGTGCCGGAGGTCATGGAGGCGCTGCGCGTCAGCCGCAGCAAGGTCTACGACCTCATCCGCTCCCGTCAGCTCGAAAGCTTCACCATCGGCCGGTCCCGCCGGATCGCTGCCGACTCCCTTCGAGCCTTCATGTCCCAGAGAATCGAGGAGGCCGCCTGATGGCGCGCAAGAGAAACCCGAACGGCGCCGGCAGCATCTGGCAGCGCAAGGACGGCCGTTACGAAGCTCGCGTCTACGTCCCGCAGCCCGACGGCACCCGCAAGCGCAAGACCGTCTACGGCGCCACCTGGGAAGAGTGCGACACCAAGCGTCAGGAACTGGTCCGTCGCGACCGGCAGGGCATCCCGACGCCGACCCGGTCGGCGAAGCTCTCCGAGTGGCTGCCGTACTGGCTGACGGAGCACATCAAGCCTGAGCGGAAGAAGACGACGTACGCGAAGTACGAGACCCACGTGCGTCGCTACCTGATGCCGCAGATCGGCGTGAAGCGGCTGGAGACCTTGGGTGTCGCCGACGTACGCCGCATGCTCGCCGCCGTGCAGCGTGAGGCGTCGGCGGCCACTGCCAAGGAGTCGCATCGCGTCCTGCGATCGGCCCTCGCTGCCGCGTGCCGGGAGGAGCTGGTCAGCCGGAACGTGGCGCAGTTGGTGCCCGCTCCGCGCGTCCAGCCCAGGGAGCTGAAGCCGTGGACGCTGGACGAGACGGTCGCGTTCCTTGAGGCGGCCAGGACCGATCCGCTCTACACGGCTTTCGTGCTGGCTGTGACGCTGGGGCTTCGGCGGGGCGAGGTCCTGGGACTGCGCTGGTGCGACATCGAGCTGGATCGCCGCACTCTTTCGGTCCGGACTCAGATCCAGCGCGTGCAGAAGGAGTTGTACGCGGACTCCACGAAGAACCGTCGGAGCCGGACGATCCCCTTGCCACTGATGTGCATCGCGCCCTTGCGGTGGCAGCGCCTGAGGCAGCAGTCTCAGCGACTCGCCGCCGGAGACGACTGGTCGAACGACGGTGGCTACGTCTTCACGACGCGCACAGGGCGGCCGATCGAGCCCCGGAACCTCAGTCGGTCCTTCGAGCGGATCGGCCAGGCCGCGGGCCTGCCGCGGATCCGCCTACACGACGCTCGGCATGGCTGCGCGTCCCTGTTGTTCGCCGCCGGCGTCGCGCCGCGCGTCGTGATGGAGATCCTGGGTCACTCGCAGATCGCGGTGACCATGAACGTCTACACCCACGTCTCGGAGGATTCGCGGCGGGAGGCGGTGGGGCACATGGACCGGCTCTTGCGGCGCCGGCGGGGGCGTCCGGAGTAGGGACTGCCGTCAAGTTCTACCGTCAACGCCCCCGTGGAGGGATCTCCGCGGGGGCGTTTTCGCTGGTGGGCACAGACGGATTTGAACCGCCGACATCTGCTTTGTAAGAGCAGCGCTCTACCGCTGAGCTATGCGCCCCGGTCGAGCCGACAGACTACCTTGCCGTGGG
Organism: Streptomyces sp. x-19; assembly: GCF_046549115.1. Lineage (NCBI taxonomy): Bacteria > Bacillati > Actinomycetota > Actinomycetes > Kitasatosporales > Streptomycetaceae > Streptomyces > Streptomyces sp. x-19. The sequence goes on along the minus strand of NZ_JAJPWK010000014.1, from coordinate 212,042 downwards.
GCCGGGACCGCAAACCCGTGATCGAGGGGTGGAACCGGGGCGGTGGGGCGTTCGCGGGGCGGGTGGGTGGTCGTGGGGTGGTGGGGTGCGTGTGAACTCACCGGTCGGGATGTTCGTTGGGGTGGGTGGGACAATGGCAGCCGGTCCTGGGGCGATCCGATCGGGAGAGGGATGTGACGGCGACACACATGCAGCCGCAGCCGCGGCCGTCCGGGCGGGGGATCCGCCGTCGCACCCGCGGGGGCCAGGCACGCCGGGCGGCCCGGGACGTGGTGGGGCTGGTCCTGCTGCCGTTGCCGCTGCTGGTGGCGGTGGCGCCGATGGCGTTCGCCGGGGGCGGGACCCGGCGCTGGTTCGGGCGCGGGGAGAACCAGCGGGCCGATGCGCAGGCCGCCAAGGACGCCGCGGCGGCGGCGTTCTACGAGCTCGACAGCACCCACCGGGACCTGCGGATCTCGGTGGAGACGATCACCGCGGTCGACGACTCCCAGCGGGCCCGGCAGGCCGCCGCGGAGTACGAGAGCTTCGGACAGCGGATCGACCAGGTCAGCCAGGGGTACATCACGGCGGTCGACTCCCATGATCTCGACCGCGACGACGTCGACGGTGCCGCGCTGGCGCGGGCCCGGGCCGATCTGACCCGGGCCCGGGAGGAGCTGGAACGGGTCCGCGGGGAGCTGGACTGGTTCGCGCAGAGCCTCACGCCGTTGTTGCAGAACGCCGAGACGCAGCTGGCGCGGGTGGCTCCGGCCGTGGAGCAGGCCCGGCAGGCGCTGCTGGCGGCGAGCAACGCGCTGGACGCGGTGCGGGGGCAGGGCCTGCGGGCGGACGACCTCGCGGCCCGGCTGGCGGCGCTCGGTCCTGAGCTGACCAAGTTGAATCAGGGGGCCGGCCAGCACGGGGTGCCGGCCACCATCCAGCGCGCGGAGGAGGTGCAGCGGCAGGCCGGGGCGGTCCGGTCGGAGGCGGAGCGGTTGCCGGCGACCGCCGCGGAGATCGACAAGCGGCTGGTGTCGCTGCGCACCCGCGCGGAGGCCATCACCACCCGTGCCCAGCAGGTCGCCCCGGTCCTCAGCGAGCTGCGGCGGCGGTACAGCGCGGCCTGTTGGCAGGACCTCCAGAACGTGCCGGAGCAGGCGGTGGAATCGGTCGGGCGGGCGCGGGCCGCGCTCCAGGAGGCCGGGCAGGCCCGCACGGAACAGCGCTGGGCGGACGCCACCAGTCGGTTGGCGACGGTGCGGGCGCTGCTGAACACCACCGACGAGGCGGTGTCGGCGGCCGGGGACCGCCTGCGGCGGCTGGACGCGGTGGCGGCCGACCGGCAGCAGGAGGTCGAGCGGACCCGCTTCGCCGTCCGGGACGCGCAGCGGCTGGCGATGTCCGGGCGCAGCACGCCCGACCCCCGGCACGCCGGGCCGCTGGACGAGGCGGTGGCCCGGTTGGACCGCGCGGTCCAGGGGCTGGAGGGCCGGCATCCCGACTGGTGGCACTTCCTGACCGAGACCGAGGCGGTGCGGGAGACGGCGGCCCGGGTGGTGCAGGAGATCCGGGACGAGCGGGGCGGGACGACGACCAGCGGTCGCTGAGGCGGCGGCGGGGCAGCCGAGGCAGGTGGGGCGGGGCGCCGGGCCGTGCCCTGGCGGGTCCGGGGGACGCCGGTCACGGCGGGTGGTCGGCCCGTCCTCGCAATGGCATGAAAGGCCCACCTGTCGGATGCTGGAGTCCTGAGTGAGTACGGCCCAGGCGGCTCATCTGCGCGAAGGAGGCCGGACATGGCTGCTACCGGTGCACCTGGCCACGTGCTGCACAAGCCCGCGAACCCCCTCCGCCGGTTCAAGCGGCGGCGTACCCAGATCAACGAGCACCTGCCCGTCGACCACCGGCTGAGCCGGGTCTACCGCATCGGCGCGGGCGTGATGGGGCTGGTGCTGGCCGCGTTCGGCGTCCTCGGCCTGACCCACCACATCGGGTTCTTCGACACCGGCGGTGCGACCGCGGCCGGGTTGAACACCAACGGTGCGCTCAGCGTGCTCTCGATCGTCGTCGGTGCGCTGCTCATCGCCGGCATGGTGATCGGCGGGAACTTCGCCTCCACCCTCAACATCGTGCTCGGCGGGCTGTTCCTGCTGAGCGGGTTCGTGAACCTCGGGCTGTTGCAGACCGACGCGAACTTCCTCGCCTTCAAGATCCAGAACGTGCTCTTCAGCTTCGTGGTGGGGCTCTTGCTGCTGGTGTTCGGGATGTACGGACGGGTCAGCGGCGGTCTGTCGCACGACAACCCCTACTGGCGCGCCCGGCACCCGGAGGAGGCCGAACGCTTCGAGCGCGGGGAGCTGCACCCGGTGTCCGGGATGACGGCCGGACGGCAGTCGGCGCGGGTGCGGATGCAGGGCGCCTGGCACGGCGGGCAGGGCTCGCTCGGCCCCGGCACCAGCCGCACCGGCCCGCACCCCCGGCACACCGGTGCGCACTCCGAGGCGGGCCCGGCGGCGGGCGCCGGCGCGGCGGGCGCCGGGAAACCGGGCGGCGCGCCCCCGGCCGGTAGCTCCGAGGAGTTGTGAGGCGGGCCGCTCGTCGACGGACCGCCGGCCGGCCCGGCGGTCCAGGGCGTCCGGGGCGCACCGAGGGGCGGACAGCCGCGCGGTGCGTCCCGACGGTTGCCGGGGCGGACGGCCGACGCGGGGAGCAAGAAGGGGGTAGGAGGAAGAGGGCGGGGAGCCAGGGCGTACGGGGCACCGGGGAGTGACCATGGAGCAGTTGGGGAATTCCGCTTCGCCCGCGGATCACGGGCGACACGGCTCGGCCGTCGAGGCGCTCGCCAAGCGGATCTGCGAGGGCAACTACGGCGAGGGCGACGTCCTCACCGTGCCGGAGCTGATGGCGGAACTGGACGTCAGCCAGACCGTGCTGCGCGAGGCGGTCAAGGTGCTGACCGGCAAGGGGCTGCTCGCCACCCGGCAGAACCACGGCACCTACGTCCGCCCCCGGGAGGAGTGGAACCTCCTCGACTCCGACGTGCTGCGCTGGAAACTGGCGGCCGGCGCCTCGTCCGACTTCTTCGCCGACGTGCTCGAACTGCGCCGGTCCATCGAGCCGGCCGCCTCGGCGCTGGCCGCGGAGCGCCGCACCGACGACGACCTGGAGGCCCTCGGCGCCGCGCTGAGCGCGATGTCCGCGACCGAGGACGACCCGGTGCTGCTCATCCGCGCCGACGCCTCCTTCCACACCGCGATGCTGCTCGCCTCCAACAACCGCTTCTACGCGCAGATGCACCGGGTGATCGTGCCGGTGATCATCCAGCGCGGCCGGGACGTGTACGCCTCCGGCGGCTCCTTCACGCATCCGCACGCCGTGCACGCGGCGGTCGCCGAGGCCGTGCGGGACCGGGACGTGGACGGGGCGTACATGGCGATGCTGGAGCTGCTCGACAAGTCGGCGCGCGAGCACCCGTAGGCCGCTGCCGGTCCCGTCCGGTGGGCCGGGCCGGGCGACCAGGCCCTAATCTGTGGCCATGCCCCGTTACGAATACCGCTGCCGCCCCTGCGGGACCACCTTCGAGCTCGACCGGCCGATGGCCGAGTCGTCCGCGCCGGCCGTCTGCCCGGACGGTCACCAGGACACCGTGAAGCTGCTGTCCGCCGTCGCCGTCGGGGGGACCGCGGCCGCCCCCGGCCCGTCGGGCGGCGGGGGCGGCGGCTGCTGCGGGGGCGGCTGCTGCGGCTGATCGCGGCGCCGGCCCGCGGGCTAGCGCTTGCGGGCCAGCGTCACGCCGTCCGCGACGGCGAGCAGCACCGCGTCCGTGCGCGCGTCCTCCAGGACGTGGTCGTTGAACTCCCGGATGGCCAGGGCCGGTCCGGTCGCCGCGGGGTCGGTGACCTCGCCGTGGTAGAGGACGTTGTCCGCGACGAGCAGGCCGCCGGGCCGCAGGCGCGGCACCAGCTCCTCCCAGTAGGCGATGTAGCCGCCCTTGTCGGCGTCGAGGTAGACCAGGTCGAGGTGCGGTTCGGTGGGCATCGCCCGGAGGGTCTCCAGGGCGGGCGCGATCCGCAGCCGGATCCGGTCCGCGACGCCGGCCTTCGCCCAGGCGTCGCGACCGTAGGCGGTCCACTCCTCGGAGACGTCGCAGGCGGTCAGCGTGCCGTCGGCGGGCAGCGCCCGGGCCATGGCGAGGGTGGCGAAACCGGTGAACGTCCCCACCTCGACCACCTGTCGGGCCCCGATCAGGCGGACCAGGAAGGCCAGCAGTGCCGCCTGCTCCGGGGCCGACAGCATCCCGGCCGCGTCCGGGAAACGCTCTCTGGTGACGTCCGCCAGCTCCTGCAGCGCGGGGTCCAGGGGTGGGTTGTGCGCCAACACGTAGTCGTACAGCTCCGCTGTGAGCGGGGCGCTCTTGGGCTCGGCCACGGGGTCTCCTCCCAGTCGCCGGCAGCCTATTGCCGACGACCGGGCGGCGTCATCAGGCACGCCCCGGGTCGGTGACGCCGGCCAGGAAGGCGCGGGCGATCAACTCGCCGGCGGCCACCCCGCGCTCGCGCAGCGCCGTGACGTGCGGGGCCCGCCAGCCGGTGTCGGCCAGTTCGCCGTGGCCCGGTCGCCAGCCGCGGTCCGCGGCCAGCAGCAGGTCGGTGTCGAGCAGCGAGTCGCCGGCCGCGAGGATGCCGGTGGCGCCGGTGCGGCGGGCCACCTCGGCCACCGCGGCGCTCTTGGTGAGCGGCTGGGGAACGGCGTAGATCTTGCGGCCCTGGAGGGAGATCGTCCAGCCGCGCGGCTCCGCCCACGCGGCGAGGTCCTTCACCCACCTCTCCGGCAGCAGCGACCGCTCCACCACGAGGTAGGCGAAGAGGTCCTCGGCGGTGCGTGCCGTGCGCAGCCAGGCCGGGTCGGCGGTGCGGACCAGGTGGGCGCGGACCTCGTCCAGCGGCGCGCACCGGGCGGCGAGCCGGGCGGCGACAGTGCGCTGCCAGTCCGGGTCGGACTCGCCCCGGACGAGCAGGTGTCCGCCGTTGGCGCAGACCGCGAACTCCGGGGGCGGGCCCGGGAGGTGGATGCGCCGGTACTGCTCGCGGGTGCGGGTGGTGGCCGGCACGAAGGTGGTGCGCTCGGCGACTTCGGTGAGCAGCGCGGCGGCCGTCTCCGTCAGGTAGGACAGCGGCCGGCCCTCGTAGACCTCGACGCAGAGCAGCCGGGGGGCCGCCGCGTCCTCGCCGGTGAGGTACAGCGCGGCAGCCGAGTAGATCAGGGTGCGGTCCAGGTCGCTGGCGACCAGCGGTGCGGGGACGGTCATCAGCAGGCCACCGCCTTGCCGTCGGCACCGGTGGCGCCGCGGGTGAAGCGGGGGTGGATCAACCCGACGCAGGTGTAGGGGAGTTCGTCGACCTCTTCGACGGGCACGCCGCGTTGCTCGGCCAGCAGGCGGACGTGGTCGAGGTCGCTGCCGGCGCCGCGCCGGGCGAGGATCCGCCAGGGGACCCGGCGGAGCAGGACCCGGGTGGTCTCGCCGACACCGGGTTTGACGAGGTTGACGTCGTGGATGCCGTACTCCTCACTGATGCGTTCGACGGCCGCCCAACCCTCCCAGGTCGGGGTGCGGTCGGTGGCCGCCAGCGCCCGGACGTCGGCCGCGACCGCGTCGGCGACCTCGTCGAACCGGGCGGCGACGGTGTCCAGGAACGTCGCCGACAGGTCGCCGTCGGCCAGTTCGCGGTAGAACTTGGCGCCGTGGAAGTCGTCCGGTCCGACCAGGTCGGTGCGGAGCACGGTGCGTGAGATCAGCCCGGAGACCGTGGAGTTGAGGCAGGCCGACGGGATGAGGAAGTCGTCGCGGGTGCCGTAGGTCGTCACGCAGCCGCCGGGGTCGGCGAGGACCGCGATCCGCGGGTCGAAGCCGGGCAGGTCCGGCAGGCCGGCCAGCGTCCCGGCGAGTTCCCGGGTGATGGCGCCCTTGCCCGTCCAGCCGTCCACGAAGACCACGTCCGCCGGGTCGTGGTGGGCGGCGAGCCAGCGCAGGGCGGTGGTGTCGATGCCCCGGCCGCGGACGATGGAGACGGCGTAGTGCGGCAGCTCCAGGCCGTGCGCGTGCGCGGCCCAGCGGCGCATCAGGACGCCGACGGGGGTACCGGCCCGGGCCAGCGAGACCAGGACCGGGCGCGGGCCCCGCTCGGCGAGGACGGTCTCGGTGACCGTCCCGACCGCGCGGGCGATCCGGCCGGCGGAGGTGCGCAGCGCCGCGTGGAACAGCTCCTGGTACTGGACGCTGGGCTGGTACTCGACCGGCAGCGACTCCGCGTAGTGGGCGCCGCCGCGCTGGATCGCCTCCTCGCGCTCCTCGGTCGGCGCCTCCAGCGTGACGTCGGACAGGTCCTGGAGCAGCCAGCCCACCTCGTCGGGGGCGTAGGAGGAGAAGGCGGGGCCGCGCAGCGGGCCGGGCAGCGCGCCGCGCGGGGTGCGGGACGGCACGACGGCCAGCAGCAGCCGGTCGGTGTGGCCGGCGAGCTGGTCCAGGAGGCCGCCGGGGGCGTGGAGTTCGGGGCGGTCGCCGGCCGAGTCGACGACCGCGACGACGGCGTCGAAGCGGCGCTCCGGGTCGCTGCCGGGGGCGACGTTGTACGCGTAGCGCTCTCCGGGGCCGTCGGCCGGGGCGTCGTGGGCGGGGAACGCGAGGCGGGTGCGGATGGCGTAGCCGGGGTCGTCCACGGCGAGCACCGGGGAGCGGGTGGTGGTGGAGAAGCGGACGGTCGCGCCGTGCTCGGCGAGCAGCGCGTCCAGGGCGCCGGCCAGCCGCAGCGGGGCGTACATCAGCTCCTCGTTGCCGAGGACGAGGACGCGGCGGGCGTCGCCGAGCTGCGCCGCGATGCGGGCGGCCATGGCGGGGAGCCGGTCCTCCAGGAGCGCGCGGTGGGCCGGGGTGAAGCCGTGGCGCCCGCCGTCGGGCAGTCCGGCGGGCCAGCCGAGGTCGACGCGCACCGGGCGCGCGGGCGTGGACCGGCCGTCGCCGGGGGGCGCGGGGGGCTCCTCGTGGGCGGCGACCAGTTCCCGACCGCGGTCCAGGACGTCGTCGGGCAGGTGGACGCCGCCGCCGGCCAGGGCGACGAGGTCGACGCGGGCGCCGAGTTCGGCGGCGAACTCCGCCAGCCGCGCGCGGTCCGCGGCGGAGCGCATGTCCACCAGGGCGACGACGACGTACCGCCGTCGCGGGTGGCGGGCGTGCAGCGCGCGGAGGGTGTTGAGGACCGTGCGCCCGGTGGAGAACTCGTCGTCGACGAGGACCAGGGGGCCGTCGCCGGCGAGCAGGGCGCGGTCCTCGGGCAGCAGCAGGTGCGCGGTGGCGTGGCTGTGCTCCTCCTCGAAGCCGGCGGCGTGCGGCACGCCGGGGACCGGGCGGCGGGTGGAGTGCAGGTACGGCGCGAGCGCCAGCCCGTCGGCGACCGAGTGGCCGAGCCCGGTGGCGGTCTCGGCGTAGCCCAGGACGACGGCGCGGGCGGCGTCCTCGTCGCCGAGCAGGGCGCGGACCCGCCGGCCCAGCCCGACGCCGGCGCCGTGCACCACGTCCGGCCGCTGCGGCACGTGCTTGCCGAGCACCTTGGAGACCAGCAGGTGGGCCCGCTTGGGGTTGCGCCGCAGCGCCAGCCCGAGCAGGTCCGGCAGCTCGTCCCCGCCGTGCAGCGTGACGCCGAGCCGTTCGGCGACCCATTCTCCCGTCCACACCACGTGCCGTGTCTCCTGCGTCATCGCGTCCGTGTCGTCGTTCATGCCGTTGCTCTTGCCGTTGGTCGTTCGGTGGTCTTGTCGTTGGTCGTGCAGTGGTCGTGCGGTCGTCTTCGCCGGAGCCGGGCGCGCCGCTCGGTCCGGTGGGGCCGCCGCGCTCAGGCGGCCGGCACGCTCACGGTCAGCAGCTCCACGAAGCCGACGTCCTCGCGGGCCACGCCGAACGCCTCGGCGCGCAGCAGCGTCCGCTCGGCCCAGGCCCGGTGCGGCTTCACCTCGTTCATCTTGTTGGTGTACGAGGAGCGCAGCACCCCGCCGTCGCCACGCTCCGGCCGCAGGATGTCGGTGGCGTCGCAGTACTCCTCGTGGCTGACGACGGACAGGGCGTGCACCGGGGCGACGTGCGAGGGGTGGATGCAGGTCTTGCCGGTCAGGCCGTTGGCGCGGTCCAGCTCGATCTCGCGCAGCAGACCGTCCATGTCGTGCTCGATCAGGGTGGTGCGCAGTTCCTCGGCCTGCCCCAGGAACGGGCTGCGGCGCAGTTGCGGCTTGAACATCCGCTCGTGCAGCCGGAAGTACTCCCACACCGGCCCGGTGACGGTGAAGCCGGTGCCGTCCGCGCGGCCGAGGACGTTGACCACGTCGGCGATGACGGAGGCGACGATCTGCACGTCGTAGGCGGTCATGTCGGGGGCCCGGCGCAGCCCGTAGGCGGAGCAGAAGTCGGTGACGCCGAGCCGCAGGGCGAGGACCCGGTCGCGGTGGTCGTCGACGGTGCGGGCGATGCCGGCGAGGGTCGCGGCACGGCTCTCCAGGTGGAGCAGTTGCGGGGACTCCAGCACCGGCATGGCGAACAGCCGCCGTCCGCAGGCGGTTTCGGCGTCGGCCAGCGCCTCCAGGAAGGGCGCGCCGCGCTCCGCGGTGAACTTGGGAAGTACGAATCCGGACAGTCTGCGCACGGCCGGGCCCAGCCGGCCCACGAGGTCCGGTATCTGGCCGGGTTCCCGGACCCGGATGAAGAGCAGCGGCAGGTCCTCGCCGCCGTCGGCCGCCGCGTCGAGCAGGGCGAACTGCCGGACGAGGTTCCGCTCGCCGGCCGCCACGTCGCCGTCGCCTATGGAGTCCTCCAGGCACAGCACCATGGACGTGACGCCGCGGGCGACCTGCTTGCGGACGTCGGCGGCGAGGTGGGGGCGGGTGGCGGGGCTGTAGAGCGTGGCACCGAGGGCGACCGCGAGCGTGCGGGCCGGGGAGTCGGCGGTGAACTCCACCGGCTCCCTGTGGAACAGCGTCTTGCGGATGTCGGGCGCAAGATGCCCAAAGTGACGCATGCAACTCCCCGTCTAGAAGCGGGACCCGGGCGCCCCCGCCGCATCTCGCTGTCTGGATCCAGCCGGTAATCGTACGTGCGTGGGGGTCCCGAAAGTTCCCGCGGACGCGAAATTCTCGCCACCGTCCCGCCCCCGCGACGTGACCACCGGGTGTCCGGGAAGCGCCGTGCCCGGCCCCCGCGTTGTGGCCGCCACCGGAGGGAAGGCAGGATTGCGGCATGACGCACGCGATGCTGAAAGGGTCGAACGTACCCCTCGACGCCACGGCCGTGAGGGCCGTGTTGCGCTGGACGCCGGGCGCCGGCGTCCCCGACGTCGACGCCTCGGCCCTCCTGGTGGGAGCGGACGGGCGCGTGCGCTCCGACGAGGACTTCGTCTTCTACAACCAGCCGCGACACCCCAGCGGCCTGGTCCGGCACCTGCCCAAGTCCCGGCTGTCCGAGTCCCTGACCGACACCATCGAGGCGGAGCTGACGCCGCTCGACGCGTCGGTGGCCCGGGTGGTGCTGGCCGCCTCCTCGGACGGCGGCCCGTTCGCCGGCGTGACGGACCTGCGGGTGCTGCTGTACGACGCGACGACGGACGGCACGGACCCCCTGGCGGTCTTCGACGTGGTGCCCGAGACGGGCGAGGAGACCGCACTGATCTGCGGGGAGTTGTACCGCCGCGGCGACAGCTGGAAGTTCCGGGCGCTGGGCCAGGGCTACGAGAGCGGGCTGATCGGCCTGGCCACGGAATTCGGCATCTCGGTGGACGAGAACGACCCGCCCACCAGTCGGACGGCCCGCACGGCCCGCGCGGCGCAGGAGGCGTCCACCCCCCACCCGCCGGCCGCCGACGCGCCCTCCCCCGAGGCGTCCAGCGCCCACCCACAGAGCGAGGACCCCACCGCGGCCGTCGAACGCCCCGCCACCCCGCCGGGCCCCACCCCGTCCGGCCCGGTCTCGCCGCCGCCCGGCGCCTGGCCCGAGGAGGCCGGCGGCCCCCGGTCGGATCCGCAGGCGGTCACCCAGCACGTGCCGGACGGTATGCCGGAGCCGTTCTCCGCCGCCCCGCTGCCGCCGGCCCCGACCGGCGGCTACGGCTACCCGGCCAACGTCCCGCCCCCGCCGTCACAGCCCCCCGCCCAGACCGGCGCCCACGGCTACGGCTATCCGGGCCCGCCGCCGCAACAGCCGTCGTACCCGCCGCAGCAGCCGGTCCCGGCGTACGGCTACCCGGCGCAGCCGCCGCAGCCGTTCGTGCCCGACCCGGCGTTCGTCCTGCCGCCCCAGGGGCCGCAGTTCCAGCGCCGCTGACGCACCGGAGACGGCCGGGGCGCCGGGCACGCGCGCGCGTCCCGACGCCCCGGCCGCACCGAACGTCCCCCGAGCCCCTCGGTTCGTCTCAGACCTTCGACTTGTAGCCGCGGCCCCACTGGAGACCCCAGCCGTACATCCGGTCCAACTCGGCCTGGAAGCCGTAGACGTACTTCACCTCGCGGCGCACGGTCAGCCCGTCCTTGCCGTTCTCCAACATGAAGATGGCGCAGGACCGGGCCTGCGGCGCCCGCTCGTCCAGCTTGACCTCGACCCGCGGCCCGCTGCTCGGGTAGAGCGTCACCACCGCGTGCGTGCGGTCGAACGCCGGGGTCCCGTCGTAGATGTAGACGAAGATCAGCAGTCGCTTGATCTCGTCGCGGTGGTCCAGGTTGACGTACAGCGTCTCGCCGGAACCGGAACCGAACCGGTCGTCGCCGCTGAGCTTGACGAACGGCGCGGCGTTGAGGTCACCGAGGAAGTCGCCCAGCGGTTGCACCACGCCCTTGCTGCCGTCCGCGAGCTCGTACATGCAGGCCAGGTCGAGGTCGACGTTGACCACGGCCGGGCCCTGGGCCTGCACGATCTCGGGCCGGAAGAGCTTGCTCGGGTTGCGCAGCAGACTGCCCGAGCGCTGCCCCCGCTCGCCGAAGTCCGAGGTCCTCATCTGCCAGCTCAGGTTGACCCGCAGATGGCCGTTGGCCGCCCCCTGCTTCGTCAGCGAGACGACCGGATTGCGCTTCGTCAGCTCGACGACGTACGACGCGCCACCGCCGTCGAACCTCGGCGCGTTGCCGCGCCACATGTTCCCCAGGAACGACACTGTGCCCACCCCCTCGTTGTGGCTCCTACCGGTGCGGGGCGGCCAGTGGGTGTGTGTCCCGTGGCCGCCCCGCAGAAAAGCGTTCCTCAATCAGAGGTCCGTCACACTCCGGACGTCACTTCCGACTGCGCCGACGACTGGGCCCCCGGCTTGCCCTCGCGCCGGTTGCGCAGCACCGACGAGCCGAAGGACAGCCCGATCAGGACGATGCCGACCAGGCCGGTGATGACCTCGTTGATCTCGTAGCGGATCGTGACGAGCAGGATGACGCCCAGCGCGCCGATGGCGTAGTGCGCACCGTGCTCCAGGTAGACGTAGTCGTCCAGGGTCCCCTTGCGGACCAGGAAGACGGTCAGCGAGCGGATGTACATCGCGCCGATGCCCAGACCCAGGGCCATCTCGAAGATGTCGTTGGTGATGGCGAACGCGCCGATGACACCGTCGAAGGAGAACGAGGCGTCGATGACCTCCAGGTAGAGGAACATGAAGAACGCGGCCTTGCCGGCCAGGCCCACCGCCGCGCCGGTCCCGCCGCCCTTCTTCTCCACCGCGGCCGGCTCGGCGCCGTCCGCGGAGTCCTCGTCCTCGTCCTCCAGTCGGCCTTCGAAGTAGCCGGAGATCCCGCCGACGACGAGGTAGGTGATCAGGCCCGCGATGCCGGAGAGCAGGACCGTGGTGGTCTTGTCCCCGCCGCCGTGCGCGGCGTGCGGCGCCACCGTCATGGCGCTGACCAGCAGGACCACCAGCGCGACGATGATGGAGAGGGTGTCGAGCTTGCCGATCCGGGCGAGCGGCTTCTCGATCCACGACAGCCACTTGTAGTCGCGGTCCTCGAAGATGAAGTCGAGGAAGATCATCAGCAGGAAGATGCCGCCGAAGGCCGCGATGGCCGGGTGGGCGCTGGTGACCAGTTCCTCGTAGTGCGCCTTGTTGTTGACGGCGAGCTGGACCGCCTCGATCGGCCCCATCTTCGCGGTGATCGCGACGATGACCACCGGGAAGACCAGCCGCATGCCGAACACCGCGACGAGGATGCCGACGGTGAGGAAGATCTTCTGCCAGAAGGCGTTCATCTTGCGCAGGATGCCGGCGTTGATGACCGCGTTGTCGAAGGACAGCGAGATCTCCAGGATGGACAGGATCCCGACGATCGCGAGCCCCTGCCACCCCCAGAGGACGCCGGCCAGGCCGAGGCCGAGCACCGTGATGGCGAACGACCAGCCAAAGGTTTTCAGGAGCACTGCCTACCCAATCCTTCGCTGTGTGGGTCCCCCGCGCGCAGTGCGCGGCGCTTTACGAAACGTTGACCCCGAAGTGTAGAGCGACGACTTTCCCGCCGGCGCGCTCGGCCCCTGCCCGTTCACGGAGCCGCAGGTCCGGCCCGCGCGCGACGTTTTCGACGGCGGCGGGGCGGCGGGCGGGCCGCCCGCCGAGCGCGGGCGGCTGGCCCGTCGTCCCCGCACCGCCGACCGAGCGGCGCCGTCGACCGGCTACGAGACGTTGACCCCGAAGTCCAGGGCGATGCCGCGCAGGCCGGACGCGTAGCCCTGGCCCACTGCCCGGAACTTCCATTCGCCGTTGCGGCGGTAGACCTCCCCGAAGATCATCGCGGTTTCGCCGGCGGCGTCCTCGCTGAGGTCGTAGCGGGCGAGTTCGCTGCCGTCGGCCTGGTTGACGATCCGGATGTAGGCGTTGCTGACCTGCCCGAAGCTCTGGCCCCGCAGATCGGCATCGTGGATCGAGACCGGGAAGACGATCGTCTCGACGTGCTCGGGGACCTGGGTGAGGTCGACGAGGATCGTCTCGTCGTCCCCGTCCCCTTCACCGGTGAGGTTGTCACCGGTGTGCTCCACGGAGCCCTCGGGACTCTTGAGGTTGTTGTAGAAGACGAAGTACTCGTCCCCCAGCACCCGGCCCGACGCGCACAGCAGCGCGCTGGCGTCGAGGTCGAATGCGGCTCCGGTCGTGGACCGCGCGTCCCAGCCGAGACCGACCGTGATCTGCGTGAGGTTCGGAGCCGCCTTGGAAAGGGAGACGTTGCCCCCCTTGGCGAGCGTGACGCCCATGGTGTTCGCTTCCTCCCCGGTATCGGTGCGGGGCGCGGCGCACGCCCCGGAAACGCACCCGGCGCCGCACTCCCCGGACGGGGGCGTACGGCGCCGGACGCGGTCGCGCCGTGCGCTCAGACGTTGACGCCGAAGTCCTGCGCGATGCCGCGCAGGCCCGAGGCGTAGCCCTGGCCGATGGCGCGGAACTTCCACTCCGCGCCGTTGCGGTACAGCTCGCCGAAGACCATGGCAGTCTCGGTCGAGGCGTCCTCGCTCAGGTCGTAACGCGCCAGCTCGTTGCCGTCGGCCTGGTTGACCACGCGGATGTAGGCGTTGCGCACCTGGCCGAAGCTCTGCTGGCGGGTCTCGGCGTCGTAGATCGACACCGGGAACACGATCTTGTGGACGTCGGCGGGGACACCGGCGAGGTTCACCTTGATGGCCTCGTCGTCGCCCTCGCCCTCACCGGTGGTGTTGTCACCGGTGTGCTCGACCGAACCGCACGGGCTCTTGAGGTTGTTGAAGAACACGAAGTTCTGGTCGTTGGCGACCTTGCCCTGGTCATTCGTCAGCAGGGCGCTGGCGTCCAGGTCGAAGTCCGTACCGGTGGTGGTACGCGCGTCCCAGCCCAGACCGACGAGAACGGCGGTCAGATTGGGGGCTTCCTTCGTCAGCGAGACGTTGCCGCCCTTGCTGAGGCTGACTCCCACGAGTCCTCCCGTAGATTCGAGGGGTACGTCATGATGTGCGCCCCCATCGTGCATGGCATCGGATCAACGATTTGATCCTAGTGACCGGTTCCCGCCGATTGCAGATAACGCACATGGATCTTGACGGATGTCCGCCCGGGCGCCCCGCACACCACGACGCACCCCGAGGGCCGCGCCGGGCCTAGAGGGCTTCGAGCGCCTTGACGTAGTCGTTCAGGTCCCGGGCGTCGGGCAGGCCGTTGACGATCGTCCAGCGCACCACGCCCTCCTTGTCGATGACGAAGGTGCCGCGGACCGCGCAGCCCTTCTCGTCGTCGAAGACGCCGTACGCGGTGGAGACCTCGCCGTGCGGCCAGAAGTCCGACAGCAGCGGGTACCCCAGGCTCTCCTGGTCGGAGAAGACCCGCAGCGAGAACGGCGAGTCGTTGGAGACGGCCAGCAGCTGCACGTCGTCGTTGACGAACCTCGGCAGCTCGTCGCGGAGCGCGCAGAGCTCGCCGGTGCACACGCCGGTGAAGGCGAACGGGTAGAAGAGCAGGACGACGTTCTTCTCACCGCGGAAGTCGGAGAGCCGCACCAGCTCGCCGTGCTGGTTCCGCAGCGCGAAATCCGGGGCTTCGGTGCCGACCTCGATCGCCATGGGGCTGCTTCCTTCCCGCCTCACTCTGTCCTGGACGCAGACCACCCTACGCGCCGGCCCGCAGGGCCGGCGCACCGCGCCTGAACTGCGCCGAGCCCCTTCCGGAGGGCTCCGGAAGGGGCTCGGCGAGGACGTGAGGTGATGCGGCCGGTCAGCGCTTGGGCGAGATCAGCCGGCTGCCGGTCCAGTCCTTGCCGGCGTTGATGCTCCGGGTCTGCGACAGACCCGAGGTCTGTGCGGCCTCGTTGATGTCGCTCGGCTCGATGTAGCCGTCGCGGCCCGTCTTGGGCGTCAGCAGCCAGATCTGGCCGCCTTCGTCGATCAGACCGATGGCGTCCACCAGCGCGTCCGTGAGATCACCGTCGTCGTCTCGGAACCACAGGACGACGACATCAGCGACATCGTCGTAGTCCTCGTCCTCGAGTTCCTGGCCGATGATGGCCTCGATGCCTTCGCGGAGCTCCTGCTCGACGTCCTCGTCGTAGCCGATCTCCTGGACCACCTGTCCGGGCTCGAACCCCAGCTTGGTCGCAGGGTTGGTCCGCTCCTCCGCGTGGTCCGCGGTCGCGCTCACGGATTGCCTCCTGTCATGTTTCGGAAAGTACTCGGGGACTCCGCGCGTGCGCGGAGCATTGGCCGTAGTCCACACGTGCCGGGCGGATCGCGCAAGTACCCGGCGGTCGAGACCGCCGAAACGGTGACGATCGACGGGCCCAGCGCCGTGGCCCGGCCCCCACCAGGACACCATGAAGTGATACGCACCACAGCATTGTGCCGGGTATATGGGGTAGGCGGGAAGGAATGGCCTCCGCGCAGGGTATCGGAGCGGCGTGACTCCCCCGGCCGGAGCTGCCCGGCCGCACGCCGCGGCCGTTCGAGATGGGCGTATGGTTGCGATTTGGCCGGCCCCAGGACTCGGCCCTTTCCGCGCCCTCTCTCAGCGGGTGGTTACCCATCGGTAGAGGTGACGTATCCCAGTGGCTCGGTACACGATGGAAGACGGCGCGACACAAGGCACAGACAGCTTTCGTCCCCGTGCGCAGCGGCAGTAGCAGGCAGAGCACGATACGAACCCAACACGAAGGAACAGCGTGGCTTCCGGATCCGATCGAAACCCGATCATCATTGGCGGCCTTCCCAGCCAGGTCCCGGACTTCGATCCCGAAGAGACCCAGGAATGGCTCGACTCGCTCGACGCGGCCGTCGACGAGCGAGGCCGGGAACGTGCCCGCTACCTCATGCTCCGCCTGATCGAGCGCGCCCGCGAGCGGCGGGTGGCCGTGCCCGAGATGCGCAGCACGGACTACGTCAACACCATCGCGACCAAGGACGAGCCGTTCTTCCCGGGCAACGAGGAGATCGAGCGCAAGGTCCTCAACGCGACCCGGTGGAACGCCGCCGTGATGGTCTCGCGCGCCCAGCGCCCGGGCATCGGCGTCGGCGGCCACATCGCCACCTTCGCCTCCTCGGCCTCGCTGTACGACGTGGGCTTCAACCACTTCTTCCGCGGCAAGGACGAGGGCGACGGCGGCGACCAGGTCTTCTTCCAGGGCCACGCCTCCCCCGGCATCTACGCCCGCGCCTACCTGCTGGACCGGCTGAGCGAGGGCCAGCTGGACGCCTTCCGCCAGGAGAAGTCCAAGGCCCCCGACGGCCTCTCCAGCTACCCGCACCCGCGGCTGATGCCGGACTTCTGGGAGTTCCCGACCGTCTCGATGGGCCTCGGCCCGCTCGGTGCGATCTACCAGGCCCGGATGAACCGCTACATGGCGGCCCGCGGCATCGCCGACACCTCCAAGTCGCACGTGTGGGCCTTCCTCGGCGACGGCGAGATGGACGAGCCGGAGTCGCTCGGCCAGCTGTCCATCGCCGCCCGCGAGGGCCTGGACAACCTGACCTTCGTCGTCAACTGCAACCTCCAGCGCCTGGACGGCCCGGTCCGCGGCAACGGCAAGGTCATGCAGGAGCTGGAGTCGCAGTTCCGCGGCGCCGGCTGGAACGTGATCAAGCTGGTCTGGGACCGGAGCTGGGACCCGCTGCTGGCGCAGGACCGCGACGGCATCCTGGTCAACAAGCTCAACACCACCCCCGACGGCCAGTTCCAGACCTACGCCACCGAGACCGGTGCGTACATCCGCGAGCACTTCTTCGGTGACGACCACCGACTGCGCGCGATGGTCGAGAACATGACCGACGATCAGATCCTGCACCTGGGCCGTGGTGGTCACGACCACCGCAAGATCTTCGCGGCCTACGCGGCGGCCAAGGCCCACAAGGGCCAGCCGACCGTGATCCTGGCCCAGACCGTCAAGGGCTGGACCCTCGGCCCGAACTTCGAGGGCCGCAACGCCACGCACCAGATGAAGAAGCTGACGGTCGAGGACCTCAAGCGCTTCCGTGACCGGCTGCACCTGCCGATCCCGGACAAGGACCTGGAGGACGGCCTGCCGCCGTACTACCACCCGGGCCCGAAGTCCGAGGAGATCCAGTACATGCACGACCGCCGCCACGGGCTGGGCGGTTACGTGCCGACCCGGGTCGTGCGCGCCAAGCCGCTGGAGCTGCCCGGCGACAAGGCGTACGCCACCGCCAAGAAGGGTTCGGGACAGCAGAAGATCGCCACGACCATGGCGTTCGTCCGCATCCTGAAGGACCTGATGCGGGACAAGGAGATCGGCAAGCGCTTCGTGCCGATCGCGCCAGACGAGTACCGCACCTTCGGCATGGACGCGTTCTTCCCGTCGGCCAAGATCTACAACCCGCTGGGCCAGGTCTACGAGTCGGTGGACCGCGAACTGCTGCTGGCCTACAAGGAGTCGCCGACCGGTCAGATGCTGCACGACGGCATCACCGAGGCCGGCTGCACCGCGTCGCTGATCGCCGCGGGCTCCGCCTACGCCACCCACGGCGAGCCGCTGATCCCGGTCTACGTCTTCTACTCGATGTTCGGCTTCCAGCGGACCGGCGACCAGTTCTGGCAGATGGCCGACCAGCTCTCCCGCGGCTTCGTGCTCGGCGCCACCGCCGGCCGCACCACGCTGACCGGTGAGGGCCTCCAGCACGCCGACGGCCACTCCCATCTGCTGGCCTCGACCAACCCGGCCTGCGTCGCCTACGACCCGGCCTTCGGCTACGAGATCGCGCACATCGTCCGGGACGGTCTGCGCCGGATGTACGGCGAGACCGCCGACGGCAAGCCGGGCGAGGACGTCTTCTACTACCTGACCGTCTACAACGAGCCGATCCTGCACCCGGCCGAGCCGGCGGACGTCGACGTCGAGGGCATCCTCAAGGGTCTGCACCGGATCAAGGCGGGCGAGAAGGGCGAGCACCGGGCCCAGATCCTCGCCTCGGGCGTCGCCGTGCCGTGGGCCGTGGAGGCCCAGCAGATCCTCGCCGACGAGTGGAACGTCAAGGCCGACGTGTGGTCGGCGACCTCCTGGAACGAGCTGCGCCGCGAGGCGGTGGAGGTCGAGGAGCACAACCTGCTCCACCCGGAGGAGGAGCAGCGCGTCCCGTACGTGACGCAGAAGCTCCAGGGCGCCGAGGGCCCGAAGGTCGCCGTCTCGGACTGGATGCGTTCCGTCCCGGACCAGATCGCGCGCTGGGTGCCCGGCACCTACCAGTCGCTGGGCGCCGACGGCTTCGGCTTCGCGGACACCCGCGGTGCCGCCCGCCGCTTCTTCCACATCGACACCCAGTCGATCGTGCTGGGCGTGCTGACCGAGCTGGCCAGGGAGGGCAAGGTCGACCGCTCGCTGCTCAAGCAGGCCATCGACCGCTACCAGTTGCTGGACGTGACGGCCGCCGACGCGGGTGAGGCCGGCGGCGACGCCTGACCTCTCCGCGGCGGTCCGCCGCACCGTCTCCCCCGCGCCCCCCGACCGGCGAAGCACGCCGGTCGGGGGGCGCGGTGCGTCCGCCCGGGACGGACCGCTCAGTGCTCCCACAGCTTGAACGCCCTTACCTGGTACGGCGAACGGGGCACCCAGCTGCCGCCGCCCGGATAGGTGTCGAACTCGCCGGTCTCGGCGCAGACGGCGCTCTGGTAGGTGGTGACCGGACGGCCGGTGCGGTTGGCGAGCGAGGCGGCGGTCGTCCCCTCGGGGAGGGTCACGCAGCTCTCGATGTCGGTGCCGGACAGTTCGTGGGTCTGTCGCCGGCCGCCGAATTCCGGCTTCGACCACAGGCACAACTGGCCGGCCGAGCAGTCGCCGGACGCGGCGGTGCTGCGGCCGCCGCCGGCCGCGTGGGCGACCGGGGCGCCCGCGGACCAGGGCGTGGCGAGCGTCGCGGCCAGCGCGGCG
This sequence comes from Streptomyces sp. x-19, assembly GCF_046549115.1. Taxonomy (NCBI): domain Bacteria; kingdom Bacillati; phylum Actinomycetota; class Actinomycetes; order Kitasatosporales; family Streptomycetaceae; genus Streptomyces; species Streptomyces sp. x-19. Next base: position 193,181 of record NZ_JAJPWK010000014.1, on the reverse strand, counting down.
AGGCCGGTGACCAGTGCGGTGCGGCGGACGGTGCGGGACGTGCCGGACGTGTGGTGGCGCATGAAGTCGCTCCCCCGTGTCGGGCCGTGGCGGGGCGCGCGGGTCTCGGCGCGGGCCACGGCGTTGGTGTCCGCGGCGGGCCGGTGCCCGTCGCGGCTTCGGGTTCGAGCGTGCGGCGGAGCGGGCGGCTCCGCCAAGCCCGGCGCGGATGCTCCACCCGGATCAGGGAGGTGGACGACGCCCAGGGCCTGAACGCACCCGTCGGTGCACGGAGTTGACGTGCCGTGTCGGGCGCGGGCGGGGCGCGGAAACCGTTCCTCGCGGGCGCGGCAAGGGGCGCGGGCGGGCCCGTCGGCCAGGAGGAGGGGACCGGGCCGGTCGGTTCCCGGTTCGCGTCATCCGGATGAGGGATGTGGCCCCACGCCGGAGGCCAACTGGGGCTTGGGCGGCGGCGGTTGTCGACGACGGGCGGGGGCGGGACGGGGGTTGACGGCGGCGGGCCGTCGCGGGCCCGGTCGAAGGCGTGGGAACGCGAAGCGGCGCGCGACCGGCCGAGGGGGTGGTTCGGCCGGTCGCGCGCCGCTGGGGCGGACCGGGTGACGCCGCGGAACTCCGTGGCGCCGAGGGTCAGATGTGGCCGACGCCGGCGCCCGCCGAAGCGTTCGCCCCGCGCTTGGTGAAGAGCGCGACGACGGCGGCGAGGACCGCCACGCCGCAGGCGACGGAGAAGGCCAGTCCCATGCCGGAGACGAAGGTGTCGTGGGCGACCGCGACGATCTTCTCGGCGAACGGCTTCGGGGTGCCCTTCGGCACCGGGGCGATGCCCGCCGAGACGGCGTCGGAGACCAGGGACTGCTTCTCGGGCGGCAGCGGCGGGAGGCCGGCCTTCTGCCAGTTGCCCGGGAGGTCGTGGTCGACGCGGGAGGCCATCACGGCGCCGAGCACGGCGGTGCCCAGGCTGCCGCCGACCTGCATCGCGGCCTGCTGCAGACCGCCGGCGACGCCGGAGAGCTCCAGCGGGGCGTTGCCCACGATGACCTCGGTGGCGCCGACCATGACGGGCGCGAGGCCCAGGCCGAGCAGGGCGAACCAGACGGACATCGGGCCGGTGGTGGTGCCGGCGTCCAGCCCGGACATGCCGTACATCGCGACGGCCGTGATGACCATGCCGCCGACCAGCGGGATGCGCGGGCCGAACTTGGTGATCAGCGCGCCCGCGAGCGGCGAGCCGACGATCATCATGCCGGTCAGCGGGAGCAGGTGCAGTCCGCTGTCGACGGGGCTCATGCCGTGGACGTTCTGGAGGTAGAACGTCACGAAGAACAGGCCGCCCATGAAGGCGAAGGCCATCAGCACCATCAGGACCGTGCCGGCGGTCAGCGGCACCGAACGGAACATCCGCAGCGGGATCAGCGGCTCGCGGACCTTGCTCTCCAGGACGGCGAAGAGCGCGAAGAGGACGACCGCGCCGATCAGGAAGCCCCAGGTGGTCATGGAGCCCCAGCCCCATTCGGTGGCCTTGATCAACGGCCAGATGAGGCAGAACATCGCACCGGACAGCAGCACGATGCCGGGGACGTCGAAGGAGCGGGGGGCGTTCTCCGCGCGGTGGTCCTTGAGGATCACCAGGCCGAGGACGAGGGCCAGCACGCCGACCGGCACGTTGATGAAGAAGACGGACTGCCAGTTGACGTGCTCGACGAGCAGTCCGCCGACTATCGGACCGCCGGCGGTCGAGGCGCCGATGACCATGCCCCAGATGCCGAGGGCCATGTTCAGCTTCTCTGCGGGGAAGGTGGCGCGCAGCAGACCCAGCGCGGCGGGCATCAACAGCGCGCCGAACACGCCCTGGAGCACGCGGAAGACGATGACCAGCGTGACCTGGCTGGAGAATCCGATGGCGGCGGAGGCGGCGGCGAAGCCGACGATGCCGATGAGGAACGTCTGTCGGTGCCCGAAGCGGTCGCCGAGCTTGCCGGCCGTGATCAGCGCGACGGCCAGGGCGAGCATGTAGCCGTTGGTGATCCACTGCACGTCGGCGAGCGAGGCGTTGAGGTCCGCCTTGATGGCCGGGTTGGCGATGGCGACGATCGTGCCGTCGAGCGCCACCATCATCACGCCGATGGCGACGGAGAAGAGAGTCAGCCAGGGATGGCCCCGCAACCCCTTGCGAGGCTCCGGTACGGGAAGTTCCGGTGCGACGTCGGCGACCGGGGTCTGAGAGCTCATGTTTCGAGGCTAATGTCAGCAACTGACAGTTGACAAAATAATTCATGAGTCGGTAACTGTCATTTAGCTCACAGGTATCCTGATCAGCGAGAACTCCACGGAAAGGCGGCGCAGGATGGCGGACCCGACGCCGCAGACACCCCCCACCGGGCTGCGCGAACGCAAGAAGCAGCGCACCCGGGACGCCCTGATCCGCGCCGCGCTGGAGCTGTTCACGGAGCGCGGCTACGAGGCGACGACGATCGACGAGATCGCCGAGGCCGTGGACGTCTCCCAGCGCACCTTCTTCCGGTACTTCGCCAACAAGCAGGACGTCGTCTTCGCCGTCCAGGACATGGTCGAGGCCCGCTTCCTCCAGGAGCTGCGCGCGCGACCGGCGGACGAACCGCCGCTGCCGGCCCTGCGCGGCGCCGTGTTGACCGCCTGGGACGACATCGGCGACGCCATCGCGTCGGTGATCCCGGTGGACCTGCACATGCGGGCGTTCCGCATGATCGAGTCGACGCCGGCGCTGGTCGCGGCGCACCTGCGGCGCTCCACCGAGCTGGAGGAGCAGATCGCCGAGCTGATCGCCCGGCGCGAGGGGTTGGACGTGGACGTCGATCCGCGGCCGCGGGTGTTGGTCGCCGCGTTCAGCGGGGTGATGCGGGTGGCCGGGAAGGTGTGGGGCGAGGGGCACGACTGCAGCGTCGCGGGCATCCGGGAGTTGACGCGGTCCTATCTGGACCACATGGGGCCGGCGATCGAGACGGACTGGCGGACGGGCCGGAGCCGCTGAGGCCGTCGCCTCCCTCCGCACACGCCCGCGACCGGCGGTGACGACCTCCGTCCAGTCCGTGACCGGCTCTTTCCGTTCTTTTCCGAATGTGACGGGGTCCGCACGACCGGCTTTCGGATTGCTTTGCGATCTGTCCGATTCCTCACAAATACCCTGCCCGAAACGTGAGATGGCTCACGGGTGTCCGCGGGTGCCCTTCGCGTCTCCTAGGGTGGCCCGCGGTGACTTCTTTCTCGGGCTTCGGCCCCTCCTCCGGTTTTCTGCAGTCCACCGTGTGGCGAGGTTCGCTCGCTCTGCTGGTGGTGTTCGTGATGCTCGCCCTGACGGGATGGACGGCCATCAGAAACACCAAGGAGGACGCCAACCCGCTGGCCACCGCGAGAGCCGCCTGGCGGCACGCCACCTTCCACGGACGGCCGCTGCCCCAGCCCGACGCCGCCCCGGCCACCCTGCGCGCCTTCTTCTCCTCCCTCAGCCAGGCCGAGGGACGGCAGCTCGCGGCCCGCTACCCCCTCGTCGTCGGCAACATGGGCGGCGCCCCCGTCACCCTCCGCTACGACGCCAACCGGATGGCGATCGACGCCGCCCGCAAGGTCGAGAAGCGACGCATGGGCGACCACCGGCTCACCCCGGTCGGCCGCCAGGAGGCGAGCCGGCTGATGCACCGCCTGGCCTCGCTGATGAGCCCCGAGCGCCAGATCCTGGCGTTCGACCCGGCGGGCGACGGCCGGGCCGCGGAGGTCTTCGGCGACCTGCGCACCGCCGACCGGGTCTCCGTCGTGGTGCCCGGCGTCGACACCAACCTGTCCACCTTCGAGCGCACCGCCAAGGCGACGGCCGCCCCCGTGGGCATGGCCGAGTCCCTGTACGCCGCCGAGCGGACCGCCAGTCCCGGCGCCCGTACCGCGGTGATCGCGTGGGCCGACTACACCACGCCGTCCGGACTGGGCGTCGAGGCGGCCACCGGGCAGCTCGCCCAGGCCGGCGCGATCCGGCTGCGCGCCCTGGTGAACGCGCTGCCGTCCGCCGACTCCGTCTCGCTGTTCTGCCACAGCTACGGGTCCGTGGTGTGCGGCCTCGCCGCCCGGGACCTGCCCGACAACGTCACCGACATCGCGGTGGCCGGCAGCCCCGGCATGCGGGCCGGGAGCGTGGCGGGGCTCGGCACGCACGCCCGGGTCTGGGCGATGCGGGACGCCGACGACTGGATCCAGGACGTGCCGTACCTGGAGGTCGGCGGGCTCGGCCACGGTGCCGACCCGGTCGATCCGTCCTTCGGGGCCCGGGTGCTGTCGGCACAGGGCGCGGCCGGCCACGCCGGGTACTTCGCGGCCGGCACCCAGAGCCTGCACAACTTCGCCCTGGTCGGCGTGGGTGACCTCGGGTCGGTGGACTGTGCCGCCACCGATCCCCGCTGCAGCGCGGACCTGGCCTGACGGCCGGCCCGCACTGGCGGTTGCCGCGGGTACGGCCCGGCGCCCGGGGACGGGCCGTGCCCGCGGGAACCGCACCCGCACGAAGTGACGTGAACAGGGCAGGGAGACCACCGATCGACCGGGGTCCCGTGACACGCGCAGCGCTGGCGTCCGGAAGGGGGACGGGCGGGCAACCACCCGCTTACGATGAGCCACATGGGTGATGTGCTGGCCGGTTTTCACGCCGTCTGGGAGTTCGACTCGGACTCCGTACTCATCCGCTTCGAACGGGGGATCCGCAAGCCGAAGCTGTTCCAGGCGCTCGGCGAGCGACGCATTCCGTACGAGGCGCTGAGGACCGTCGAGGTCTCCGCGGGCAGGCGCGGCACGGTGGTGCTGCACGCCGTGCCGCGATGGGGCGCCGATCCGCTGATGGAGGTGGCCGACGGGCAGTTGAAGGAGGACGCCGATCCGTACCGGCTGGTGCTGCCGGCCGAGCGCGAGTTGCTGGCCTCGTACTACGCCGACGCGCTGTCCAGCGCGCTGGGCCCCGCCGCCGAGGAGCCCGCGGACCGGTTCCTGGTGACCGCACCGGACCCGCCGCTGCACTTCAAGGCGTACGACGGCAAGGCGTCGTTCGACGGCCGGGCGGTGGCCTTCCGGTGGTTCTGGACGGGCGCGTCGTCGGCGAAGTGGAAGAGCGGCGACCAGACGTTCGCCGTCGACGCGCTGGCCGGTGTGGTGTGGCGCTCGCCGGAGGTCCTCAACGGCCATCTGCGGCTGCTGGAGCGCGACGCCCCCGAGGCCCGGACGGGCGAGGCCGACCAGGACCCGGCCGCGGTGGTCTTCGGGCTCGGCTACGGCCCGGTCCACGAGTCCCTGCCGTTCGCGGCCGCCGTCCTCCAGGCCGTGCGCAGCGCGGAGAAGGCGCCGGACGCCGCGGAGCGGACACCGGTGCGGCGCCCCGGGAGCACCGGGCGGGCCCCCGCGGACATCGCGGACCGGATCCGGCACCTCGGCGAACTGCACGGGGCGGGGCTGCTGACGGACGACGAATTCAGCACGAAGAAGGCGGAGTTGCTGGCGGAGCTGTAGCGCGGCGCGCCACCGGCTTCCCGGCCGGCGCCCGACGGCACTCCGGCCCGCCGGCCTCGGCGTCATACCGTGGTACGGGGCACAAGCCCGCACCACGGTATGACGCCGAGGTGTGCGCGGTCCGCTTACATTGATCCCGCGATGTCCACACGATCCCTTCCCCCCGAAGACGAACCGACCGGCGACGACGGGCGCCGGCCGGTCCGCGCCGCCGCGCTGCGCGCCGCCCGTCACGTACTGCGGGCCGCGCGCTCGGCACTGCGGGTGCTCGCGACCGAGCTGGGCACGCCGACCCGCCCCGGCACCCCGCTGTTCGACAGCGCGCGCGGACGCTGGGCGCGCCGACTGCCGTACGTGGTGGCGTTCGGGTTCGCGGTGTCGCTGCTGCCGTCGGGGGTCAACGTCCTCGGCAACGACTACGGCGTGGCCGGTGGTCTGGCCGGTGCGCTGGCCACCGCGCAGAGCGTGCCGCTGCTGCTCGCGGTGACCCGGCCGTTGCAGGCGTGGTGGGTGATGTTCGCGGCGAACGTCGTCTGTGCGGTGGTGCTCACCGGCGTCGACGGGGTCGCGGGCCGCCCGTGGCCGTGGCCGCCCACGGTGATCGTCGGCTATCTCGCGCTGATGATGGCGCTGTCGGTGCGCGAGCGCCGGCGCACCCTGATCGCGGTCTGGCTCACGACCGGGGTGACGGGGGTGCTCTTCGACGCGGTGGCGCCCGAGCGCAGCCAGAGCACCTCGGTGTTGATGTTCGTGCTGTCCGGTGTGGTGCTGCTGCTGGGCGGCGCCCTGCGGGAACGGGGCGACGCCCAGCGGAAGTTGCAGGAACAGGAGACCATCAGTGAGGCGGAGCGGGCCCGGCGCACCTTGTTGGAGGAGCGCACCCGGATCGCCCGCGAGCTGCACGATGTGGTGGCCCACCACATGTCGGTGATCACGGTCCAGGCGGACAGCGCGCCGTACCGCATCAGCGGGATACCCCAGGAGGCCCAGGAGGAGTTCGGGGCGATCGCGACGAGCGCCCGCGAGTCGCTGGCCGAGATGCGCCGGCTCCTCGGGGTGCTGCGCAGCGAGGAGACCGAGCGGCAGGACGGCCCGGGCCCGGAGCGGGCCCCGCAGCCGGGCATCGGCCAGCTGGCGAAGCTGGTCGAGGCGACCGTACGGGCCGGTGTGCCGGTGGAGTTGGTGCTGCCCGAGGAGCCGGTGACGCCCGAACCCGCGGTGGACCTGTCGGCGTACCGCATCGTCCAGGAGGCGCTGGCCAATGTGGTGCGGCACGCCCCGGGCGCGCCGACCCGGGTGTCGGTGACGACGACCGGCGACGGCGCGCGGCTGACGGTGCTGGTGGTCAACGAACGCCCCGCCCCGCCGGTGTCCGCTCCGCTGGAGACCAGCGGCACCGGGCACGGTCTGGTGGGGATGCGGGAGCGGGTGCGCCTGGTGGATGGCACGCTGGACACCGGGCCGCTGCCCGGCGGTGGCTTCCGGGTCGCCGCCCAACTCCCGCTCTCCGCACCGATCCCACCGTCCGGCCCCCACCCAGTGAAGGACTCCGACGCCCCATGACGACCCGCGTGATCATCGTCGACGACCAGGCCATGGTGCGGGCGGGGTTCGCCGCGCTGCTCGCCGCGCAAGCCGACATCGACGTGGTGGGTGACGCGGCGGACGGCGTGCAGGGCGTGGAGTTGAGCCGGCGGCTCCACCCCGACGTGGTCCTGATGGACGTCCGGATGCCGGAGATGGACGGGCTGGAGGCGGCCCGTCGCCTGCTCGATCCGCCGGTCGGGGTCGTCCACCGCCCGAAGGTGCTGATGCTGACCACCTTCGACGTCGACGACTACGTCTACGAGGCGTTGCGCGCCGGCGCCTCCGGTTTCCTGCTCAAGGACGCGCCGCCGGCCGACCTGATCTCCGCGGTCCGGGTGGTGGCGGCCGGCGAGGCGTTGCTCGCGCCGTCGGTGACCCGCCGGCTGATCGCCGACTTCGCCCGGCAGCGGCCGGAGCCCCGCGCGGACCGCACCGCACTGCGACTCAACGGCCTCACCCCGCGCGAGACGGAGGTCCTGGAGCTGATCGCCCGCGGGCTGTCCAACCAGGAGATCGCCGACCGGCTGGTCCTCGCCGAGCAGACCGTCAAGACCCACATCGGCCGGGTGCTGGCCAAGTTGGAGCTGCGCGACCGCGCCCAGGCCGTGATCTTCGCCTACGAGTCGGGACTGGTCTCGCCCGGCGAGCGCTGATACCGCCGTCTCGGGTTGTCCCCACCGGCCCTTCGGGTTAGCCCCACCCTCCCCGACGGGACAGCCCCCGGCTCCTCCTCCGCGGGGACGACGGCCGGCCCGGACCCCCTACCCCGGTATCACCAGGGAGTTGGCTCCGCGGTGTGACGCCGCGTCACCCACCGGCTTCCTACCTTTCCCTCTGCCACACCGCTGGAAGAGGGAGAGAACACCATGACCGTGCTGCGGAGCGCCGCCCGGCGCAGCAAGCGGACGCTCGCCGCCGCAGTCCTCGCGCTGACCGTCGTCGCCGGGACCGGCGGCTGGGCGGCCGGCTCCGCGCAGACCGCGGTCACCGGCCCGGCCCCCGGCGCCGCCGCCTGGCGCGCCGACCACGCGCTCGGGATCCCGCTGCCGGACCCGGCGAGCGCCTCCCCCGCCGCGGTCGCACGGTTCTTCGCCGGACTCACCGACGCCCAGCAACGGGCGCTCGTCGCCCGGCACCCGCTCACCGTCGGCAACCTCGACGGGGCGCCGGTCGCCCTGCGGTACGCCGCCAACGCCCGTGCGCTGCGCGCGGAACGGGACCGCGAGCTGGCTCGCGCCAGCGACCCGTCCGGCACCCTCCAGGACCACCAGCAGGCCGCGCGGACGGCCGCGCGCTACGCCGCGCTGCTCGCTCCCGGCCGCCGGATACTCGCCTTCGACCCGCGCGGGCGCGGCCAAGTGGCCGAAGTCCACGGCGACTTGGCGTCCGCGCAGCACGTCGCGGTGATCGTGCCCGGCTCGGACATCGACCTGTCCACCTTCGACCGCACCACCGACCGGTACGGCACGCCGACCGGTATGGCCGCGTCGCTGCGCCGGCAGATGGCCGTCGAGGCGCCGGAGATGCGGACCGCGGTGATCGCCTGGGTCGGGTACACCACCCCGGTCGGCCTCGGCCCGGACGCCGCGACCGGTCGGCTCGCCGAGGCCGGCGCGCCCCGACTGAACCGCTTCCTGGCCGGCCTGGCCGCCACCGGCGCCCCCGCCCCGGCCGTGCTGTGCCACAGCTACGGGTCAGTGGTGTGCGGCCTGGCCGTCCCGCACGCCGGCCCCGGTCGCCTCGCCGACCTGGTGGTCTTCGGTTCGCCCGGGATGCGTCGGGACGATGCCGCGCAGCTGCGCACCACGGCCCGGGTGTGGGCGGCGCGGGACGCCTCCGACTGGATCGGCGAGGTCCCGCACGTCGAACTGCTGGGGCTCGGGCACGGCGCCGACCCCACCGATCCGGCGTTCGGCGCCCGTCGGGTCCCCGCCGAGCGGGCCCAGGGCCACACCGGCTACCTCGCCCCCGGCACCGACTCGCTCCGCAACTTCGCCGCGATCGCCCTGGGGCGCTACGGCGACGTCCACTAGCCGGCCGCGTCGTCCGTCGGGGCGCGACCGGCGTCGCCGTCCCCCGCAGGTGCCGCCCCAAGGCTCCAAGGCCCGAAAGCCCCGAGGCCGCCCCGCCCCGCACCTCCTCGACCAAGGACGCCCCATGACCACCGAGAGCCCCCTTCCCGTCACGAGACCCACCAGCCGCACGGATCGCCCCCGCGCCGCCCTGCCCGCGCTCCGCGCCAGGGCCGGCGCCGCCGTCCGCGCCCTCGACGCCCGTACCCCGGCCCACCGCGACCGGGCCCTGGACGGGCTGCGGGCGCTGGCCCTGCTCTCCGTCCCCACGGGGCACTGGCTGCTCGGCGGCTTCACCCGGGACGCCGACGGCACGCTGCACAACGCCAGCCCGCTGACCACGCTCGGCTTCCTCGCCCCGGCGAGCTGGCTGCTCCAGATGCTCGGCGTGTTCTTCCTGGTCGGCGGGCACGCCTCGGTACTGTCCCTGCGGCGGAGCGCAGCCCGAGGCGGCTCCACCGCAGGGTGGTTGGGCGGCCGGCTCGCCCGGTTGGGCCGCCCGGTGCTGGGCGTGACCGCCGTCTGGGCCGCGCTGGTCCCGCTGCTGCACGGCCTGGGGGTGCCCACCGCGACGCTGCGCACGGGGGCCACGCTGGTCATCCAACCGCTGTGGTTCGTCGGGATCTACGCCGTGGTCACCGCGCTGACGCCGCTCTGCGCCGCGGCCGCCCGCCGGGCGGGCCTGTGGAGCGCGGCGGTGCTGCTGGTGTCGGTCGCCGCCGTGGACGTCCTGCGCTACGGGCCGCTCGCCGCGGCCGTGCCGTCCTGGTTGGGCCTGGTGAACCTGGTGCCCGGCTGGCTGTTCGGCTACCAACTCGGCGTCTGCTGGGGCGAGGGGCGGCTGGGCCGGCCCGCCGCCCGGGTCCTGCTGGTGGGCGGCGCCGCGCTGTTCGCCGCGCTGCTGCTGTTCTTCCACTACCCGGCGAGCATGGTGGGCGTCCCAGGTCAGGACCGGGTCAACTCCCACCCGCCGTCGCTGCTGGTGCTGGCGCTGGCCGCGGCCCAGTCCGGTGCGGCGGTGTTGCTGCGGGACAAGCTCGCGCGAGCGCTGCGCCGGCCCGCCCTGTGGGCGCCGGTGGTCGTGATCAACCTGTCGGCGATGACGATCCTGTGCTGGCACCAGACGGCGATGTTCGCGGCGGCCCTGCCGGCGTCGGCGGCGGGCGCCGTACCGGGCCTGACCGCCGTGCCGGACACGCTCGGCTGGCTCGCGGTGCGGCTGGCGTGGCTGCCGGTCTTCGCCGTCCTGCTCGTCCTGATCGGGTCGGTGACCCGCCGCTTCGAGGCGCCGTGGACGGGGGTCGGCGGGGCCCGGCGGGCTGGCGCGGCGGTGCTGGCCGCGGCCTTCGCGGTGTTCGCCCTGGGATACGCGTAACGGGTGGGGGCGCCGCGGCGGACCGGCAGGGTCCGCGACGGCGCCTCGGGTGCTCCGCCGGCCGGTGCTACTCGCGCCCGGCCGAGGTGAACCGCATGTCGGCGTAGCGGTCGCCCGCCACCTTGCCCGCGATCGGCTCCAGCAGGGCGAGCTGCTCCGCGGTCAGCTCGATCCGGGTCGCGCCGGTGTTCTCCTCGACCCGGCTGCGCTTGCGGGTGCCGGGGATCGGGACGACCGTCAGCCCGCGGGTGGCCGACTGCTGCTGCACCCAGGCCAGCGCGATCTGGCCGAGGGTGGCGCCGTGCGCGTCGGCGACCGTGCGGACCGGCTCCAGCAGCGCGGCGTTGGCGGCCGCGTTGTCGCCGGTGAAGCGGGGCTGCTGGCGGCGGAAGTCGTCGGCGGTCAGTTCCTGGTCGGCGTGGACGAACGAGCCGGTGAGGAAGCCGCGGCCGAGCGGCGAGTAGGGCACGAGGGCCACGCCGAGCTCGGCGGCGGCCGGCACCACGCCCGCCTCGATGTCCCGGCTGAACAGCGACCACTCGGACTGGACCGCGGCGATCGGGTGCACGGCGTGCGCGGCCCGCAGTTCGGCGGCGGTCACCTCGCTCAGGCCCAGGTGCTTGACCTTGCCCTCGGCGACCAGCTCGGCCATGGCGCCGACCGTCTCCTCCAGGGGGACGCGCACGTCGCGGCGGTGCATGTAGTAGAGGTCGATCTGTTCGACGCCCAGGCGCCGCAGGCTGCCCTCGATGGCCTGGCGGACGTAGGGCCGGTCGTTGCGGATGGTGCGCCTGGTGGGGTCCTGCGGGTCGTTGGCCAGCGCGAACTTGGTGGCCAGGACGACCTCGTCGCGGTGCGCCCGGAGGAAGGGGGCGATGAACTCCTCGTTGGCGCCGTCGCCGTAGACGTCGGCGGTGTCGTAGAGCGTGACGCCCAGCTCCAGCGCGCGCTCCAGGGTGGCCCGCGCCTCGCCGGCGTCCTCCGTGGGGCCGTAGGCCCAGCTCATGCCCATGCAGCCGAGGCCCTGGACACCCACCTGCGGGCCGTCGGCGCCGAGCCGGACGGTGTCGATCTTCGTGTCGTTCGCCATGAGAACTTCAGACCCTCTCGGACGCCCGTCGGGCGTCGGCGTAGATACCGATCTTGTAGTCGAGGACGTCGACGGTGCTCTCCAGCTCGGCGATCCGCTGCCGGACGTCCTCGCGGTGCCGGGTGAGCAGCTCCTCGCGCTCGACGAAGGTCCCTTCGCCCTCGCGCACCAGCTCCGCGTACCGGACCATGTCCGCGACCGGCATGCCGGTCAGCCGGAGCTTGCCGACCAGGTCCAGCCAGTCCAGGTCGCGGTTGGTGAAGCGGCGCTGCCCGGTGTGCGTCCGGTCCACGTGCGGCATCAGGCCGATCCGCTCGTACCAGCGCAGGGTGTGGGCGCTGAGTCCGGTGTGCTGGGCCACCTCGCTGATGGTGTACCGGTCGCGACCGGCCGGCCGCGGATAGTCCCCGCGGGCGGTCCCGCAGCCCCGGAGCGTCGCCGGCCGCGGCCTGGGGCACACCGTCTCCGGCAGGCCCGCCACCACCGCGCCGCTGGTCACCGGTTCACTCTGCGTCACCGTCATGCCGCGTCTTCCCCCTCGTCGTTCCCGGGTGCGCCACCGCCCCCGATGCCGTGGCGCACCGGATGTCGTGCCGGGCGCCTCTCGACGTCCTCAACGCTAAAGAGTTGGAGTGCACTCCAAGCAAGCACCGGCGGCGGGCAGTCTTGACCGGAATTTGAAGGCGTTCGGGCACCCCGTAGGCTCGGGCCCATGCAGAGCCTGGGGATGATCGAGAACTGGCCGGTGCCCACCGCGGCCGCCGCCGTCGTACGGGCCGATGGCTCGGTGGTCGGATCGTACGGCCCGCTGGAGCACCGCTTCCCACTGGCGTCGGTCACCAAGCCGCTGGCCGCCTACGCGGCGCTGCTGGCCGTCGAGGAGGGCGCCGTCGAGCTGGACGAGCCGGCCGGCCCCGAGGGCTCCACGGTCCGTCACCTGCTCGCCCACACCTCGGGGCTGGCGTTCGACGAGGCGCGCCAGGTGGCCGCCCCCGGCACCCGCCGGATCTACTCCAACGCCGGTTTCGAGGCGCTCGGCGACCACCTCGCCAAGGCCACCGACATCCCGTTCCCCCAGTATCTGCACGAGGCGGTGCTGGCCCCGCTGGGCATGACCTCCACCGAACTGGCCGGCTCCCCGGCCAAGGACGGCGTCTCCACCGTCGCGGACCTGGTCCGCTTCGCGGCCGAACTCCAGGCACCGCGCCTGCTGGCACCGCAGACCCTCGCGGCGGCGACGCAGGTGGTCTTCCCGGGGCTGACCGGGGTGCTGCCGGGCTACGGCCACCAGAAGCCCAACGACTGGGGCCTGGGCTTCGAGATCCGCGACGGGAAGGCCCCGCACTGGACGGGCGCCGCCTCCTCGCCGCGCACCTTCGGGCACTTCGGGCAGTCCGGGACGTTCCTGTGGGTGGACCCCGTGGCCGGGGCGGCCTGCGTGGCGCTGACCGACCGGAACTTCGGCCCGTGGGCCGTCGAGACCTGGCCGGTCCTGACCGACGCGGTCCTGGCCGAGCTGGCCGGCAGCAGCTGAGGCCGGCCGCGGAGCCGGCACCCGGTCTGACCCGCAGCTCACCCGTAGACCGGCTCCGCCCCCATCTCCCACACCAGGCACTCCGCGCCCTGCGGCGCCACCAGGTCCAGGCCGTGCGCCTCGCTGATCCGCGCCGCGTCCCCGGCCGCCAGCTCCTCGCCCCCGAGCCGCACCTCGCCCCGTACGACGTGGACGTAGACCCGCGCGGCAGCCGGGACGGCGGTCCGCCCGCCCGCCCCGAGGCGGCACACCCGCAGCGTGGCGCCGGCCCGGGCCAGCGGCAGCGGCGTGCCCTCGGCGACGCCCCGCACCACCGCGTACTCCGGCTCGCCACCGGGAGCGAGGGGCGTCAGCCACATCTGCACGAAGCGCAGCGGCGCCGGGCCGTCGTTGCGCTCCACGTGCCGGACCCCGCCGGCGGAGCTGAGCCGCTGGAGGTCGCCGGGGCGTACGGTCGTGGCACGGCCCGTCGAATCGCGGTGGGTCAGCTCGCCCTCGACGACCCAGGTGACGATCTCGGTGTCCCGGTGCGGGTGCTCGTCGAACCCGGCGCCGGGCGCCAGGCGCTCCTCGTTGCAGGCGACCAGCGCGCCGAAGCGCAGGTTGTCCGGGTCGTAGTGGGGACCGAAGGAGAACGCGTGCCGCGACTCGATGCCGGCGGCCTCGTCACCGCCCCGATAGCGCTCCGCGCCCCTGCGCACCTGCATCATCGGGCCACCGTAGCCCCACCGCTCCACCCCCTCATCCCGATAGGGCAGGCTTGGTCCCGTGTCTGAACCCGCATCGCGCGACGCGCACCCGCACTCCGCGACCCTCCGGCGGCTGGAGAACTCCTCCGGCAAGCTGGCGGCCGCAGCGATCTCCCGCATGGACGCCACATTGCCGTGGTACCGCGCGATGCCCCCGGAGAACCGTTCCTGGATCGGCCTGGTGGCACAGGCCGGCATCGCCGCGTTCACCGAGTGGTTCCGCCACCCGGAGACGCCCCAGGCGATCAGCACCGACGTGTTCGGGACGGCGCCGCGCGAACTGACCCGGGCGATCACCCTGCGGCAGACGGTGGAGATGGTCCGCACCACGATCGAGGTCATGGAGACCGCGATCGACGACGTCGCGGCACCGGGCGACGAGTCCGTGCTGCGCGAGGCGCTGCTGGTCTACGCCCGCGAGATCGCCTTCGCCACCGCCCAGGTCTACGCCCAGGCCGCCGAGGCGCGCGGCGCGTGGGACGCCCGCCTGGAGTCCCTGGTGGTCAATGCGGTGCTCTCCGGGGAGGCCGACGAGGGCGCCGTCTCCCGGGCCGCGGCCCTCGGCTGGAACGCACCGGAGCACGTGTGCGTGGTGCTGGGCACCGCCCCGGACGGCGACAGCGAGTTGACCGTCGAGGCGATCCGGCGGGCCGCCCGGCACGCCAAGCTCCAGGTGCTGACCGGCGTGCTGGGCAGCCGGCTGGTGGTGATCGCGGGCGGCTCGGACAATCCGGTCAAGGCCGCCAAGGCACTGATCGGGCCGTTCGCCGCGGGTCCCGTGGTGGCCGGTCCGGTGGTCGCCGACCTGCTCGCCGCGACCCGTTCCGCGCAGGCCGCCGCCGCCGGGCTGCGGGCCTGTGCGGCCTGGCCGGACGCCCCCCGGCCGGTGCTCGCGGACGACCTGCTGCCGGAGCGCGCGATGGCCTCGGACCCGGTCGCCCGCGAGCAGCTGGTGGAGGAGATCTACAGACCGCTGGAGGAGGCCGGTTCGGCGCTTCTGGAAACACTCAGCGTCTATCTGGAGCAGGCGAGCAGCCTGGAGGGCGCGGCGCGGATGCTGTTCGTCCACCCCAACACCGTGCGCTATCGGCTGCGACGTGTGACTGACGTCACCGGCTGGTCGCCGTCCGACGTCCGGTCCGCATTTACGCTGCGTATCGCCCTGATCCTGGGGCGTCTCGCTGACGGTGAGGCTCAACCCTAGACTTTTGTCGAACACCAACAATTCCCCCGATGGTTCTTCGTCCCTGTCCCCACGGGCGGGCGGGACCTCCCACAAGAGAGAGTGTGAGGGTGCTCGTACTCGTCGCTCCCGGCCAAGGCGCTCAGACGCCCGGCTTCCTGATCCCCTGGCTCGACCTCCCCGGGGTCGAGGACCAGCTTCGCGAATGGTCCGCGGCCATCGACCTGGACCTCGTCCACTACGGCACCAAGGCCGACGCCGACGAGATCCGCGACACCGCGGTAGCCCAGCCGCTGCTGGTGGCCTCCGCCCTGGTCTCGGCGCGCCAGCTCTTCCCGCACACCGACGACCTCGTCGCACGGGTCGGCGCGACGGCCGGCCACAGCGTCGGTGAGCTCGCCGCCGCGGCCCTGGCCGGCACCGTCTCCGACGCCGAGGCGATGACGCTGGTGCGCCGCCGCGGACTGGCGATGGCCGAGGCCGCCGCCATCACCGAGACCGGCATGGCCGCGCTGCTGGGCGGTGACGAGGACGTCGTCCTGCCGCACCTGGAGAAGCTCGGCCTGACCCCGGCGAACGTGAACGGCGCCGGGCAGATCGTCGCCGCCGGCACCGCCGAGCAGATCGCCACCCTGGTGGAGAACAAGCCCGAGGGCACCCGCCGGGTCGTACCGCTGAAGGTGGCCGGAGCGTTCCATACTCACCACATGGCACCCGCCGTCTCGGCCCTGGAAGCCGCCGTCACCGCGTTGTCGCCGGCCGACCCGCGCACCCGCTACGTCTCCAACAAGGACGGCCAGGCGGTCACTTCCGGCCAGGAAGTGGTGCAGCGACTGGTCGGCCAGGTGGCCAACCCGGTCCGCTGGGACCGCTGCATGGAGACCTTCCGGCAGCTCGGTGCCACCGCGCTCATCGAGGCCGCTCCCGGCGGCACCCTCACGGGCCTGGCCAAGCGCGCCCTGCCCGGCGTGAAGACGCTCGCCCTGAAGACGCCCGACGACCTGGACGCGGCCCGTGAGCTGATCACCAACGCAGCGGACGCCGCGCCCGCAGCATCGGCCGAATAGGAGTCCGCAGCGCATGACCTCGAAGATCAAGCCTTCCAAGGGCGCCCCGTACGCACGGATCATGGGTGTCGGCGGCTACCGCCCGACCCGTGTCGTGCCGAACGAGGAGATCCTCCAGCACATCGACTCGTCCGACGAGTGGATCCGTTCGCGGTCGGGCATCTCCACGCGCCACTGGGCGGGCCCGGACGAGACCGTCGCGACCATGGCGGTCGAGGCGTCCGGCAAGGCCATCGCGGACGCCGGCATCACGCCCGAGCAGATCGGCGCGGTGGTCGTCTCCACCGTCTCGCACTTCAAGCAGACCCCGGCCATCGCGACGGAGATCGCGCACCTCATCGGTGCGGGCAAGCCGGCCGCGTTCGACATCTCCGCGGGCTGCGCCGGCTTCGGCTACGGGCTGACGCTGGCCAAGGGCATGATCACCGAGGGCTCCGCCGAGTACGTCCTGGTGATCGGCGTCGAGCGGCTCTCGGACCTGACGGACCTCGAAGACCGTGCGACGGCCTTCCTGTTCGGCGACGGCGCCGGCGCGGTCATCGTCGGCCCGGCCAAGGAGCCGGCGATCGGCCCGACGGTGTGGGGCTCGGAGGGCGACAAGTCCGAGACCATCAAGCAGACCCTCTCGTGGGACGTGTACCGCACCACCCCGACCCCCGGGGGCGACGGGCCGGAGCAGCGTCCCGCGCCCGAGGCGGTCCGCTACCCCGCCATCACCCAGGAGGGCCAAGCGGTCTTCCGGTGGGCGGTGTTCGAGATGGCGAAGGTCGCCCAGCAGGCGCTGGACGCGGCCGGGGTCAGCCCGGACGACCTGGACGTCTTCATTCCGCACCAGGCCAACATGCGGATCATCGACTCGATGGTGAAGACTCTGAAGCTGCCGGAGAGCGTCACGGTCGCCCGTGACGTGGAGACCACCGGCAACACCTCGGCCGCCTCGATTCCGCTCGCCATGGAGCGGCTGCTGGCGACCGGTCAGGCCAAGAGCGGGGACACCGCGCTGGTCATCGGCTTCGGGGCGGGTCTCGTGTACGCCGCGACGGTCGTTACTCTCCCCTAGGCAAGATCTGCGCAGCCCGGCACCGAGCACGAGGGGCCGGCCGCTGCGGGACCTCCACCGCTTCACCGTAAAACAAGCAGTTTCCCGCTAATCGAAGGAGCGCCATCATGGCCGCCACTCAGGAAGAGATCGTCAAGGGTCTCGCCGAGATCGTCAACGAGATCGCCGGCATCCCCACCGAGGACGTCCAGGTGGACAAGTCCTTCACCGATGACCTGGACGTCGACTCGCTGTCCATGGTCGAGGTCGTCGTCGCCGCCGAAGAGCGCTTCGACGTGAAGATCCCGGACGACGACGTCAAGAACCTCAAGACCGTCGGTGACGCGACCGACTACATCCTCAAGCACCAGTCCTGATCTGGCGCAGCGCATGTCGCCACCCCGCGGTGGCGCCGTCGATTCAGACACCTCTACCCGTGGAGTAAGAATTCCCGTGAACGCGACCAATCGCACCGTGGTCGTCACCGGTATCGGCGCAACCACACCGCTGGGTGGCGACAGCGCTTCGACCTGGGAGGGCATGCTCGCCGGCCGGTCCGGCGTCAGCCCCCTGGAGCAGGAATGGGCAGCCGACCTGCCGGTCAAGATCGCCGCGCAGGCGGCGGTGGACCCCGGCGAGATCCTGCCCCGCCCGCAGGCCCGCCGACTGGACCGCTCGGCGCAGTTCGCGCTGATCGCGGCCCGTGAGGCGTGGGCGGACGCCGGCTTCACGGTCAAGGCCGGCGAGCCGGACGCGGCCGCCGGGCCGGCCGGTTCGGTCAACCCCGACCGGCTGGGCACCGTCATCGCCTCCGGCATCGGCGGCGTGACCACGCTGCTGGGCCAGTACGACGTCCTCCGTGAGAAGGGCGTCCGCCGGGTCTCGCCGCACACGGTGCCGATGCTGATGCCCAACGGGCCGTCGGCCAACGTCGGTCTGGACGTCAACGCGCGCGCCGGTGTGCACACCCCGGTGAGCGCCTGCGCCTCCGGCTCCGAGGCCATCGGCTACGCCATCGAGATGATTCGCACCGGTCGTGCCGACATCGTCGTCGCGGGCGGTACGGAGGCGGCCATCCACCCGCTGCCGATCGCCGCGTTCGGCAACATGATGGCGATGTCGAAGAACAACGACGACCCGCAGGGCGCCTCCCGTCCGTTCGACAGCGACCGCAACGGCTTCGTCCTCGGCGAGGGCGCCGGCGTCATCGTCCTGGAGTCGGCCGAGCACGCCGCCCGGCGCGGCGCCCGGGTCTATGCCGAGGCGGTCGGCCAGGGCATCTCCGCCGACAGCCACGACATCGTGCAGCCGGAGCCGTCCGGCAACGGCATCGCGCACGCGCTGCAGAACCTGCTCGACAACAGCGACCTCGCCGCGTCCGAGATCGTGCACGTCAACGCGCACGCCACCTCGACCCCGCAGGGCGACCTGGCGGAGCTGAAGGCGCTGCGCAAGGTCTTCGGCGACGACGTGGACCACATGGCGGTCTCCGCCACCAAGTCGATGACCGGCCACCTCCTGGGCGGCGCGGGCGGCGTGGAGACGGTCGCCACCATCCTGGCGCTGTACCACCGGACGGCCCCGCCGACCATCAACGTGGAGAACCTCGACCCCGAGGTCGACGCGGACATCGTCCGCGGCGAGGTCCGGGCCCTGCCGGCCGAGGGCCGGATCGCGGCGCTGAACGACTCGTTCGGCTTCGGCGGCCACAACGTGGTCCTCGCCTTCCGCACGGCCTGAGGCCCCACCAGGCCGCGCCTGACGCAGGCAGTACGCGGGCCCGCCCGGTCACGACGACCGGGCGGGCCCGCGTGCGTCCGGACGGGCCGTCAGTCGTCGAAGCTGGCGAAGTACGCGGCGATGCCGTCCTCGTCGCCGTGCCCCTGGGCCTCGGCGCGGCGGAAGCGCTCCGCGGTCGCGGCCGCCAGGTCCATCCGGACGCCGGAGGACCGCCCGGCCTCGCCGATCAGCCGGGCGTCCTTGCGGGCCGCGGAGACCGTGAAGCTCGGCGCCAGGTCGCCGGAGAGCAGCAGGTCCGACTTCATCCGCAGGTAGGGCATGTCGAGCGAGCCGCCGGCGATCGCCTCCAGGAACTCCCGCGGGTCCACGCCCAGCCCCTTGGCGAGCGCCAGGGTTTCACCGGTACCGCCGATGATGGTGAGCACCCAGCTGTTGACGACCAGCTTGAGCCTGCTGGCGGCACCGCCCGCGGCGTCGTCGCCGACCCACTGGGTGCGGCCGCCGACGATGTCGAAGACCGTGTCGGCGCGTTCGCGCAGCTCGGGTGCGCCGGCGGCGAGGACGATCAACTGGCCCTTCTCCGCGGGTGCCTTGGTGCCCAGTACGGGGGCGTCCACGAGGCGGAGGTCCTGTTCCGCGGCGAGGCGCACCAGCGGTTCCAGGGCGGCGGGCCCGACGGTGCCCATCTGGAGCCAGAGGGTGCCGGGGGCCAGTCGCGGGGCGGCCTGGCGCACGGCGTCGAGGGCGGCGGGCCCGTCGAGCAGCATGGTGAGGACGACGTCGGCGCCGTCCACCGCCTCGCCCGGGGTGTCGGTGACCCGGACCCCGTCGGCGGCCAGCGGCTCGGCCTTGGCGCGGGTGCGGTTCCAGGCGCGGACGTCCAGCCCGGCGCGGGCGAGGTTGCGGGTCATCGCCGCGCCCATGATCCCGGTGCCGAGGACGGCGACCGCGAGGGTGTCAGAAGTGGTGTTGTCGGCCATGGCCGCACGCTAGGACCTGGAGTGCGCTCCAGGTCAACCGTGCGCTGTGTGTCGCGGAACGACACCGGCACGAGGCTCCGTACGGGCGTGTGCGGGGCGCCTCAGACGACCTGGTGGAGCCAGCGGACGGGGGCGCCCTCACCGGCGTAGCGGAAGGGCTCCAGTTCGTCGTCCCAGGGCTTGCCGAGCAGCTTGGCGACCTCGGCGGCGAGTTCGGTCTCGCCGCGGGCGGAGCGGGCGACGGCGGCCCGCAACCGGTCCTCGGGGATGAGGATGTCGCCGTGGATGCCGGTGACGGCGTGGAAGATGCCGAGGTCCGGGGTGGAGCTGTAGCGCTCGCCCTCCGCGCTGGTGCACGGCTCGGCGGTCACCTCGAAGCGCAGCAGGTGCCAGCCGCGCAGCGCGGAGGCCAGCTTGGAGGCGGTGCCGGCCTCGCCCTGCCAGGAGAACTCGGCTCTCCAGGTGCCGGGCGACGCCGGCTGGCGGATCCAGTCGAGGTTGACGCGCACCCCGAGGACGCCCGCCACCGCCCATTCGACGTGCGGACACAGCGCTCGTGGAGCGGAGTGGACGTACAGGACTCCACGTGTCGTCACCGGGACCTCCCGTGCGGATCGAGGTTCGCCTTCCCCAGCGGCCTCGTGCCCGTTCCGGTCGCGGCCGGGACAGCTGTCGACATTCTGCCCCAGTGATCACTTCGGCACCAGCATGCGAGGTGACCTACAGTAAACACCATTAGGCGGAAATTGCCGCAAAAGGGACAGGAAATGACGTGTTGTAATTTGTCTGTGCCGACTGCAGGTGCCACTTCGGGTCACCGCCCGGCAGGCACGGGGCAAAGCTACCGCGCGGTGCAGGACCGGAAGTGACGTACCGTCGGTACCCGAAGAGATATCACTCGCACGCCGGAGGGGACAGGGGATGACGACGAACGATCGACCCGCCCGCCCCCGGCGACCCCGCCCGGCGACCCGTGCCGCCCTCGCCTCGGCGACGGTCTGCGCGCTGCTGGCCACCCTTGCCGCCTGCGGTGACGGCTCCGCCCCGCACGGCCGCGCCGCGGTCAAGCCGAGCGCGAAACCTACGCCCGTCTGGCGGACCGACCCCGCCTCGATCGCCGCCCTCGGCGACTCCATCACCGTCGGCTTCGACGCCTGCACCGTGCTCTCCGACTGCCCCGAGGTCTCCTGGTCCACCGGCACCAGCCCCAAGGTCAAGAGCCTGGCCCGGCGGCTGCTGCCGAAGGACCCGGCCGCGCACAGCTGGAACTACGCCCGGACCGGCGCCCTGATGAGCGACCTGCCGCAGCAGATCACCTCGGCGGCGGCCCGCCGGCCCGAGTTGGTCACCGTCCTGATCGGCGCCAACGACGCCTGCCGCAGCGACGTCCGGGCGATGACCTCCCCCGCCGCCTTCCGCGCCGGGTTCGAACGGTCCATGAAGACCCTGCGGCGCGCCCTGCCGCGCACCCAGGTGTACGTCGCGGCCGTGCCGGACCTGTTGCGGCTGTGGTCCGAGGGGCGCAAGAACCCGCTCGGCAAGCAGGTGTGGAAGCTGGGCATCTGCGGGTCGATGCTGCGCGACCCGGACGACGTGACGAAGCCCGCGCAGGACCGGCGGACGCTGGTCCGGGAGCGGGTGATGGCGTACAACGAGGCGCTGGCGGAGGTCTGCGCCGAGGACCAGCTGTGCCGGTTCGACCGGTCGGTCTTCGACTACCGCTTCACCGGGCAGCAGTTGAGCACCTGGGACTGGTTCCACCCGGGGCTCCAGGGCCAGCAGGAACTGGCGGAGTTGGCCTTCAAGACCATCACCCGCAAGGAAGACCCCCCGAAGGGCGAAGCGGCCTCCGCCGGATGAGTCGGCCCCGGTCGGCCCGACCCGGTCGGCCCGCCCCGGTCTCGGGGGAACCCCTAAGGGCGACGGGGCGGGGGTCATACCGTGCGGTGACGGCGAAGGTCATACCGTGCGGCGACGTGGACGGGGTGGGGGCGCGGGACGATGAAGGTCGAGCGAATGCCGCTCGGTACCGCACCGTCACCACTGCCTCGGGGGAATCACCATGGCCCGACTCCGCGCCGCCCATCTCGTCCTGCCCTGTGCGGCCCTGACCTTGCTGACGACCGGCTGCTCCCTGGTCGTCGGCGGCCCGCGCACCACCGCCGAGCGGACGTACGGGGTCGACGGCGCGGTCAGCTCGCTGTCGGCGACGAGCCACGGCGGCAACATCGAGATCGTCCCGGTGGACGCCGGCGGCGCCGTCAAGGTCACGGAGAAGGTGACGTACGACGGGTCCAAGCCGAAGACCACGCACACCCTCAAGGACGGCCGGCTGACGCTGACCGCCGAGGACTGTGCGATGGGCCAGCACTGCGAGGTGGCGTACCGCGTGCTGCTGCCGCGCACCGCCTCCGTCGACCTGCACACCAGCGGCGGGGACGTCACGGTCCGCGGCGCCTCCGGCGGGATCACCGCGGACACCAGCGGCGGCAACATCACCGTCGAGGACACCAAGGCCCGCACGGCGAAGGTGAAGACCAGCGGCGGGGACGTGGAGATGACGCTGGGCGCGGTGCCCGACGACGTCTCGGGGCGGACCAGCGGGGGCGACGTCACCCTCCACGTCCCGAAGGGCACCTACGCCGTCGACGCGGAGACGAGCGGCGGCAGCCGCAAGGTGTCCGTCGGCACGGACGAGGGCTCGGCGCACAAAATATCCGCCCGGACCAGCGGTGGCGACGTCTCGGTGCTCAGCCAGCCGTGATCTGCGCGGTCAGCCGGACGTCGGCGCTGCTGCGGGCCGCCGCGACGGTGTAGCGGCCCGGGATCCGGCGCCAACCGCCGTCCGGTTCCGACCAGATCTCGAAGGCGCGCCCCGGCAGCGGGATCTCGGTCTCCACGCTCTCGCCGGGCCCCGCCTCGACGGTGGCGAAGCCGGCCAGCCAGCGTGCCGGGCGCTCCGGCGCGCCGGGGGTGTCGTCAGCCGGCGCGAGGTAGATCTGGACGACCTCGCGGCCGGGGCGGTCGCCGGTGTTGCGCAGCCGCACCCACACGGAGTCGGGGGTGGCGTCCAGGGACTCGTACTCCCAGCGGGTGTAGCCCAGTCCGTGGCCGAAGGGGTACGCGGGGGCGGTGGTGGTGCGCTGCCAGGCGCGGTAGCCGATGAACACCCCTTCCGCGTAGGGGAGGGTGCCGTCGGTGGGGGTCACGGTGGAGACCGGGGCGTCGGCGAGCCGGGCCGGCCAGGTGGTGGGGAGCCGGCCGCCCGGTTCGTGGTCGCCGAGCAGGACGTCCGCGAGCGCGGCCCCGGCCTCCTGACCGGGGAACCAGCTCAGCAGCACCGCCGGGACCGCCTCGCGCCAGGGCAGCTCCACCGGGGAGCCGGAGTTGACCACCACGACGGTGCGGGGGTTGGCGGCGGCGACCCGGGCGACCAACTCGTCCTGCCGGCCCGGCAGCCGGAGGTCGGTGCGGTCGAACCCTTCCGACTCGACCTCCTCGGTGGTCGCCACGACCACGATCGCGACGTCCGCCCCGGTCGCCGCCCGGACGGCCGCCACGATCTCGGCGTCTCCGTCGAGCTGCGGTTCGCCGTGGCCGAGGACGAAGTTCAGGGCGTCCATCCCTTCGCCCAGCCCGAGGCCGTGCGGCACGAAGCGCAGGGTGAGCGCCACCTCCTGATCGGCGGTCAGCTCCGCGGCGAGCCGGTGCTCGGCAGGCTGCATGAACGCCTCGAAGGGGTCGGTGCCCGCCGCCCCGGCTCCGTCGCCGTCGAAGAGGACCCGGTCGTCCAGGGTCAGCCGGAGCCGGCCGGCGCCGGCCACCGCCAGGGTGTGGGTGCCGGTGGTCCGCGGGGTGAAGCTGCCGGTGAGTTCGACGGCGTGCAGCTCCTGCCGGGTGACACCGCCGGGGAAGCTGCCGAGCACCTGGACCTTGCCGTCGAACTGCGGCGTCTCGGTGAGCAGTCGGCCCTCGGCGGTGAGGTAGCGGGCGTGCAGGGTGAAGCCCTCGCGGGCGTGCGGGACCCGGGTGCGCGGGTCGGCGCCGGTCGCGAAGACGACCTCGACGTCGTCGGGCAGGGCCGCGCGCAGACCCGCGAGCGGGGAGACGATCTGTGCGGGGAAGACGGTCGCCGAGCCGCCGCCGAGGACGCGGGCGTCGCGGGCGGCCGCACCGATCACGACGACCCGGCGCAGGGCGGCGGCGTCGAGCGGCAGCATCGGGCGGGCTCCGCCGCCGGGCGCCGCCACCGGTGCGTTGCGCAGCAGGACGACGGCGCGGCGGGCCAGCTCGCGGGCGATGGCCCGGCCGTCGACGCCGTGCGGGACGTCGGACGGGGCCACCGCGGGCGGCACCCCGTCCAGGCAGCCGGTCCGGGCGGCAAGCAGCAGCACCCGCCGGACCGCGGTGTCCACCTCGGACTCGGCGACCTCGCCCGCGCGGACGGCTGCCGCGAGCGGGGCCCCGAAGACGGTGCGGGGCCCGGGCATGGCGATGTCCAGGCCGGCACGCAGGGCGCGGACGGTGTTCCGGGCCGCCGTCCAATCGGAGACGTTGCAGCCGTCGAAGCCCCAGTCCCCGCGCAGCACCTCGGAGACGAGGTGGTGGTGTTCGGTCATCGTCGAGCCGTTGACCTGGTTGTAGGCGGTCATGATGCCCCAGGGGCGGGCGTGGGTCACGATGTGCTCGAACGGGGCGAGATAGAGCTCGTGCAGCGGGCGCGGGGCGATGCGGTTGTCGACGGTGAAGCGGTCGGTCTCGGCGTCGTTGCCGACGAAGTGCTTGACCGTGGTGCCGACGCCGCCGTCCTGCACGCCCCGCACGTACCCCGCCCCGATCACCCCGGTCAGCAGCGGGTCCTCCGCGTAGCACTCGAAGTGGCGGCCGCCCAGCGGCGAGCGGTGCAGGTTCACGGTCGGCGCGAGCAGCACGTGGACGCCCTTGCGGCGGGCTTCCTGAGCCAGCAACCGGCCTGCCCGGCGAGCCAGTTCCGGGTCCCAGGTGGCGGCCAGGGCCGTGGGGCTGGGCAGCGCCACGGAGGGGTCCTCCGCACTCCACTGCCGTCCGCGGACGCCGATCGGCCCGTCCGACATCACCAGCGACCGCAGCCCGATCGCGGGGACGGCCGGCAGGCTCCACATGTCCTGCCCCGAGAGCAGCCGTGCCTTGGTGTCCAGGTCGAGCACGCCCAAGGCCCGTTCCACCACGGCGGCGTAGTCGTGGGGCCCGGTGTCGGCGCGGGGGTCGGCGGCGGGGTCGGCGGCGGTGCGGGGGCCGGGCTCGGCGTGGCGGGCGGGCGACTGGTCGGTCATGTGCGGCGCTCCCTTGCGTGGACGTGCGGACCCCCTGGCCGCATTCTCGCCCCCACGCCGAGCGGGAGGTAGGCATTGTTGTGTTTCCGTTACTCATGCGTCGTGGGCGTCGGAGGGGCGGGGCCGGAGGGTTAGGCTCGGTCGGTGAGTGCACGAGGGCAGGACGCGGGCCGCGGTTCCCGACGGACCGGCGGCGGGCGGAAGGTGCAGCGCGCGGAGCGGCGGGCGGCGATCCTGGAAGCCGCCATGGAGCTGATCGCCGAGCGCGGCTACCGCCGGACGTCACTCGCCGCCGTCGCCGAGCGCGCCGGACTGACGCAGCAGGGGCTGCTCCACCACTTCCCGACCAAGGAACTGCTGCTGGTCGGCGTGTTGGAGGCGCGCGACCGCTGGGACGCGGCCGCCGCGGCGTCCGGCTCCTGGCGCACCGGCACGCTCGCCCAACTCGTCGACTACAACGCCACCCGCCCCGGCATCGTCCAGGCGTACACCGTGCTGTCCGCCGACAGCGTCACCGAGGACCACCCGGCACGCGCCTTCTTCGAGGCGCGCTTCCGGGGCGTGCGCGAGGCGCTGGCCGGGGCGCTGCGGGCCGAGTTCGGCGAGACCCTGCCCGGCGGCCTGACCCCGGAACGGGCCGCCCCGCTGCTGGTCGCGGTCATGGACGGGCTCCAACTCCAGTGGCTGCTGGATCCGGAGCGGGTCGACATGCCGGCGGCGTTCCGGGACTTCCTGGGGCTGCTCGGCGGCGGGGAGACGCAGGAGGGCGACGGCGACACGGCGCCGTAGCGCGGGGCGGGCCCCCGGGGCGGGGGCGGTTATCCACAGGCCGCCGCGGGTGGGAGCGGCGGCGGGCATCATGGAGAAATGATCGTTGCTGCCGCACAATTCCCCTCCGTACCGGGCGACATCGCCACCAACGCCGCGCGGATGGCCGGCCTCGTCACCGAGGCCGGCGAGCGCGGTGCGGGGGTCGTGGTCTTCTCCGAGCTGGCCCTGACCCACTACGACCTCGGCCCGATAGCCGCCGATCCGGTGGCGCTGACGGTGCTTCCGGACGACCCTCGGCTGGCCCCCGTGCGCGCGGCATGCCGCGCGGCCGGCGTCGCCGCGGTGGTCAACGCCCCCGGTCGCAGCGGTGCGGACGGGGCGAAGCCCACCATCGCCACCTTCGTCTACGGGCCGGACGGCACCCTGCTCACCCGCTACGACAAGCGGCACGTGGCCGAGGGCGAGAGTGCGGTGTTCGCACCGGGCACCACGCACGGCCGGTTCACGCTGGGCGGGATCCGCTTCGCGCTCGCCACCTGCTTCGACAACTCCTTCGCCGAAGTGCCGGAGCGAGCCGCGGCCGACGGCTGCCGGGTGTACCTGTCCAGCGCGTTCCACGGCGACGGCGAACGGGTCGCGCGGTACGCGGAGTTGGCGCGCACGCACGGGCTGCACGTGGTGCTCGCCAACGGCATCGGCGTCGGGAGCCCCGGACCGGGCGCCGGGCTCAGCGGTTGCTGGCTGCCGTCCGGCGAGCGGGTGGCGGCGGCGTCCGCCGGGCCGGACGGGGAGGGCGCACAGCTGGTGCTGAGCGACGTGCGGGACGCGATCACGCTGATGGCCGACCCGGCGGTGGCCGCGGTGCCGGTGCGGGAGTGCGGTGAGCCGCTGGTGGACGTGCGGGACGCCGCGCCCGGACTGTCGGTGGACAGACTCAAGGCCGGAGCCGACGGCGCGGCCGGGGAGGGGGCGTTCGCCCACCTGCGGGAGGGGGTGCTGCGGCGGCTGCTGGCCGCCCAGGAAGCGCTGCCGGCCGGGCTGCGGCTGCAGTTCGTGGAGGGGTACCGGCCACCGGCCCTCCAGCGTCGGTACTTCGCGCAGTACGCGGACGAGCTCCGGGCCGCCCACCCCGATTGGGACGCGGCACGGATCCACCGCGCCGCCAGCCGCTACGTGTCCCCGCCGGAGATCGCCCCGCACAGCGCGGGCGGCGCCGTGGACCTCACGCTGGTCACGGCGGACGGCGACGCGGTCGACATGGGGACGCCGATCAACGCCTCCCCCGAGGAGAGCGGCGGCGCCTGCTACACCTCCGCTCCGGAGCTGACGCCCGCCGCCCGTGCCAACCGCCGGATCCTGTCCGCGGCGCTGCGCGGGGCGGGCCTGGTCAACTACCCCACCGAGTGGTGGCACTGGTCCTACGGCGACCGCTACTGGGCGCTGGCGACCGGCGCGGAGCACGCGCCGTACGGCCCCCAGGAGCTGGGCGACGAGCCGGCGGCCCGGTGCTCCGGCGGCGTCACGCACGTGGGCGGGGCGGCCGCTGCGCACGGCGCGGGGGCCGAGCGGTGAGGCACGGACGGGGCCGACGGGGCGGTGCGGCGTGGTGGTCAACCACCGTGCCGCGCCGCCCCGTCGGCCCCGTCCCGTCCGGGCGGCTACGGCTGCTCGGGCGGCTCCGGCAGCCGGGCCAGATCCTCGGCCGTCGGGTACGAGGGCTGCGCGCCGGGCTTGGTGACGGCTGCCGCGCCGACGCGCACCGCGAAGCGAGCCGCGTCGGCCAGAGCGGCGCCGCCGGCCAGCCGGGTGGCCAGCGCACCGGTGAAGGCGTCGCCGGCGCCCGTGGTGTCCACGGCCTCGACCCTGACGCCGGGCACCGTGGTCGTCCCGGAGTCGTCCAGCACCAGCGCGCCGTCGCCGCCGAGGGTCACCACGACCGAGCGGGCGCCCCGCTCACGCAGGGCGGCCGCCCACTCGGCGGGGGTGCCGTCGGTGCGTCCGGACAGTTGCCGGGCCTCGTGCTCGTTGACCACCAGCGGATCGGCCGCCGACAGCAGTGCGCGGTCGAGGTCCTCGGGGGTCGGCGAGGGGTTGAGGACGACGCGGGTGCCGGCCCCCTCGGCGGCCTCAGCGGCCGCCCGCACGGTCTCCATAGGGATCTCCAGCTGGAGGGAGAGCACCGCGGAGGCCGCGATGACGTCCTGGGCGGCGGCCACGTCCTGCGGGGTGAGCGCGGCGTTGGCGCCCGGCGAGACCACGATGCTGTTGTCGCCGTCCGGGCTGACGATGATCATCGCGGTGCCGGTGCGGGCGTCCGCGTCCACGATGACGGGCGCCACGTCGGTGCCCGCGGCGCGCTGGGCGGCGAGCAGCAGCTCCCCGTAGGCGTCGCCGCCGACCCGGGCCAGCAGCGCGGTGCGCCCGCCGATCCGGGCCGCCGCGGCCGCCTGGTTGGCGCCCTTGCCGCCGGCCGACTCCACCAGGTCCGTGCCGAGCACGGTCTCGCCCGCTCCGGGGCGCCGGGTCACCCGTACGGTCAGGTCCGCGTTGGCCGAGCCGACCACCAGGACGTCGTACATGCGCCGTTCCTCTTCTCTGTCCGGGCGTCGTTCTCTCGTGTCCATACGCCGTTCTTCCGTTTCTTCCTGCGTGCCGCCGCCGGGCGGCCGGGTCAGCCGCCGAAGCGGGCGGCGTTGGCCGCCGTCACCAGCACGACCGGCACCTTGACCGTCCGGGGCAGCCGCTCGCCGCGGGCCGCCTTGAGCGCCCAGTCCACGGCCTGCTTGCCGAGGAGTTCGGGCTGCTGGGCGACGGTGGCGGTCAGGGTGCCGGCGCGGACGGCGCCGACCCCGTCCGGGGTCCCGTCGAACGCCACCACCTTGACGTCCTTGCCGGCGCGGGCGCCCAGTGCCTTGGAGGCGCCGAGTGCCATCTCGTCGTTGGCGGCGAACACCCCGCCGATGTCGCGGTGTGCCTGGAGCATATTGGACATCACGTCCATGCCCTTGGTCCGGTCGAAGTCCGCGGGCTGCCGGGCGACGACTTCGATGCCGGGGTACTGCCTGATGCCCTCCTCGAAGCCCTGGCCGCGTTCACGGGCGGCGGAGGTCCCGGGCTGGCCTTCGAGGAAGGCCACCTTGCCCTTCCCGCCGAGCGCCTCGGCGAGGGTCTTGGCGGCGAGCCGGCCCCCGGCGACGTTGTCGGAGGCGATGGTCGAGCCCACCTGCCCGCCGTTGACGCCGCGGTCGATGGAGATCACCGGCACCTTGGCCCGGTTGGCGACGCCGACGGCGGGGACGGCGGCGTCGGAGTCCACCGGGTTGATGATGGCGGCCTTCACCTGCTGGCTGGTGAAGGTCTCCATCTGGTTGATCTGCTGCATCGGGTCGTTCTGCGCGTCGGTGATGTTGATGTGCAGTCCGCGGGCGTCCGCCTCGGCTTGCGCGCCCTTCTTGATGCCGACGAAGAACGGGTTGTTCATCGTGGACAGGGCCAGCCCGAGGTCGGTGTTGCCGCCGCGGTCGCAGCCGGTCAGGGCGAGGGCGCCGACCGCGAGGGCCGCGCCGAGCAGTGCCGTGCGCCGCTTCATCGCGCGCTCCTGCGCCGCAGGGTGTCCAGGAGGACGGCGAGCGCGATCACCAGACCGGTGGCGACCTGCTGCCAGAAGGCCGAGACGCTCAGCAGGTTGAGGCCGTTGCGCAGCACGGCGAGGATCAGGGCGCCGATCAGGGTGCCGGACGCCTTGCCGGAGCCGCCGGAGAGGCTGGCGCCGCCGATCACGACGGCGGCGATGGCGTCGAGTTCGTAGCCGCTCGCGGCCTGCGGCTGGGCGGAGGTGAGCCGGGCCGCCAGCACGATGCCGGCGACGGCGGCGAACACCCCGGACAGCGCGTAGATCACGAGCTTGCGGCGCTTGACGTCGATGCCGGAGAGGCGGGCCGCCTCCTCGTTGCCGCCGATCGCGAACATCGCACGGCCGGAGTAGGTCCGGGCCAGGACCAGTGCGGCGATCAGCCCCATTGCGATCATGACGAGGACGGGCACCGGCAGCCAGCCGCCGAGGGTGTCACCGAGGGCGTTGACCGCGTCGGGGAAGGGGATCGGCGTGCCGCCTGAGAGGACCAGGGCCAGGCCGCGGCCGACCGACAGCATCGCCAGGGTGGCGATGAAGGCGGGCAGTCGACCGTAGGCGACCAGGGCGCCGGAGAGCAGTCCGGCGGCCGCGCCGACCGCGAGGCCGAGCAGCACCGCGAGCCAGACCGGCAGTCCCTCGTTGGTGGCGGCCCAGGCGACGACGGTGGCGGAGAGCGCGGCGACCGAGCCGACCGACAGGTCGATACCGGCCGAGACGATCACGAAGGTGACGCCGAAGGCCAGGATCGCGGTGACCGACGCCTGCACGCCGACGTTGAGGAGGTTCTGCCCGTTGAGGAAGTCCCGGGACAGCACCGCCATCACCACGACCAGGGCGATCAGGCCGCCGAGCGGACCGTTGCGCAGCACGGCCCGGGAGAACCACGGCCCGAAGCCGTCCGGGGCCGCTCCCCCGCCCGCCGCCTTCGGGGCGGCTGCTGTCTTCACGTCAGCGGACATCGGAGCCCTCCATCGCGCTCTCGTTGGTGTGCGTGCCGTCCCCGGTGCCGTGCGGGGACTGGAGCGCCAGCTCCATCACGGCGGCCTGGGTGGCGTCGGCGGCGGGGAGTTCCCCGGTCAGCCGGCCCTGTGCCATCACCAGCACCCGGTCGCTCATGCCCAGCACCTCGGGCAGGTCGCTGGAGATCATCAGCACCCCGCAGCCGGCCGCGGTCAGCTCGTTGACGAGCTGGTAGATCTCGACCTTGGCGCCGACGTCGATGCCGCGGGTCGGTTCGTCCAGGATCAGCAGCCGGGTCTTCGCCAGCAGCCACTTGCCGATGACGATCTTCTGCTGGTTGCCGCCGGAGAGGGTGCGGGCGGACTGCCCCAGGCCGCTCATCCGGACCTTCAACTGCTCGGCGACGGCGGCCGCTTCGCGTCGTTGACCGCGCCGGTCGACCAGCCCGCCGCGGGTGTCCCGGTCGAGCCGGGCCAGCGTCAGGTTGTCCTGGAGCGAGGCGTCCAGGACCAGCCCCTGGCCCTTGCGGTCCTCGGGCACCAGCCCCAGCCCGGCCCGCATCGCGGCCCGGACGTCGCCGCGCACCAGCCGGGCGCCGGCCACCTCGACGGTGCCGGCGTCGTAGCGGTCCACACCGAAGACGGCGCGGGCGACCTCGGTGCGGCCGGCGCCGACCAGTCCGGCCAGACCCACCACTTCGCCGGCCCGGACCTCGAAGTCGATGCCCTCGAAGACCGGCCGGGCCGGAGCGCCGCCGGTCGTCCTGGCACCGTGCCGGGTCAGGCCCCGCACGCGCAGCAGGGGTGGGCCGGGCGCGTCGGAGCGGCGGCGCGGGTACTGCTCGGCGATGTCCCGGCCGACCATCAGCCGGATCAGTTGCTCCTCGCCGGTGGCGGCGGGCACCTCGTCGATCGAGCGGCCGTCGCGCAGGACGGTGACCCGGTCGCCGAGGGCGCCGATCTCGTCGAGGTGGTGGGTGATGAAGATGATGCCGACGCCGGCCTCGCGCAGTTCGCGGACGATGCCGAAGAGCGTCTCCACCTCTTCGGACGTGAGCACCGCGGTCGGCTCGTCCATGATCAGGATGCGGGCGTCGAGGCTGAGGGCCTTGGCGATCTCCACCATTTGGAGCCGGGCGATGCCGAGTTCGGCGACCGGGGTGTTCGGGGAGACGTCGAGCCGCACCCGGCGCAGCAGGTCGGCGGCGCGGGCGCGCATCGTCTTCTTGTCGATCAGGCCGAGCGCGGTGCGCGGTTGGCGGCCCAGGAAGACGTTCTCGGCGACGGTCAGCCCGGGGACGAGGTTGAACTCCTGGTAGATGGTGGCGATGCCGAGCCGCTCGGCGTCCTGCGCGGAGCGGATCCGCACCTCGCGGAGCGCGTCGGGCTCGCCTTCCCCGGTGTTCGCCGGGGGGCGGCCCGCGCCCCCGGCGACGAGGATGCGGCCGCTGTCGGGGCGGTGGGCGCCGGAGAGCATCTTGATCAGGGTGCTCTTGCCGGCGCCGTTCTCGCCGAGCAGGACGTGCACCTCGCCGGCGCGCAGGGTCAGGTCGACGCCGTCCAGTGCGCGGACGCCGGGGAACGCCTTGGTCACCCCCTCGACGCGCAGCAGTTCGCGGCCGCCCGGTACGTCGTCGTTGACGCCGGTCATGCGCTGCCCCTCTCTCCTTGGTGGGTTCCTCGGTTGGCGGGTGGTGTCCGGGCGCGGTGCCCGGGCGGTGGCTCTGCGGTGGGCCCCGGCGGGGCGGGCTTGCTGGTCGGACCGGTGCGTTCCGGTGCCGGTGGGGCGGGTGTGGTCAGAGGGTCGGCGGTTCGCCGCAGGAGCGGCGCGGCACCAGGTGGGCGGGCAGCAGCACGTCGGGGGCGGGGCGGCCCTCGATGCGTGCCAGCAGGGTCTGCACGGCGGCCCGGCCGAGGTCGCGGGTGGGCTGGGCGATGGCGGTCAGCGGCGGGTCGGTGTGCGCGAACCACGGCACGTCGTCGTAGACCACCAGCGCCACGTCGTCCGGGACCCGCAGGCCGCGGGCGCGGAGTTCGTCCATCGCACCGAGCGCCATGAGGTTGTCGGTGGCCAGGACCGCGTCCGGCGGCTCGGGCAGGTCCAGGAAGTCGCGCATCACCCGGCGGCCGCCGCTGGGTTGGAGGTCGGGGGTGGCACCGACGCGCTCGTCGGGCAGGGCGATGCCGTGGTCGGCCAGGGCGGTGCGGAAGCGTTCCAGGCGCTCGTCGCCGGTGGGGGTGCCGGCCGGGGCGACGATGATCGCGGGGCGGCGGCGGCCGAGCGCGGCGAGGTGGGCGGCGAGGTCGGTGAGTGCGGCCCGGCCGTCGGCGCGGACGCAGGGGGCGTCGATGCCGGGGACGGTGCGGTCCAGCAGGACCAGCGGGGTGCCGGAGGCGACGACCTCGCCGAGCATCGCCGAGCCGGTGCCGGCGGAGCTGACCAGCAGGCCGTCGATGCGGCGGTCGAGCAGGGTGCGGATGTAGTCGTCCTGTTGGGCGGGGCGCTCGCCGGCGTTGCCGATGACGAGGCTGTAGCCGAGGCCGCGGGCGGCGTCCTCGACGGCGTCGGCCAGTTCGGTGAAGAAGGGGTTGGTGAGGTCGCTGATCACCAGGCCGAGCGTGCCGGTGCGGGCGGTGCGCAGGGCGCGGGCGACATTGTTGGGGCGGTAGCCCAGCTCCTTGACGGCGGCGAGCACCCGCTCGCGGGTTTCGGCGACCGGGCTGTTGCCGTTGAGGACCCGGGAGACCGTGGCGACGGAGACTCCCGCCCGCTCCGCCACGTCCTTGATGTTCGCCATGGCTCCGTCGCCGTCCTGTCGCTCTGTCGCTCTGCCGTCCCGCCGCTCACGGGGTGCGTCGTGTAATCGATTACGCGTCGCGCGTGAGGGCTACGAAATCGATTACACGGCGGTTGCGTCAAGACTCCGCCCCTGTGGCCTGCGTCACGGGGAACGGTCGGCGTGGCCGCGGAACGGGGACGGGAACGGCGAAGGGCCGCACCCCCTGACGGGATGCGGCCCTCGTGCCACCGGTGCCGAAGGCGGCCGGTCAGGCGCCTCGGCGGCCCGAAACGCCTCAGGCGACGGTCAGCGTGACCTCGACGTTGCCGCGGGTGGCGCTGGAGTAGGGGCACACCTGGTGCGCCTTCTCCACGAGGTCCTTCGCGGTGGCCGCGTCGACGTTGGGGATCGAGGCGACGATCTCGACGGCGAGGCCGAAGGCGCCCTCGGGGGTCTTGCCGATGCCGACCTTCGCGGTCACCCGGGAGCCGGAGACGTCGGCGTTCTCACGGCGGCCGACGACGCTGAGCGCGCCCTGGAAGCAGGCGCTGTAGCCGGCCGCGAAGAGCTGCTCGGGGTTGGTGCCGGCGCCGCTGCCGCCCTGCTCCTTGGGCGGGTTGACGACGACGTCGAGCTTGCCGTCGTCGCTGGCGACGCGGCCGTCGCGGCCGTTCTCGGCGGTGGCGACGGCGGTGTAGACGACGTCGACGGTCTGGATGGACATACCAATCCTCCTGTGGTTCGCCGCGACTCGCGCCCACTCATCGCGACGGCTTGTCGATGAGCCTAACGGGCCGCGGGGCGAGGACGGGAGGCGAGTCTCACAGTGCGGAGGCCGGGCCGGTCGGTGCACCGCGGCGAGGGGCGCCTGCCGGCAGCCCCACCACCCGGGCCGCGCGCTCCCCGCCGTCTCCGCGACCAGGCGAGGGCGGCTGGGCGGCGGGGCGGAAGCGTCCGGCAGGGTCCGGGCGCCCGCCCGGACCCTGCGGTCCGCCGGGCCTCAGTCGGCCAGGCTCACGATCATCTTTCCGGTGTTGGCGCCGCGGAGCAGGCCCAGGAACGCCTCGACGCCGTTCTCGATGCCCGAGACCTTGGTCTCGCTGTACTTCAGCTCGCCGGAGCGGATCCAGGCGGAGACCTCCTCGACGAACTGCGGCTGCAGCGCCTGGTGGTCGCTGACCAGCAGGCCCTCCAGGCGGAGGCGCTTGCCGATCACCAGGGCCAAGTTGCGCGGGGCGGGGCTCGGCTCGGTGGCGTTGTACATCGAGATCATGCCGCAAATGGCCGCCCGGCCATGGACGTTGAGCGTGCTGATGGCGGCTTCGAGGTGGTCGCCGCCGACGTTGTCGAAGTAGACGTCGATGCCGTCGGGGGCGGCGGCCTTGAGCTGCTCGGTGACGTCGCCGTTCTTGTAGTTGAAGGCGGCGTCGAAGCCGTACTCCTCGGTGAGCAGGTGGACCTTCTCGTCGGAGCCGGCGGAGCCGATGACCCGGGAGGCGCCCTTGAGGCGGGCGATCTGGCCGACCTCGCTGCCCACCGCGCCGGCCGCGCCGGAGACGAAGACGGCGTCGCCCTCCTTGAAGTCGGCGACCGCGAGCAGGCCCGCGTACGCGGTCAGGCCCGGCATGCCGAGGACGCCGAGGTAGGCGGTGAGCGGGGCGAGCGAGGCGTCCACCCGCGCGGTGCGGGCGGCGTCCACGACGGCGTGCTCGCGCCAGCCGAGGCCGTGCAGGACGTGGTCGCCGACGGCGAAGCCCTCGGCGCGCGAGGCAAGAACCTCACCGACCGCGCCGCCGTCCATCGGCTGGTCCAGCTGGAAGGGCGGGACGTAGGACTTCACGTCGTTCATCCGGCCGCGCATGTACGGGTCGACGGAGAAGTGGAGGTTCTTGACGAGGATCTGGCCGTCACCGAGCTCGGGCAGCGCGGCCTCGCGGAGCGCGAAGTCGTCGGGGGTGGGCCAGCCCTGGGGGCGGGCGACGAGGTGCCATTCGCGGCTGGTGGTCGGCAGCGGTGCGGACATGAGCGTGATCCTCCAAATGCTTCAGATGCTGAAACAATAATGCGTCTGAATATTTCAGCTTGTCAAGCAATTGGGTATCCTGGTGTGTATGACTGCACGCCCAGACCCGCTGACCGTCGAGGTGGTCGATCTCATCGGCACCGTCGTCGCCCGCTTCCACGAGGAGTACGAGCGGGCCGCGGCCGAGCACTCCCTCACGGGTGCCCAGGCGCGACTGCTGCGGCTGCTGGCGATGGAGTCGATGCCGATGCGCAAGCTCGCCCAGTGCCTGAAGTGCGAGCCGTCGAACGTGACCGGCATCGTGGACCGCCTGGAGTCCCGTGGCCTGGTGGAGCGGCGCCCCGATCCGTCCGACCGCCGGGTCAAGCTCGCCGTGCCGACCACCGAGGGCCGGGCGACGGCCGAGCACCTGCGCACGTCGTTGGACTTCGCCCGCGAGCCGCTGGGCCGGTTGACGGCCGCCGAGCGCACCCTGCTCAAGCAACTGCTCCAGCGGATGCTGGGAATGGGGGACGCACCCGAGGGCGGCGGGTCGGCCGAGGGGCCCGACCGCAGCGGGGCGTGACGGGGCCGGTCGTGGAATTGGCCCAGGAAGGCCGTGGCCGAGTGTCCCGGCGGACCGGGCCGGTGGCGGCTTAATCTGGACCGCATGACGCACCAGAGCCCCGCCCGCCACACCGTCGACTTCTACTTCGACCCCATCTGCCCGTTCGCCTGGATCTCCTCGCGCTGGATCCTGGAGGTGGAGCACCTCCGGAACATCGACCTGCGGTTCCGGGTGATGAGCCTGTCCGTGCTCAACGAGGGCCGCGCGGACCTCCCCGAGAAGTACCGCGAGCTGCTGGACGCCGGCTGGGGGCCCGTGCGGGTGTGCATCGCGGCCGCCCAGGAGCACGGCGAGGAGGTGCTGCGCGATCTGTACACGGCGCTCGGCACCCGCATCCACAAGGACGGTCGGGAGGACACCGCGACCGTCATCGAGGAGGCGCTTGCCGAGGTCGGGCTCCCCGCCGAGCTGGCCCGCGCCGCCGAGCAGGACACCTACGACGACGCGCTGCGCAAGAGCCACCACGAGGGCATGGACCCGGTCGGCGAGGACGTCGGCACGCCCACGCTCCACATCGACGGGGTGGCCTTCTTCGGCCCGGTCCTGATGGCGATCCCCCGGGGCGAGGACGCGGCCCGGATCTTCGACGGGGCACGGCTGCTCGCCGGCTACGACCGGTTCTTCGAGTTGAAGCGGACCCGCACCGGGGAATTCGACTTCAGCTGACCCCGGTTGACGGTGACGGGCGCGGCGGCCCCGTGGTCGCCGCTCGCCCCCTGCCCCGCGGCCGGCGCGGTCCGCACACCGCGCAGCGGCACGGGCGCCAGGACCGTGGCGGGCGGGTGGGGTGAGCGGGCCGCACAGTGGGGGGAGCTGGCTTCGGCGGCGCCCCGGGGCGTGGGGGAACGGATCCCCTAGGGGTCGGGCGCGCCCCCTGCGGGGCCACAACGCCGGGGCGGGCGTGGGTGTTCCACGATCGGCGTGACGGGTGGGGCAGGCCCGCTGGGGCACGCCGTCGAGTGCGGTGCCGGGCCGGCGATGCGGTGCGTCGGCGGGGGCTATCCGAGTTTCCCGCGCAGGCGTTGGGCGCGGAGGACCAGTTCGAGTTCGAAGCGGCGGTCCGGGTCGTCGACGTCGTCGCCCCACAACTCGCGGATCTGGCGGAGGCGGTAGCGGACGGTCTGCGGGTGGACGCCGAGCCGGGAGGCGATCTCGGGGGCGCCGCCGCGGGTCTCCAGCCAGGCGAGGAGGGTCTCGGCGAGCCGTCGGCCGTGTGTGCGGCCGCAGCCGTCCAGAGGGGCGAGCCGGCGGCGGGTGAGGTCCTCGATCAGCTCGCCCGGCGGCAACAGCACCAGCGCCTCGGTGTGCTCGGTGCACTGCAACAACTCGCCCGCGGGCAGCAGTCCGCGCTCCATCAGGTCGACCGCGGAGGTCGCCCACCGCAGCGACTTGCCGGCGTCCAGCAGCGGCACGGCCGGGCCGATGGCGCCCGACCAGCCGGCCGCGGCGCGGGCCAGCAGTTCGCGGCGGCCCGGGGCCTCCGGCTCCGGAACCACCAGCCGGGGCCGTTCGCACTCCATGTCCAGCAGGATCCCGTCGGCCACCGCCGGCGCCACCGCCCCCCGGTCCGGGCGCAACAGCACGGCCACCGCGACCCGTTCGGGCAGCGGCCAGCCGATCAGGTGGGCGCGTTCGGCGAGCAGCGGGCGCGGGTCCCCGTGGTCCGGTGCGGGTGCCGGTCCGCGTGGGGACGGCGGAGGAGAGGCGGGCGGGGGCGGACCGCCGGGTTCCAGGGGGGCGTGCGGGGTGGCGTCCCGGTGGCGGGGGCGCCCTTCGTCGGCCGTCGGGACCGGTTCCGCGAAGAGTTGGTCCATCAGCCGGCGCTGCATCCGCAGGCGCTCGCCGGCCTGGCGGGCGGCGGCCTCCGCGTAGCCGCGGACGGATTCGGCGACCAGTCCGTCGAGGTACTCGAAGCCGGACTCGGCCAGTTCGTACATCGCGGGCGCCGGGATGGCGACCTGCTGGCCGATCTCCGCCAGCCGGCGCCAGGCCAGGCGCACCCCCAGCCGGTAGATCGCCTGGAGGACGTCCAGGCTGCGGCCCTGGATGCCCTCGCCGCGCCCGAACTCCTGGAAGACCCGCGGGTGGACGTGCGGCCGGTCCGGGCCGGCGGTGAGGTGCCCGACGAAGTGCTCCAGGGACTGGCGGATGCCCACCAGGGCCCGCGGCTCCCCCGACTCGTCCGGGACCAGCGGTAGTTGGGGGTATTCGCGGCGGATCTCCCGGAAGATCTCCTGCGCCAGCGCGGGGACCTCCTGAAGTGCCAGGGCGGCGAACCGGCGCACCTGGGCGGACGGCACCTCCCGCCACGCCGAACGGACCGCGGTCACCACGGCGGCCGCCCCTACGCGCCGGGCCGGCCGAAGGTCACCAGGGGCACGTTCGGCTGCTCGGGGGTGGATTGCAGGGCGGCGACGATGCCCAGCGCGGCGCCCACGGCGAGGGCGGCGGCGGCCAGCGCGGTCAGTGCGGCGGCGAGCGTGCGGTGCATGGCGCGGCGATCCCTTCGTCGGCAGTGGGTACCGGGAGGACGGCGCGGGCCGGTACCGGAGAGCGGCACGAGGAGCGCGTCGACGGGCCCGCGGCCGCGGGTCGGGCGGCCCTGCGGCTCCGCGGCCCGCGTCGGGCAGGCGGCTCGGGAGACCGGTGTCAGTGCCGCGTTCCCACCGCGCGGCGCCGCTTCGGTCACGGTGCCTGCCGAGTGTGGAAGGGCATTGACGCGCTGTCAAGGGTTCCCTTACGTTCCCGGCCCATGGCGCCGCGTCGCGGCGCCGCACGTGCACCAGGGCGTGTTCCCCTCACCGCTTCCAGGAGTGCTCGTATGCGTCGTTCCAGGCTTCCCGGCCGTCCCCCGGTGGTCCCCACGGCCCCCACCCCCACCGCCCGCACCGCGACACCGCTCGCCCTGGCCCTCCTGGGCGCGGGCGTGTTCCTGCTGGTGCTGGCCCCGCTGCTGGCCTGGTACGTGACGCCGCGGGCCGCGGTCACCCCCGTCGACGTCGACGTCACCACGGTCTTCACCGGCACCGGCAGCTACTTCGACACCGGGGCGCTGACCACCCGGGACCGGCAGCGGATCACCGTCACCCGGCATGTGCTGGGCGACGTCGCGGCGAGCGAGCGGAGCGGGCGGGCCGTGTGGGACGTGTCCACGACGGTCGACACCCCGCCCACGCTGCCCCTGGCGGATCCGCGCCGGTCGTTCCAGTGGACCACCGGTCGCTGGGTCACCGACCGGCGCAGCAACGCCCCGGTGCACTGCTGCGGGGAGGGCCCCGCCCGCTTCGACGGGGACGCGTACCTCAAGTTCCCGTTCGCGGTGCAGAAGAAGACCTACCGCTGGTGGGACGACACCCTCGGCGCGGCCGTGCCGCTCCGCTTCGCCGGCACCGTGCAGTTGTCGGGGATCACCGGCTACCGCTTCGCCGGGACCGTGCCGGCGACCCGGACCGGCACCCGGCAGGTGCCCGGGCGGCTGGTCGGCCGGCCCGGGCAGGGACAGATCCAGGCGGAGGAGTGGTACGCCAACACCGGGATCGGCCTGGTCGTCGAGGAGCGCACGGGCCGGATCGTCGACGCGTCGATCTCGCCGGTCAAGACGCTGCGGGCCCCCGGCGCGCGGCGCGACGCGGTCGTCCTGCTGCGGGCCCGGGGGCTCGCGTTCACCCCCGCCACCCGTCGGGCGCAGGTCGCCCTGGCGCGGGCCGACGGCGCGAAGCTGGTCCTGGTGGGGCGGACCCTGCCGGTGACCGCCGGGGCGGCCGGTGGGGTGCTGGCGGTGGCCGGCGGTCTGCTGGTGGCCCGGGGCGGGCGGCGGGGCGGGCGACGCAACGGCCGCTGAGGCGGCGGGGAAGCGCCCGGTGAGGTGGCCGATTCTCAACGGCGTGCGGAGTGGGCGGGCGGGACCGGAGCGGATTTTGTCACCCCGGTGAGTAGCCGCGGCCACGCCCGGCCGCGAACACTGTGCCTCCCAACCGGAACACGCCCCGCACCGGGCCGTCCCCACACGGCCCGCCGACCCCGCATCCTCCGTACGCCCCGCTCGCCCCGCACGCCCCGCACAACTCAGCACGACCCGCACGACTCAGCACGCAGTACGTCCCCCACCACAGGTACCGCACCCTGAGACGAGTTGGATCGCTCATGCCGCAGCGCGTCCCCCCTTCCCCACCGCTGCCCGGCGCGTTCCCCGCGCCCGCCGGGCCCGTCCCGCACCGCCCCCCGGCGCTGCGCCCGCCGGCCGCGGCCGACGCTCCGGCCGCTCCCCCCGAGCCGGCCGCGGGCGCCGCCCCGCTCCCCCGCCGGATCGTGTTCCTGGCCCGCCGCGACCTGGGCAACCCCGCCGCCGGCGGCTCCGAGTTGCTGGTGGACCGGATCGCCGAGGGCCTCACCGGGCACGGCCACCAGGTGACCCTGTTGTGCGGCGGGCCGACGTCCGAGCGCGACTACCGCGTCGTCTCCGCCGGCGGCGACGCCGGCCACTTCCTGCGCGTCCCCCGGCAGGTGACGCGGACAGCCGGCGGCTGCGACCTGCTGGTCGAGGTCTGCAACGGCATGCCCTACCTCGCGCCGCTGTGGCACCGCGGCCCGACCCTGTGCCTGGTCAACCACGTCCACACCGACCTGTGGCGGATGCGCTACCCGGCCCCCGCCGCCCGGCTCGGCCGCCGCCTGGAGCACTGGGCGCTGGCCGGCACCCACCGCGGCAACCTGATGGTCGCGGTCTCCGACTCGACCGCCGCCGCCCTGCGGGACCTCGGCGTCGCACCCGACCGGATCCGAGTCGTCCACAACGGCGTTGAGGAGCCCGGCCCGCTCGTCCCCGAAGCCCCCGAACCGCTGTTCCTGGCCATGGGCCGGCTCGTCGAGTACAAGCGGATCGACCTGCTGCTGCGGCTGTGGGAGCGGGTCCGACCGGTCACCGGCGGCCGGCTGGTGATCGTCGGCGACGGCCCGGAACGCGCCCGGCTGACCGCGCTGGCCGGCCCGGACGTCACCTTCACCGGCCGGATCTCCGAACAGCGCAAGCACCAACTGCTGTGCTCCGCATGGCTGTTGCTGCACCCCTCGCTCGTCGAGGGCTGGGGCCTGGTGGCGATGGAGGCCGCCGCGCGCCGCACCCCCACCCTCGGCTTCGACATCCCCGGCCTGCGGGACTCCGTCGAGGACGGCACCACCGGACTGCTGGCCCGCGGCGAGAGCGCCTTCGCCGCGCACTGGTGCACCCTGGGCCTGAGCGCCCGGCGGCGGCACGCCCTGGGCGCCGCGGCGGCCGACCGCGCCGCCCGCTTCAGATGGAGCCGGACCGTCCGCGGCTTCCGGGCGGTGGCCACGGAGGCGTACCTCCAGCCGCCCCCCGGGCGGTGACCGCCCCGTGCGCGACCCCTCGCTGCGCAGGTCCCTCGCCCTGTTCCGGGCCTTCCTGAACGAACCGACCGACCCCGACCACTGCTACCGGCTGCTCGCCCAGGACGCCGCCGACCAGATCGAACGGTACGCCCCGCTGCACGGCGCGGTCGTCGCCGACGTCGGCGGCGGCAGCGGCCACTTCACCGAGGAGTTCCGCCGCCGCGGCGCCCACGGCTACCTCTTCGAGCCCGACACCGCCGAACTCACCGCCCGCGGCCGGCCCCCCGACGGCGCGGTGCGCGCCGACGGCTACCTGCTGCCGCTCGCCGACGGCACCGCCGACGTGTGCTTCTCCTCCAACGTCCTGGAGCACGTGGCCGACCCCCAGACGTTCCTCAGCGAACTGGTGCGGGTCACCCGCCCCGGCGGCCTGGTCTACGTGGCGTTCACCAACTGGCTCTCCCCCTGGGGCGGCCACGAGACGGCCCCCTGGCACTACGTGGGCGCCGAACGGGCCCACCGCCGCTACCACCGGCGCACCGGCCGCCCCGCCAAGCACACCCTCGGCGAGAACCTCTTCGCCGTGCACGTCGGGCGCACCCTGCGGCAGGTCCGCGCCCGGGACGACGTCGCGGTCGTCACCGCCCGCTCCCGCTACGCCCCGTTCCTCGCCGAGACCATCCCCCGCCTCCCCGGCGTCCGCGAGATCGCCACCTGGAACCTCCTCCTCATCCTCCGGCGGTTGCCATGACCCAGACGCTGAAGATGTCCCCGTCCCCCGGAGCCCCCGACGCCGGCGGTCCCCGGGCCACCGCCCCCGCCCCACCGCCCGACGCCCCCCGGCGCAGGCGCTGGCTGCTGGCGTTCTGGGCCACCGTCCTGGTCGCGTTCCTGGCCCCCTCACCGGGGAAGATGACGTTCGAGACGAAGCTGGGCGTGGCCACCGACCCGTGGCGGTTCCTCACCGACCTCGGTCATCTGTGGCACGACCGGGCCGGGTTCGGCGGCCTCGCCGACCAGTACGTCGGCTACGCCTTCCCCTCCCTCCCCTACTACGGCGCCGCGCACCTCGTCCACCTGCCCGTCTGGCTCGCCGAACGGCTGTGGATGTCGCTGATCGTCACAGGCGCCTTCTGGGGCGCGCTGCGGCTCGCCGAACGGTTCCGCGCCGGCACCCCGCCCACCCGGCTCCTGGGCGCCGCCTGCTACGCCCTGTGGCCGGCGTTCACCCTCGTCATCGGCTCCACGTCCGCCGCCGCACTACCGGGCGCCCTGCTGCCCTGGGTGCTGCTGCCGCTCACCGACCACCGGCTCGGCGCCCGCACCGCGGCGGCCCGTTCGGCCCTGCTGGTGCCCTGCATGGGCGGCGTCAACGCCGCCTCCACCCTGGCGTCCCTGCTGCCCGCGCTGCTGTACCTGCTCTCCCGGACCGGACCGCGCCGCCGCGCCCTGCTCGCCTGGTGGCTGCCGGGCGTCGTGCTGGCCACCGCCTGGTGGGTGGTACCGCTGCTCCTCCTGGGCCTGCACGGCGAGAACTTCATGCCGTTCATCGAACAGGCCGACACCACCACCGGCACCATGTCCGCCACCGAACTCCTGCGCGGCGCCGGCAACTGGGTCGGCTACCTCAACTTCGGCAAACCCTGGCTGCCCGCGGGCTGGACCCTGACCGGCAACGCCGTCGCGGTCGCCGGCTCGGCCCTCGCCGCCGCCCTCGGCCTGGCCGGCCTGGCCCGCCGCGACCTGCCCGAACGCCGCTGGCTGCTGCTGACCGTGCTGACCGTCGCACTGATCACCCTGGCCGGCTACGGCGGCGCCCTCGGCGGACCACTGCACGGCCCCTGGCAGGACTGGCTGAACGGCTGGCTGCGCCCGTTCCGCAACATCTACAAGTTCACCCCCGGCCTCGGCCTGGCGCTCGCCCTCGGCGTCGCCCACCTCCTGGGCACCGCCCGCTGGGCCGGCACCGGGCGCCGCGGCACCCGCCTGCCCACCCGGCGGCTGCCCGCCGCCCTCACCGCGCTCCTCGTCCTGCCCGCCCTCGCCCTGCCCTACCTGGGCGGCACCGTCCTGCAGCCCGGCGCCTTCCGCCAGTTGCCCACCTACTGGCAGCAGACCGCCGGCTGGCTCAAGGACCACACCCACGGCAGCCGCGCCCTGGTCGTCCCCGCCACCGCCCACGGCCTGTTCACCTGGGGCTCCCCCATCGACGACCCCCTCGACGTGCTCGCCCGCTCCCCGTGGGCGCAGCGCGACTTCGTGCCCTTCGGGACGCCCGGCTCGCGCCGTGCCCTGGACGCCGTCGAACAGGCCCTGCTCACCGGCGCCGACGTCCCCGGCCTGCGCGACTACCTGCACCGGGCCGGCATCCACGACGTCGTCGTCCGCAACGACCTCGACCCCGACCAGATCGGCTACGTCCCCCCGCAGACCGTCAAGCGCACCCTGGAGGCGTCCGGGTACCGCAAGGCCGCCGCCTTCGGACCGCTCACCACCGGCGGCCGGATCCCCACCGAGGCCCCCGTCCAGGTCCAGGGCCTCTACCCGCGCCAACGCGCCGTCGAGGTCTACCGGCCGCAGGGCGTCCCCGAGCCCGGCCCCGTCACCGCTCCCGCCGCCGCGGACACCGCCCGGCTCAGCGGCGGCCCGGAAGCCCTGCTGCAACTCTCCGCCGACCCCGCGCTGCGCGACCGCGCCACCGTCCTGGCCGGCGACCCCCACCCGGGCGTCAGCACCCCGCCGCTGCAACTCACCGCCGACGGACTGCGCCGCGCCGACACCCGCTTCGGCCTGGTCAACAGCAACACCTCGTACACCTACACCGCCGACGAGAGAAACCTCCCCGGCAGCGTCCAGGACCCCGGCCGACCACCCCGGCAGATCCTGCCGACCGCCGGCGCCGACCACCAGACCACCGCCGTCCTGCGCGGCGCCGCCTCGGTCACCGCGTCCTCCAGCGGCAACTGGCTCTTCCACCTGCCGCAGTACGACCCGGTCAACGCCTTCGACGGCAACCCCGACACCGCCTGGGCG
Source organism: Streptomyces sp. x-19 (assembly GCF_046549115.1). Taxonomy (NCBI): domain Bacteria; kingdom Bacillati; phylum Actinomycetota; class Actinomycetes; order Kitasatosporales; family Streptomycetaceae; genus Streptomyces; species Streptomyces sp. x-19. The sequence continues at coordinate 148,780 of NZ_JAJPWK010000014.1, read as the reverse complement.
GAGGGCAGCGCCGGCAACCCCGTCGGCCAGTGGATCCGCATCGCCTTCACCTCCCCCACCACCCTCCCCGCCCACCTCTGGGTCACCCCCCTGCCCGGCGACGGGCTGCGCGCCGCCCCCACGGCCGTCCGCATCCAGACCGACCGCGGCAGCGCCGACAGCACCCTGCGCCCCGACGGCTCCCGCCAACAGGTCAACGCCCCGGCCGGCAAGGCGACCTGGCTCCAACTCACCATCACCGGCTCGCAGTCCCCGCGCGCCGGGCTCTCCGGCGCCGGCTTCACCGACATCGCCGTCCCCGGCGTGCAGGTGACCCGGATGCTCCAACTCCCCACCGACGCCACGCGCTCCGACGCCCCCGCCGAGGTCGTCTCCCTCCACCGGGGCAGCGACCCCGGCGGCCTCTCCCCGGTCTCCGCCGAGGTCGGCTTGCACCGCCAGTTCAGCACCGCCCGGACCGCCCCGTACTCCGTCACCGGCACCGCGCTCGCCGTCCCCGGCCCCGCCCTCGACCGGCTCCTCGACAAGGTCGCCCCCGAGCAGAAGGACCGCATCACCGCCACCGCCGACTCCACCAGCTTCGGCTTCGGCCAGTCCCTCAGCCCCCGCAACCTCGTCGACGGCGACCTGACGACGGCCTGGATCGCCGGCGCCAAACCCACCATCCACCTGCGCTGGCCCGGCAAGAAGAAGATCGACCAGATCGTGCTCGCCGCGGCCGGCGGCATCTCCACCCGCCCCGAACAGATCCAACTCAACTCCCCCTACGGAGCGGCCACCGCCGGCGTCGACGACAACGGACTGGCCCGCTTCGAGGCGATCACCACCGACCGCCTCGACATCACCATCAGCAAGGTCAAGGAACTCACCCTCAGCAACCCCGTCGCGGGCCAGGCCCTCCAACTCCCGGTCGGCCTCAGCGAGGTCTACGTCCCCGCGCTCGACGCCTACCGCACACCCCGCCCGGCCCCCGGCGAACGGTTCTCCCTCCCCTGCGGCCAGGGGCCCGCACTCGCCGTCGACGGCATCCTGTACGCGACCGAGGCCAGCGGCACCGTCCGCGACCTCACCGACCGCCGCCCCCTCACCGTGCACCCCTGCGGCCCCGCCGTCCGCCACGGGCAGCTGCTGATGCGCGCCGGTCAACACCGTGTGGAAGCCGGCGACCAGGGCCCGTTGGCCCTCACGGACGTCACGCTCAGCCGGGGAACGACGACCGCCGGCGCCCGCGCCCCGGGCGACAGCCGGTCGGCGGGCCCCTCCGTGCGCTCCGCGCCCGCCCCGGCCCGGACCGCCACCGCCGAGCACTGGACCGGAGACCACCGCACCGTCGCCCTGGGCGCCGGCCCGGCCGCCTACCTCCAACTCCACGAGAACGCCAACGACGGCTGGCACGCCACCCTCGACGGCCGGGAACTCACCCCGCTCCGCATCGACGGCTGGCAACAGGCGTTCCTCGTCCCCGCCGGCGCCGGCGGCACCGTCGAACTCACCTACGCCCCGGCCACGACCTACCACCTGGGCCTCATCGGCGGCGTCCTGGGCCTCGTCCTGCTCCTCGCCGCCGCCCTGATCCGCCGCACCCCCCGCACCCCGCCCCCCGCACCACAGCAACCGCCCGGCCCGTCCTGGGTCGTGGGCGCGCTCGCCCTGACCGCGGTACTGACCCTGGCCGCCGGCCCGTACGCACTGGTCGTCCTGCCCCTGGCCCTGTTGGCGCGGCTCCGGCCACGGGTGCTGGCGCCGCTGGCCGGCGCCGCGATGCTCGCCGCCGGCATCACGGCCGCCCTCGGCGCCGGCCACCCGGTCGCCGAGCGCCAGGGCGCCTTCAGCCCCCTCGCCCAGGCACTGGCCCTCCTGGCCCTCGCCGCTGCCGTCATCACCCTGCCGACGACCACACCCGAAACCGCCGGCACCGACGACGAGACCGGCACCGCACCCACCGTCCCCGCGGCCGGATCCGCCGCCACCGCCGTCGCCGTCGCCGGAACGGGAACCGGAACCGGGGGCGCGCCGCCGGACACGCCAGCGCCATCGCCCACCGGCACACCACCACGGCCCCCGGATGCCGGACCTCCGTCCACCGGACGGGAGGACACACCACGATGACCACCCGGCTCCCCTTCCCCCTCGTGGACGAGATCTCCCGGCACTGCCTCCAGGACGACACCCCGGAGACCGTCCACATAGAGGTGCACCTCCCCGGCCGGCTCCACCACGAGGGCCTCCGCACCGCGTTCCACCAGGCCCTCGCCCGCCATCCGCGCGTCCTCGTGCGCCAGTTGCCGACCCGCTGGTGGCACCGCCACTACACCTGGCAACTCGCGCCCGCACCGGACGTGGACCCGGTCGCCTTCCCGCCACCCGGCCCCGACGCCCTCGCCCGGGCCCGGACCCGCGCGCTCACCGACTGCCCTCCCCTGGACGCCGCACCCCCCGTCCGCCTGGAGGTCATCGACCCCCCGCACATCACCGACGACCCCCAACCGGCCGCCCCCACCGGCACCGTGCTCCTGCTCACCCTCCACCACACCGCCCTGGACGCCCCGGCCGGCCTCCGCATCCTGGCCACCACCGCCGACCTGTACCGCGAGGCGACACGGTCAGGGCCCACGCCACCGCCGCCCACACCACCACAGCCAACGGCACCACAGCCAACGGCACGAGCGCCACGACAGCAGGCACGGACCGAAGTGCGGGGAGAGGGGCGGACGGAGGTCGAACGGGCTGAGCGCACCGAACCCGCCGAACGCCCTCAACGAGCCGCATCCCCAGCCCCATTGGCCCCATCAGCCCTATCAGTCCCATCTACCCCGTCACCCGCACCATCCCCCTACCACCCCGGGCCCCTCACCCGCCCCGCCCGCCTGGCCCCCGACCACACCGCCACCACCGACCGCTCGACACCACGCTCCCCCGGGCCCGGCAACGGAATGCTCCTCGCCGCACTCCCGCTCCCCACCCGCCCACAGCCCACCGACACCACCGAGCACTCTCCGCCCTCCCTCCACACCGTCAACGACCAACTCCTGGTCGCCACCCACCTCATGGCCACCCACTGGAACGCGCTGCACGACCGCCCCACGGCCCCCGTCATCGTCACCATGCCCATCGACGACCGACCACGAGGCCCCCACATGCCCATCGGCAACGGCACCCGCCTCACCCCGGTCGCCTTTCCCTCCACACCCACCCGTAGCCCCTACCTCCCCCAAGCCCCCACCCCCACCGTCACCCACCTCCTCCACCACACCGCGGCCCGCACCCGCGCCCTGAAGTCCGCCACCCCGGGCCCCCAACTCCGCTTCCCTTCGACCGCCTTGACGTCCCTCCCGCTCCCCGTCGGGGCGCGGCGCGCCCTCACCCGCGCCCTCCGCTCCCTCGCCGCCCCCTGGACGCCCACGGCCCTGCTCTCCAACATCGGCCGCGTCCCGTACCCCCTGGACTTCGGCGACACGGGAGGCCGGGCGACCGCGGTGTGGTTCTCCGCCCCGGCCCGGATGCCGCGCGGCCTGAGCATCACCGCCGCCACGACCCACGACGGCGACCACATCCACCTGGCGCTCCGCTGGTCCCGCGCGCTCCTCGACGACGCGGCCGCCGCCCGGCTGCTCGCCCTCTTCCGCACCTCCCTCGCCGCCACCGCCTCGGCCACCACACCGCCCCCACCGGTGGGCGCCACCCCACGGACCGAAGGAGGCGGCACCCCATGACCGCCCTGCGCGACTTCTACGAGAACCCCGCGGTGCCGGTCGCCTCCGGCGACGCCCGGACCAGGCGCCAGGCCCGCCTCCTGGCGCGCGCCCTCGGCCCCGTCCGCGCCGGCGCCCCGCCCGCCACCGTCTTGGACGTCGGCTGCGGCGACGGCACCGCCGCGGCCACCGCCGCGGACGTCCTCACCGGCCACCGCGTCGTCGGCGTCGACTGGTCCCAGGACGCCCTCCGCCGCGCCGCCCCCCACCTCGGGCACGTCGTCCGCGGCGAACTCACCGACGGTGGGCTGCCGTTCGCGACCGGCTCGGCCGACGCGGTCCTCTTCAGCGAGGTCATCGAGCACCTCGTCGACCCGGACGCCGCACTGGACGAACTGCGCCGCGTCCTGCGCCCCGGCGGCCACCTCCTGCTCTCCACCCCGAACCTCGCCGCCTGGTACAACCGCGGCCTGCTGCTCGCCGGTGTCCAACCCGTCTTCTCTGAGGTCAGCCTGCGCGGCATCCACGGCCGCCCCGGAACCCACGTCGTCGGCCACCTACGCCTCTACACGGCCCGCGCGCTCCGCGCCTTCCTCACCGCGTCCGGGTTCGACGTCATCCGCATCGCCGGCGCCCCGTACCACGACGTCCCCCGCCCCCTACGCCCGCTCGACCGCGCCGCCTGCCACACCCCCTCCCTGTCCTCCATCCTCCTGGCCCACGCCCGCCCCCGACACGCTCCGTAATCGAACCGGGAACAAAACTACAGTCCGTAATCGTTGCCGAAACAGCAACGAAAGAGGCCCCCGCAAGGCCCACCCGAATCCGACCCGACTCCCCAGCCACCCGGAACACCCCCCAGCCGCCCAGAACGCCAGCCCTCAGCCGCCCCGAAGCCCTCCCGAAGCCACCCCAAAGCCATCCCGAGAGGAGGTAGGCCAATGCTCTGGTGGGGCGTCGCTTCCGCACTCCTCGCCAACGTCCTGTACAGCACCGGCTTCGTCCTGGAGAAGCGCGCACTCGCCGCCCTCCCCGCCCTCAACACCCGCCGCCCCGCCCAACTCGTGCGCCACCTCCTCAGCAGCCCGCTGTGGCTCGGCGGCTCACTCGCCCTGGCCGCGGGCTTCGGTGCCCAACTCGCCGTCTACCGCGCCCTCCCCATAGCCGCCGCCCAAGGCATCTTCATCTCGGGCCTGGTCCTGCTGCTGCTCATGTCCTCCATGGTCCTGGGCGAGCGCACCAGCGGCCGGGAGCGGCAGGGCATCGCCGCGATCCTGCTGGCGCTCGTCCTGGTCGTCGCCTCCCTCCGGCACGACGACGCCCACACCATCGCCCGCACCGCACCGCCCGCAACCCTCCTCGCCCTCGCGATACCGTCCCTGGCCATCGGGCTGCTGCTGTACCGCTCGGCGGAACGGCGCGCCCGGCGCCGCCACCGCCGACCGACCGCAGGCGTCCCCTACGGCGTGGCCGTCGGACTCCTCTACGGCGTCAGCTCGCTGGCCATCAAGGGCGCCTCCGGCCTGCTCAACCTCCATGACCTGCCGGCCGCCGCGGCAGCACTGCTCCGCTCGCCCTACCCGTACCTTCTCCTCATCACCGGCACCACGGGTCTGGTCCTGTCGCAGACGGCCCTGCAGCGGTGCCGCGCCTCGGTGATCGTCCCCGTCTGCACCACCGTGACCTGCGTCTTCACGGTCGCCTGCGGCACCATCGCCTTCGGCGAACCCTTACCCGGCGACCCCGTGCGCCTGGCCCTGCGACTGGGCGGCATCGCGGTGGCACTGACGGTCCTCCTGGCCCTGCCCCGCCACGAAGCCCCCGCCGCCACGCCTGCACCGTCACCACACGGCCGGCCAAGCCTGGCGCCCACGTCCCCGCACCCCAGCCCGCCCGCACCATCCGCCCCTCGCCCAACCGCGCTCCCCTCCGGCCCCTCTAGCCCTGTCAGTCCCTCTCGCCCCTCCAATCCCGCCAGCTCCTCGAATCCCGCCAGCTCCTCCGAAAGAGCGCCGCTCGCATCGGGGTCGGCACCCAGGCCCGCTCCCCTAGCCGCACTGCCACCCAACGTCTACATGCCAACCTCCCTACAGACCAAGGCAGTTGGGGCAGATGGCGATGCAGACGCAACCACAGAGAGGGAGATGAGGCCGGGACCGGGGCTGGGAACGGAGCCGGGAACGACGTCGGGCCCGGGCCCGGGAACGACGAGAGACGAAAGGAGAGACGAGAACGCAAGGACAAGGAAGGCAAGAACAAGGAAGGCCCGGAGCACCACTCACAAGCTCCACGCCCCGCCACGCACAAGACCCGAGCCATGAACCAGGCACCACCTGCGCCCCGTGTACCCACGCGCCCGGCGCACCCCTCAAACCCCTTGCGCCCCAAGCAACCCAAGCAACCCAAGCAACCCAAGCAACCGAAAGCACAAACCACGAAGGGACTGACCAATGACGGAGTTGACCGAGTTGACGGAATCGGCGGCATCTGCGGAATCGGCGGCATCTGCGGAATCGGCGAGGTCGGTCGAGTCGGCGGAATGGAGCAACGGCGGCATCGGGCACAGCAAGGTCGATCACGGCAGGGTCGATCACGGCAGGGTCGATCACGGCAGGGTCAATCACGCGGTGCCCGCCGGACACGCGCGGCAGGCAGGGGGCGAGTCATGAAGGCGGACGATGCGCTGTTGAGGATTCTCGCGTGCCCGATCGACAAGGGGCCGCTGGCGCTGCTGGCCGCTGAGGGGGCGCTCTACAACCCGCGGCTGCGGCGGCGCTATCCGATCCTCGACGGGATTCCGCAGTTGCTCCCGTCTTCCGGGGAGCAACTCTCGGACGCGGACCACGAACGCGCCGTGCGTCAGATCGAGGAGGCCGCGGAGGCGGATGCGGAGGAGGCCACGGAGGCGGATGCGGCAGCGCGGGCGGAGCAGACGGAGGGGGCGGGGTCGTGACGCTGGCGGCGCGGGTGGGGCCCTGGCTACCGGGGCGGCTGGTGTCGGCGCTGGCGGCCGGGCTCTACCCGCGCTTCGAACCGGAACTGGGCCGACTGCACGACCTCTGCCCCGCGGGCGGCACGGCCGTGGACGTAGGGGGGTGGTACGGCCCGTGGACCCGACGCCTGGCCCGGCACGCGGACCGGGTCGTCACCATCGAGCCCGTCCCCCATCTGGCCCGGGTGCTGGCGTCGGTCACCCCCGCACACGTCGACGTCATCTCCGCCGCCGCCACCGACCACACCGGGTGCGCCACGCTGTGGCTCCCGCCCGGTGGCCGGGGCGACCGCGGGGTCTCCTCCCTCGTACGCCGTGATGTGCACGCCGCCACCATGGACGTCCCCTGCCTCCCTCTGGACACACTGGACCTCTCCACCGTCACCCTCATCAAGATCGATGTGGATGGCGGCGAACTGGCGGTCCTACGCGGCGCAGCACGCACCATCGAGCGCGAACGACCCGCCCTCTTCATCGAATTGGAGGCCCGCATCCAGCCGCTCGCGCCCGTTCTGGAGTGGACCACCGCCCGTGGGTATCGCGGCTGGGTCCTGCCGCATGACCGCTGGCTGCCGCTGTCCGACTTCGATCTGCCCGCCCATCAGTCCCGCACCTCCCACGTCGCCGAACACGGTCTGCTGCGGCGCTCCCTCGCCCCGCACCGGCGTTACGTCAATTCCGTCCTCTTCCTGCCCGACGGCCTCCGTCCGGGCCCCATACGCACCCCACGCACCGCGCACACGTCCCGCACCCCCCGCACTCCGCCGGCCACCGCCCCCGCGCCTCCCCCCGCCGGCATCCACGACCATGTCCATCATGACCCCCGCCACTGACAACGCCCCGCCGACCGGCTCCGGCGCCCCCTCCAACCTGCCAGGACCCCTCGCGTTCCAGCTCGTGCTGCTGCGCCGCATGGCCGACCACCAACCGGTTCTCGTCGAGGACGCGCTCCGTCAACTGGGCGTCACGCGCGCGCAGATGCGCGAGGCCAACCGCCGCTGGCAGGCACGGATGCACAACCCACGGGCACGCGCCGGCCTCCAGCCGTACCGGGCGCTGCTGGGCACGCCCGAGGCCACGGCTGCCCGCCGCATCGGCGACCTGACCTGCAAGGCGCTGACCTGGCCCGTCCCGCTCTGGCCGGACCTGCGGTTCGAGGTGCTCACCGCGCCCGGAGGCAGCGTCTGGAACGCCTGGCTGGTCCGCGCCCCCGGCGTGCCCGCCCCGGACCTCCGCACGACCGCGGACCTCGTGCCGTGGTCCTGCACGGTCGACGAGGTCGCCCGCGCCTTCGCCCCGGCCCGCCCGATGGAGGGCAGCGCCCCCACCCGCTGGCGCCTCGCCTGCACCGCCCCCGGCCCGGACGGCCCGCTGCAGGACGTCATCGCGGAATTCACCTGGGGCCTCTACCAACGCCGAGCGGAGCCCACGAGCACCGGCCCCGCCACCACGGAAACCCCGTAGCCATCGGCTCCAACGCCTCCAGCAGCTCCAGCAGCTCCGACAAGCCTCGTAGCACCGATGCCGCCGAAGTCGCACCGTCACTGACTGACTGGGCATCACATCAGTGCGCCCCAGCGCCTGATGTCACCCCATCAGTTGCACCACGAGTCCACGAGTCCAGGGCCCCACGCCCCCGCGGCCACAACCCCACGCTCTACACCTCGCCCCCCCAAACGCCCCCTGAGCAGGCCAAAAAGCCCGCCGCCCCACCCCGCTCTCCCCCATCTCCCCACCCCCGTCCCCCGAGCGGACGCGCTCAACAGGCGGGCGTCGGTGCGGGCCCGGAGGATGGCGCACGAGCGCTTACGTGCGGGCGCTCGTGCCCAGATACCGGCCCACCGGGGACGTTCACACCGGCCCATCGGGGAGGAATCCACCATGACCATCAGCCTCGCCCAACTGCGGCGCTGCTCGGCCGCCGTCGACCTCGGCGCGGCCCGGACCAGGGTGTACGTCAAGAACCAGGGGCTGGTCGTCGACGAACCGACCGTCGCCGCGGTCAACACCCGTACCGGGTCGATGCTGGCCGTGGGCGCCCAGGCCGAGCTGATGGACGGCCGCACCCCCGACTACATCCGCGTGGTGCGGCCGGTCTCCAACGGGACGGTCGTGGACATCGACATGGCCCAGCGGCTGCTGCGCCACCTGGTGGGCGACAAGTTGCGCAAGACCTGGCGGCGGCGCCCCACGATGCGGGCCGCGGTCTGCCTGCCGTACGGCAGTGAGCCGCTGGCGCAGCGGGCGGCGGTGGAGACCCTGACCGGGCTGGGTGCCCGTCGGGTCGAGCTGGTCGACACGCTGGTCGCGGCGGCCGTCGGCTGCGGGCTCCCGGTGGAGCAGCCGGAAGCGACCATGATCGTGGTGTGCGGTGCGGGTACCACGCAGGTCGCGGTGCTCTCGCTCGGTTCGATCGTCGCCGCGGAAACCGTTCCCGTGGGCGGCAACGCCATCGACCACGCGGTAATCCAGCACCTCCGGTTGCACCACGAGTTGATGCTGCCGAACCAGTCCGTGCGCCCGCTGCACCTGATGCTGTCCGGGGACGGCGAGCTCACCCCCGGTTCCACGGAGGTGCACGGGCGGGACGTGGTCAGCGGCCTCGCCCGGTCCGTGCACGTGGACACCGAGCGGGTGCGGCGGGCCATCATCACCCCGTTGACGGCGATCCTCGACGGCATCGGGGCGGTGCTGCGCCGCTGCCCGCCGGACCTCGTGGCCGACCTCGGCGAGCGCGGCATCATGCTGGCGGGTGGCAGCGCGCTGATCCCGGGGCTGGAGCCGATGATCCACGAGGCCACGTCGATGCCGGTGCACATCGCGGACCAGCCGGGTACCTGCGCGGTGCAGGGGCTGGGCGCCATGATCGAGGGCAAGGTGCAGCCCCTGCACCTCGACCCGATGGCACCGTGACCCCGGCCCCGCTTCCAGTCCCAGCTCCAGAGCCAGAACCAGCCTGAGCCCGGCCCGAACCGCACCGCACCGCACCGCACGAGAGCTGGCCCCGCTCCCGCTCCCGCTCCCGCTCCCGCTCCCGCTACAGACTCCGGGCGTTCCAGGCGACGACCGCGGGACGGTCGTGTTCGGTGCCCAGGACGCCGACCGCGCCGGTGCCGAAGGTGAAAAGGCCGCCCGCGGAGGCCGGAAGGCCCAGCCGGCGCGCGGTCAGCACCCGCAGGAAGTGGGCGTGGCCCACGAGCGCCACGTCCCCCTCGTCGCCCTGGTCGTCCTCGTCGCCCGTGAGGTGGGGTGCGATCAGCGCCAGTACGCGGTCGGCGCGCGCGCCGACCTCCTCCGGCGACTCCCCGGGGTGCTCAGCCGGTCCCGCGGCGACGCCGTCGTCGAAGAGGTACCAGTCGGGTCTGCTGCGGTGGATCTCGGCGGTGGTGATGCCCTCGTCCCCGCCGTAGTCCCATTCCCGCAGGTCGTCGAGGACGTGCGGGGTGGGCAGCCCGGCGAGTTCGGCGGTGCGCAGGGCCCGCTGCATCGGGCTGGCGTAGACCCGCGCGACCTTCCGGCCCGACAGCAGCGGGCGGAGGGCGCGGGCCTGCTCCTCACCGTCGGTGGTGAGTGGCAGGTCGGTCCAGCTGGTGTGCCGGCCGTCGCGGCTCCACTCGGTCTCGCCGTGGCGGACCAGCAACAGCTCGCTCACTCGCCCTACGCCTGCTCTCCGCTGCCGGCCTGTCCCTGCTGGTCCTGCTGGGCCTGGGCCTCGGCGACCGAGGCGCGGACCTCGTCCATGTCGAGGGCGCGGGCCTGGCCGATGACGTCCTCCAGGGCGGCCTCGGGGAGCGCGCCGGGCTGGGCGAACACCGCGATGTTCTGCCGGACGATCATCAGAGTGGGGATGGAGCTGATGTCGAAGGCGGCGGCGAGCTCCGGCTCCTTCTCGGTGTTGACCTTGGCGAAGACCAGGTCACCGTGCGTCTCGGACGACCGCTCGAACACCGGCCCGAACTGCTTGCAGGGGCCGCACCATTCGGCCCAGAAGTCGATCAGGACGAAATCGTTGCCGGAGACGATCTCGTCGAAGTTTTCCTTGGTGAGCTCCACGGTGCTCATATACGCGCTTCCCTACTTACGGGCCGTCGTGGCTTCGGCGGTTGACGCCGGCGCCTCGGGGACGGCTGTCGTCTGTGGCTGGTTTCGGCTGTTCGGTTGGTTCGTTGCGGTGTACGACGCTACGACGGGCCTGGTGGCACGCCGCACGCGGGTGCGGTCCGCCCGGCATTCCTCCGTTACGGCCACTGTCACCACGTTCGTGACAGTTTCCGTAACAGCAGCACCCCGTACGGTATTCCGCACACCGCACCGCCCGGCTCCCCTGCCCAGGCCGAGCCGCCCTAGACGTGCCGTGGCCGAGATCACCTGCCCGGGCCCGCGTGACGGGGCTCAGCTGTCGGGCAAGCGCCCGCCGGCGCGCCCCGCTCGCGCGGGACCACGGGGCCGCCGCTCGGCCCGTCCGCCCGTACTGCCGCGCCCCACCCCCCGCCCTACGATGGACGGGGGGCCGCTCCGGAAGGAGGCGTCGGCCCGATGGACGCGACGGACACCCGCGTCGACGAGATCGCGGACGGGATCTACCGGATCTCCACGTTCGTTCCGGGCGTGGCCGCGCCGGCCGGCTTCACGTTCAACCAGTTCCTCATCGACGCGGAGGAACCGCTGCTCTTCCACACGGGCATGCGCCACCTCTTCCCGCGGGTCTCGGAGGCCGTCCGCCGGGTGGTGCCGCTGGACCAGTTGCGTTGGCTGGCGTTCGGGCACGTGGAGGCCGACGAGTGCGGCGCGATGAACGAGTTCCTGGCCGTGGCTCCGCGGGCCCAGGTGGCGCACGGGCTCCAGGGTTGTCTGGTCTCGCTCGACGACCTCGCCGACCGGCCGCCGCGCCCGTTGGCGCACGGCGAAACCCTCGACCTGGGCGGCAAGGAGGTGCTGCGGCGCCGGGTGCTGCACCTCAACACCCCGCATGTGCCGCACAATTGGGAGGCGCGGGTACTGTTCGAGGAGACCACCGGCACCCTGTTGTGCGGGGACCTCTTCACCCACCTGGGCAACGGCCCCCCGGTCACCGACCACGATCTGGTGGGGCCGGCGCTGGACGCGGAGGAGGTGTTCCGCCAGACGTCGTGCCTGACGGCGGCGGTGGAGACGCTGCGTTCCCTGGCCCGGCTCTCGCCCGCGACGTTGGCGGTGATGCACGGCTCGTCGTACCGGGGTGACGGGGCGGCGGCGCTGCGCGCCCTAGCCGACGGCTATCAGGAGCGGTTCGGCCCGGAGCGGGAGTTCGCCGCCCGCCCGAGTGCGCTGGCCGGCGCCAGCGCCCCGCAGGGCTGACGGCCGCCCCTCGGGCGGGCCGTCGTGGTCGTTCGTCCGGGCCGGTGGAGGCGTTGTCCAGCGTGTCGCGGCGGGATGTCGCGGCGGCTGCGTCGTGGCGCGCAGCGGTCTGTGGCGGCGGCTAGCATCGCTGAAGAGACCGCCAAGAACGGAGTGTTCATCTGTGCGTCAGCTGCGCGTAGGCGTCGCCATCTTGACCATGGGAAACCGCCCCGCCGAACTCCAGGAGCTGCTGGATTCGGTGGCGAAGCAGGACCTTCCGGCGACGCACATCGTGGTCGTCGGCAACGGCTCGCCGCTGCCCCCGCTGCCCGAAGGCGTCACGGGCGTGTCGCTGAGCGAGAACCTGGGGGTCTCCGGTGGCCGGAACGTCGCCCTGGACGAGCTGCGCAAGCTCGGTGACCTGGACGTGGTGGTCGACCTCGACGACGACGGGCTGCTGATCAGCCCGGACGTCTTCAGCCGACTCGCGGAACTGTACGAGCAAGACCCGAAGTTGGGGATCGTCAGCTTCCGCATCGCCGACGAGCTGGGCCGCACCCAGCGCCGCCACGTGCCGCGCCTACGGGTCGGCGATCCGCAGCAGGGCGGACTGGTCACGACGTTCCTCGGCGGCGGGCACGCGTTGTCCGTGCCGATGCTGGACCGGACCGGCGGCTGGCCGGACGAGTTCTTCTACGCCCACGAGGAGACCGATCTGGCCTGGCGGGCGTTGGACGACGGGTGGCACATCCGCTACGCGCCGGAGATGGTGCTGCAGCACCCGTACACCTCGCCGACCCGGCACGCGGTCTACCACCGGATGGTCGCCCGGAACCGCGTGTGGCTGGCGAAGCGCCACCTGCCGGCGGTGCTGGTCCCCGTCTACCTCGGCGTGTGGGCGGGGCTGACGGCCGTCCGCAGCCCGTCGGCGGCGGGTCTGCGGGCCTGGGCCGCGGGCTTCGCCGAGGGCGTCCGGACCCCGTGCGGACGCCGGCGGCCGATGCGCTGGCGCACGGTGTGGCGCATGACGCGGCTGGGGCGCCCCCCGGTCATCTAGCCGGAGTACGGCACCGTGCACAGGAAAGGCCCCCGCGGTTTCCCGCGGGGGCCTTTGCTGTCTTTCTCGCCGTGCGCCGTCAGGCCAGATCGTTTCTGCGCCAGGGGGCTGTGGTGGGGCGGGTGGGACTCGAACCCACGGCCGACGGATTATGAGTCCGCTGCTCTAACCGGCTGAGCTACCGCCCCTCACGGCGCGTCGCGCACATTTGTGCGCGCCGTCTGCCGCAGCATAGCCGCTCATACGATCTGCTGCCCGTGCGGGCTGCCGTCGGGCGACCTTGCACGCCCAAGAGGACTTCGATCACCGGGGATTCGGTTCCCGGGCACAAGAAAAAGGACCCCTTTCGGGGTCCTCGTTCTCTTGCTCCCCCGACTGGACTCGAACCAGTAACCCTCCGGTTAACAGCCGAATGCTCTGCCAATTGAGCTACAGGGGATTGAGCTCCCCCGACTGGACTCGAACCAGTAACCTGCCGGTTAACAGCCGGCTGCTCTGCCAATTGAGCTACAGGGGATTGATCTGCTTGCCTCGAATGCATCGCTGTCCGGGGCTCCGGACGGCGTGCGCTCGCTGCGACACATACATTAGCGCAAGCAGGGGGGTGCTCCGCCAATCGGTATCGCCGGAGGTCGCCGCGGGCGGCCCGGGTGCCGGTGGGCAGGTGCCCAGCCCGGCGTCCGGTGCCGGCCGGCACCGGACGGGATCGAGCGGCAAGGGAAAGGTGGAGCGATGCGCTACCGGCTCACGTTCATCGCGGGACTGGCGGTGGGATATGTGCTCGGCACCCGGGCCGGGCGGGAGCGGTACGAGCAGCTCCGCAAGAGCGCCCAGCGGATCGCGCAGAACCCGGCGGTCCGCAACACCGCCGAGTCGGCCGCGCTGACCGGGCGGCAGGCCGCGTCGAAGGCGTTCGTGACGGTGTCGACGAAGGTCGAGGGGCGGCTGCCCGCGCCGGTCGCGGAGCGGGTGCGGTCGTTGCGGGAGCAGCGGACGGCCGACGACGACGAGTGGGGCACCAGCAATACGTGAGGTCGGGGCCCCGGTGGGCAAACCCTGACTCTTTCCCTATGGGGCTCATGGGGCATCATCTGGGGCCATGGGGATAGTCGCCGGGTTGGACAGTTCGTCCGAGAGCACACGGATCGTGGTCTGCGACGCGGACACGGGTGCCGTGATCAGGCAGGGGTACGCGCCGCACCCCGTCGAGAAGGGGCCTGAGGTCGATCCGCAGGCGTGGCTGATGTCACTCGGCGAGGCCGCGGGGAACGGACTGCTGGAGGGCGTGCAGGCCATCGGGGTCGCGGCGCAGCAGAACGGGTTGGTGCCGCTGGACGCCGAGGGTGCTCCGGTGCGGCCGGCGCTGGTGGGCAACGACAAGCGGGCGCAGAGTGCGGCCGCGGACCTGGTGGACGCGCTGGGCGGGCGGATGGCCTGGGCGCAGGCCGTGGGGTCGGTGCCGCAGGCGCAGCACCCGGTGACGAAGATGCGGTGGCTGGCGCGTGCCGAGGCGGCGAACGCGGCCCGGATCGTCGAGGTCATGACGCCGCACGACTGGCTGGCCTGGCAGTTGCTGGGCCGGCCGGCGCGGCGGACCACGGACCGGGGCGGGGCCTCGGCGACGGGCTACTGGTCGGCGGCGAGCGGTGCGTACCGGTCGGATCTGGTGGAGCTGGCGCTGGGGCACCAGGTGCGGCTGCCGGAGGTGCTGGGCCCGTCGGGGACGGCGGGTTTCACGCCGGAGGGGCTGCTGATCTCGGCCGGGACCGGCGAGACCATGGCCGCGGCCTTCGGGCTGGGCGTGGGTGTCGGCGACGCGGTGGTGTCGCTGGGCGCCTCGGGGTCGGTGTTCGCCGTCCACGAGGAGGCGCTGGCGGACCCGACCGGGACGATCACGTCGCTCGCGGACGCGACCGGGCGGCACCTGCCGGTGGTGCACACCACCAATGCGGTGCGGGTGCTGCGCGGTGCCGCGGAGATGTTGGGGACGGATCTGGCGGGGCTGTCGGAGTTGGCGTTGGCGTCGTCGCCGGGTGCCTACGGGATGGTGATGCTGCCGTATCTGGAGGGGGAGCGGACGCCGCATCTGCCGCACACGGCCGGGTCGTTGCACGGGATGCGGCGGGAGAGCATGAAGCCCGAGCACGTGGCGCGGGCGGCCGTGGAGGGCATGCTGTGCGGGCTCGCGGACGCGTTGGACGTGTTGCGGGGCCGGGGGGTGGCGGTGCGCCGGGTGTTCCTGCTGGGTGCGGCGGCGGAGCTGGGTGCGGTGCAGGCGGCCGCGCCGGGGCTGTTCGGGGCGCAGGTGGTGGTGCCGCAGCCGGCGGAGTACGCGGCGCTGGGCGCGGCCCGGCAGGCGGCGTGGGCGTGGCAGGTGGCGCACGGCACGGCCGCGGACGGCGGTGGGGGGTACCGGGAGCCGCCGCAGTGGCCGGCGGCGGCGAGCCAGGTCTTCGAGCCCGGTGAGGAGCTGCCGGTGTGGCAGGCCGTGCGGCAGCAGTTCACGGCGGTGCGGGACGAGGTCCATCCGGGGGCGTTCCAGCGGGAGGGCTGAGCGGCGGGCCGTCGGGTCAGTCGAGGTAGCCGCGGAGCTGGTCGGCGAAGGCGTGGTCGCGGAGTTTGCCGAGGGTCTTGGACTCGATCTGGCGGATGCGTTCGCGGGTGACGCCGAAGATCCGGCCGATCTCCTCCAGGGTGCGGGGGCGGCCGTCGGCGAGGCCGTAGCGGAGTTGGACGACCTTGCGTTCGCGTTCGCCGAGGGTGGAGAGGACCGCGTCGAGGTGTTCGCGGAGGAGGAGGAAGGCCGCGGATTCGACGGGTGAGGCGGCGTCGCCGTCCTCGATGAGGTCGCCGAGGGCGACGTCCTCCTCCTCGCCGACGGGGGCGTGCAGGGAGACCGGTTCCTGGGCCAGCCGCAGGACGTCGGTGACGCGTTCCGGGGTGAGGCCGAGGTGGGCTGCGACGTCGTCGGGGGTGGGTTCGCAGCCGCGTTCCTGGAGCAGGCGGCGTTGGACGCGGACGACGCGGTTGATGAGTTCGACGACGTGGACGGGGACGCGGATGGTGCGGGCCTGGTCGGCGAGGGCGCGGGACATGGCTTGGCGGATCCACCAGGTCGCGTAAGTGGAGAACTTGTAGCCGCGGGCGTAGTCGAATTTCTCGACGGCGCGGATCAGGCCGAGGTTGCCCTCCTGGACGAGGTCGAGCATGGTCAGGCCGCGGCCCACGTAGCGTTTGGCGACGGAGACGACCAGGCGCAGGTTGGACTCGATGAGGCGGCGTTTGGCGATCCGGCCGCGGACCACCAACGTGTCGAGGTCGTGGGCGAGTTGGGAGTCGAGGTCGGGGGTGCGGGTGAGTTTCTCCTCGGCGAAGAGGCCGGCTTCGACGCGGCGGGCCAGGTCGACTTCGTCGGCGGCGGTGAGGAGGGGGATCCGGCCGATCTCGCGGAGGTACTGGCGGAAGAGGTCGGAGGAGGGGCCGCCGGTGTCGGCGGGGGGTGCGGGGTCGGGGGCTTCCGTGGTGTCGGGGGGTTCCGGGGTGTCGGGGGCGTCGGCGGTGGGCGTGGCGTCCGGTGGGGTGGCGGGTCCGGGCGGTTCCGGGGGCTGCTGCGCGGCGAGGAGTTCGACGGCGGGGGGTTCGGCCTGCTGCGGCACGGTGACCGGGGTGGCGTGCAGTCCGGTATCGGGTGGGGCGGCCGGTGCGCCACCGGCAGGTGCGGCGGAGAGGGTCCGGGTCTGCACGGGGGCGACCTCCAGGGTGATCGCGGCTGGGGCGGCACGAGGACCGGGGCGGAGGCGGCCGGGCCGCCTCGGTCGCCCCGCGTCGCGAGCGGCTGCGCGGGGGCGCACGGCCCGTACGACGGCGCGTGCGGCCGGATGCGCCGCGCTCCGGGACTTACGGCACCGCTCTTCAGTGTGGAGTACGACACATGTCCGCCACGAGGGGCGTGCGGGCACTTTTTGAGTCCGTTCCGTGACCGCATGGCTACCGGGAGGTGCCGGTGGAGGGCGGCGGGGGCCCTGGGGCGGGTGGGGCGGTCGGGCGGGGTGGTTAGAGGGCGGCGGCGCCGCGTTCGCGGAGGGACTGGCCGTACTGCTGGAGGACCCAGAGTTCGTTCTGGACGGCGGTGAGTTGCTCGGGGTCGGCGCGGGGGCCGAGGCGTTGGAGGGTGCCGCGGATCTCCATGACGCGCTGGTTGACGGCGGCGAGGCGGACGGCGACGAGTTGCACGCCGGCGTAGACCTCGTCGGGGTCGCGGCGGATGTGGAGGGGTTCCACGGCCAGCTCGGTGACCATCGCGCGGACGGTGTCGTCGGGGGCGGCGTCGCGCACCCGGGCGAGGTAGTCGCCGTCGGCGGAGCCGGTGGTGGCGCCGCCGGCCTCCTCGATGCACTGGCGGACGACGGCGTACGGGGGTGCGGTGAATTCGTCGGCCCCGTAGGCGTCGAAGGCCGGGGAGACCAGGTCGGGGCGTTGGAGGGCGAGCTTGAGGAGTTCCCGTTCGACGCGGTGGGCGGGGCTGCGGAGGTTGAGGGCGGGGCCGCCGGCGCCGGGCGCGGGGCGCTGCGGCTCGGCGGCGGAGGGTGCCTCGCGGCGCTGCGGGCGGCCTTGGCCGGGGCCGCCGTCGCGGCCGCGCTCGCGGGCCCAGCGGGCGAGTTGGGAGACCCGGCGGACGACGAACTGGGTGTCGAGGATGCCGAGGATGCCGGCGAGTTGGACGGCGGACTCGTGCTGGATGGCGCTGTTCTTGATGCGGGCGACGATGGGGGCGGCCTCGTCGAGGGCGGCGGCCCGGCCGACGGGGGTGTCGAGGTTGTGCCGGGAGACGACGTGGCGGAGGGCGAACTCGAAGAGCGGAGTGCGGGATTCGACGAGGTCGGCGACGGCCTGGTCGCCCTTGGCGAGGCGGAGGTCGCAGGGGTCCATGCCGCCGGGGGTGATGGCGATGGAGGTCTCGGCGGCGAACTTCTGGTCGTCCTCGAAGGCGCGCAGGGCGGCCTTCTGGCCGGCGGCGTCGCCGTCGAAGGTGAAGACCACTTCGGAGCCGGAGTTGTCCATCAGCAGCCGGCGGAGGATCTTGATGTGGCCCTCGCCGAAGGCGGTGCCGCAGGTGGCGATGGCGGTGGTGATGCCGGCGAGGTGGCAGGCCATGACGTCGGTGTAGCCCTCGACGACCACCGCGCGGTTGGTCTTGGCGATCTCCTTCTTGGCGAGGTCGATGCCGTAGAGGACCTGGGACTTGCGGTAGAGGGGGGTCTCGGGGGTGTTGAGGTACTTGGGGCCGTTGTCGTCGTCGCGGAGCTTGCGGGCGCCGAAGCCGACGACCTCGCCGGAGATGTCGCGGATGGGCCACATCAGGCGGCCGCGGAAGCGGTCGATGGGGCCGCGGCGGCCTTCTTGGGAGAGGCCGGAGAGGATCAGTTCCTTGTCGCTGAAGCCGCGGCCGCGCAGGAAGCGGGTGAGGTGGTCCCAGCCGGCGGGGCTGTAGCCGATGCTGAAGTGCCCGGCGGCGTCCTGGTCGAAGCCGCGGTCGGCGAGGAAGGTGCGGGCGATGACGGCCTCGGGGCTCTCCAGCTGCTCGGTGTAGTACTGGGCGGCGGCCTTGTGGGCCTCGACGAGGCGGGTGCGCTCGCCCTGCTGGCGGCCGGGGGTGTAGCCGCCCTCCTCGTAGCGGAGGGTGATGCCGGCCTGGGCGGCGAGGCGCTCGATGGTCTCGGCGAAGGAGAGGTGGTCGATCTTCATGACGAAGTCGACGGTGTCGCCGCCCTCCTGGCAGCCGAAGCAGTGGTAGAGCCCCTTGGCGGGGCTCACGTGGAAGGACGGGGACTTCTCGTCGTGGAAGGGGCACAGGCCCTTGAGGTTGCCGCCGCCGGCGTTGCGGAGCTGGAGGTACTCGGACACGACGGCGTCGATCGGGACCGCGTCCCGTACCGCCTTCACATCGTCATCGTTGATCCTGCCTGCCACGGGTGAATTCTACGGTGGGGGTCGGACAGTTCCCGTCGGGTGCCGGTCGGCCGGGGCCGGTCGGGGTGCGGGGCGGGTCAGCCGAGGAGTTCCCGGAAGCGGTCCGGGGCGATGTTGCCGCCGGAGACGATCACGCCGGTGCGGGCCGGGGGGTGCTCCAGGTGGCCGGCGAGGAGCGCGGCGAGGGCGGTGGCGCCGCTGGGCTCGACGACGATCTTGAGGCGTTCGAAGGCGAAGGCCATGGCGGTGCGGATCTCGTCGTCGGTGACCAGGAGCACGGAGTCGACGAGCCGCCGGTTGATCGCGAAGGTCAGTTCGCCGGGGGTTTCGGTGGCCTGGCCGTCGGCGATGGTGCGCGGCACGGGGACGGCGACGCGGTGGCCGGCGGCCAGGGAGCGGCGGGTGTCGTCGCCGGCGGCCGGTTCGACGCCGATCATGCGGATGCCGGGTGCCAGGGCGGTGGCGGCGGTGGCGACGCCGGCCATCAGCCCGCCGCCGCCGACGGGCACCAGGAGCGCGTCGATCGGGCCGGTCTCGTCGAGGAGCTCCAGGGCGGTGGTGCCCTGGCCGGCGATGACGTGCGGGTGGTCGTACGGGGGGATGAGCGTCAGGCCCCGTTCCTCGGCGATCCGGCGGCCGAGGGCGACGCGGTCCTCGGTGTAGCGGTCGTAGGTGATGATCTCGGCGCCGTAGCCGGCGGTGGCGTCCCTCTTGGAGCGCGGGGCGTCCGTGGGCATGACGATGACGGCGCGGGTGCCGCGTTCGCGGGCGGCGAGGGCGACTGCCTGGGCGTGGTTGCCGGAGGAGTAGGCGACGACGCCGCTCGCGCGTTCCTCGGGGGTGAGGCGGGAGAGGGCGTGGTAGGCGCCGCGGAACTTGAAGGCGCCGGCCCGCTGGAAGTTCTCGCACTTGAGGAACGCCTGGGTGCCGGTGCGCGCGTCGAGGGTGCGGGAGCGCAGCACCGGGGTGCGGTGGGCGGCGCCGGCCAGTCGGCGGGCGGCTTCCCGGACGTCGTCGAGGGTGACGTCCGGGGTGCCGCTGGCGTCGGGGTCGGCGCCGCCGGTGGAGCGGTTGGTGCTCGTGGGACCAGAGGTCATACGGGCACGCTACGGGAGCAGCGAGGTCAGTGGAACGGTGGGATCGGCCAGCTTCTCGGGGTCCAACGGGGTGCCGGAGCGGATCAGTTGCTGGACGTCTCCGGCGACGTCCCAGACGTTGACGTTCATGCCGGCCAGGACGCGTCCCTCGTGGAGCCAGAAGGCGATGAACTCCCGCTTGCCGACGTCGCCGCGGCAGACGACCTGGTCGTAGGAGCCGGGCGGGGCGTAGCCGGAGTACTCCATGCCGAGGTCGTACTGGTCGGAGAAGAAGTACGGGACGCGGTCGTAGCTGATGTCCTGGCCGAGCATGGCGCGGGCGGCGGCGGGGCCGCCGTTGAGGGCGTTGGCCCAGTGCTCGACGCGCAGCCGGGTGTCGAGCAGGGGGTGGTCGGCGGCGGCGACGTCGCCGGCGGCGTGGATGAACGGGTCGGAGGTGCGCAGGGCCGCGTCGACGGCGACGCCACCGCCGTCGGCGCGGTCGACGACGTCGAGGCCGGCCTGTTCGGCGAGGGCGGTGCGGGGGGCCGCGCCGATGGCGGCGAGGACGTCGTGGGCGGGGTGTTCCTCGCCGTCGTCGGTGCGGACCGACACGACCATGCCGTCCTGGCCGACGATCTCGGTGAGGCGGGCGCCGAAGTGGAAGCGGACGCCGTGTTCGGCGTGCAGGTCGGTGAAGAGGGCGCCGAGTTCGGGGCCGAGGATGCCGTGCAGGGGGGTCGGCTCGGGCTCGATGATGGTGACCTCGGCGCCGTAGGAGCGGGCGGCGGCGGCCACTTCGAGGCCGATCCAGCCGGCGCCGGCGATGACCAGGTGGCCGTTCTCTCGGCCCAGGGAGGCGAGGACGCCGCGCAGGCGTTCGGCGTGGGCGAGGCGGCGGAGGTGGTGCACGCCGGCGAGTCCGGTGCCGGGGACGTCCAGGCGGCGGGGTTCGGCTCCGGTGGCGAGCAGCAGCTTGTCGTAGGCGATGAGGGTGCCGTCGCCCAGGCGGACGGTGCGGGCCGCGGGGTCCAGGTGGACGGCGGGCTGGCCCAGGTGGAGCTCGATGCGGGCCTGGGCGTAGAAGGCGGGTTCGTGGACGAAGACGCTGTCCCGTTCTTCCTTGCCGAGCAGGTACCCCTTGGAGAGCGGGGGGCGCTCGTAGGGGTGGTCACGTTCGTCACAGATGAGGATCACCCGGCCGGTGAACCCTTCCGCGCGGAGCGTCTCCGCGGCCTTCGCCCCGGCCAGGCCACCCCCGACGATGACGAACGTCTGGTGCGTGTCGACCACTTGCTTCCTCCTCGTTGCGGTGCCGTACGTCCGCGTCCGCGTCCGTGAACGCCCCCGTTGGTTCCCCCGGTGCTGCCCCGTTGTCGCTGCCCCTCGTTTCCTCCTGGCTCCCTTGATGCGTTCGACGGTGTTCGGGTTCCCGTGCGTCGGTGCGGGGACGAGCGTCCCGCACGGAGCGTGAGGGGGGAAGAGGGGCCGCCCCCCAAGGGTCACCCTGGGTTGCCCTAACCGTTACCAGGGGGACGTGTGAGGCGGGCGTGAAGAGTACGCGCCGAGGCGTCGGTGAGTGCGGCGATCTGGTCGATGACGGCCCGCATCCGGGCGCTGTCGTCGGGGGCCGCGTCGAAGAGCGAACGGAACTGCGGGTCAAGGCCGTCGGGGGCGCGGGCGAGGAGCGCCTCCGCCAGTTCGGCGATCACCACGCGCTGGTCGGCGCGGAGCGCTTCCTGGTCGGGACGCTGGATGACGTAACGGTCGGCGACGGCCTTGAGAACGGCGCATTCCAGGCGGGTTTCGGCCGGAACCACCAGCTCCGCCGCGTAGCGGGTGAGCCGGGTACCGCCTCCCCCGGGGCCCGGGCGGTACGGAGGGTGCCCCCACCGCGCCCGGGTGGCCTCCTCGGCGGCCTGGCAGAAGCGGCCGATGAGCTGGCTGGTGGCGTCCTTGAGGCGGGCCTGGGCGAGCGCCGAGCCGTCGTAGCCGTGCGGCCACCACTCCTGCTCCAGGAGGCGGTCCAGGGCGGCGGCCAGCTCCGCCTCGCCGGCGCCGGGGGCGTAGCGCTCCGCGGCGACCGCGAAGATCTCGGCGCGCTCGGGGTCGGCGAGCAGGACGTTGGGGTCCAGGTGGCCGGCGTGCAGCCCGTCCTCGACGTCGTGGACGGAGTAGGCGACGTCGTCGGACCAGTCCATGACCTGCGCCTCGAAGCTGCGCCCGGCGGACGGGGCGCCCTGCCGGAACCACGCGAAGACCGGCAGGTCGTCGGCGTAGACGCCGAATTTCGGGAGGGTGGGTCCGTCGGGGTGGGCGCCGCGCGGCCACGGGTACTTGGTGGCGGCGTCCAGGGCGGCGCGGGTGAGGTTGAGGCCGACACTGACCGGGGCGCCGTCCGGGGACGGCACGAACCGTTTGGGTTCCAAACGGGCCAGCAGGCGCAGCGACTGGGCGTTGCCCTCGAAGCCGCCGCAGGGCGCGGCGACCTCGTTGAGGGCCTGTTCGCCGTTGTGCCCGAAGGGTGGGTGGCCGAGGTCGTGCGCGAGGCAGGCGACCTCGACCAGGTCGGGGTCGCAGCCCAGGGCGGCGCCCAGTTCGCGGCCCACCTGGGCGCACTCCAGGGAGTGCGTCAGCCGGGTGCGCGGGCTGGCGTCCCACGCCTGGGTGGCGCTGCCCGGGGTGACGACCTGGGTCTTGCCGGCGAGTCGGCGCAGTGCGGCGGAGTGCAGGACCCGGGCGCGGTCGCGCTGGAAGGCGGTGCGCCCGGGTCGCTTGTCCGGTTCGGGGACCCAGCGTTCGGTGTCCGCAGCGGTGTAGCCGGGGGGCGCCGCGTGCGGTTCTTGGCCGGGGCTGGGAGGAGTTGCCCGTGTTGTGCCCGTCATACCGCGACGGTAGCCGCCCCGATGTCCTGCGTGCCGGATCCGGTACGCGCGCAGAGCGCCTGGTCGTAGCGGTGCAGGACGAGACGGGCCAGCGCGGGGTGGTCGCCCAGGGGTGCGGCGGCCGGCCCGGGGGCGAGGGCCGCGCACTGGTCGGCGAAGCGGCCGGGGGCGGCGAAGCAGGCGGCGACGGCGATGTCGCGGGGCCGGTGGCCGCGGTCGGTGAGCGTCCGGACGGCCTCGGGGACGGTCGGGGACGCGGCCGAGGCATAGCCGGGCAGGACGGGGACGCCGCCGAGGCGGGCGGAGAGCAGGCGGGCGGTGCGGGCGGTGTCGCGGGCCGAGCGGGCGGCGCGGGAGCCGGCGGCGGCCAGGACGACGGCGGGCCGGTGGCCGTGGTGCGGGCCGGTGGGGAAGCCGGCCTCCAGGAGGCGGTCGTGCAGCGCCTCCACCAGGAGCGCGTCCGGGCCCAAGGGGGTGGCCGTCCGTCCGTTGAGGTGCCCGGCGGCGGCGAGGGCCGCGGGCAGGTCCCGGGTGACGTGGTGGCCGTGGCCGAACAGCAGCGGCACCAGGACCGCCGAGCCGGATGCGGCGGGCGCGTCGCGCAGGGCGGCGAGGGTGTCGGCGAGCAGCGGTTGGTCGAGTTCGAGGTGGCCGAGGTGGACGGGGAGGCCGGGGCGGAGCGCGCGGACGCGGGCCAGGAGGGCCCGGACGGCGGGGGCGGCTCCGGGGTGGCGGCTGCCGTGGGCGACGGCCACCAGGGCGGGCGGCCGGGCCGTGGGGCGGCGGAAGCGGTGCAGGCGGACCGTGCGGAGCCGGCTGCTGAGTTCGGCGGTGATCTCGCAGGCGAGGCCGGCGGCGCCCAGGGGGTCGGCGGGCCGGGGACGCGGGTCGAGGGGCGGTGGGGGCGCGGCGGGGCTCGGTTCCGGGGTGGGGTGGTTCGTGGTCGACGCCGTCATGGGCCGAGCCTGGCAGACGGTCGTTGCGGTGCCGTTTCCCGGCGGGGAACTCCGTGTACCGGGGCGCTGCCGCGGGCCCGCCGGCCGGTGGGAGGACTCCGCCGCGGGCCGGAAACCGCAACGACCCGCCGGCGTAACACGCCCGTTCCACGCTGGCCGGCATGGACACCGTCGCCACGGCCGCCACCGCCACGGTCGAGACCCACTGCCCCTACTGCGCCCTCCAGTGCGGCATGGGGCTCCAGCCCGCCGACGGCCCGGACGGGCCGGCCGTCGAGGTCGTGCCGCGGCCCGCCTTCCCGGTGAACCGGGGCGCGCTGTGCGGCAAGGGGCGGACCGCGGCCGAACTGCTCGCCCCGGGGGCCCGGTTGACCGTCCCGCTGGTGCGCGATCCGGCGACCGGCGTGTTGGTACCGGCCGACTGGGACACCGCCCTGGACCGGGTCGCGGAGGGGCTGCGGCGGACCGGTGCGGCGTACGGTCGGGACGCGGTCGGGGTGTTCGGCGGCGGGGGGTTGACGAACGAGAAGGCGTACGCGCTGGGGAAGTTCGCGCGGGTGGTGCTCGGCACGTCGCAGATCGACTACAACGGCCGGTTCTGCATGTCGTCGGCCGCGGCGGCGCAGGGCCGGGCGTTCGGGTTGGACCGGGGACTGCCGTTCCCGTTGGCCGACGTGGCGCGCACCGGGTGCGTGCTGCTGGTCGGCTCCAACCTGGCGGAGACCATGCCGCCGGCGCTGCGCTACCTGACCGAGCTGAAGGAGAACGGCGGCCGGTTGATCGTCGTCGATCCGCGCCGCACCCGCACCGCCGAGCAGGCGGACCTGCATCTGGCGCCGCGCCCGGGCACGGACCTGGCGCTGGCGCTGGGGCTGCTGCACCTGGTGGTCGCCGAGGGCCGCACCGACGAGGAGTTCGTCGCGGCTCGCACCCGCGGCTGGCCGGCGGCCCGGGCCGCGGCGATGGCGCACTGGCCGGAACTGGTCGAGCGCCTCACGGGGGTGCCGGTGCCGCAACTGCGCGAGGCCGTCGCGCTGTTCTGCGACGCGCCGTCCTCGATGGTGCTGACGGCGCGCGGCCCGGAACAGCAGGCGAAGGGCACCGACACCGTCGGGGCCTGGATCAACCTGTGCCTGGCCACCGGGCGGGCGGGCCGGGAACTGTCCGGCTACGGCTGCCTGACCGGTCAGGGCAACGGTCAGGGCGGCCGGGAACACGGCCAGAAGGCCGACCAGTTGCCCGGTTACCGGCGGCTGGACGATCCGGCGGCCCGCCGCCACGTGGCGGGCGTGTGGGGGGTGGATCCGGACGCGCTCCCCGGGCCGGGCCGCAGCGCGTACGAGTTGCTGGACGCGCTGGGCGGGGACGTCCGGGCGCTGCTGCTGATGGGCTCCAATCCGGTGGTGTCGGCACCGGGCGCCGCCCATGTGGAGGAGCGCATACGGGCGTTGGACTTCCTGGTGGTGGCGGACGTGGTGCGGTCCGAGACGGCGGAGCTGGCGGACGTGGTGCTGCCGGTCGCCCAGTGGGCGGAGGAGACCGGGACGACGACGAACCTGGAGGGCCGGGTGCTGCTGCGCCGCCGGGCCCTGGACCCGCCGCCCGGGGTCCGCACGGACCTGGAGGTGCTCGGTGGGCTCGCGGCCAGGCTGGGGCACCGGACGGGGTTCCCGGCCGACCCGGAGGAGGTCTTCGAGGAGCTGCGGCGGGCGTCGGCGGGCGGCCCGGCGGACTACTCGGGGATCAGCTACGCGCGGATCGCGGCGGAGGACGGGGTGTTCTGGCCGTGCCCCGCACCCCCGACGCGGGCCGCGACGGGGGCGCAGGCGGCCCGCGGGGAGCCGGCCGGGGTCCCGGATCATCCCGGCACGCCCCGGCTGTTCCTGGACCGGTTCGCGACGCCTGACGGCCGGGCCCGGTTCGTGCCCGTCACGCACCGTCCGGCGGACGAGGAGACCGACGCCGGGTATCCGGTGGTGCTGACCACCGGGCGGGTGCTGGCCCAGTACCAGTCGGGCGCGCAGACCCGCCGGGTGACCGCGCTGAACGCCGCCGAGCCCGGCCCCTTCGTCGAGCTCCACCCGCGGCTCGCGGACCGGTTGGGCGTCGCCGACGGCGAACCGGTGGCGGTGGTCTCGCGGCGCGGCCGGGCGGTGGCGCCGGCCCGGGTGAGCCGGGCGATCCGCCCGGACACGGTGTTCATGCCGTTCCACTGGCCGGGCGAGGGCCGGGCCAACAACCTGACCAACCCGGCGCTCGACCCGGTGTCCCGGATGCCGGAGTTCAAGGTGTGCGCCGTCCGGATCGAGCGGCTGGACGGGTAGCGGGGCGCGGCCCGTCGGTCAGCTGGCGTCGAGTTCCTTCAGGTAGGCGGCGCGGGTCTCCTCGTCCAGGAAGGACGCCAGGAAGGAGTTGCGGGCGAGCGTGCGCAGCGTCTCCTCGTCCAGGTCGAGGGCGTCCCGCACGGCGGTGAAGTTGTCGTCGGCGTACCCGCCGAAGTAGGCCGGGTCGTCGGAGTTGATGGTGACCAGCAGCCCGGCGTCCAACATGGCGGGCAGGGGGTGGTCGGCGAGGTCGTCGACGACCCGCAGCCGCACGTTGGACAGCGGGCAGACGGTGAGCGGGATCCGCTCGGCCACCAGGCGGGCCACCAGGCGCTCGTCCTCCATGCAGCGCACCCCGTGGTCGACCCGGTCCACGCCGAGCAGGTCCAGCGCCTCCCAGACGTACGCCGCCGGGCCCTCCTCGCCCGCGTGGGCCACGCACTTGAGACCGGCTTCCCGGGCCAGCGCGAAGACCTCCTGGAACTTCGCCGGCGGGTGGCCGACCTCGGCGGAGTCCAGGCCGACGGCGGTGATCCGGTCCAGGTAGGGGCGGGCCGCCTCGAAGGTCGCCAGGGCCGATTCGGCGCTCTCGTCGCGGAGGAAGCACATGATCAGGCGGGTGGTGATGCCGTACGTCTCCGGTGCGGCGTCCAGCGCCCGGGACAGGCCGTTGACGACCGTGCCGAGGGGGATGCCGCGGGCGGTGTGCGCCTGCGGGTCGAAGAAGATCTCGGCGTGCCGTACGCCCTGCTCCTTGGCGCGGGCCAGGTAGGCGTGCGCCAGGTCCGCGAAGTCGTCCTCGGTGCGCAGCACCTCCATCAGTGCGTAGTACAGGTTCAGGAAGGACTGCAGGTCGGCGAAGGAGTAGGCGCGGCGGAGCTCGTCCTCCGTGGCATAGGGCAGGGTCACGCCGTTGCGCTCGGCGAGCGCGAAGGCCAGGCCGGGCTCCAGGGTGCCCTCGATGTGGAGGTGGAGCTCGGCCTTGGGCAGGGGGCGGCGGGCGGGGGTGCTCGGGGAGTTGGAGGGCACGGGGGTCACACCTGTTCTGCTGTGCTGCGGGACGGGTTGCGGCTCGGGCCGTGCGGGGTGACGCGCCCGGCGTCGGACGGGTCGCCCGTACGGGACGAGTCGTCCGAGGCTATCGGGGGGACCGCGGGGCGGCGCGGCCGGTCCATTGGCCTCCGGTGATCGGGGTGCCGGTGGCCCGTAGGCGGGTGGCGAGGGGGTCGGCCGCCAGGTAGACCCAGGCGCGGACGGCGCGGCCGTCCGCGCAGACCGCCTCGGTGGCCACCCGCTCGTAGAGGTTGCCGGCGCCTGCCGGGGCGCCCGGGCGGTAGCCCTCCAGCAGGTCCAGCACGGCGCGGACGGCGTCGTAGTCGGCGTCGCGGGGGCGGACCAGTGCGCCGTGCACCACGGCGTCGGCGGGCCCCGCGGTGGCGTACGGGTATCCGGGGCCCTCGTAGAGCAGCGCGCCGGCTATCCGGGCCGGTTCCTCGGCGGCGGTGCGGCCGCGCAGGGTGCGGGCGTAGTTGGCCTCGCCGGGACGCAGCGTCCCGTAGACGAAGAACGGCAGGCGCTCGGCCTCAGGGGTCATCGTGGCCCTCCACGGGCGGTGCGGTGCGGCCCGGCGGGCCGTCGGCGACCGCTCCGCAACCGGCTGTGACGTTGCCGACGGCGGCCCGTCCAGTGCAACCATGCCAGCTGGCGGCACGTCGCAGCAGGCGACGTCGACCGGCCCCGATCGGCCGCGCTCGCCGTCGATCGACATCGCGCACGCGGTCGGCGCCGGCGCGGCGCGCGGCGGCACCGGGGAACGGGGGCAGGGCATGCGGGGTCTACGGGCGGCTCGGGGGTGGTTGCGGCGCGTACGGCTGCCGCGGACCCGGCGCGCGCAGCGCCGGACGTTCCAGGTGGTGGTGGCGCTGACGGTGCTCGCGCTGCTGCCGGCGACGTGGCTGAACGCCAGCGCCGGTCCGCGCGTCCGTACGGTCGCCGACGTGCCGGCCGCCCCGGTGGCGGTGGTCTTCGGCGCCGGCCTGTGGAACGGCGAACCGTCGCCGTACCTCGCCCACCGACTGGACGCCGCCGTCCGCCTCTACCGGGACGGCACGGTCCGCGCCGTCCTGGTCACCGGCGACAACAGCCGACACGACTACGACGAGCCGGATGCCATGCGCGGCTATCTGGTGGGGCACGGCGTCCCGGACCGGAAGATCGTCAGCGATTTCGCCGGCTTCGACACCTGGGACTCCTGCACGCGGGCCCACCGCATCTTCGGGGTGGACCGGGCCGTACTGGTCAGCCAGGGTTTCCACATCCGGCGGGCGCTGGCCCTGTGCCACGCGGCCGGGATCGAAGCCTACGGGGTGGGCGTCGCCGCCGATCACGACGTGACCTGGGCATACGGCGGGGTGCGGGAGATCCTCGCGGCCGGCAAGGCCACCGCGGAGGCGGTGCTGCGGCCCGATCCGCACTTCCTCGGCCCCAAGGAGCGGGGCCTGGCGGCGGCGCTCCGTTAGCGCGCCGCCGTCCAGGCCCTTCTCAGGGGCGGATGCGCGCTATGCGTCGTCCGCTGCGTCCGGCACGTCCTCGGAGCCTTGGGAGCTCTGGGAGTCCTGGGAGTCCTGGGAGCTCTGGGAATCCTGCGCGTCCTGGGAGCTCTGGGAGTCCTGGGCCTTGGTGGCGCGGTCGTAGAGGCTGAGGATCTCCTTGCCGAAGTACGGGCTGTAGGAGGTGCGGTCGCTGTGCGGGCCCTGGGGACCGCCGCCGTTCACGCCACCGATGACGCCGATGACCCGACCCGTACGGGTCCGCGGGTCGTAGCCGGCCAGCCAGGGGCTGCCCGAGGTGCCGCCGTAGAACCCGTTGCACTCCATGCGCAGTTGACGGGTGCCGGCCAGCCGTTCCGTCGTGGTGTCGCAGCGCACCGCCCGGTCCTCGGGATCGCTGCGGAGGTTGGGGTAGCCGATGACGCTGACCTGGTTGCGGTAACTGGGCGTGGCCGCCAGGACGTTGCCGCCGGTGACCTCCTCGATGTGCCGACCGGAGTCGTCCGGGGCGACGATGGCGAACGCGAAGTCCAGGTCGGCGCCGGACCCCGAAGTGCCGCGGTCCTCGTACGCGTAGCTGTCCTCGATGGCCCAGACGCCGTAGGGCTGGGAGTCCTGCCCGGACTGGTACTGGGGGACGAACGCGGCGCGCGCTCCCGGGTTGCAGTGCCCGGCGGTGAGGATCAGGTTGCCGTGCGGGCTGTGCACCACGCTGGCGGTGCAGTGGTGCTCGCGGGCCTCTCCGTCGACGGAGAACAGCACCCCGACGGACGGGATCCCGTCGAAGTGCCGGGCGGTCGGGGCGGCTTGGGAGGTCACGGCGGGCTTGCCGGGGGCGCGCTCGGGCGGGGCCGCCTGGGCCATCCGCTGCGGGGTCCAGAACGCCTTGGCGTCCTTGCTGGTCCAGGTGGGGCGGGGGCGGGACTCGTGGTTGACGCTGGACTGCGTGCCGTGGTCTCCGGGGCCCTTGTCGGCCGCGTGGCTCACCGGGGAGGTGGCGAGGCCGAACGCCATACCCAGGACCAGCGTCACGGCCCTCCCCCGGCGCCGCAGCCGGTCGTCGGTGGCCCGCAGCGCGTGCCGCCCCCGGCGCACGGGCGCGGTGTCCGACGGGTGCGCGACATCCGGTGCACCGTCGGCGGCGCGCGCCGCCACCGGCCCCGGCGCCTCATCGGTGCTTCGCGCGTCGTTCGCCCTCCGCACGGCGGTCGCCCGCGCCCCGTGGGCCGTCCGCGACCCGTCAGCTGTCTTCGGCACGTCAGCTCGTCTCCTCTGCGACCCAGGCGAGGTACCCGGCGCCACCGTGGGTGACCGGGGTGGCGATGATCTCCGGGGTGTCGTAGTCGTGCGCGTCGAGGAGGTACGCCTCCAGCGCCGCGTAGCGGGCGCTCGCCGTCTTGAACAGCACCTGCCATTCCTGGTTGGTCTCCACGCCTCCGTTCCAACGGAACACCGACGTCACCGGCGCACTGATCTGGGCGCACGCCGCGAGCCGGCCCTCGATGGCGCCGCGGGCCAGCCGTTCGGCCTTCTGCTCGCTGTCGGTGGTCGTCATCACGGTCAGGAAGCGCGCCGGCACCTCGACGGAGGCGGGGGCGGCGGGGTCGTTCAGGGCGGTGGGGTCGGCCACGGTCACACAGCCTTCGCGGTCGGGGTGGGTGTGGGACTGGCGGGTCGCACGTTTTCGGCTCTCCGGCGCGTCGATCTTTCAATCTTTCGATCAAGGGATCGCCTCGCATCGTACGGATCCCAGTGATCAACTAGCGCACGGCGGGCCGCCCTTTGCCCGCAAGCACCCGGACGTCCCATTGCCTCCGGGTTCGCGTCGTCCGCCGGGGAACGTCCCGGTTGCGCCGTGCGGGGCACGGAGAACGATGGAGGAAGGAACCCCGCCGCCGGTCCCGGCCCGAAGGCCGGCCCGCACCCGAAAGGCGCGCGTCATGGTGAACCTCGAAACCCTCGTCCGCGACCAACTCGACGACGCCAGGGCTTCCGCCCACGGCCGCAGCGCCCACCTCTTCGTCCACGACGGGCCGCTCCGCCAGACCGTGATCGCGCTGCTGGCCGGCACCGCGCTCGACGAACACAACGCGCCGCCGGCGGCCAGCCTGCAGGTGCTGCGCGGCCGGGTCCGGCTGACCGGCCCGGGCGGCGGACAGGAGTTGACCGCGGGTCACGTCGCGGCGATCCCACACGCCCGACACGGCCTCCAGGCACTGGAGGACTCCGTGGTACTCCTGACGGCCGTCACCGAAGTGCGCGAACGGGCCCGGGGCGTCACGGCGGGTGCGGCGGCCCGCACCTGACTGGCCGCCGCGCCGTCCCTTCTCACGCTTTCCTTCTTCACACTTTCGTGCACTTCATATTTTTCTGAAGATTCCATACCCTCGAATCATGAACGCTTCGAACCCGCAAGGTCCGCAGAACTCACAGAGCGCACAGAGCGCACAGAACGCGCAGAACGTGCAAGGTCCACAGAAGCCGCAAAATCCGGAGAGCGGAACGGAACGGTCGCGCCCGACCCCGACCCCGATCACTTCCGCGCACGCCCCGAACTCCCCCGCCCCACCGACCCCACTCACCTCGACGCCCCCACCCACCTCGACGACCGCCTCAACGGCATCGGCATCGGCAACGGCAACGGCAACGGCAACGGCAACCGGCTTATCGTCGGCGCCGCCAGCGCCTCCTGGGCCGGCGGAGCGGCAACACCCCGTGCGGTTCACCGGAGTGAAGGAGACCCTGCTCGCCACGCTCTACGGCCGCGCGCTGGACTGCCGCGCGCGACGGCCGGTGCTCGGCGACACGATGGCCGTCGACGCCGTGCAGCGGATCGACTACGACTTCGCGCGGCTCCGGGTGGGCCCCGGCGCCGGCGGTTCGGTCGCCCTGCGCGCCCGGCAGTTGGACATCTGGACGGCCCGCTTCCTCACCGCGCACCCGGAGGCGACGGTGGTGCACCTGGGGTGCGGCCTGGACACCCGCGTCCACCGCCTGGCCCCCGGCCCCGGAGTTCACTGGTTCGACGTCGACTTCCCCGAGGTCATCGAACTCAGACGGCAGCTCTTCCCCGAGCCGCCGGGATACACCGCCATCGGGTCGTCGGTGGCCGACCCGGCGTGGGTGGCGCGGATCCCCACGGACCGGCCCACGATGATCGTGGCCGAAGGGCTGCTGATGTACCTCACCGAGCAGGACGGCACCGCACTGCTCCGCCGGCTGATGGCCCACGCGCCCGGCGGCGGGCTGGCGTTCGACTTCTTCAGCCGGTTCGCGGTCCGCGCGGCCCGCCTCAACACCGTGATCGCGCGCACCGGATCGACGCTGCACTGGGGCGGCGGGCCCGCGGACGTCGCCCGGCTGCACCCCGGGCTGGAGATCGTCGAGAGCTTCGGCGCCCTGGAGATACCCGACATCGCCCGCTTCCCCGCGCGCTACCGGGCACTGGCCCGCGTCACGAACCTGGTCCCCGGCATCCGGGAGATGTCCCGGCTCTACGACTGCCGCTTCTGACGGGGCGGTTCGCCAGGCGCGTTCCGCCCCTCAGCCGGCGAACCACTGGTCGTAAGCCAGCTTGCAGAGGAGGACGATGACGACGAGGACGAGCACGCCGCGGACGAACCCGGCGCCGCGCTTGAGGGCCATCCGGGCGCCGACCGTGCCGCCGACGAGGTTGAAGAGGGCCAGCAGTCCGCCCAGTTGCCACAGCACCGTGCCCTGGATCGCGAACATCGTCAGGGCCCCGATGTTGGTGCAGACGTTCACGACCTTGGCGGTGGCGGACGAGGTGACCAGGTCCATGTGGAGCACGGCGACGAGCGCGACGACGAGGAACGCCCCGGTGCCGGGCCCGATCAGACCGTCGTAGAAGCCGATGCCCAGACCTGCGATCAGCACGGCAGCCAGCACGCGCTGCCGCGAGACGGGGCCTGAAGCGGCGGTGGTGGTGCCGAAGGCCGGGCGGAAGAGGACGAAGGCGAGCACGCCCAGGAGGACGGCCATGATCAGCGGGCGCAGCACCTCGCTGTTGATGCCCGCCGCGAAGAACGCCCCGCCCAGCGACCCGGCCATCGCGGCGACACCGATGCGCAGGGCGATGCCGACGTCGATCGGCGCCTTGCGGAGGTAGGTGACCGCGGCTGCGGACGTGCCGACGATGGCGGCGGACTTGTTGGTGCCGAGGATGAAGGCGGTGGGCACCTGGGGAAGGCCCACCAGCAGCGCCGGGAGCAGCAGCAACCCACCGCCGCCCACCACGGCGTCGACCCATCCCGCGGCGAGGGCGGCCAGGCAGAGCAGGGCCAGCGTGAACAGCGATATGTCAGGGGGCACCAGGCGATCTTATGGAGGGGCGAGGACGTGGAGGGGCGTACACGCGGGCATGGAGGGACGTACGAGGACGTGGAGGGACGTACGGAGGCGTGGAGGGAGCCGTGATGTGATGACGCCGTGAGTCGCGCTGCCGAAGAGACCAACCGCCGCATGCTCCGGGCGCGGGACGCGATGGACCGCGCCTACGCGCAGCCGTTGGACGTGCCGGCCCTGGCCCGGATCGCCCACGTGTCGGAGGCGCACTTCACGCGGACCTTCCGGGCCACGTTCGGCGAGACGCCGCACCGCTACCTGCAACGGCGCCGGGTGGAGCGGGCCATGTTCCTGCTGCGGGAGACCGATCGCAGCGTGACCGACGTCTGCTTCGAGGTCGGCTTCGGCAGCCCGGGCACGTTCAGCCGCACGTTCCGCGACATCGTCGGGCGGTCGCCGCGGACGTACCGCAAGGAAGCCGTGGCCACGAGCGTGCCGACGTGCTTCACGATGGCGTGGACGCGGCCGAGCGACTGATCGACCGACCGGGCCGGCCGACCCGCCCCCGGACCGGCCCCGGACCGGCCGCCAACTGAAGAGTCCCCGGACTGAGCAGTTCCGGACTGAGCAGTTTTGGATAAGTTTTCGTCGCGGCGGCTCAGTAGCGTGAGGAACATGTTCAACGCCATCACGCAATCGCAGATATACGTCCTGGACCAGGACGAGGCCCTCGACTTCTACGTGGGCAAGCTCGGCCTGGAGGTCGCCGCCGACGTCCCGTTGGGCTTCATGCGCTGGTTGACCGTCAGCGTCCCCGGTCATCCGGAACGCCAGATCCTGCTGGAGAAGCCGGGCGCCCCGGCGATGTCCGAGGAGACCGCGGAGCAGGTCCGCGCATTGGTGACCAAGGGGGCGATGGGCGGGTGGCTCATCTTCACCACGGACGACTGCCGCAAGACCTACGAGACGCTGCTGGGCCGCGGCGTGGAGTTCACCGAGGAGCCCACCGAGCGCCCCTACGGGACCGACTGCGGACTCCGCGACCCCTTCGGCAACCGGATCCGGTTCACCCAGCCGCGGGCCTAGTCAGTCGTTGCGGAGCGGCTCCGGTCCCTCGCGTCTCGCGTCTCACCTCGTGCCGTGAGGATCTCGGTGCGGGGTGAGGGGAGCCTCAAGGGCCAGTGGGCCGCTCTGGAATCGTTGTTGCCGACGTCGCGTTGCCGACGTCGCTACCGCTGTGCTGCCGACGTTGTTGCCCCGGCATCCGCCAGGTGCCGCGGAGCCGGGCGGAGGCCCTCCGGTTCACGGGCGCGTTGGTGTCCGCATGCTGGACGGGCCGGGTTGGGACGCTTCTTGACCCTTTGCACCGTGAGCATGTGCCCGGCCTGCGACAGCGATGTGGTGGAACGGCGACGCTCGTGTCTCTTGGTTCACAGCACTGACATAGTGATCAAGAACGTACTGGGGAACCGAAGCCGCCACGGCTTCAACCATTGCACATCAAGGGGTCTTTCATGTCCGGCAACCGCCGCAAGGCACTTCTCGCCTCCGCAGCCCTCGTCGGCTGCGCCATGCTGATGACGGCGTGCCAGGACTCGGGCTCGGGCACCGCGAAGGACGCTCCGTCCGCCGACGCGTCCGGCTCTTCCGGCTCTTCCGGCTCTTCCGGCTCGTCGTCCGCGGGCGGCGAGAAGGACTCCGCGGCGAAGGACTCCGGTGAACAGGGAACGCTCGCCGGGACCGGCTCCAACGAGAACGGCAAGATCGGCAAGTGCCGCACCGACGAGCTGGAGGTCACGGCGAAGGACAGCACCATCACCGGTGACAACGAGGGCACCGTCGCCGTGGAGCTGAAGAACGGCGGCGGCCGGGACTGTTCCCTGTCCGGGTACGCGGGCGTCGACCTGAAGACCAACGCGGGGTCGTTGTCCGCGAAGCGGACCGGCGAGAAGGCCGAACCGATGGTCCTCAAGGACGGCAAGTCGGTGTACTTCGGCGTCCACTACCCGATCAACACGTCGGGCGGCTCCGGCGTCCGCATCACCGGCCTCGTGGTGACCCCGCCGGACGAGACGAAGTCGGTCACCCTCAACTGGCCGGGCGCCGGCTCGCTGCCCGTCTCGGACGGCCCCGGCTCCCCGGTGAAGGTGGGCCCGATGGGCAGCGCCGGCCAAGGCGCCTGACCCCGCACGCGCCCCACGCCCCGCGCGCGGCGGAAATCCTTCCGCCGCGCGCGAGTTGGCAGCGTTCGCCGGATCGGCCGGACCGGGTTGGTCACCCGGGCGCACGCGGGTCGTCAGGTGACGCGCCGGGCCTCGCGCTCCGCAACCCGGTGTCCTTGACGTCGGCTCAGTCGGTGTCGGGGATCGCCACGGCAGCCCCCGCCGAACGCGGCCCGGTGCGCAGATCCATGCCAGGTCCTCCGTGTTCGGGGCTTACGGGCGGAGCCGATTGAAGCAGCGCCCCGAGGGCGCGCACTACAGGTGCCCCACACGAAAAGACGACAGCGCGCGGCTGTGCAATGGGATGAGAACGGAGGGGGCGGTGGGGTTGGGTTCCCCTGGGGTTGCGAGCCCCTGTCGTTGCCCCGGGCCGGACGCTCAAGCCGGGTCGCCGCCGGCTCGACGGCGCCCGGGAGCGGGCGATGGCTCCGGTCTCCGAAGGCGCCGGACTCCCGGACCCGCTGTTTAAGCTGCGGGGCATGGATGCCCAGACGAATTCCGACGCCGCCGCGACCCCCGAGCCGACCGGGGAGCACGGGGTCTCACGGGAGCCCGGCGCAACGGGGCAGACCGCGGCAGCCGGGGAATCCGGGGTCCGTGCGACAGTCGAGGCACGTGCGGCCGGTGGCGCGCGTCCCGACTTCCCCCTCGGGGGCACGCTGACCGTCAGGCGGCTCGGGTTCGGGACGGGTGGGCTGGTCGGCCCCGGGTACTGGGGGCCGCGGCACGCGGATCCCGCGCGTTCCCTGGCGCTGTTGCGACGGGCCGTCGACCGCGGCGTCACGCTGATCGACACCGCCGACAACTACGGCCCCGACGTGGCCGAGGAGTTGGTGGCCCGCGCCCTCCACCCGTATCCGGAAGGTCTCGTGATCGCGACGAAGGGCGGCGTCGTCCGCACCGGCCCGGACGTCTGGCACGTCGCCGGCCGGCCGGAACACCTGCGCGCCATGTGCGACGCGAGCCTGCGGCGGCTCCGGGCGGACACCATCGACCTCTACCAGTTGCACCGTCTGGACCCCGACGTCCCCATGGCGGAGCAGCTGGGCACCCTGGTCGAACTCCAACAGGCCGGGAAGATCCGCCACATCGGCCTGGACAGCATCGGAGCCGCGGAGTTGGCCCGGGCCCGCGAGCTGGCGCCGATCGCCTCCGTGCAGAACCGCTACAACGTGCTGGACCGCGCCTCCGAGGACGTACTGGAACTGTGCGAGCGGACCGGGACGGCGTTCCTGCCCTGGTTCCCGTTGGGCCACGGCACGCTGACGGGCGCCCCCGGCACACGAACTGCTACCCCCTCCCCCACCCCGCCCCCTGCCGCGGACGCCCTGACGACGATCGCCGCGGCGCACGGCGCGACCACCGGCCAGATCACCCTGGCCTGGCTCCTCCACCACTCCCCCGCCCTCCTGCCGACCCCCGGCACCGGCTCCCCCGACCACCTGGACGAAAACCTCGCCGCGGATCGGATCGCCCTCACGGAGGAGGAGTTGAGGCGGCTCGACGCGCTCGGGACGCCCGAGGCAGGGGCGTAGGCGGCTCTGACCTGGGCGTCAGGCCGGCCGTTCCACCGGGGACGCAGTCCGCAGGCGGGCGCCTCGGCTTGCTGCGATGCGGCGGATCTCCACCAGGGACTCGGTCAACTCGACCGTGAGGAGATGGAGTTCGCCGGCCGTCCAGCTCCGGGCGCCGAGGAGGCGGCGGGCGTCCTCCACCAGGCCGTCGGCGAGGAAGAGTTGGGCTTCCTCGATGTCGTCGGCCAGGCGGGAGACCATGCCGGTTCCGTCACCGAGTACGTAGGAGGGCTTGCCGTCGGGGCTCGACCACGGCAGAAGGCGCGGTGTGGCGTCGGTCATCGTCGTCATCCTCCAGGGGGGCGGTGGCCGCACCGTCGAGCCAACGCGCGTCGGTTGCCGGGGACTTGCTCACCGCAGGTCGGATACTCGGTGTAGCCAATTGGTCACCATGAGAACGCGGCGGGCAATAGGATCGGTGCGGTTGAACGGCAGAGTTCAATGGCCTGACCTGCCGCGATACCGACGTGCGCCCACATGACGAGAGGTCATAACGTTGGACGAGACGACCACGCCCGATCACTTGAATCCGCTGCAGAGCTTCGGCCGTGACGTCAAACAGGTACGCCTGGCGCGCAAGCTCACGCAGAAGCACCTGGCCAAGGCGACGGGCTACACCGACGGCTATGTCAGCAAGGTCGAGTCGGGGACGCTGCTGCCCAGACCCAGCCAGAAGTTCGCCAAGGGCTGCGACAACGCCTTCGGGACAGGCGAGTTGTTCGCGGGGATGTTACGGAGGATCGATGAGGGCGACCACCCGTCATGGTTCGTTCCCTACCTGAATCTGGAGCGGAAGGCGTCCCGCATCCTGGATTACTCGACCAGTCTCCCCATGGGGATCCTTCAGACAAGGGATTACGCACGCGCCGTCTTTCGCGCGTACCACTCGGGGGCAAGTGCCGAGACGATCGAGGACAAGGTCGATGCGCGCCTACGACGCCGTGAGGTATTCGAACGGGAAGCGCCGCCGCTCCTCTGGGCCATCATGCACGAAGCATGCCTACGAACAGTCGTAGGCGGCGTTGAGGTCATGTCGGGACAGCTGGAGCATCTTCTTTCGGTAGCCGTTTCGCCGCAGGTCAACCTACAGATCATGCCGTTCTCGGCAGGCGCTCCGGCCGCATCGACGAAGCCGTTCATCGTGTTGCACTTCACTGATTCGCCGACGGTGTTGTACACGGAGACCCGGGTAGGAGGGCGGATACACGATTCCGCACATACAGTCGAATCAGCCCTGGATGACTACGATCTCCTCCGGGCTCACGCGTTGGCCCCAGACCAATCGCTGTCCTTGATCGAGAAAATGCTGAGGGAGTATCGAGCATGAAGCCCGACTTGAGTCTCACCGTCGTCGAGTGGATCAAGTCTTCCTACAGCGACGCCAACGGCGGCAACTGCCTCGAATTCTCCCCCGCTCAAGCCCCCACCCACGCCGTCGTCCCCTTCCGTGACAGCAAGCTCCCCCACGGCCCCGTGATCACCATGTCCGTAACCGGGTGGTCCTCGTTCGTGGACGCGGTCAAGAATGGGGAGTTCGCCGTCTGAGGACCGTCTGAGGAGGAGCGCCCGTGGACCTGCGTGACGATGCCCGTGCCCTGTCCGGTGAACTCGTGCGGTTGCGGCGGGCGCTGCATCGGATTCCGGAGACCGGGCTCGAACTGCCCCGTACGCAGGAGACGGTGCTGGCCGCACTCGACGGGCTGCCGTTGGAGGTGAGCACCGGCGCGGGGCTGAGTTCG
This sequence comes from Streptomyces sp. x-19, assembly GCF_046549115.1. NCBI lineage: Bacteria > Bacillati > Actinomycetota > Actinomycetes > Kitasatosporales > Streptomycetaceae > Streptomyces > Streptomyces sp. x-19. The sequence continues at coordinate 110,120 of NZ_JAJPWK010000014.1, read as the reverse complement.
GTGACGGCGGTGCTGCGCGGGGCGGCGCCCGGGCCCGTGGTGTTGTTGCGCGGGGACATGGACGCGTTGCCGGTGGCCGAGCGACTGGATCTGGACTTCGCCGCGGACAACGGGCGGATGCACGCGTGCGGGCACGACCTGCACACCAGCATGCTCACGGGGGCGGCGAGGCTGCTGTCGGCGCACCGGGACCGGCTCGCGGGGGACGTGGTGTTCATGTTCCAGCCGGGCGAGGAGGGGTACGACGGGGCCCGGCACATGCTGGCGGAGGGGGTGCTGGAGGCGGCCGGGCGGCGGCCGGTGGCGGCGTACGCGCTGCACGTGCTGTCGGCGGGGCAGCCGAGCGGGGTGTTCGGGGCGCGCGGCGGGCCGATGATGTCGGCGTCCAACGTGCTGCGGGTGACGGTCCGCGGGGTGGGCGGGCACGGGTCGATGCCGCACCGCGCCAAGGACCCGGTGCAGGCGGCGTGCGCGATGGTGACGGCGTTGCAGGCGTGGATCACGCGGAGCTTCGACGTCTTCGACCCGGTGATCCTTTCGGTGGGCACGTTCCACGCGGGGACGCAGCAGAACGTGATCCCGGAGTCCGCGGTGTTCGAGGCGACGGTGCGGAGCTTCTCGGACGCGGCCCAGGCGCGGGTGAAGGACGGGACCGTGGAGGTGTGCCGGGGCGTGGCGGCGGCCCACGAGGTGGCGGTGGACGCGGAGTTCGTGGAGACGTACCCGGTGACCGTCAACGACGGGGCGGAGGCGGAGTTCGTGGCGCACACCGTGCGGGAGGCGCTGGGCGAGGAGCGGTTCGCGGCGCGGCGGAATCCGTTGCCGGCGTCGGAGGACTTCTCGCGGGTGCTGGACGAGGTGCCGGGCGTGATGATGATGCTGGGCGCGCCGCCGGCCGGCGCGGACCCGGAGCGCACTGCCAACAACCATTCTCCGCTGGCGGAGTTCGACGACGCGGTGCTGGCGGACGGGGCGGCGGTGTACGCGGAGTTGGCGGTGCGGAGGTTGGCGAAGGGCGACAAGGGGTGACAAGGGGTGACGAAGGGCGACGGGGTGGCGGGGTGAGGGGGTAGGGGCGTCGGGTGGGGCCGGTGGTCCCCGGTGCGGGCGGCGGCTTGACCCTGACATCCGTGTGAGGCCCTAGCGTCCCGGTCATCCGCGCGGCGTGCAGGTGCGCCGCGCCGCATGCGAGGGAGCCCCTGCCATGACCCACCCCCACCGCCCGCTGGACGGAAAGATCGCCCTGGTCACCGGCGGCAGCCGGGGCATCGGGCGCGCGATCGCCGAACGGCTCGGCCGGGACGGGGCCGCCGTCGCCCTGACCTACGCCCGTGACGCGGCGGCCGCCGACGACGTGGTCGCGCGCATCCAGGAGGGCGGCGGCCGGGCGGTCGCGCTGCACGCCCCGCTGGGGCACCGCGGTGACGCCGCCGCCCTCTGGTCGGCCTTCGACGAGCACACCGCGGCATGGGCTCCGGCGGCGGAGGGGCGGCCGCGGCCGGTGGTGGACGTCCTCGTCAACAACGCGGGGATCGGGATGCCGGTGGCGCTGCCCGCCCTGACCGAGGACGACTTCGACGAGGTCTTCGCGGTGAACGTGCGGGCCCCGTTCTTCGTGGTGCGGGAGGGGCTGGAGCGGCTGCGGGACGGCGGGCGGATCGTCAACGTCTCCAGCGGCGCCGGCCGGCTGGCCATGCCCGAGGCCATCGCCTACGGCGCCACCAAGGGGGCGTTGGACAACTTCACCCTCAACCTGGCCGCGGCGCTGGGCCCCCGGGGCATCACCGCCAACGCGGTGGCGCCGGGGGTCATCGACACCGACGTCAACGCCGGTTGGCTGCGCGGCAATCCGGTCGCGGAGGCGGATGCCGCCGCGCGGGCCGCGTTGGGCCGGGTCGGCCGACCGGACGACGTTGCGGACGTGGTCGCGTTCCTGGCCTCGCACGACGCGCGGTGGGTCACCGGCCGGGTGATCGACGCCACGGGCGGCGTCCGGCTGTGACGGGTGTCCGGTCCGCCCCGGTTCGTGAACCCGGGTCTTAGAACCTTCTTAAGACCCGCCACTATTCACATGGGCATGACATCACAGGGCAGGACTGCGCAGAGCAGGACATCGAAGGGCCGCACGGCCAAGGGTCGTGCGACGACGCGCACCCGGGTGGTCGCCGCGTCGTTGGCGCTGACCGCGAGCGCGTTCGGGGTCACCGGGTGCGGGCGGGCCGAGGCCGGGACGCTGGCGGACGGACGGCTGGTGCTACCGGTCGCCGGGGGGACCGCCACCGTCGACACCACCACGCTCGCGGTGCGCGCGCGGGCCGACGACGGGACGCAGCTGGTGCTCTCCGAGGCGGCCGGCGGCGGGCTCGGGGTGCCCGGGCCGGTGACCCGCACCGCCGACGGGGCGCGTTGGACGTATCCGGCCAAGGGGCTGTCGGTGACGGCGCGCACCGAACGGGGACGGCTGCGGATCGGCATCCGTTCGGACCGGGACCAGCGGGTGAGCTGGCCGGTGACCGGGACGGACCGGGCCGCGTCGGCCGTGCAGGTGCCGCGCGGCGAGGGGTTGGACCTCCCGGTGCGGGACGCGTTCTGGAACTCGGAGCGGGGCGGGCTGGCCGGCAGCACGGTGGACGTGGGGGCGGACCTGGCGCTGCCGCTGTGGGGGTACGCGATGGGCGGCGACGGGGCCGCCCGGCACGGGGTGAGCTACCTGACGCCGACCGACCTCGGGACGTCGCTCGCGTTCGCGTCGCAGGGCGGGTCGCTGCGGACCACCGCGGCGCACGCCTTCGACGCCGGGGAGGGGGCGCGGGAGTACGAGGTCGCGTTCGCGTTGACCGACGGGGATCCGGTGGCGCCGGCGGCCGACTACCGGTCCTACCTCGCGCAGCACGGGCAGTTGGGCAGCCTGCGGGAGAAGATCGCGAAGAATCCGGCGAACGGGAAGCTGCTGGGGGCGTTCCACGCCTACGCGTGGGGCGAGGCGCGGACCGCGGCGGGCGTGGCGCGGCTGCGGAAGCTGGGCGTGGACCGGATGTGGCTGGGGTACGACGCCGGGCCGGACCCGATGGACGCCGCGGCGGTGCGGGCGGCGAAGCAGGCGGGGTACCTGGTCGGGCCGTACGACTCGTTCGCCAACGGGCAGGACCCGAAGTCGGCGGACAGCCCGACCTCCGCGTGGCCGGGGACGGTCTACCCGGACTTCTGCGTCCGCAAGGCGGACGGGAGCGCGGAGACCGGGTTCGGCGGGCGGGGCTGCTACCTCAGTTCGCAGGCGTTCGAGCAGGCCGAGCCGGCCCACCACTACCTCGCGGACCGGACCCGGAAGATGACCGCGAACGGGGCGGACAGCTACTTCCTGGACGTGGACGCGACCGGTGAGGTGTTCCGGGACCACGCCGCGGGCCACCCGATGACGAAGGCGGGCGACCGGACCAACCGGCTGGCCCGGATGGGGCGGTTGGCGCAGGACTTCGTGCTGGGCTCGGAGTCGGCGCAGCCGTGGGCCAACGGCGTGCTGGCCTTCGACCACGGCTCGGGGACGCCGGTGGCGGACGGGTTGTGGAAGCTGGAGCGGGACAAGGAGACGTGGGGCGGCTGGTATCCGCAGAACGCCCCGAAGAACTTCTTCCAGCCGGTGACGCTGCCGGCGGACCTGGCGACGGCGATGTACGACCCGAAGTACCGGGTGCCGCTGTACGAGACGGCGCTGCACGGGTCGCTGGTCAACGTCGAGCGGTGGGAGCTGTCCTACGACAAGCTGCCGGCGCAGAAGACCACCCGGGCGTTGCTGGCGATGCTCTACAACACGCCGTTGAACTTCGTGCTGGACGGGCCGTCGCTGACGAAGAACGGGGCGGAGCTCGCCGCGTTGCAGAAGTACTTCGCGCCGTTGCACAAGGCCGCGGGGACCGAGCGGATGACGTCGTTCCGGTGGATGACGGCGGACCGGAACGTGCAGCGGACGGTGTTCGGCGACGGGGTGCTGACGGTCACGGCCAACTTCGGCAAGCAGGCGTACCACGGGCTGCCGGGCGGCTGCGTGGACGCGCGGCTGCGGGGCGACGCGAAGCCGCGGCGACTGTGTCCCGCCCAGGTCGGCGGCGCGACGCGGTAGTCCGACGACGCTCCCCGGTGCGGTTGGCACATGCCGCCGACATCTCCTCACAGTGCGGTCGGCGCGCCGCTGAGGGCGGTGTTCCGCCGGGGTAACGCGGGCGATGCGGGCGGGTAACAGTGGCGTCGCAGGCTGTCGGACATGACACTGTCGGACACCGTGCGGACGGATCTCGCGCCGCCGGGCGCAACGGTCGCGGACCGTGCGGCCGTGGGCATCCCGCGCCCGGACCCCGCACCGGGGTCCGGGGCGACGCGGGTGCTGGTGGTCGGCGGCGGGATGGCCGCCGCCCGGCTCGTCCAGCAGTTGGCCGCGGCGGTCGGCACCGCGGGCCCCGGGTCACCGGCGGTGACCGTCCTGGCCGAGGAGCCGCATCCGCCGTACAACCGGGTACTGCTCGCCGAGGTCCTCGCCGGCCGCTACCCGCCCGAGGTGATCGCGCTGCCCGCGCCAGCGCCCGGGGTGAGGTGGTGCGGCGGCGTCCGGGCGACCCGCGTCGACCGGGTCGCCCGGCGGGTGCGGTGCGCGGACGGGCGGGAGTTCGGCTACGACGTGCTGGTCCTGGCGACCGGCGCCAATCCCGTACTGCCGCCGCTGCGCGGCCTGTTCGCACCCGGCGGACGGGAGCTGCCGGAGGGGGTGCATCCGTTCCGCACCCTGGACGACTGCGCGGCGCTGGCCGCGGCGGTGCGGCCCGGGCTGCCGGCGGTGGTCGTCGGCGGCGGCCTGCTCGGGGTCTCGGCGGCCCGGGCGCTGGCCGCGTGCGGGGCGCGGGTCCTCCTGGCGCACCAGGGCACGCACCTGATGGAACGTCATATCGATGCGGAGGCCGGGGCGCTGCTCCGGGACCACCTCACCGCGCGCGGCGTGGAGGTGCACACCGAGTGCCGGGCGCGCGGCGTCCTGACCCGGCCGACGGGCGGGGCCGCGGGCCCGGCCGGGCGCCGGGTGCACGCCGTGGAGCTGGCCGACGGGCACCGGCTCGACGCCGCTCTGACCGTCCTGGCCTGCGGCGTCCGCCCCCGCACCGGCCTCGCCCGGGACGCCGGCCTGGACGTCGGCACCGGCATCCGGGTCGACGGCGCGCTGCGCACCAGCGACCCGCGCATCCACGCCGTCGGCGACTGCGCCGAGCACCACGGCACCGTGTACCAACTGGCCGGCGCCGCCCAGGAACAGGCCGACGCGCTGGCCCGGGTGCTGACCGGCCCCCGGCCCACCTCCCCCGCCTACACCGGGACCCGCGCCCTGACCCGGCTCACCCTGACCGGGCGGGACGCCCTGGACCTCGCCGCGTTCGGCGAGACCGCGCCGCGCCCCGGCGACGACGTGGTGCGGCTCGCCGACGCCACCCGCGGCACCTACCGCAAGGTCGTCGTCCGCGGTGACCGCCTGGTCGGCGGGGTGCTCGTCGGCGCGCTGGGCACCGTCGGCACGCTCGCCCGCGCCTGGGAGGACGCCGAACCCCTCCCGGCCGACAACGGCCCCCTGCTCCACCTGCTCACCCACGACGGAGGCTCCTGATGTCCACGACGGCTCTTCGTGAGCGGCCCCGCCCCACGCTCGTCCTCGTCGGCCACGGCATGGTCGGACAGCGCTTCCTGGAGGCACTGGCCGCACGCGGCCTGACCGGCACGCACCGCGTGGTCGTGCTGTGCGAGGAGCCGCGGCCGGCCTACGACCGCGTGCACCTCACCTCGTACTTCTCGGGGACGACGCCGGCCCAACTCTGCCTGGTCGACGAGGAGTTCCTCGCCGAGCACGACATCGAACTGCACCTCGGCGACCCGGCCGAGACCGTCGACCGGACCGCCCGGACCGTCACCGCCCGCTCCGGGCTGACCGTCCGCTACGACGCCCTGGTCCTGGCCACCGGCTCGTACCCCTTCGTGCCGCCGGTCCCCGGCAAGGACGCCGAGGGCTGCTTCGTCTACCGCACGATCGAGGACCTGCTGGCGATCGAGGCGTACGCGAAGCACCGGGCGAAGACCGGCGCGGTGGTCGGCGGCGGGCTGCTCGGACTGGAGGCCGCCGGCGCGCTGAGGGGGCTCGGACTGGCCACCCACGTCGTGGAGTTCGCGCCGCGCCTGATGCCGGTGCAGGTGGACGAGGGCGGCGGCGCGGCCCTGCTGCGCACCATCGAGGACATGGGGCTGACGGTCCACACCGGGACCGGCACCCAGGAGGTGGTGACCGGTGCGGACGGGGCGGTCACCGGGATGCGCCTGTCGGACGGCACCGAACTCGGCACCGACCTGGTGGTGTTCAGCGCCGGCGTCCGCCCCCGCGACCAGCTCGCCCGGGACTGCGGACTGGCGGTCGGCGAGCGCGGCGGCATCACCGTCGACGCGCAGTGCCGGACGGTGACCGATCCGCGGGTGTTCGCCGTCGGCGAGTGCGCGCAGGCGGTCGACGGACGGGTGTACGGCCTGGTCGCCCCCGGCTACGAGCAGGCGGAGACGGTCGCCGCGACCCTGGCCAGGGAGGAGTCCGCGTTCACCGGAGCCGACCTGTCCACCAAGCTGAAGCTGCTCGGCGTGGACGTGGCGTCCTTCGGCGACGCGCACGGCGCCACCGAGGGCTGCCTCGACGTCGTCTACGCCGACTCCCGCGCCGGCCTCTACAAGAAGCTGGTCATCGGCCGGGACGGCACCCTGCTCGGCGGTGTCCTGGTCGGCGACGCGGAGGCGTACGGGACGCTGCGCGCGCTCACCGGGTCGGTGCCGCCGCTGGCGCCCGAGCACCTGGTGCTCCCGGCGGGCGCCGGTGCGCCCGGGCAGCTCGGCCCGTCCGCGCTGCCGGACGACGCGGTGATCTGCTCCTGCCACAACGTCACCAAGGGCACCATCCGCGGCGCGGTCACCGCGCACCGGTGCACCACCGTGCCGGAGGTCAAGAAGTGCACCAAGGCCGGCACCGGCTGCGGCAGTTGCGTCAAGGTGCTCGGCCAGCTCGTCAACGAGGAGCTCGCGGCGAACGGCGTCGAGGTCGACACGGGCCTGTGCGGCTGCTTCGCACGGACCCGCGAGGAGCTCTACGAGATCGTCCTCGCCCTGCGGATCACCTCGTACCAGCAGCTGCTGGACGGATACGGCCGGGAAGGCGCCCGGGGCACCGACGGCTGCGAGACCTGCAAGCCCGCGGTCGGCTCGATCCTCGCCTCGCTCGCACCGGCGATCGGCGCCGACGGCCACGTCCTGGACGGCGAACAGGCGGCGCTCCAGGACACCAACGACCACTTCCTGGCCAACCTCCAGAAGAACGGCTCGTACTCGGTCGTCCCGCGCGTGCCCGGCGGGGAGATCACCCCGGAGAAGCTGATCGTGATCGGCGAGGTCGCCCGGGACTTCGGGCTCTACACGAAGATCACCGGCGGGCAGCGGATCGACCTGTTCGGCGCCCGGGTCGAGCAACTCCCGCTGATCTGGACCCGGCTGGTGGACGCCGGCTTCGAATCCGGCCACGCCTACGGCAAGTCGCTGCGCACCGTGAAGTCGTGCGTGGGCCAGACGTGGTGCCGCTACGGCGTCCAGGACTCCGTCCGCATGGCGATCGACCTGGAACTGCGCTACCGGGGACTGCGGTCCCCGCACAAGCTGAAGGCGGCGGTCTCCGGATGCGCCCGCGAGTGCGCGGAGGCCCAGTCGAAGGACTTCGGCGTGATCGCCACCGCGGGCGGCTGGAACCTCTACGTCGCCGGCAACGGCGGCGCCACCCCGCGCCATGCGGACCTGCTGGCCCAGGACCTGTCCGACGCCGAGCTGATCCGCCTGATCGACCGCTTCCTGATGTTCTACCTCCGCACCGCCGACCGCCTGGAGCGCACCAGCGTCTGGCTGGAGCGGATCCCGGGCGGTCTGGAGCACGTCCGCGACGTGGTGGTGGCGGACTCCCTCGGCATCTGCGCGGAACTGGAGTCGCTGATGGCGGCGCACGTGGACCACTACCGCGACGAATGGGCGGAAGCGCTCGCCGACCCCGAGAAGCTCGCCCGGTTCGTCTCCTTCGTCAACGCCCCCGACACCCCCGACCCGGTCGTCGGCTTCGTCCCCGAACGCGACCAGATCAAGCCCGACCTGCCGCTGCTGTCGCTCGGTCTGCGGCCGGCCGCCGGTCCCCGAAAGACCCTGGTAGACGCCCTGGAAAGGAGCCCCCAGCGATGACCCTGGCCCCCGAGACCCTCGATCTGGAAGTGCAACTGCGGCTGCCCGACACGTGGTTCACGGTGTGCGGACTGCGCGCCCTGACCCCGGGCCGCGGGGTGGCGGCCCTGCTGCCGGACGGCCGCCAGGTGGCGGTCTTCCGCGACCGGGCGGGCCGGCTCTACGGCATCGACAACCGCGACCCGTTCGGCGGCGCCGCGGTCCTCTCCCGCGGCCTGACCGGCACCCACGAGGGTCGCCCGTTCGTGGCGTCACCGCTGCTCAAACAGCGGTTCGACCTGGAGACCGGACGCTGCCTGGACGATCCGTCGGCGTCCGTCACGGCCTACCGGATGCGGACGCGGGCGGTGTGAGGACCCGGCGTAGGCTGGCCCTCCCCTACCGAGGAGTACGACGTGACCCGGTGGAACACCAGCCACATCCCCGACCAGACCGGCCGCGCGGTCGTCGTCACCGGCGCCAACAGCGGCCTCGGCTACGTCACCGCCCGTGAACTGGCGCGGCGCGGCGCCCGGGTGGTGCTGGCCTGCCGCAGCGCCGAGCGGGGCACCGCGGCACTGGCCCGACTGCGGTCCGAACTGCCCGTGGTGGAGGCCGAGTTCCGCCCGCTGGACCTGGCCGACCTGGCGTCCGTACGGCGCTTCTCCGAGGACCTCACGGACTTCTGCGGCGACCGGCTGGACCTGCTCGTCAACAACGCCGGCGTGATGGCACTGCCGCAGCGCACCACCGCGGACGGCTTCGAGATGCAGTTCGGCACCAACCACCTGGGACACTTCGCCCTCACCGGGCTGCTGCTGCCCAAGCTCCTGGCGACGCCCGGGGCGCGGATCGTGACGGTCTCCAGCATGCTGCACGCGCTCGCCAACGTGGACCTCGACGACCTCAACGGCACCCGCTCCTACCACCGCTGGCTCGCCTACGGCCGCTCCAAGAGCGCCAACCTGCTCTTCACCCGCGCACTGGCCCGGCGACTGGCGGCGGCCGGGTCGCAGGTCGTCGCGGCCGCCGCACACCCCGGCTACGCGCACACCAACCTCCAGACGGCGGGCGTACGAATGGAGGGCCGGCGGAACACCGAGCGGGTGGTGGAGCTGGGCAACCGGCTGATCGCCCAGCCCGCGGACGGCGGGGCGCTGGGGACGCTGTGCGCGGCCACCGCCCCGCACATGCGACCGGACTCCTTCGTCGGGCCGCGCAACGGACTCCGCGGCGCCCCGGCCCCGTCGTTCCGCGCCCCGTGGACGCGGAACGACGCCACCGCCGACCGGCTCTGGACGGCCTCGGAGGACCTCACCGGAGTGCGCTACGAGGTCACCGTGCCGACCGGCTGACCCCCGGCCGGCAGGAGCGCGCCGGCCGGGTGCGCCGCGCGCCCGGCCGCCGCGCGGGCGTGCGCGGGGCACCGTGCCGTCAAGATCGCGTGAAGATCGCCGTGCCGTCCGCCAAGGGCGCGCCAAGGCCGCTCGCGGGCCGCCGGACGCCCCCGCACGCTGGGCTGGTCCCACCCAGTGCCGCACGGAGGTACGACGAACCATGTCGACGGTGTCGCAGCCCGCAAACCGGCCCGAGCAGCCGCCCCCGGCGGCCGCCGCCTCTCACCCCACCGTCGGCACCCCGGCGCCCGCCCCCGACCCGGCCGGCGACCGGCACCGGCTGACCGCCCTCCAGGGCCTGGCCGCGCTCTCCCTCGACGCGATGGCCTCCGTCGCGTACGGACCAGAAGCGATCGTGCTGGTGCTGGCCGCGGCCGGCGCCCACGGCCTGGGGTTCACCCTCCCTGTCACCCTCGCCATCGCCGCACTGCTCGCGGTCCTGGTGGCGTCCTACCGCCAGGTCATCGCCGCCTTCCCCAACGGCGGCGGCTCCTACGCGGTCGCCAAGACCCACCTGGGGCGCCGCTCCGCCCTGATGGCCGCCGCCTCCCTGGTCCTGGACTACATCCTCAACGTCGCGGTGTCGGTGACCGCCGGCGTCGCCGCCCTCACCTCCGCCTTCCCCACCCTCTACGGCGACCGGATGTGGATCTGCCTGGCGGTACTGGTCCTGGTGACCGCGATCAACCTGCGCGGCATCGCCGACTCGGCGCGGGCGTTCCTGCTGCCCACCGCCGTCTTCGTCGCCTCGATCCTGGCCATGATCGTGGTCGGACTGTTCCGGGACGCGCCGGCCTCCACCGTCACCGCCACCGGACACGCCTCCGTCCTCGCCCACAACGCCACCTCCGTCGGCGCGCTGCTGCTCCTGAGGGCGTTCGCGTCCGGCTGCTCGGCGCTGACCGGGGTCGAGGCGGTCGCCAACGCCGTGCCGTCCTTCCGCGCCCCCGCCACCCGGCGCGCCCAGCGGACCGAGGTCGCGCTGGGCGCCCTGCTCGGCGCCATGCTGATCGGCCTCTCGCTGCTCATCGGCCGCTTCCACCTCCAGCCCGTCGAGGGCGTCACCGTCCTCGCCCAGCTGGCGGACGCCTCACTCGGCCACAACTGGGCCTTCTACGTCGTCCAGTTCGCCACCATGGTGCTGCTCGCGCTCGCCGCCAACACCTCCTTCGGCGGGCTCCCCGTCCTGATGGGGCTGCTGGCCCGCGACAACTACCTGCCGCACGTCTTCGGCCTGAAGGCCGACCGGCAGGTCCACCGGCACGGCGTGCTGGCCCTGGCCGCGGTCGCCGCCGCCCTGCTGGTCTTCTCCGGCGGCGACGTCAACACCCTGGTGCCGCTCTTCGCCATCGGCGTCTTCGTCGGCTTCACGCTCTGCCAGGCCGGGATGGTCCGCCACTGGTACCGGGAGCGGTCCGCCCGCTGGGTCGGCAAGGCACTGCTCAACGGCCTCGGCGCGGTGCTCACCGCCGCCGCCGCGGTGGTCGTCACCGCCACCAAGTTCACCGAGGGCGCCTGGCTGATCGTCATCGCGCTGCCGCTGCTGGTCCTCGCCTTCGAGGCCGTCCACCGCGCCTACGCACGCATCGGCGACCGCCTCGGCCTGGGCCGGGTGCCCGAGCCGCCGCGACGCGCCCGCTCCCTCGTCGTCGTCCCCGTCTCCCACCTGTCCCGGCTGACCGGCGAGGCGCTGAACGCGGCGGTGTCCCTGGGCGACGAGGTCATCGCGGTCACCGTCACCTACGACACCCCCGAGGACCGGCCGGCCACCGAAGCGCTGCGCCGCGACTGGGAGTTGTGGAACCCGGGCGTGGACCTGCTGGAACTGCCCTCCCCCACCCGCTCGCTCGGCCGCCCGATCGCCGACTACGTCGCGGACCTGACGGCCCGTCGCCCCGAAGCGCGGGTCACGGTACTCATCCCGGAGGCAGAACCTGCGCACCTGTGGCAGCGGGTACTGCAGAACCAGCGCGGGGCGGTGGTGGCGCGGGCGGTGCGGCGGGATACGGGGGCGGTCATCTGTCGCCTGCGGTTCCGGCTGGCGCCGGGGTAGGCGAACGTCGTCGGGTGTCCCGCCGTTCGCCTTCGGCGGGGGCCCGCGTACGTTGTCGGCTCTCCCGCCGTGGTGGGTTTCGCCTTCGGCGGGGGTGGTGAGGGGTGGGGCTTCGGTGTGTGGTGGGTGACGGGTGTGGGGCCTTGGGGGTGGGTGTGCGGACTGCTGCGCTTTACGTCCGCACACCCACCCCCAAGGCCCCACACCCTCGCGCCGTCCGTACGGTTCCCCACCCCTGGAGTGAGGAGGGAAAGGCCCCGGTTGCGCACGGCCGACCCGCACTGCTGGTCAGGGGGCCACCACGACGGGGCTTCTCTCCCCTTCCCCCTCACCGGGTGGGGGCGCTCCACGGCGGGAAGGGGTCGGGCCCGAGGGGGCGTTGTGCAGGACGTAAAGCGCAGCAGTCCTGCACAACGCCCCCACCCGAACACACCCCCCGCCGAAGGCGAAACCGCAACCCCCACGGCGAGAAAGCCGCACCCCGCGAATCAGCCCAGGATCGTCGTGAGGAACTCGCCGACCCACGCCAGCAGTTCCCGCCCCACCACCGGCTTGCCGCCGACCCGGCCGGTCGTCGGGCGCGGGACCAGGATCTGCCGGGTGGCCGGCTTGAGGACCGTCCGCGGGTGCAGCCGCTTGAGGCGCAGCTCCTGGGACTCCCGCAGCTCCACCGGGCCGAAGCGGATGTTGGAGCCCTGGAGGGTGATGTCACTGACGCCGCAGGCGCGGGCCAGCATCCGCAGGCCGGCGACGAGGAGGAGGTTCTCCACCGGCTCGGGCAACTTGCCGTAGCGGTCGGTGAGTTCCTCGCGGACCGCCGCGACGTCCTCCTCGGTGGTGGCCGAGGCGATCGCCCGGTACGCCTGGAGCCGCAACTGCTCGCCCGGCGCGTAGTCGTGCGGCACGTGCGCGTCCACCGGGAGCTCGATCTTGACCTCCAGCGGGGGCTCCTCCTCGCCGCCCTCCAAGGACGCGCGGTAGTCGGCGACGGCCTCGCCGACCATCCGGACGTACAGGTCGAAGCCGACGCCCGCGATGTGACCGGACTGCTCGCCGCCGAGGAGGTTGCCCGCGCCGCGGATCTCCAGGTCCTTCATGGCGACGTACATGCCGGCGCCCATCTCGGTGTGCTGGGCGATGGTCGCCAACCGCTCGTGCGCGGTCTCGGTGAGCGGCTTCTCCGGCGGGTAGAGGAAGTAGGCGTAGCCGCGCTCCCGACCACGACCGACCCGGCCGCGCAGCTGGTGCAGCTGGCTGAGGCCGAAGTTGTCGCCGCGCTCGACGATCAGGGTGTTGGCGTTGGAGATGTCGATGCCGGACTCCACGATCGTGGTGGAGACGAGGACGTCGAACTTCTTCTCCCAGAAGTCGACGACGACCTGCTCCAGCTGCGACTCCCCCATCTGACCGTGGGCGGTCTGGATGCGGGCCTCCGGCACGATCTCCCGCAGCCGGGCCGCCGCCCGGTCGATGGACTCGACGCGGTTGTGGATGTAGAAGACCTGGCCCTCGCGGAGCAGTTCGCGGCGGATCGCGGCGCCGATCTGCTTCTGCTCGTAGGGGCCGACGAAGGTCAGGACCGGGTGCCGCTCCTCGGGCGGCGTGGTGATCGTCGACATCTCCCGGATGCCGGTGACCGCCATTTCGAGGGTCCGCGGGATCGGCGTCGCGGACATCGTCAGGACGTCGACGTTGGCCCGGAGCTTCTTCAGCTGCTCCTTGTGCTCGACGCCGAAGCGCTGCTCCTCGTCGACGATGACCAGGCCCAGGTCCTTGAACTTGGTCTCGGACGAGAACAGGCGGTGGGTGCCGATGACGATGTCCACCGCGCCCTCCCGCAGCCCCTCCAGGACCGCCTTGGCCTCGGTGTCCGTCTGGAACCTCGACAGCGCCCGGACGTTGACCGGGAACTGGCCGTAGCGCTCGGTGAAGGTGCCGAAGTGCTGCTGCACGAGGAGGGTGGTGGGCACCAGCACCGCCACCTGCTTGCCGTCCTGGACGGCCTTGAAGGCGGCCCGGACCGCGATCTCGGTCTTGCCGTAGCCGACGTCGCCGCAGATCAGCCGGTCCATCGGGACCGACTTCTCCATGTCCTCCTTGACCTCGGCGATGGTGGTGAGCTGGTCGGGCGTCTCCGCGTACGGGAAGGCGTCCTCCAACTCGCGCTGCCAGGGCGTGTCCGTGCCGAAGGCGTGGCCGGGGGCCGCCATCCGGGCGGAGTACAGCTTGATCAGGTCGGCGGCGATCTCCTTGACGGCCTTCTTGGCGCGCGCCTTGGTCTTCGTCCAGTCCGCGCCGCCGAGCCGGTGCAGCGTCGGCGCCTCGCCCCCCACGTACTTGGTGACCTGCTCCAACTGGTCGGTGGGGATGTACAGCCGGTCCCCGGGCTGGCCGCGCTTGGCCGGCGCGTACTCCACGAGGAGGTACTCGCGGGTGGCGCCCTGGACGGTGCGCTGCACCATCTCGATGTACCGGCCCACACCGTGCTGCTCGTGGACGATGAAGTCACCGGCCTGGAGGGTGAGCGGGTCGATCTGCTTGCGGCGGCGGGCCGGCATCCGGGCGGCGTCCTTGCCGGCGGCCTTCTGCCCGGACAGGTCCGTCTCCGTGAGCACCGCGACCTTCAGGCCGGGGTCGACGAAGCCGTTGTCGATCGAACCGCACGCCACGTGCACCACGGACGGCGCGATCTCGCCGAGGTCGGCCTCCAGGCGCGCGGCGATGCCCTCGCCGCCCAGCACCTCGACCGTGCGGGCCGCCGGGCCGTGGCCCTCGGTGACGAACACCGTGCGCCAGCCGTCCGCCAGCCACTCCTTGGTGTCGGCCAGCGCCCGCTGGGTGTCGCCGCGGTACGTCTCGGGGGCGTGCATCCCCAGCTTGAGGGTGTCCCCGTCGGCCTCGGCCTCGTCGGCCGCGAACGGCGACACCGACCACCACATCATGCCCAGTTCACGGGCCCGGTCGCGGACGTCCGCGAGGCCCCACAGGGACGCCGCGCCCACGTCGATCGGGGCCGCGCCGCCCCCGGCGCTGGCCGCCCAGGACGCCTGGAGGAACTCCTGGCTCGTCGCCACCAGGTCGGCCGCCCGGGTCCGCACCCGCTCCGGGTCACAGACCACCGCCATGCTGCCCTTCGGCAACACGTCCAGCAGCAGCTCCATGTCGTCGACCAGCACCGGGGCCAGCGACTCCATGCCCTCGACGGCGATCCCCTCGGCGATCTTCCCCAGCAGTTCGCCCAGCTCCGGGTGGAGCTCGGCGAGCTCCGCTGCCCGCGCCCGCACCTCGTCGGTCAGCAGCAGCTCGCGGCACGGCGGCGCCCACAGCCCGTGCTCGGCCACCTCAAGGGACCGCTGGTCGGCGACCTTGAAGTACCGGATCTCCTCGATGTCGTCGCCCCAGAACTCCACCCGCAGCGGGTGCTCCTCGGTCGGCGGGAAGACGTCCAGGATGCCGCCGCGGACCGCGAACTCGCCGCGCTTCTCAACGAGTTCGACGCGGGCGTACGCGGCGGCCGCCAGACCGTCGACGACCTCTTCGAGATCGGCCGTCCGCCCCGTCCGCAGACTCACCGGGACCAGTTCGCCCAACCCCTTGACCTGCGGCTGGAGCACCGAGCGGATCGGCGCGACCACCACCGACACCGGGCCAGCCGTCGGGTCGTCGGCGCTCGGGTGGGCCAGCCGGCGGAGCACCGCCAGGCGCCGGCCGACGGTGTCCGACCGCGGCGAGAGCCGCTCGTGCGGCAGCGTCTCCCAGGACGGGAACTCCACGACGGAGTTCTCCTCACCGGCCGGCATCAGCGAGCGCAGCGCGGCGGCCAGGTCCTCGGCCTCCCGGCCGGTGGCGGTCACCGCCAGCACCGGACGGCCAGTGCGCCGCGCCAGCGCCGCCACCGCGAACGGGCGGGCGGCCGGCGGCCCGACCAGGTCGACGTGCGGCCGGTGCCCGTCGGCCGCGGCCTTGACCGCTTCGGCGAGCGCCGGGTCCCGTACGACGGCGTCGAGCAGACCACTCAGGCTCATGAAAAGGTTCCGTCCCAGCGAGGCGAACAACGCGACCGGTCCGCCACCCCTCGACGGCGCCGGCGGGCGCACACGGACCAGGGCTGACCACCTTACGCCGGGCCGCCGACAACCGGCCGCCCCGACGGCCGGCACCGCCGTCCACGCTGCGAGAAACCCCATTCCGCCCGGCCACCGCGCGTGCAAGGGTGTCCAGCGGAATCGTGCCGACTACACGTATGCCCACCGCACGGACACCGGTCATCCCGGCACCGGCCGCGCGGAGCGGGGCGCACCCCGGGTCGGCCACGCAGCAGCAGGGCAGGAGGGGGCCACGGTGAGCCGCACCACCGAGGACAGTCACGGTACGGGCCGCAACGGCACCGGGAACCAGCCACCCGACGGACCGGCCGCCGCCCGCCGCGGCCCGGTCGTCGCCGCCCTGATGCTCGGCATGGCCCTGGCCGCCCTCGACTCGACGATCATCGCCACCGCCGTCCCCCAGATCGTCGGCGACCTCGGCGGCTTCGCCGTCTTCTCCTGGCTCTTCTCCGGCTACCTGCTCGCCGTCACCGTCACCCTCCCCGTCTACGGCAAGCTCTCCGACACCTACGGCCGCAAGCCGATCCTGCTCACCGGCATCGTGCTGTTCCTCATCGGCTCCCTGGCCTGCGCCGGCGCCTGGAACATGGGCTCGCTGATCGCCTTCCGCGTCCTCCAGGGGCTGGGCGGCGGCGCCCTCCAAGGCACCGTCCAGACCATCGCCGCCGACCTCTACCCGATGAAGGAACGCCCCAAGATCCAGGCCAAGCTCTCCAGCGTCTGGGCCACCTCGGCGGTCGCCGGCCCCGCACTGGGCGGGCTGCTCACCACCTACGGCGACTGGCGCTGGATCTTCCTGATCAACCTGCCGGTCGGGGCGCTCGCCCTCTGGCTGATCGTCCGCCACTTCCACGACGCCCACCGCGACCGGCCGGCCGCCGGCACCCGCACCCGCGTCGACTGGCCCGGCGCACTCGCCGTCTTCGCCGCCGGCGGCCTGCTGCTCACCGCCCTCGTCCAGGGCGGCACCGCCTGGCCGTGGCTCTCCCTCCCGTCCCTCCTGCTGTTCGCGGGCAGCGCCCTGGCCACCCTCGCCACCGTCCTGATCGAACGCCGCGCCGCCGAACCGGTCATCCCCGGCTGGGTCTGGCGCCGCCGCACCATCTCCGCCGTCAACCTCGCGCTGGGCGCCCTGGGCCTGCTGATGGTCGCCCCGACGGTCTTCCTGCCCACCTACGCCCAGGCCGTCCTCGGCCTCGGCCCGATCGCCGCCGGCTTCGTGCTGTCCGTGATGACCCTGAGCTGGCCGATATCCGCCGCCTTCAGCAGCCGCGTCTACAACCGCATCGGCATCCGCAACTGCGCCCTCCTCGGCATCGGCGGCGCGGCCCTCGTCCTGCTCGCCTTCCCCCTGCTCCCCTATCCCGGCGCCGCCTGGCAGCCCGCCCTGGTCATGCTCGCCCTGGGGGCCACGCTCGGCCTCTTCCAGCTCCCGCTGATCATCGGCGTCCAGTCCTCCGTCGGCTACGCCGAACGCGGCACCGCCACCGCCTCGATCCTCTTCTGCCGCCAGGTCGGCCAGTCCCTCGGCGCGGCCCTCTTCGGCGCCGTCGCCAACGCGACCCTCAGCGACCGCCTCACCCACGCCCCGGCGGCCATCCGCGCCGGCCTCCCGCACGACCTCGACGGCGTCTCCCGCGCCCTGCAACACGCCGGCACGCTCGCCGCCGGCACCGTCGACTACCTCCGACGCGCCGTCGACACCACCGTCGAACACGTCTACCTCGGCGCCGCGGCCGCCGCCGCCCTGGCCTTCCTCAGCGTCCTGGTCCTGGCCCCCCGCCGCTTCCCCGTCCACCCGGACGCCCATCCGGCGCCACCCGCCGAGACCACGCCCGACGCCACCGCGGCGGGCACGACCGGCGACGCGGTCGCCTCCGGGGGCGTCGCGCCCGGGGACGCCGGCCCCCTCGGGGACACCGGCCGGAACGGCGGCGCGAGCACCCCGTCCGCCAGTTGACCGCCACGGGGCACGGACCGCGCCCTAGCGCCGGCCCTGACCGCCCCGGTCCGCCCGCGGCAGCTCCGTCCCCCGCGTGTCCTGGGCGTCCGGGTCCCGCTCTGGCTCCGGCTCCGCAGCCGCACCCGTAGTCGTCCCGGGCGCCGGCGACCCGGCGCCCGCGCCCGAACCGGGGAACTCCGCCGGGTCCTTCCCCGTCAACGCCGCCAGGCTGTTCCGCACGTGCGTCATGTGCACCCGGACCTCCTCGCGCGCCTCGTCGTGCTCCCGCACGACCCGCTCGGTCGTCCGCTCGATCCGCTCCAGCTCGACCTTGGCCTGCGCCAACAGCTCCGCCGCCCGTGCGTCGGAGTCCTCCAGCCGGTGCCGCGCGGACTCCTCGGTCTCCGCCGTCAGCCGCCGGCGCTCGGCCATCACCGCTTCCCCGTGGGCGTCCAACTCGGCGACCCGCTGGTCCATCTCGTTCTCCAGCCGCGCCAGCTCCCGCTCCAGGGCGTCCCACTCCTCGGTGTGCCGGGCCTCCTGGTCCTTGAGCAGCCGCTCGGTGCGCCGCCGGGTCTCGGCCAGTTCCTCCGCCGCCTCGGCCCGCACCAGCTCGGCCTCCTGGCCGGCGTCCGTCACGAGCTCCGCCGCCTCATCGGTCGCGGCCTTCTCCGTATGGCGCGCGTCCTCCGCCGCCTCCGCGCGCAGCCGCTGCGCCGCCTCGTCCGCCGCGTCGTGGGCCTGCTGCGCGAAGTCGGCCGCATCGTCGTGCGCCCGCTCCGCGTCCGCCTCCGCCCCGGTCAGCAGCCGCACCGCCTCGGACTCCGCCGTCGTCAGGATCAGCCGCGCCTGCTCGCCGAGGGACTCGTACGTCTGCTCCGGCAACTGGGCGACGTAGCCCTGTAGTTCGTCGAGTTCGACTTCCATCTCGTTGGCCAGGACCGTCAGCCGGGCGGCCCGCTCCCAGCAGGAGTCGCGGTCGATCGAGAGCCCCTCGACGCGCCGGTCCACGTCCTCCGGCCGATAGCCGCGCCCTCGTACGGTCTCGAACCCGTGAGGCGAAACCGAAGTACTCATCCCTCAAGCCCCTCTCCGCTGCGCACAGCAGTGGCGCGAACCCGCAAGCTTCCGCACAGTCCCGCGCACATCTTTCTGGATCGGCCCGAAGCGGCCTCATCGCGACACTCCGCCCATTCCTTCCCACAAGGATGCGCCATTTGCCACCAGAAGCCGGAATTGGATCTTCGCCCGCGAGGGGGTTTTGCCGCCTCCCACGTTGTCGAGGCGCCCCGAGCGCCACCGCGCCGCCCGTACGTCGCCCCGGTTCCGTCAGCCGTCCGGGCGTTCCACGGGGCTCCGCGGACCCGGAGGATCGCCGGGCCGATTTCACCGTCACGGCGCACGGACCGACCGGTGGGGCAACGGGACGGCGCGGCCGCGGCCCGTCGACGACGGCGCCGCGGGAGGGACCGCGTCCCTGGCGGTCGAGGGCCGCGGAGGCCGGAAGGCCAGCGCGGGGGCCGGGGCGGGCGGGGGCCCGGGCGAACCCCTTGCGGACCGGTCCGGGCCGGCGACCGGCGCGGGCGGGCCCGCCTCAACCGTCCGCCTCAACCGTCCGCGGCGCACCGGCCCGTACGGCACGCAGCGCAAACGGCGCGGCGCGGCTACGGACCGCCCGCGCGACCGCGCCGGCCTCCGCAACCGCGCCGCGCGCCGCCGCCGCCCCCTACAACAACCCGTCCCACATCTGTTCCAGCAGGACCGACCACCACGTCTCCGGCGACCCCAGCGCCGGCGGGTCCAACGCCACCAGCTGCGCCTGGAAGTCCACCGTCCACCGGCCGGCCTGGTCGGGCGTCAGCCCGTACCGCAGGCGCCACATCCGCCCCAGCATCGCCAGGCACCGCACGAACTCCGGCAGCCCGCTGTTCACGAACTGCGGCGCGACGGACTGCCCGCCGGGCCCCGCCTCCAGCGGGACGGCCACGATGTGCGCGGTCCCGTACTGGACGCACAGCTGGCGCCCGAAGTCGTTGCCCATCACCAGGTACGAACCGGCGTCCGGCGACGGCTGCACCCGTCGCTCCATCGCCAGCTCCGCCAGCGTCGGCACCGGACGCCCCGGCTGCGCCTGCGCCCAGAAGAACGGCCCGAAGTCGACCGGCAACCCGGCCCAGACCAGGGTCTGCGCGACGACGTCCGGCACGCCCTGCCGGGAGACCGCCCGTTGGTCGAAACGGAAGACCCCCTGCGGCCCGAACGCCTGCTCCAGTTCGTGCCCGATCGCCTGCGGCGGCGCCGACGGCACCGGCTGGACCTGCGAGGGGTGCGGCAGCGGCGCCCGCACCGGCGCGGGCCGCGCCGGCCCGTCGGCGACCTGGTGCAGTTCGCCCTGGTGCTCGATCAGGTGCCGGACGCCCTGCTGCCGCGACGCGTGGTCCTTGCCGTACGCGGCGGTGTGGCTGATCCGCACCTGCGGCCAGGTCTCCCGGATCATCCGGGCGCAGTAGCCACCGGGCAGATCGCAGCACTCCAACTCGGTGTGGAGCTCCACCACCTGCTGCGGCGGGACGTTCAGCGCGCGCAGCTCGTGCAGCAGTTGCCACTCCGGGTGCGGCGTACCCGGCGCCGAACGGCGCACGATCTTCTGCTCGCTGCCGTCCGGGGCGCGGTAGCTCAGGACCGCCATGTAGCCGGGGCCGACGGTCGGCTGACCGCTGGGCGCCGGCGGGTAGCCGTACGCACCGGACGCACCCTGCCCGCCCGGACCGCCGGAAGCCCCCTGTCCGCCGGGAGCCCCCTGCCCACCGGGACCCGGCACGCCCGGCCCCGGCACCCCGGGCGGACCGAGGTGCGGACCGGGCGGCGCCGGCGGGGCCATCGGCGGACCCGGCGGCATGCCGGGGCCGGCGGCGGGCGGCCCGCCCGGGGCCCCGGACAGCGCGGCACCGTCCGCGAGCATCGTCGCCGCGGCGTGCACCCCACCGCCGGCACCGGCCTGCGGAGCGGGCGGCGGCGGGGCCGGCGGAGGCGGACCGTCCTGACCACCGGGCGCGGTGCCGCCCGCTGCACCGGCGGGCTTGCCGCCCGCGGGCTTCGGCGCGCCCAACGGGCCGGGCGGCGGCGGGGGCGGCATGCCGGGCACGCCGGCACCGCCGGGGCCACCAGGACCGCCGGCAGCGCCGCCCGGACCGGGCGCGGCGGCCTGGAGGGCCGCGCCGTCCGCGAGCATCGTCGCCGCGGCGTGCACCCCGCCCGCGCGACCACCCGCACCGGAACCCTCAGCACCGGGACCGCCGGGACCGGCCGCTCCGCCCGGGCCGTCGACCGCGCTCAAGTCCAGCTCGGACGCGCCCAGTTGGGACACCAGCTGGGTCGGCACGTAACCGCCGGCCGGCGCACCGGTCACGCCCGGGCCCGGGGAAGCCGGGCCGTCACCGGGACGCCCGTCCGCCTCCTGGGCCCCGGCGGTGGCAGCCGCCCCGGACGCCGCCGGGGCGTTCCCGGGCAGCGGGGAACCGTCCGCCGGCATCGTCGCCGCGGCGTGCGCGCCGGGCGGCGGCGGTACGTCGGCGATCGGCGTGCCGGTCGGCGGTGGCAGGTCGCGCAACGCGGCCGGCGTCGCGGATGGCGTCGCGGACGGCGCGGGCGGGGCCGGTGGGGCGGGCGGCATCGGCGGCGGCGCGGACGGCATCGGCGGCGGGCCACCGGTGCCGCCGGGGCCGGTCCGGCCGGGCACGTCGGGCGCCGGCGGGGGCAGCGCGGGCGAGAGCTTGGTACGCGGCAACTGGCTGCCGCCGTGCAGCAGTTCGGTCTTCGCGTCGGGCCGCACCCGCGGCGTCGACGGGGTGTCCTCGTCGTCGGAGCCGGCGAGCGGCGGCGCGAACACCGTCTGCGGCGGCGCCACCGAACGGTCCGCGTCGTCCCCGCCCGCGGTGGTGTCGGCGGCGGCCCACGGGGTGTCGTCCACCGCAGCCGCCCCGGACGGGGACGGCGCGGAGGTCGGGGCGGGGGAAGCCGGGGGTGCGGCCGGCGACGGAGCGTCGGCGGGCGCCGGCCCCGCGTTCACGTTGACGTCGGCCCAGGCGTCCGCGGCAGTGCCCGGGGAAGGGACGGGAGAGGAAGGAGAGGAGGAAGCAGTAGAAGGGGACGAAGAGGGAGAGGAGGGGGCGGCGGACGGGGTGGAAGCGGCAGTTCCCGTCTCTCCCGCGGAACCCTCCTCCGTCGCAGGCCCGGCGGTGTCCCCGGGTTCGGCCCCGGACTGCGTCCCGCCGTCGGCCGGCTTCCGGCCGCCGATCCCGATCGTGTCGGCCGCCTCCTGCAACCACTCCGGCGGCGTCAGCAGGAACGACGTGGCCTCCAGGTCGATCCGCTGCGGCGGCTCGGCCGCACCGTAACCGGCCTCCGCCGCCGCGCCGTACTCCTCCTCGTAGCGACGGATCACCTCGCCCACCGGCAGCCCCGGCCACAGCGTGGTCTCCCCGCTGTCCCGGGCGATCACCAGTCGGCTGCGGCCGCCGTCGGCGACCTGACCGCCGTCGCGGTCCTCCGCCCACGCCACGAAGCCGAGCGCGAACTCCCGCACCCGCACCTCGCGGTGGAGCTCCGACGCGACCTCGCCGTTCACCCACTGCTCGGCGCGCTCCTGCGCCTGCGCGAACGTCACCACTGAGCTCAGCCCCCCACCGGTACGGCGTACGCGAAGCCGCCGTCCACCATCAGGTTCGCCACCGTCTCCAGCTCCGGCGGGTTGCCCGCCAGCCGCAGGAGGAAGTCGTCGAAATCCGCACCGCACGGCAGCATCAGCCGCTCCACCCGTTCCTGCACCGACCACCCGTCCTGATCGCGGGCGTCGTCGTACGGGCAGAACCACACCGAGCCCAGCGCCTCGCCGCGGACCTTCACCGCGATCACCCCGCCCTGTGCGAACGCCACGCCCAGGTAGTCCTTGGTGAAGTGGTCGCGCAGGCACTTGTTCACGTAGACGAGGTCGTTGACGGCGGCGTCGTCCAGCACCGTGAAGAACGGCTGGTCGACCAGGAGTCCCAGTTCCGCGTCGAGGGCCGCGCCCACCGGGGCGCACCCACCGGCCGCCTTCAGGAACGACCGGTACGCCCCGGGCAGCCGGTAGCCCAGCGCCTCCTCGGCCTGGACCAGCTGCTCCTCGCCCACCGCCAGTTCCCGCCGCGGCAGCCCGAAGTGCACCGGCCGCGTCTCCTGCAAGGGCCGCGTCCCGCGCTTGTCGTGCGCCACCGCCGTCGTCGCCAGCCCCGCGTGGTGCCGCAGCAACGCCTTCACCTCGACCGGGACCAGTTCCATCCGCCGGGACCCCGCCACGTGGTGCCAGGTCCAGCCGTGCGGGGTGGCCACCGCCGGCACGTCTATCCACAGTTCGTGGCCCTGCGCGTGCAGCGCCGCGTTCGCCGACACGAAGTCCGTCAGCCGCAGCTCGTCGACGCCGAAGCCCTCCGGCGGCTCGGCGATCTCCGCGGCGGCCCGGGCGTACGGCGAGAAGTCCGGGAAGCCGTTCCCGTCCATCCGCACCCCGGCCGGATGGCGCGCGGCGCGCACCGGATCCGGGAAATGCACGACCTGCCCGGCGTAGGCCGAGTTCGGTGGCACGGGACGTCCTTGGGCCTGGAGGCCGGGATGCGCCCCCAGCCCTTGCCGACCTGTCGTCATCGCGGTTGCCCCCTGGCTGAAGCTGGCTTTGGGGCACAGCCTATGTGGTGCCGCAACACCCTCCACCGCCCCCGTCCCGCCCTCCCGCCCGGCGCCGGACCGGCCGCTCGGCGGTGCCGTCGGACGGTGACGTGGCCGCGCGCGCCCCGCCCCGGCCGGATGGTGCCTCCCCCCTTGTACGGTGCCCGCGCCACACCCGGCCCCCGCGACGCACCCACACCACGCGTCAGCCCCACGCCACACCCGCGTCACCCCCCGTCCCGCACCCCGCGGCGCCCCCCGCCCCTACCCCGCCGACCAGCCCCGTTACCGGACAACCGACGGACCGTCACACGCCAGTGACATCCCCGACAGCACGTCCGACTACCGCAACACCCAGCACATTTGGCAATCTGACCTCCGCAACCGGGGGGATTGCAGGGAGGGAAGCACCACCATGAGCACCACCGCACACCACACGACCACCACGGGCGACCCCCGCGCCGCCGGCGACCCCCGCATCGGCTGGAGCGGCACCGCCGACGCCGACCGCGCGCCCGACCTCCGCCACCGCCGCGACGGCATCCTCCCCACCATCGGCGCCGCTCTGTCCGTACGCGGACAAACCCTGACCTGCACGGCGAGCAAGGCGGAACAACCCCCGACCCTGCACCCGCTCGTACAGGATTTCCTCGACACCCTCACCACCGCGCAACGCGAACGCTTCACCGGCCGCTGCCCGGAGGCGGTCCTGCTCTCCCGCCACCTGACCGCCGTCGAGAGCAACCGCGGCAAGCGCGCCTCCCGCAAGCCCCTCACCAACGGCGAAGCCCGCCGCTCCCTGAAACACTCCAAGATCACCGCACGTCACATCCGCGAGGACGGCGATCCCCAGCACGGCAGCTACGCACCCCCCTGCCGCTCCTGCGACGCGCTCCTCGCCCACTTCGGCGTCATGCCCATCGGGGCCACGACGCCCCAAGGGAGCTGACCGCCACCATGCCGCCCACCCCCGCCCCGCACACCCCGGCCCCCGAGGACCCCGGGTCGACCCGCTTCCCCGCCGCCGTCGACATCGCGCTGCACAACGCCGGCTGGGAACCCGGCCGCTGGGACATACAGCAGGCCGAACGCTGGGCCGACGCCCTGCGCACGCACGCCTCGCCCGGCGGCCACCGCCACACGGTCTTCCCGGCCGCCGTCGAAGCCTGGGCCGAGTTCGGGGGCCTGTGCATCGCCGGTCCCGGCCCCGGCCGCCACATCGCGCCGACCCCGTTCGTCATCGACCCGCTACTCGGCCTCCACCTCGCCCGGACCCTCGGCGACCTCGGCCGCGCCCTGGACACCGACGTCGCCCCGCTCGGGCAGGAGCAGCTCCCCGGCACCAAGGCGACCCGCGGCACCACGTACCCGCAGGCCACCCTCGCCATCGACACCGAGGGCCGGATCTACAGCCTCGACCACACCGGCGACTGGTACCTCGGGCACGACCTCGACCAGGCCCTCGGCACCCTCATCCTCGGCACCCGCCCCAGCCGCCTCACCGTCTCCGGCGACTGACGGCGCGGCCTCAGCCCGCCGCGCCCGCGGCCCGCACCCGGACCACCGGCACCACGGCCGACACCCGGAAGCCGCCGGCGTCGGTCGGGCCGGACACGAACGCGCCGCCCAGGGCCGTCACCCGCTCCCGCATCCCCACCAGGCCGTTGCCCCCGCTCGGCAGCCCGGCGTCGGTCGCGCCCCGCTCCGACGGGCCGTTCTCCACCTGCACCGCGACCTCGCCGGCCCGGTGCGCCAGGCGCACCCGCGCCCGTGCCCCGGGCGCGTGCTTGTGCACGTTGGTGAGCGCCTCCTGCACCACCCGGTACACGGTCTGCTCCACCCGGGCCGCGTACCGGCGCCCGTGGACGTCCGCCGCGGGGGACTGCGCCGCCGCCTCCGCGCCGTCCTGCACCGAGAACTCCACCGCCATCCCGGCCGCCCGGGACTGCTCGACCAGCTCCCCCAGCTCCGTCAGGCACGGCCCGTCGCCGTCCGGTTCCGCGCCGCCCGCCGACGCCCCGGCCGGTCCCGCGAGCGCATCCGACGGCGCCCGCCCGGATTCCGCCGCGGGGTCCTCCGCGGACTTGCGCGACACCCGTGACGCCACGGCCGCCAGTCGCTCCGCCTCGTCCGAACCCGCCGGGCCCCGCACCGCGGCACCCTCCGCCGTGCGCAGCACCCCCAGCATCTCCCGCAGTTCGGTCAGCGCCTGCCGGCCCATGTCCCCGACCAGGGCCGCGTTCCGCGACGCCTTCTCCGGGTCCTTCAGGGCCACCGCCTGCAACGCCGCCGCGTGCACCACCATCAGGCTCACCCGGTGCGCCACGACGTCGTGCATCTCCCGGGCGATCCGCGTCCGTTCCTCGTTGCGGGCCCACTCGGCCCGTTCCTCGGCACGGTCCGCCAGCAGCGACAACTCCCGTTCCAGGCCGTCCGCCCGCTCGCGCAGGCTCTCCACCAGCCGCCGCCGCGCACCGACGTAGAGCCCCCACAGCACCGGCGGGGCCGTCAGCACCAGGCCCACCGCGAGCGCCATCACGATCATGAACCAGGACGGCGGGTGGAAGTCCGGCTCGGCCGCCACGTCCTGTCGCATGCTGAAGAAGGTCGTCACCACGGTGCCGACCACGGTCATCCCCGCCAGCAGCCCTATGATCCGCCGCGGCACGTCCGACGCCGCGAGCGTGTACAGGCCGACGACGCTCAGCAGTCCGCCCATCTCCGTGGGCATCACCGCGATCGAGGTCAGCACCACCGCGACCGGCCAGCGCCGGCGCACCAGCAGCATCGACCCGGCCACCAGGCCGAACAGCATCCCGGCCACCGTCGGGATGCCCGACGAGTGCGCGAACGGGATGCCCTCGGCCATGCACTCCGCCATGGACGCCAGCGCGAGCAGCACGTCCAACACGGCGCTGCGCCGTCGTGTCCACCACCAGGGACCGCCCCCCGGTCTGCCTCGCGCGGCCACGCTCTCACTTGCCCCCGATGCGGTCATACCGACCAGCGTACGGGCGCCGGCACCGCTTCCCCGGCCTCCTCCCGGCCCGCATCCGGCCCGTTACCGCGCCTTACGTTCGGTGAGCGTGCGCACCCGACCGCCCGACCCCGCGGCGGCGCCCCGTCGTTCGGGTTTCGCAAGGCAGTGATCCATACCGTCGCGTCGAAGGCCGGTGGTACGGCATAGTGTTGGGTGTCGAGCGGCCAGCCTGACGGAATGTCCGGTTTAGCTCGCTTTACACTCCCCTGTGGTGTAATCGGCAGCACTGAGGTTTTTGGTACCTTAAGTCCGGGTTCGAGTCCTGGCGGGGGAGCACAGTCACCACATCGCGACGTCCGGGTCCTGACCACACGGTCAGGACCCGCCCTCGTTTCCTCCGCAAAACGCCCCGGTATCCTTCGGATGACCACCACCCGAAGTAGCCAAGAAGCCGAAGGGCATCCCGTGAGCGCCAACCGCCCGGCCGCCGTCGTCGTTCTCGCAGCGGGTGAGGGAACCCGCATGAAGTCGACGACCCCCAAGGTCCTGCACGCGATCTGCGGCCGATCCCTCGTCGGCCACGTCGTCGCCGCATCCCGCGAGCTGGACCCCGAACACCTCGTCGTGGTCGTCGGCCACGCCCGCGAGCAGGTGCGCGAGCACCTCGCCGCGATCGACCCCGCCACCCGCACCGCCGTGCAGCACGAGCAGAACGGCACCGGCCACGCCGTCCGCACCGCGCTCGAAGAGCTCAGCGGCGACGGCGTCACGCTCGACGGCACCGTCGTCGTGGTGTGCGGCGACACCCCCCTGCTGACCGGCGAGACGCTGCGCCAGCTCAGCGAGACGCACGCCGCGGACAAGAACGCCGTGACCGTGCTCTCGGCCGAGGTGCCCGACTCGACGGGCTACGGACGGATCGTGCGGGACGAGGAGTCCGGCGCGGTCACCGAGATCGTCGAGCACAAGGACGCGAGCGAGGCCCAGCGGGCCATCCGGGAGATCAACTCCGGGGTGTTCGCGTTCGACGCGCGGCTGCTGGTCGAGGCGCTGGGCAAGGTCCGCACGGACAACAGCCAGGGTGAGGAATACCTCACGGACGTGCTGGGGATCCTGCGGTCCGCCGGACACCGGGTGGGCGCCGCGGTGGCGGGCGACCACCGCGAGATCCTGGGGATCAACAACCGGGTGCAGCTGGCCGAGGCCCGGCGGCTGCTCAACGCGCGGCTGCTGGAGCGGGCGATGCTCGCCGGCGTCACCGTCGTCGACCCGGCGTCGACGTGGGTGGACGCGTCGGTGACGTTCGAGCAGGACGCCACGGTGCACCCCGGGACGCAGCTGCTGGGGGCGACCCACGTGGCGTCGGGGTCCGAGGTCGGCCCGCAGTCGCGGCTGACGGACACCGTCGTGGGTGCGGGGGCGTCGGTGTCGTTCACGGTGGCCGACGGCGCGGAGATCGGACCGGACGCCTCGGTGGGTCCGTACGCGTACCTGCGTCCGGGCACGGTCCTGGGCCTGAAGGCGAAGGCCGGCACGTTCGTCGAGATGAAGAACTCGCAGATCGGCGAGGGCACGAAGGTGCCGCACCTCTCCTACGTGGGGGATGCGACGATCGGCGAGTACACCAACATCGGTGCGGCCAGCGTGTTCGTGAACTACGACGGCGAGGCCAAGCACCACACGACGGTCGGCTCGCACTGCAAGACGGGCTCGGACAACATGTTCGTGGCGCCCGTCACGATCGGGGACGGCGCATACACCGCGGCCGGTTCGGTCATCACCAAGGATGTGCCCCCGGGTTCGCTGGCGGTCGCACGCGGCCAGCAGCGCAACATCGAGGGTTGGGTCGCGCGCAAGCGGCCCGGGAGCGCCGCCGCGCAGGCCGCTTCGTCCGCCCACCAGGAAGCGGAGTCGGGTCAGGGCTCTGACCGGAAGTCCGAGGGTGAGCGGTGACTGTGCCAACGGGTACGCCGTGCGGGGCGTACGGTGACGAGCGCACGCAAACTGTGATGCAAGGAGATTTGCTGTGACCGGGATCAAGACGACCGGCGAGAAGAAGCTGATGCTCTTCTCCGGCCGCGCCCACCCCGAGCTTGCCGAGGAGGTCGCGCACCAGCTGGGCGTGGGCCTGGTCCCGACGAAGGCGTTCGACTTCGCCAATGGCGAGATCTACGTCCGGTACCAGGAGTCGGCGCGCGGCGCGGACTGCTTCTTGATCCAGAGCCACACGGCTCCGATCAACAAGTGGATCATGGAGCAGCTGATCATGATTGATGCGCTGAAGCGGGCCTCGGCCCGCAGCATCACCGTGGTCGTGCCGTTCTACGGGTACGCGCGTCAGGACAAGAAGCACCGTGGGCGCGAGCCGATCTCGGCGCGCCTGATCGCGGACCTGATGAAGACGGCGGGCGCGGACCGCATCGTCACCGTGGACCTGCACACGGACCAGATCATGGGCTTCTTCGACGGCCCGGTGGACCACCTCTTCGCGCTGCCGGTGCTGGCGGACTACGTGGGCGCCAAGGTCGACCGCGACAAGCTGACCGTGGTGTCGCCGGACGCCGGCCGGGTGCGGGTGGCGGACCGCTGGTGCGACCGCCTGGGCGCGCCGCTGGCCATCGTCCACAAGCGCCGGGACAAGGACGTGGCGAACCAGGTCACCGTCCACGAGGTCGTCGGTGACGTCGAGGGCCGGGTCTGCGTCCTGGTCGACGACATGATCGACACCGGTGGCACGATCTGCGCGGCGGCCGAGGCGCTGTTCGCCAACGGTGCGGCGGACGTGATCGTGACGGCCACGCACGGCGTGCTGTCGGGTCCGGCCGCGGACCGCCTGAAGAACTCCAAGGTCAGCGAGTTCGTGTTCACCAACACGCTGCCGACGCCTTCGGAGCTGGAGCTCGACAAGATCACGGTGCTGTCGATGGCGCCGACGGTCGCGCGGGCGATCCGCGAGGTGTTCGAGGACGGCTCGGTGACGAGCCTGTTCGACGAGCAGTGAGCCGGCGGCCGGCGGTGGCCGGCTAGATCGACTTTGGGGCGGCCTTCCCGCCGGGTAGACTCATCGAGTTGCTCGGCGAGGGAGGCCGCCCTTTTGCGGTGGCTGTCCGTTATCGACGCGCTCTTCGTAGCAGGTCTGTCGTGGGCCGGGTGACGCCCCGCAGATACTTTGAGATACGAGGAGCTGGCATGGCTGAGATCAAGCTCGCCGCTGAGGCCCGGAACGACTTCGGCAAGGGCGCCGCGCGCCGTCTGCGCCGCGAAGAGAAGGTTCCGGCGGTCATCTACGGCCACGGCGCGGAGCCGAAGCACGTGGCGGTCGACAGCCACGCGCTGATGATGGCCCTGAAGACCCCGAACGCGCTGATCCGCCTTGAGGGCGAGGGCACCAACGAGCTGGTGATCCCGAAGGCCGTGCAGCGCGAGGCGATCCGTCGCTTCCTCGTGCACGTGGACTTCCTCGCCGTGAAGAAGGGCGAGAAGGTCTCCGTCGAGCTGCCGATCCAGACCGAGGGCGAGCTGGCCCCCGGCGGCAACCTGCTGGAGCACCTGCTCAACACGCTGCCCGTCGAGGCCGAGGCGACCCACATCCCCGAGTCCGTCACCGTGTCGATCGCGGGCCTGGACGCCGGTCACACCGTGCTCGCCAAGGACATCGAGCTGCCGGCCGGCGCGTCGCTGACCGTCGAGGGCGACACCCCGGTGCTGCAGGTCGTCGCCGCGCAGGCGGAGGCCCCGGCCGAGGCCGCCGAGGGCGACGAGGGCTGAGTCCTCGCGCGGTAGTTTTCTTCCCAACCGCTGTCGCGGTGCCGGACGGCGCCGGGGCGGCGGTTGGGTCGTTTCGAGGAGACGTGAACATGACCGATGCGGCGAGCCCCTGGCTCATCGTGGGGCTCGGCAACCCGGGCCCGGAGTACGCCGGCAACCGCCACAACGTGGGGTTCATGGTGGCGGACCTGCTGGCGGAGCGGATGGGCGGCCGCTTCAAGGCCCACAAGGCGCGGGCCCAGGTGGTGGAGGGACGCATCGGCCCGCCGGGCCCGTCGAACCGTCGGGTGGTGGTGGCCAAGCCGTCGTCGTTCATGAACCTGTCGGGCGGGCCGACGACCGCGCTGCGGGACTTCTTCAAGGTCCCGGTGGCCAACATCGTCGCCGTGCACGACGAGTTGGACATCGACTACGGCACGCTGCGGTTGAAGCTGGGCGGCGGTGACAACGGACACAACGGCCTGAAGTCGATCACCAAGTCGCTGGGCGCGGAGTACCACCGGGTGCGGTTCGGGATCGGCCGGCCGCCGGGGCGGATGCCGGTGGCGGACTTCGTGCTGAAGGACTTCTCGTCCGCGGAGCGCAAGGAACTGGCGTACTTCGTGGACCGGGCGGCGGACGCGGTGGAGGCACTGGTCCTGGAGGGCCTGGAGCGGGCGCAGTCGACGTACAACACGTGAGGGGCGGCCCCGTCGGCCGCTACTGCTGGTACATGGGCTGCTTGCTGAGGCCGGATTTGCCGAGGCTGTCGTCGTCGGTGTCGGTTGCTTCGTAGGCGCCCATGCCCGCGGGAAGCTGCGGCTTGATCAGGTCACGCACCTCGGATGCCGTGAGTTGGTGCCGGGGCCGCGGGCGCATCGTCATCACGAGCGTTCCGCCGCTGATCTCGGGCCAGGTGAGGCCGGGCGGCGGCGTGAGGTGGTCGCGCAGCGCGCGCAAGTGCCGGTAAACGGTCTGCTCTGTCATGGGTCCTCCGGTCGCCTGCTACATCCGTACGACAACGGCGGGGCCGTCCGGAAGGTGTTCCGGGCGGCCCCGCCGTTGCGTGGGTGGGTGGTGGTCAGCCGGTGTTGCGCAGGCCGGCCGCCACGCCGTTGACGGTCAGGAGCAGGGCGCGGGAGAGCAGCGGGTCGGGCTGCTGGTCGGCGGCGGCCGCGTCGCGCTGGCGCTTGAGGAGGGAGACCTGGAGGTAGGAGATCGGGTCGAGGTAGGCGTCGCGGACGCGGAAGGTCTGCTTGAGCACCGGGTTGGAGTCGAGGAGTTCGGTCTCGCCGGTGATGCGCAGGACCTCGGCGACGGTGAGCTCGTGTTCGGCCTTGATGACGGCGAAGACGTGCTGGAGCTCTTCGGGGACGAGGGTGTCGACGTAGTGCTCGGCGATCCGCAGGTCCGTCTTGGCCAGCGTCATCTCGACGTTGGAGAGGAAGTTGCGGAAGAAGTGCCAGTGCGCGTGCATTTCGTCCAGGACCGTGTCGAGGCCGGCTTCGCGGGCGGCCTTGAGGCCGGTGCCGACGCCGAACCAGCCGGGGACGATCTGCCGGGACTGGGTCCAGCCGAACACCCACGGGATGGCGCGGAGGCCGTCGAGGCCGGCGCCGGAGTCGGGGCGGCGGGAGGGCCGCGAGCCGAGGTGGAGGTCGGCGAGTTGGTCCACGGGGGTGGAGGCGAAGAAGTACGCGGGCAGGTCCGGGTCCTCGACGAGGCGGCGGTAGGCGCCGTGGGCGGCGTCGGAGACGGTCTCCATGGCCGCGTCCCAGCGGGCCAGGGCCTCGTCGGACTGTCGGGGCGCGGTGTGCAGGGCGGATGCCTGGAGCGTCGCGGCGACGGTCAGTTCGAGGTTCTCCCGGGCGAGTGACGGGACGAGGTACTTGTCGGAGATGACCTCGCCCTGCTCGGTGACCTTGATCTCGCCTTCGAGGGTGCCGTAGGGCTGGGCGAGGATCGCGTCGTGCGAGGGGCCGCCGCCGCGACCGACGGTGCCGCCGCGGCCGTGGAAGAGGCGCAGGCGCACGCCGTGGCGGTGCGCGACGTCGCGGAGCAGGCGCTGGGCGCGGTGGATCTCCCACTGGCTGGTGGTGATGCCGCCGAACTTCGAGGAGTCGGAGTAGCCGAGCATGACCTCCTGGACGTCGCCGCGCAGGGCCACGAGGCGGCGGTAGGAGGGGTCGGAGAGCATGTCGTCGAGGAGCTGGTCGGCGATCTTCAGCTCGTCGGTGGTCTCCAGCAGCGGCACGATGCCGACCTTGGCCCAGCCGGCGTGCAGGTCGATCAGACCGGCCTCGCGGGCCAGGACGGCCGCGGCGAAGACGTCGTCGGAGCCCTGGCACATCGAGATGATGTAGGACTCGATGACCTCGGGGCCGAAGGTCTTCTTGGCCCGGCGGATGGTGCGGAAGACGCCGAGGGTCTTGGCGCCGGCCTCGTCGAGGGGCGGCGGGGTGGGGGCCAGCGGCCGCCGGGAGCGGAGTTCCTTGGCGAGCAGCTTGCGCCGGTAGTCGCGCGGCATGTCCACGTAGCGCCAGGACTCCTCGCCGAGGCGGTCGAAGAGCTGGCCGAGGGCGTGGTGGTGGGCGTCGGCGTGCTCGCGGACGTCCATGGTGGCGAGCTGGAGGCCGAACGCGGAGATGGTGCGCAGGGTGCGTTCGAGGCGGCCGTCGGCGATCAGGCCGCCGCGGTGGGCGCGCAGCGAGGTCTGGATGAGGGCGAGGTCGTCGAGGAGCTCGCTGGTGCCGAGGTAGTCGCGGCCCGGCACGTGCGGGGTGTCGCCGGCGAGGCGGTCGCGGGTGTTGAGGAGCTTCTGCCGGATGCAGGTGGCCTTCAGGCGGTAGGGCTCTTCGCTGTTGAGGCGCTTGTAGCGGGGGCTGATCTCCGGGAGGAGGTCGAGGTCCTGCTGGAGCGAGGCGAGCAGTTCGTCGGTGGCGCCGCAGTTGCGGATGGAGTTGGAGAGGGCGCCGCGGAGTTCGTCGACGTGCTCCAGGGCGTCGCTGATGCCGTGCTCGTGCTGGAGGATCAGCACGTCCCAGGTCACCTGCGGGGTGACGTTGGGGTTGCCGTCGCGGTCGCCGCCGATCCAGGTGCCGAAGGTCAGCGGGCGGGTGCCGGCGGGGAGTTCGGTGCCGGCGCGCTCAAGTTCGGCGGCGAGGTCTTCGAGGACGTCGCCGACGGCGCCGCGGCCGAGCTCGTCGAGGTAGTAGATGGCGTTGCGCGCCTCGTCGGTGGGCTCGGGCCGGGCGACGCGGAGTTCGTCGGTCTGCCAGATGAGGTCGACGTTCTCGGCGAGGCGGAGGTCGACGCGGCGGCGGTCGGCGGCGTCGGTGCGGTCCAGCAGCTCGGCGATCTTGCGGAGCTTGGTGAGCACGGAGCGGCGGGCGGCCTCGGTCGGGTGGGCGGTGAAGACCGGGCGGACGCCGAGGTTGCGGGCGGTGGCCCGCAGGTGCTCGGGGTCGGCGTCCTTGAGCATGTCGGCGGTGCGGGCCAGGATGCTGCCCTCGGAGGCGCGCCTGGCGCGGAGCTCGCGACCGCGGTGGACCTGCTCGGTGACGTTGGCGAGGTGGAAGTACGTGGAGAAGGCGCGGACCAGCTTGGCGGCGGTGATCAGGTCGGTCTCGCCCAGGAGCCGGGCGGCGGCCTCGCCGTCGGAGCGGGTCAGGGCGCGGACCTGTTCCACGAGGTCGAGGAGGTCCTGGCCCTCCTGCCGGACGAGGGTCTCGCCGAGGAGGTCGCCGAGGCGGCGGATGTCGGCGCGCAGGGCACCGTTGTCACCGCTGGTGCCCTGGGTGGTCCCGGGGGTGGTGGACTCGGCGGGGTTGCTGTCGGCACTGCTCACAGGTGCGGCTCCTTGCAAGGGATGGTGCAGTCATTGAGCACGTCTTGGCGGGGTGCGGACCGCGCTGTCCGACGCCCCCAGGATAGGTCTGCCCGCCGACCGGGGATCACACCGTCCGAGGGTTGGGCATCCGGGGTGCGGGGCCGGCGGTGGGGCCTGTCACGGCCTTGCCCGGGGCGGTGTCGCTGCCATACTTACGAGACCGTAGGTTACGGTCCCGTAGGCCGTAGCCGTGCCCCCGAGCCCCCGACGAGGGACACCACATGACCGCTGGTCCGAATGCCGTGGAAGAGTCACCGATGCCGCTCGATGTGCCCGCTGGTTCTTCTGCCTCCTCCCCCGTGCCGTCCGCGACGCTGGGCGGCGAGCAGCGCAGATCGCTGGAACAGTTCACCCTGCTGATGTTCATCACCGTGCCGTTCCTGGCCTTGATCGCCGCGGTGCCGCTGGCCTGGGGCTGGGGCGTGAGCTGGCTGGATCTCGGGCTGATGACGGCGATGTACTTCATCGGCTGTCACGGCATCACCATCGGCTTCCACCGCTACTTCACGCACGGTGCGTTCAAGGCGAAGCGTCCGCTGCGGATCGCGCTCGCCGTCATGGGGTCGCTGGCGGTGGAGGGGCCGCTGGTCCGCTGGGTCGCCGACCACCGCAAGCACCACAAGTTCTCCGACGCGGAGGGTGATCCGCACTCGCCGTGGCGGTACGGCGAGACCGTCCCGGCGCTGATGAAGGGCCTGTGGTGGGCGCACGTCGGCTGGATGTTCGACGAGGAGCAGACGCCGCAGCACAAGTACGCGCCCGACCTGATCAAGGACCGGGCGATCCGGACGATCTCCCGCCAGTTCGTCCTGTGGACCACGGTGTCGCTGCTGATCCCGCCGCTGGTCGGCGGGCTGGTGACGTGGTCCTGGCAGGGCGCGCTGACCGCGTTCTTCTGGGGCTCCCTGGTCCGGGTGGCGCTGCTGCACCACGTCACGTGGTCGATCAACTCCATCTGCCACGCGGTCGGCAAGCGCCCGTTCAAGTCCCGGGACCGCTCCGGCAACGTCTGGTGGCTGGCGGTGCTCTCCTGCGGCGAGTCCTGGCACAACCTGCACCACGCCGATCCGACCTGCGCCCGGCACGGGGTCCTGAAGGGCCAGCTGGACTCCAGCGCCCGGCTGATCCGCTGGTTCGAGCTGGCCGGCTGGGCGCACGACGTGCGGTGGCCGAACGCGGCGCGGATCGACGCCCGGCGCCAGGACGGCGCCCGGGGCGAGGAGAAGGCCCCGCTGGGGGCATGATTGACGGGTGGCGATCGACAGCAGCGCGAGCAACGGCAGTAAGGGAAAGTCCTCCGGCTCCTCCGGGACCCCGTCTTCGGGCACCCGACGGGCCCGCCGGGTGCGGATGACCGGCGCGGAGCGCCGTGAGCAGTTGCTGGACATCGGCCGCACGCTGTTCGCCGAGCGGGGGTACGAAGGCACGTCGGTGGAGGAGATCGCGGCCAAGGCCGGGGTCTCCAAGCCGGTGGTCTACGAGCACTTCGGCGGCAAGGAGGGGCTGTACGCGGTGGTCGTGGACCGCGAGATGCGGCAGTTGCTGGACATGGTCACCGGTGCGCTGACCGCCGGGCATCCGCGGGAGCTCCTCGAACAGGCGGCGTTCGCGCTGCTCGACTACATCGAGACGTTCACCGACGGCTTCCGGATCCTGGTCCGGGACTCCCCCGTCGCGCAGTCCACGGGCACCTTCGCGTCGCTGATCAGCGACATCGCCACCCAGGTCGAGGACATCCTGGGCCTCGAATTCAAGGCCCGCGGCTTCGACCCGAAGCTAGCGCCGCTGTACGCCCAGGCGCTGGTCGGCATGGTGGCGCTGACCGGCCAGTGGTGGGTCGACGCCCGCAAGCCGAAGAAGGCGGAGGTGGCGGCGCACCTGGTGAACCTCGCCTGGCACGGGCTGGGGAACCTCGAACCCAAGCCGCGGCTGATAGGGCACCGGAAGAACTGAGGGGGAGCGCCGGCGGTCGCCGGGTGCGTGCCGGCCCGTCAGGGCGGATTGCCGTCGGGCCGTCGTAGCCACGGGCGCCCCTGCCACCTGGGCCGCCCCCAGGGTCCGGCCGTAATCCCCACGCTCCGGCGCGGTCGCCTTCGGAGCGGTCCGCGCACCCGCGCCGGCCTCGAACCAGCAGCCTTCTCCTGCCTCCCCAGGCCGGCGGCGAGCTGGATGTGGTCGAGGCCGGTGCTCACTGCGGAACCTTGGGAATCAGGCGGTCGGGCCGCCGGGGGCGGCGCCCCGCGCGGGTGGCGCCGCGGGCCCGGGCTTCTGGGCTACGGCGAAGATGCGGCGGAACGGGAAGACCGTGCCGTGCGGGCCGGTCGGGTAGGCGCGGCGCAGGGCGTCGCGGTACTCGGCGAGGAAGGCGTCGCGCGCCTCGGGGTCGCCTTCGAGGGCGGTGAGGACGGGGCGCAGGGCCGTGCCCTTGACCCAGTCGAGGACCGGGTCGTCGCCCTGGAGGAGTTGGACGTAGGTGGTCTCCCAGGCGTCGGTGGTGCAGCCGAGGTCGGTGAGGCGCTGGAGGTAGTCGGCGGGGTCGAGGATGTGGACGAAGCGGCGGCCGTGCCGGTCGAGGCGCTCGGACCACTGCGGGGAGTCGCACAGTTCGCCGAGGAGGGCGTGGCTGGGCGAGGTGAAGTTGCCCGGGACCTGGAAGGCGAAGGTGCCGCCGGGGGTGAGGGCGTCGATCCAGCGGGCGAAGGAGTCCGGGTGGTTGGGGACCCACTGCAGGGCCGCGTTGGAAATGATCAGGTCGAAGGGCTCTTCGGGGGTCCAGTCGGCGGCGTCGGCGGGGGCGAAGTCGAGGTGGCCGCCGCCGCGGGTGGGGCCGGCGTAGGACTCGGCCTCTTTGAGCATGTCGGTGGAGTTGTCGAAGCCGGTGATGTGCGCGTCCGGCCAGCGGTCGGCGAGTTGGACGGTGACGTTGCCGGGGCCGCAGCCGAGGTCGGCGATGCGGGCGGGGCGGTCGGGACGGGGGAGCTCGGGTATCCGGGCGAGGAGGTCGTGGAAGGGGCGGGTGCGGTGACCTGAGTGGTGGAGGTACTGCTGGGGGTCCCAGACGGGTGCGTCGTGCATGTTCGATAACCCCTTTGCTGATGCAGGGCTGGCACGGTTCTGTTGTGGAGCCTGTCGAACGGCCTCCGAGCGAGTTTTGGCCATCTCGGGCGGATTCCGTGCTGCGCCCACGATGCCCAGTAGTCCAGGGAAATATATCTTGATATCGAGAAGCTCGCCATCAAGAGACTTTATGTCGACAGACCCTTTACACTGATCGCCATGGAGGACGAGGTCGATCGACTGGTCGCAGCATGGCGCCGCGAGCGCCCGGACCTCGACGTGGAGCCGCTTGAGGTCCTCAGCCGCGTCTTCCGCCTGGCCAGACACCTCGACCGGGCCCGTCGCCTCGCCTTCTCCGAGGTGGGCCTGGAGCCCTGGGAATTCGACGTGCTGACCGCGCTGCGGCGCGCCGGCGCCCCCTATCAGCTCTCCCCCGGCGCCCTGTTGACGCAGACACTGGTCACCTCCGGCACGATGACCAACCGCATCGACCGGCTCGCCAAGAAGGAATTGGTGGAGCGGTTGCCGGACCCCAGCGACCGGCGTGGCGTGCTGGTCCGACTGACCGCCAAGGGCCGCGACAAGGCCGACGAATCGCTGGCCGGGCTGCTCACGCAGGAGCGCGCCATCCTCGCCGAGCTGTCGCGGCAGCAGCGACACGAATTGGCCGGTCTCCTGCGGCGGTTGACCGGACCGTTTGACAACGTGCCGGGTTAGGTCCACAGGGGGCGTGCGGCCGGGTGCTCTTGCCGGGTCGCCCCGGGGTGGGCTTGGATCTCCGCATGAGCCAGCAGGGGACCGGAGGAACGGGCTCCGTGCCCGTGGGGCCGTACGGCAGTGGTGGCAGG
Source organism: Streptomyces sp. x-19 (assembly GCF_046549115.1). Lineage (NCBI taxonomy): Bacteria > Bacillati > Actinomycetota > Actinomycetes > Kitasatosporales > Streptomycetaceae > Streptomyces > Streptomyces sp. x-19. The sequence continues at coordinate 72,139 of NZ_JAJPWK010000014.1, read as the reverse complement.
CGCGGACGGCGGTTTTCGGGGCGGACGGTGCTGGTCACCGGCGCCGCCGGCGGTATCGGGGCGGCGACCGCGGACCGGCTGGCCGCCGAGGGCGCCGCGGTGCTGCTGCTGGACGTCGACGACGCCCGCGGCGAGCGCGTCGCGCGGCGGATCCGGGCGGCCGCCGGGCGGGCCTCGTACGAGCACTGCGACGTGGCCGTCGAGGACGACTGGCGGCGGGCCGTCGCCGCGGCGCACACCCGGTACGGGCCGGTGGACGGCCTGGTCAGCAACGCCTACCTGGCGCACGTGGCTCCGGCGGACCGGACCTCGCCGGTGGAGTGGGACCGGCAGCTGGCGGTGAACCTCACCGGGGCGTTCCTGGGCGTGCGGGCGGTCCTCGCGGACCTGCGGGCGCGCGGCGGGGCGGTGGTGCTGACGTCGTCGGTGCACGCGCTGGTCGGGCTGCCGGGGCGGCCCGCGTACGCGGCGTCCAAGGCCGGGTTGACCGGACTGGGCCGGCAGTTGGCGGTGGAGTACGGGCCCGAGGTGCGGGTGAACTGCGTCCTGCCGGGTCCGGTGCTGACCGCGGCGTGGGACGGCATCGGCGAGGAGCAACGGCGGGCCAGCGCGGCCGAGACCGCGGCGCGGCGGCTGGGGCGGCCCGAGGAGGTGGCGGCCGCCATCGCGTTCCTGCTCTCCGGGGAGGCGTCGTTCGTGACGGGGGCCAGCCTGGTGGTGGACGGCGGCTGGAGCGTGTACAAGAACTCCTCGTGAGGCAGACCTGAAGACGGGCGGCGCCCCGGGAGCGGTCGTGGCGGGGTGGTGCCCGTGCCGTGGCGCCGCGCGGCGCACCGGGTCGCGCGGCGCCTCCATCCCGCATGCGAGCCAGGGGGTCCGATGGGCATCCGATTCGGCGGCGACTACAACCCCGAGCACTGGCCGGAGGAGGTGTGGGCCGAGGACCTGGCGCTGATGAAGGCGGCCCACGTCTCCATGGTCACGGCCGGGATCTTCTCCTGGGCGAAGGTCGAACCCCGGCCGGGGGAATGGGACTTCGGCTGGTTCGACCGGGTCATGGACGGCCTGGCCGGGGCCGGGATCGAGGTGTGTCTGGCGACGATGACGGCGTCACCGCCCCCGTGGTTGAGCCGGGCCCACCCGGAGATCCTGCCGGAGGGCCCGGACGGGCAGCGCCGCTGGCCGGGCGCGCGGCAGCACTTCTGCCCGTCCAGCCCGGTGTTCCGGGCGCATGCGGTGCGGCTGGTGGAGCAGGTCGCGGCGCGGTACGGCGACCATCCGGCGCTCGCGCTGTGGCACGTGGGCAACGAGTTCGGGTGCCACACCCGGCAGTGCTTCTGCGACGTGTCGGCGGAGCACTTCCGGAACTGGCTGCGGGAGCGGTACGGCAGCGTGGCGGCGCTCAACGACGCCTGGTCGACGTCGTTCTGGTCGCAGGCGTACGGGGACTTCGCGGAGGTGCTGCCGCCCCGGACCGCGCCGACGTTCGCCAATCCGGCGCAGCAGTTGGACTACCTGCGGTTCGGCGACGCGGCGCTGCGGGAGTGCTATCTGGCGGAGCGGGCGGTGCTCACGCGGCTGACGCCCGGGGTGCCGGTGACGACGAACCTGATGCCGCAGCACAAGCCGGTGGACGCGTTCGGTTGGGCGCCGTCGATGGACGTGATGGCGCTGGACTTCTACCAGGACCCGCACGTGCCGGACGACCACGTCCGGGCGGCCTACGTCTTCGACCTGATGCGGTCGGCGCGCGAGGGGCAGCCGTGGCTGTTGCTGGAGCAGGCACCGGGCGCGGTCAACTGGCGGCCGCGCAACGGGCCCAAGCCGCCCGGGGCGATGCGGCTGTGGAGCTGGCAGGCGGTGGCGCAGGGCGCGGACGCGGTGCTGTTCTTCCAGTGGCGGCAGTCGCTGGGCGGGGCGGAGAAGTTCCACTCGGCGATGGTGCCGCACGGCGGGACGGACACCCGGATCTTCCGTGAGGTGTGCGCGCTGGGGCGGGAGTTGGCGGCGGTGCCGGGGATCGAGGGAGCCCGGTCCCGGGCCTCGGTGGCGCTGCTGGCCGACTGGCAGAGCTGGTGGGCGCTGGAGCTGGATTCCCGGCCGTCCACGGCGCTGGACCACTCCCGGATCGCGCTGGCCCACTACCGGCCGCTGTTCGAGGCGGGGGTGGCCTGCGACGTGGTGCCGCCGGGGCGGGAGCTGTCGGGGTACCGGATGGTGGTGGTGCCGAACCTGTACCTGCTGACGGACCGGGACGCGGCGCGGCTGGCGGCGTACGTGCGCGGCGGCGGGCAGCTGGTGGTGTCGTTCTTCTCGGGCATCGTCGACGACTGCGACCGGGTGCGTCCGGGGGGCTACCCGGGGCCGTTGCGGGAGTTGCTCGGGTTGCGGGTGACGGAGTTCTGGCCGCTGGCCGAGGGACGGTCGGTGGCGGTGGGCGACGGCGATCCGACCGCGGCCGGGCGGGGCCGGCAGACCGGGCGGGCCTACGCCGGTCGGGCGGACCTGTGGTCGGAGGAGATCGAGGTGGCCGGCGCCGAGGTGGTGGCGCGGTTCCTCGACGGCGAGTTGGCCGGGCAGCCGGCGGTGACCCGGCACGACCACGGGCGGGGCACGGCCTGGTACGTCGGGACCCGGCTGGAACCGGCCCTGATGCGGGCCCTGTTGGACGACGTGCGGGCGGCGGCGGGCGTGGCGCCGGTGCTGCCGGACCTGCCGCCGGGCGTCCAGGCGACGGTGCGGGAGGGCGCCGGCGGCCGGTACGTGTTCCTGCTGAACCACGGCGGCCGGGCGGTGGAGGTGGCACTGCCGGAGCCACTGCGGGACGCGTGGGAGCCCCGGGCGGCGGCGGTGACGCGGGTGACGCTGGCCGCCCGGGGCGTGGCGGTACTGACCGGTTCGGAACGGGAAGGCGGTGGGGGCGCCGCGGAGTGATCCGGTCGGGCGCGGCCGGGGTCAGGGCAGGGTGAGCGGCCCGGCGCCGGCCGGTTCGAGGTCGGCGGGGCCGACGCCGGCCCGGCGGGCCAGCGCGACGGCGGCGAGGGTGGAGTGCACGCCCAGCTTGCCGAGCACGTTCTGCATGTGGGTGCGGACGGTGTGCGGGGAGAGGAAGAGCCGCTCGGCGACCGCCTTGCGGCCCAGTCCGGCGACCATGCAGCGCAGCACCTCGCGTTCGCGCGGGGTCAGGGACTCCACCAGTCGCTCGCTCTCGCTGCGGTGCTTGCGGGCCGCGGTCAGCTCCCGCAGCACGCCGGTGAGCAGGGCGGGCGGCAGGTGCGTCTCGTCGCGCAGCACGCCGCGGATGACGGCCAGCAGGCGGGAGAGCGAGGAGTCCTTGGCGACCCAGCCGGAGGCGCCGGCCTGGAGGGCGGCGGCGGCCCGGCGCGGGTCGTCCCGGTCGGCGAGGACCACGGTCCGCAGGTACGGGTGGCTGGTGCGCAGGCCGGACACCAGGGCGATGCCGTCCAGCGGGGCGCGGGGCGGGCTCTCGCGCGGGGTGCCGTCGCGGGCGGGCCCTTGGGGCGGCACGGCGAGGAGCGGGGCGGCCAGGTCGGCGTCGGCGAGCAGGACGTCGAAGCGGCGGCCGTCGGTGGCGGCCCGGTCGAGCGTACGCAGCGCCGCCGGTGCGCTGCCCGCCGCGGCGACGTCCACGTCCACCTCGGCGGCCAGTGCGGCCGCCAGGGACTCGGCGAAGATGCGGTGGTCGTCGACCACCAGAACCCGGATTCGTTGCACGCAAGACCCCCTGTCTCGGTGAACGGACCATAGCGGGCACGGCGTCCGGATTGAAGATCGCCTCGGCCGGGCGGCGGACGCCGCCGGCCGGTGACCACCCGCCCCGGGCGCGGTACCCGAGCGGTCTCGCCCCCTGATCTGCGCCGGCCCCCACCGGCGCTGGTGACAGCGTACGGACGGGGTGCCCGAGCGGAAGGTGATTGACGAAAGTGGCCGGGGAACGGGGGGCGCCCGGCGCACGGGCGGTGGTTCGCGGACGCCCTACGGCCGGAGGCGGTGGGCGCCGGGGCCCGGGACGGCCGGGAAGATCCGGGGCGGGGTGTGGCCGGCGGCGGTGAACGCCGCGTGCAGGGCGTCGGTGACGGTGTCCGCGGCGGCCGCCTCGACGAGGACGAGGGCCGAGCCGCCGAAGCCGCCGCCGGTCATCCGGGCGCCGAGCGCACCGGCGGCGTTGGCGGTGTCGACGGCGAGGTCGAGTTCGGGGCAGGAGACCTTGAAGTCGTCACGGAGGGAGGCGTGTCCGGCGGTGAGCAGGGGGCCGATGGCGCGGGGGCGGCCGGCGTCCAGGTGGGCGACGGTCCGTTCCACGCGGTGGTTCTCGGTGACGATGTGGCGGACGAGGCCCCGGACGGCCGGGTCGGACGCCAACGCGTCGAGGGCCGCGGGCAGATGCGCGTACGGGACGTCACGCAGCGCGCGTACGCCGAGCGCCCGCGCGCCGCGTTCGCATCCGGCGCGACGCTCGGCGTACGCGCCGTCGCCGAGTTGGTGGCGGACGCGGGTGTCGACGACGAGGAGGCGGAGCCCTTCCGCGGCCAAATCGAACGGGACGTGGCGGTGGCTGAGGTCGCGGGTGTCCAGGAAGAGGGCGTGGCCGGCGGTGCAGCAGGCGGCCGCGGTCTGGTCCATGATCCCGCAGGGCACGCCGACGTAGGCGTTCTCGGCGCGTTGGGCGAGGCGGGCCAGTTCCGCGCGGGGCAGGCCGAGGCCGTACAGGTCGTCCAGGGCGAGGGCGGTGGCGATCTCCAGGGCGGCCGAGGAGGACAGGCCGGCGCCGAGCGGGACGGTGCTGGAGTAGTGCAGGTCGGCGCCGCCGATCGGCAGGCCGGCCGCCCGCATCGCCCAGACCACGCCGGCGGGGTAGGCGGCCCAGTCGGCTCCGCGGGCCGGCGGGGCGAGGTCGTCGGTGCGGAGGGTGACCGGGCCGCCGGGGGCGCCGGCGGAGTGCAGCCGCAGCACCCCGTCGGTGCGGGGTGCGGCGGCGGCGATGGTGGTGTGCGGGAGGGCCAGGGGCATCACGAAGCCGTCGTTGTAGTCGGTGTGTTCACCGATCAGGTTGACCCGGCCGGGGGCCGCCCAGGTGCCGGCGGGCTCGGCCCCGTACACGGCGTGGAAGGCCGCCGCGGTGCGGGCCGCGCCGTGCTCCGTGTCTGTCACGTGGACTCCTTCGTGCTGTCCCGGCCGGTGCTCGCGCCCCGGGGCGGGTCTCGAACTCCCCCGGCTACGGCTGGGAGGTGCCCCCGGCCGGGCCGGGGTTGTCCGGGCTGGTGGTGGCCCGGGCGAACGCCCAGGCGTCGGCGATGATGTCGGCCAGGTCGGTGCGGGTGGGGCGCCAGCCCAGCCGGTCGGTGGCGGTGCGCGCGGAGGCGACCAGGACGGCGGGGTCGCCGTCCCGGCGCGCGGCGGTGACCTCGGGAATCGGGTGGCCGGTGACCTTGCGGACGGTCTCGATGACCTCGCGGACGGAGAAGCCGTTGCCGTTGCCGAGGTTGCAGATGAGGTGTTCGCCGGGGCGGGCGGCGGCCAGGGCCAGCAGGTGGGCCTCGGCGAGGTCCGCGACGTGGAGGTAGTCGCGCACGCAGGTGCCGTCGGGGGTCGGGTAGTCGTCGCCGTAGACGGAGATGGCGTCGCGCCGGCCCTGGGCGACCTGGAGGACGAGCGGGATCAGGTGCGACTCGGGGTCGTGGCGTTCGCCGTGACTGCCGTACGCGCCGGCGACGTTGAAGTAGCGCAGCGACACCGCGGCCAGGCCGTGCGCGGCCGCCTCGCCGGTGATCATGTGGTCGACGGCGAGCTTGGTCGCGCCGTAGGGGGAGGTGGGGGCGGTCGGGTCGGTCTCGGTGATCGGGGTGTTGACCGGCTCGCCGTAGGTGGCCGCGGTGGACGAGAAGACGAGTGTGCGCACGCCCGCCGTGCGCATCGCGGCGAGCAGTTCCATGGTGCCGCCGACGTTGTTGGTCCAGTACTTCTCCGGCTGTTGGACGGACTCGCCGACCTGCGAGAACGCGGCGAAGTGCAGGACCGCGTCGTACGTGGGGGTCCCCCCGGCGGAGCCAGGGGGAGCGTCCAGCCACCGGTGCGCGTCGCGGATGTCGCCCTCGACGAACGTCGCCCCGGCGGGCACGGCCTGGCGGAAGCCGGTGGAGAGGTTGTCGAGGACCGTGACGGCGTGGCCGGCCTCCAGCAGGTGCTGGGCCACCACGCTTCCCACGTAGCCCGCCCCGCCGGTCACCAGGTAATTGCTCATGACTCGCTCGCTACCTCTCGCAGTCGCTCGGCCGCAGCCTCCGGCGGCACGTCGTTGATGAACACGTTCATGCCGGATTCGGAACCCGCGAGGAACTTCAGCTTTCCGGGAGTCCTGCGGACGGTGAAGAGCTCAAGGTGGAGCGCGAACTGGGAGCGGTCCGCGGCGTGCACGGGCGCCTGGTGCCAGGCGGAGATGTACGGCGTCGGGGGCGCTTCCGGCCCGAAGATCCGGTCGAACCGGCGCAAGACTTCCAGGTAGATCTGTGGGAATTCTGTGCGGGCCGGCTCGTCGAGCGCCAGCAGGTCCGGGACCCGGCGCTTGGGGTAGAGGTGCACCTCGTAGGGCCAGTGCGCGGCGTACGGGACGAAGGCGACCCAGTGGGCGCCGTCCAGGACGATGCGCCGGCCGTCGGTGCGCTCGCGGGCGACCACGTCGTCGAAGAGGTTGCGGCCGGTGGCCTCGCGGTGGGCGGCGAGGGAGGCCAGCATCCGTTCGGTGCGGGGGGTGACGAAGGGGTACGCGTAGATCTGGCCGTGCGGGTGGCCGAGGGTCACGCCGATCTCGGCGCCGCGGTTCTCGAAGCAGAAGACCTGTGCCACGCCGGGGAGTTGGGAGAGCGCCGCGGTGCGGTCGGTCCAGGCGTCGAGGACCAGGGCGGCCTGTTCCTCGGTGAGGTCGGCGAACGAGGCGTCGTGGTCGGGGGTGAAGCAGACCACCTCGCAGCGGCCGTGTTCGCCGGCGAGCGAGGGGAAGCGGTTCTCGAAGACGACGACGTCGTAGCCGTCGGCGGGGATCTCGGTGTACCGGCCGGGGGCGGAGGGGCACAGCGGGCAGGCGTCGGCCGCGGGGTGGTAGGGGCGGCCCTGGCGGTGCGAGGCGACGGCGACGGCGTCGCCGAGGAGCGCGTCGGTGCGGATCTCGGCGGTGGTGGCGACCGGGTCCAGCGGGCGGGCGTCGGCGGCGGTGCGGTCGGCGGCGTCGGACGCGTCGTAGTAGAGCAGTTCCCGGCCGTCGGCGAGCCGGGTCGTCGTCTTCTTCACCGGGAGCTCCTCATCATGGCGGGCACACCACCCAAACACAAACAAACACAATGAAGCACAACCCAACAGAGACGTCAACGCACGCCCTCACCCGCCCCCTTGGGATCCCATACCGCCCATAGCGGATAAATCTCCACCCAATCCACGACCTTCACCCATGATCCAACAACTGAAACGCACAAAACTATTCAGTTTTCGGTCGAGCGTGCGTACGTTTTTGTGCGTTCACTTCGCGGACATCGCCGCGCCCCCCCGAAAAGGCTGCACTCCCCCGGAAAGAGGACTCATGATCACTCTGGCCGACGGGCTACGACTCCCGACAAACGGGCTCGACTACACGATCCTGGCCATCTACTTCGTCGTCGTCCTCGGCATCGGATTCGCCGCCAAACGCAGCGTGCGGACCAGCCTGGACTTCTTCCTCTCCGGACGGTCGCTGCCCGCCTGGGTCACCGGACTCGCCTTCGTCGCCGCCAACCTCGGCGCCACCGAGATCCTCGGGATGGCGGCGACCGGCGCGCAGTACGGCGTCGCGGTCGTCCACTGGTACTGGATCGGCGCCATCCCCGCCATGGTCTTCCTGGGCCTGGTCATGATGCCCTTCTACTACCGCTCGAAGGTCCGCTCCGTACCGGAGTTCCTGCTCCAGCGCTTCGACAAGTCCGCGCACCTGCTCAGCTCGATACTCTTCGCCTTCGCCGCCGTCCTGATCGCGGGCGTCAACCTCTACGCCCTGTCGATCGTCGTCGAGGCGCTGCTCGGCTGGCCGCAGTGGGTCGCCATCGTCGTCGCCGGACTCTTCGTCCTCGCCTACATCACCATCGGCGGACTCTCCTCGGCGATCTACAACGAGGTGCTCCAGTTCTTCGTGATCCTCGCCGCGCTCATCCCGCTGGTCGTCCTCGGCCTCAAGCGGGTCGGCGGCTGGGGCGGCCTGACCGACTCGCTCACCGCGTCGCACGGCCACAACTTCCTGACCGCCTGGGGCGGCACCGGCATCGGCCAGGCCAACCCGCTGGGCGCCAACTGGCTGACGATCATCCTCGGCCTGGGCTTCGTGCTCTCCTTCGGCTACTGGACCACCAACTTCGCCGAGGTGCAGCGCGCACTGTCCGCGAAGAACCTCTCCGCCGCCCAGCGCACCCCGCTCATCGCCGCCTTCCCGAAGATGTTCATCGTCTTCCTGGTGATGATCCCGGGCCTGGTCGCCGCCGTCCTCGTGCCGAAGCTCGGCGCCCCGGAGAACCTGCAGTACAACGACGCGATCCCCTACCTCATGCAGGAGCTGCTGCCCAACGGCGTGCTCGGCATCGCCGTCACCGGCCTGCTCGCCGCCTTCATGGCCGGCATGGCCGCCAACGTCTCGTCCTTCAACACCGTCTTCACGTACGACATCTGGGCCAAGTACGTGAAGACGGACCGGCCCGACGGCTACTACCTGCGCTTCGGCCGGCTGATCACCGCGATCGGCGTGCTGGCCTCGATCGGCACCGCGTTCATCGCCTCGTCGTTCTCCAACATCATGGGCTACCTCCAGACCCTGTTCTCCTTCTTCAACGTGCCGATGTTCGTGGTCTTCATCATCGGCATGTTCTGGAAGCGGGCCTCGATGAAGTCCGGCGTCTGGGGCCTGCTCGCCGGCACCACCGCAGCGATGGTCAACTACTTCTGGATCTACAAGCAGGGCATCATCGCCATCCCCACCGACCAGGGCGCCAACTTCGTCTCCGCGATCGTCGGCTTCGTCGCGGGCGCGGTGGTCATGGTCGTCGTCACGCTCTTCACCGAACCCAAGCCGGAGGCCGAACTGGCCGGGCTGGTCTGGGGATCCCCGCACTCGAACGGAGTTGGGAGTGGGGAAGGAACCACGGCGCCGGGCCTCGCGGAGCCGCCCGCCGAGGGCGACGCCGCCTGGTACCGCAAGCCCGCGCTCCTCGGCTGGGGCGCCCTCGTCCTCGCCGCGCTGTGCTACCTGCCCTACTCGCTCTGACCGGAGACCCCACCATGTCTGAACTGCAGAACGAAGTCAGCGAGTTGGAACGCACCTCGGCCACCGCCGCCCGACTCTTCGACATCCGGCGCATCATCGGTGGCCTGTTCGTCGTCTACGGCGTGATCGTCACCGTCGCCGGGCTCACCGCCTCCGACGCGGACCTGGCGAAGGCCCAGGGCGTCAACATCAACCTGTGGACGGGCCTGGGCATGCTCGCGCTCGGCCTCTTCTTCCTGGTCTGGCTGGTGCTACGGCCCAACGTCCCGCCGTCCGCCGCGGAACTCCGCGACGCCCAGGACGCCCCGGCCGACCGCCCGGATCAGGAGAGCTGACCCCCAGGGACCTGCTGGACCCGCTCCAACAGGCCGGTGCGGGCGGCCAGCGCGGCCGCCTCCAACCGGGAGCCCACCTCCAGCTTCATCAACACCCGCTGGACGTGGGTCCTGGCGGTGCTCGGCGCGATGTCCATGCCCGCCGCGATCACCCGGGTGTCCTCGCCCTCCGCGACCCGGATCAGCACCTCCACCTCGCGGGGGGTGAGCAGCGACAGCAGCCGCGCGCCCTCGTCGTCGGGCTGGGCGGCGGGGTGCAGCAGCTCCTCGAACGCCTGCCGGAGCAGTTGCGGGGCGACCGCCGCCTCACCCGCCCGGGCCTTGAGCATGGCCCGCTCGACGCCCTCGATGCGTTCGTCGTTGCGGACGTAGCCGGAGGCGCCGGCGGCGAACGCGGCGGCGATCCCGCGCGGGCTGGGCACCGGCCCGAGCACCACCACCGCGACCTGCGGCCGCTCCCGCTTGATCCGGACGACCGGGTCGAACGCCCCCGGTTCGGCGGGCCCGGCGGTGCCCAGCAGGCAGACCTCCGGCGCCCGGCTCACCACCAGGTCCGCGGCCCCGGCGCTGGGCGCGGCGGCCGCCAGGACCCGGTGCCCGCGCAGCTTCAGGGCCGAGGCGAGCGCCTCGGCGAGCAGACGGTGATCGTCGACCACCATGAGCCGCACGCCCATCGAGCGGACCCCCTCAACTCCCCGACCCGGCTGTGTGTTCCCGGGAAGGTACACGGTCGGCTGCCGATGCGCTCCCCCTAGCGGGGAGAAGACCACCGGAACGCGGGAATCCAGGCCAATCGGGGCCGGTTGCCGCCCTTGCGCCCGGCCCCGCGGACCACCGCCCGCCGGCCCGCGGGCCGGCCACCGGGCGCCTACGCGTCCTCGGCCAGCTCCAACCAGCGCATCTCCAACTCCTCGCGCTGCGCGCCGAGTTCACGCAACTGCGCGTCCAGTCCGGCGATCTTCTCGAAGTCGGTGGCGTGCTCGGCCATCTGCCCGTGCAGCGCCGCCTCCTTCTCGCCGATCTTGTCCAGTTGGCGCTCGATCCGCTGGAGCTCCTTCTGCGCCGCGCGGTTGACGGCGGCCGGCTTCTTCGGCGCCGCGGCGGCCGGCTGGGCGGGCGTCGGCGTCGCCGCCTCGATCACCTTCTGCCGGCGCTCCAGGTACTCGTCCAGGCCGCGCGGCAGCATCCGCAACGCCGCGTCACCCAGCAGCGCGAACACCCGGTCCGTCGTCCGCTCCACGAAGTACCGGTCGTGGCTGATGACGATCATCGAACCGGGCCAGCCGTCGAGCAGGTCCTCCAACTGCGTCAGCGTCTCGATGTCGAGGTCGTTCGTCGGCTCGTCCAGGAACAAGACGTTCGGCTCGTCCATCAGCAGCCGCAGGATCTGCAACCGCCGCCGCTCGCCACCGGAGAGGTCACCGACCGGCGTCCACTGCTTCTCCTTAGTGAAGCCGAACTTCTCGCACAGCTGCCCCGCCGTCATCTCCCGGCCCTTGCCGAGGTCGACCCGGTCGCGGATCTGCTGGACGGCCTCCAGCACCCGCAGCGCCGGATTGAGCTCGGCGACCTCCTGCGAGAGGTACGCGAGTTTGACGGTCTTGCCGACCACGACCTTGCCGGCCGCCGGCTGCTGCTCGCCCCCGCTGCGGGCGGCCGCCTCCAGCGTCCGCAGCAGCGAGGTCTTGCCCGCGCCGTTGACGCCGACCAGACCGATCCGGTCACCCGGCCCCAACTGCCACGTCAGATGCTTGAGCAGCACCTTCGGCCCGGCCTGGACGGTCACGCCCTCCAGCTCGAAGACCGTCTTGCCCAAGCGCGAGCTGGCGAACTTCATCAGCTCGGCGTTGTCGCGCGGCGGCGGCACGTCCGCGATCAGCTCGTTGGCCGCCTCGATCCGGAACCGCGGCTTGCTGGTCCGGGCCGGCGCCCCGCGCCGCAGCCAGGCCAGCTCCTTGCGCATCAGGTTCTGCCGCTTGGCCTCCTCGGTGGCGGCGATCCGCTCCCGCTCGGCCCGCGCGAAGACGTAGTCGGAGTAGCCGCCCTCGTACTCGTGGACGGCGCCGCGCTGGACGTCCCACATCCGCGTCGCCACCTGGTCCAGGAACCACCGGTCGTGGGTGACGACCACCAGCGCGGACCGCCGCGCCGCCAGGTGCCGGGCCAGCCAGGAGATCCCCTCCACGTCGAGGTGGTTGGTCGGCTCGTCGAGCACGATCAGGTCCTGCTCGGCGATCAGCAGCTTGGCCAGCGCGATCCGCCGCCGCTCGCCACCGGACAGCGGCCCGATGACGGTGTCCAGCCCCTGCGTGAACCCCGGCAGGTGCAGGTCCCCGAACAGCCCGGTCAGCACGTCCCTGATCTTGGCGTTGCCGGCCCACTCGTGATCGGCGAGGTCACCGATCACCTCGTGCCGGATGGTCGCGGCCGGGTCCAGCGAATCATGCTGGGTCAGCACGCCCAACCGCAGGTCACCGGCGTGCGTGACCCGCCCGGTGTCGGCGGACTCCAACTTGGCGAGGATCCGGATCAGCGTGGTCTTGCCGTCGCCGTTGCGGCCGACGACGCCGATCCGGTCGCCCTCGCTCACGCCGAGGGAGACACCGTCGAGCAGCGCACGGGTCCCGTACACCTTGTCGACGGCTTCCAGATTGACGAGGTTGGCGGCCATCTCACTCCTGCTCTGTGCGCCCCCGGACGGGGGCTCGATCGGCCTCCCAGCGTAGTCGCCACGGGACGGGGGCCTTCGGGGGAGGACGGGGGCGGGCTGCCGGAGGCACGCGGGGGGGGCGGTCACCCTTTGTGATGACGTGAGCGGGATGCGGCCGTTACCGTGGACTGGCAGGCCGAAGAATCCCCTCCATGGGAGGAATCATGACCGCCGAGTTCGTAGAGCACCGCGTCCACTGGCCGGTGCCGCCGCACGCGGGCTACACCGTGGACGATTTGTTCACCCTGCCGGATCTCCCGCCGCACACCGAGTTGATCGACGGGAGCCTGATCTTCATGAGCCCGCAGCGTAACTTCCACGCGCTGGTGCTGTACGTCCTGGAGCACGGCCTGCGAGCAACGGCCCTAGACGAGTTCCGCGTGCGGCGGGAGATGACCGTCGTCCTCGATGACCACAATGCGCCCGAGCCCGACATCAGCGTGGTACGAGCCGGAGCCGACGCCGGACTTGAGCAGACGCGCTACCAAGCGAGGGACGTGCATCTGGCCGTCGAGGTTGTCTCGCCGGACTCCAAATCCCGCGACCGTACGACCAAGCCGGTGAAGTACGCCGCGGCCGGGATCCCGCATTTCTGGCGCATCGAGCGCGACGGCGGAAGGAATGTGGTCCACGTCTACGAGCTCGATCCGCTGACCCACGCGTACGTGCACATGGGCGTCCACCGCGACCAGATCAAGGTCGACAAGCCCTACCCCATCGACATCGACCTGACCGCCATCGACAAGCTCTAAGCGTCACCCTTGACAGCCGACACGAACGACGCCCACCCGGCAGCGGAGAAGACCAGCGCGGGCCCCTGCGGATCCTTGCTGTCCCGGACGGGGACGATGCCGGGAAGGCCGTCGGCTACCTCGACGCAGTTGCCGCCGGAGCCGTTGCTGTAGCTGCTCTTGCGCCAGATCGCGGCCCCGGAGAAGTTCTCGCCCACCTCGACGCAGTCCCCTCCGGTGCCGTTGCTGTAACTGCTCTTGCGCCACGAAGGGTCACTCAAGTCGAGTGCTCTGCTTGCCATTTCGATAGTCCCCTGCCGCTGTCTCGATCAAAGAGAGCGACGCCGCGGGCGACAGTGCGGCGGCCCTGAGCAGATCGTACGACTCGCGGTACTGCTTCACGAGCGGCGGATAGTCGATGAGTTGGCCGCTGAGCATGCTCTCGGCGTACAGCACTGGCGGTGCGTCCGTGAAGGTCATGACGCGAAGCTCACCCGTCACGAGTGGGTGCACGCCATCGACCTTCGGCATGATTTGCAGAACTGAGCGCGTCGCCCTGACCACCTTCGCAATGTGCTCCAACAGCTCTGCCATCTGCTCGTCCGGGACAGCTCGGTGGTGAATCAGCGACTCGTCCAGGATCGCCCAGAACTTTGGAGGCGTCTCCCCATCGAAGATCGCCGACCGGGACATCCGAGCCGTTACCTTCTCCTCGACCTCGTCGTCCGTCGCCCTGGGCAACGTCGCCCGCACTACCGCCCGTGTGTACGCAGGCGTCTGAAGCAGCCCGGGAACGAGCATCGGCGCCCACTCCTCAATCGTCTCCGCCCGCTCCTCCATCTCCAGCACATCTGCGAAGTACTCCGCATGACCGGCCCGACGGGCCTTCTGCACCGCCTCGCAGCGGCGCTCGAAGAAGCCGTTCGTGTGAAGCTTCTTGTCGACGTGGAGGGCCAGGTCCAACGGCATGGTCCGTTCACCGCGCTCGATCTGACTGAGCAGCGAGATACCGCGATAACTGCCCTCCGCTAACTGTTCGAGCGTGAGGCCGGCCTGTTCCCGGAGATAGCGCATCTCGGCGCCGTAGAAGCACGGGACGCTGGCTGAGGGATCGGCGTCCTTACGAGGGGGCATGACTCACCACCGTTATTTGCTGGTCGCCCGGTACAACGCGATTCCCCGGCACGCTACGCGCATGCGGTGCCGCCACGTGCCCGTTTCACCGCAATGCACACAGAAGGGGCGCCCGCCGAATCGTGCGTTCCCGCGACCCGGTGGGCCGGATCCCGGTGCGGCGCGAGGCAAAAGCTCAAGACCAGGGAAAGGACCCCTCCCCACCCCTCCAGCCTCCCCGTGGCTGTGCCACTCACACGGGTGACATGTGCCAACTCGGTTGTGATTGGGGTGGGTTGTGCGGCATATGCTCACCGCGACAAGTGCACGAGTGCGTAACCGCACGAGCGCACGACCGCACACATACTTCGGCCCCCGGCCGGGACTGGCATCCCGAACGAGGGCCTGACCAACAAGGAAGACGGAACCTTCCCGATGGCTACCACCTAGGAACAAGGCCTTCCCGATGGCTCTAGAGAACCGTAGCGCGCCCTTACGCCCCACGTCCCGCGTTCCCGCGCCCTCTCCCCCGTCCGGGGTCATTCACGTCAACTCCCGTCACACCAACCGCTACACGGTGGTCGGCAACCACCTCGCCCAGCACCGCGGGCTGACCCTCGTGGCGATCGGGCTCGCCGTGCACATCCAGTCGCTGCCCGCCGGGGCACGCATCGGCATCAAGTGCCTGACCGCCCGCTTCCCGGAGAGCGAGGCCCGGATCGCCTCCGCGCTGCGGGAGTTGGAGGCCGCCGGGTACTTGGAGCGCACGCGGGAGCGGCTGCCCAGCGGCCGGGTGGTGACGCGCACGGTGTCGTACAACCAGCCGGGGGCGGCGCCCCACCGTCCCGTAAGCCGCCCCGCAAGCCGTCCGGCGCCCCGCCCCGCCGACCGCGCCCCGAGGCCGACGCCGCCGCGGAAACCCACACGAGCGCCCCGGCCACTGCCCGCACCGCACCGCCCCGACCCGGTGGCCGCGCGCACGGCCCACCGCATCCTCGCGGAGCTGCGGCGCGACGATCCCCGCCTGCTGCTCTCCGAGGTGGACGTGGCGCGGCTCGCCCCGGCCGTGCACGCCTGGCTCGAACGCGAGGCACCCCCCGACGCCGTGCGCCGCACCCTGACGGCCGACCTGCCGCCCGGCCTCCGCAATCCGGCGGCCCTCCTCGCCCACCGCCTCACGGCGTCACTGCCCCCGCCCCTCCCGGCCGCCGCCCCGGAGCCCGCCGCCCGCGCGGACCCCCTTCAGACCTGCGACGGCTGCGAGCGCGCCTTCCGCGCCCAAGAGCCGGGGCTGTGTCGCGACTGCCGGCCCGATCTCAAGGAGGCCGCCTAGCATGAACGTGACGACCCTTGCCCCTGAGCACAGACGAGGAGCGCGCGCCATGACCATCGCCCCTGACGACGCCCAGCGGGTTTCCCCCCTGTATCAGGCGATGCGCGACATCGTCGAGCAAATGCAGGACCACGTTCCAGGCAAGCTGGAGATCACCATCGAAGGGATCGTTCACGACATGATGTCTCCGAGGCAGCCGCACGAGCTGACCGCGGCCCAGGTCAGCCGCCGCCTGGAGAGGGTGATGCCGGACGGGCTCTTGGCGCACACGGGGACTCCGGACGTGGAAGAAGAGCCCGAAGGCATCATGCGCCATCCCGACGTCATGGTGATTGCCTGGGATGACATGGAGGGGCAGGGGTCTTTCGACCCCCGCACGATCGTCGCCGCCATCGAGGTCGTCTCCCGCTCCAACCCGGACAACGACTGGGTGGGCAAGACCCGCGACTACCCCCTCCTGGGCATCCCCGTCTACGCGATCTTCGACCCCCGCACGGGAACGGGCGCGGTCTTCTCCGACATCCACTCCACCCCGGACGGCCCCCGCTACGCCATCCGCAAGGACTTCGTCTACGGCGAGGACGTCACCGTCGCCGAGTGGACGATCTCGACGGACGGCCTGCCGCGCTACGCGTGACGACGCCCCGCCCGCCCCTCAGTCCACGTACTCCATCGTGATCGGTGCGGAGTTGTTCGTCAGGTCCGGGTCCGGGTGTTCCGGATCGGGTTTCACGGAGATCGTGCCCCGGGCGCCCTCGACCCGCTTGTCGATGCGGACGCGCAGTACGGGGAGGGGGTTGTTGGGTGCCGGGCACACGACCTTCCGGTTCTTCTCTTCGGTGTACGCGCAGAAAAGCATTTCGCTCGCCTCACCCTCGCGGTGCCCGATCAGGCTGACGCCCTCGGGCAGGGTCACGTACGAGTCACCGTTGAAGTAGCCGGCCGCGTCCATCACGCCGATCTCCCTCGTCTGGCCCACCTTGCCCTTGATGGCGAACCCGTTGACCTGCCGGTCGTATCTGCGGGTGGTGCGGAACTGCATGTCGCCGAAGGCCAACTCCCTGCCGAACTGGTCGAAATGGCTGCCGTCGGTCGGGCGGAAACCGAGCGGAGCGCCG
Organism: Streptomyces sp. x-19; assembly: GCF_046549115.1. Lineage (NCBI taxonomy): Bacteria > Bacillati > Actinomycetota > Actinomycetes > Kitasatosporales > Streptomycetaceae > Streptomyces > Streptomyces sp. x-19. The sequence goes on along the minus strand of NZ_JAJPWK010000014.1, from coordinate 55,504 downwards.
CTTCCCCGTGGGGCGGAGTCCGGCAACAGGTCGCGGGTCGGCGTGTTGGGGGCGGGATAGAGGGTGGCGGTGATCTTGCCCTGGCTCCCGGTCTCGTCGATGGCGGCCGTGAACGGCCGGTCGGTCTCGTACGCCGCTCCGACCGGCAGCGGCCCGGGGATCGTGCACAGCGCCTTCTTCGGTGCGTCGGCCTTGTCGTAACGGCAGTTGCTGTACTGCCGGCGCAGCGTCGCCTGGCCCGACACCTCCAACGCGACGCTGAGGTCACCGTCGACGTCGACGTCACCCTCGTTACCGAACGCGGGCCGCACCTTCAGCTCGGAGCCGGGCTCTATCGGATCGGACGCCGGGTGCAGGTCCCGGCGCGCGCTCAGGCCGGGCGAACCGATGACCAGTTGGGAGGTGAAGTGGATGGTGGGGGCGTTGTCGCTGGTCACGGTGACCTTCATGGACCCGGCCTGGCCCTTCTTCGCGTCCTGTCTCACCACCATGTGGAACAGTCGGAGGTTCTCCTGCTCGCCCGACTCGATGTCCTTCGGGGTGCAGGTGACGAGACCGCGGACGCCCTTGCAGCCCTGCTCCCTGTTCATGGTGTTGAACGTCACCGACTTCGTGGCGGTCGTGTCGACGGTCACCTTGATGTTCCTGGCGCTCACGTGCCCCGTGCCCGGGGAAACCGCGCTCGCCGCCAGGTTGACGGAGAACGGGTCGTAGGCCCCGGCCGCCGACCACTCCCGTTCCGACTTCTCGATGTACCGGAGGTAGCTCGTGCCCACCGGGTCCCGGAACGCCAACTCGGCCCGTTGCGGAGCCTGCTCCCCCTCGGACTTTCCCGCACCGCAGGACGTCACCGCCCCGCCGAACACGACCAACAGGGCGGCCGCCCCGGCCGTGGTCGCGCGCCGTCGTCGTGGGCCCGTTCTCGAAACCGTCATGCAGGTCCAGACTCGAACGACGGGTCGAACGGTTGCCGTCGGACGGGCACGGTACGGCCACGGATCGGTCACGGACCGTAGCGCCCGACGCCGTACGGCACACTCCCTAGCCCTGGGGCAGGACCGTCGCTCCGGGGGCCGGCCCGGCCGTGGTGCGGGCCGTGCGGCAGGTGCCCGAGGCGCGCAGGGCCGCGGCGACCCGGTCGGCCTGGTCCGCGTCGGCCACCAGGAACGCCGTGGTCGGGCCGGAGCCGGAGACCAGGGCGGCCAGCGCCCCGGCGTCGGTGCCGGCGGCGAGGGTGGCGGCCAGCGACGGGCGCAGCGAGAGCGCCGCCGCCTGGAGGTCGTTGCTCAGGGCGGCGGCGAGGGCGGCCGGGTCGCCGGTGCGCAGCGCGTCCAGGAGGGCCGGGGTCGGCTCGGGGTCGGGGACGTCGGCGGTGGTCGCGCCGGTGCCGGAGGCGTCGCGCAGGCGGTCGCACTCCTTGTAGACGGCGGGGGTGGACAGGCCGCCGTCGGCGACCGCGAAGACCCAGTGGAAGGTACCGCCGACGGGCAGCGGCTCCAGCAGTTCGCCCCGACCGCGGCCCAGGGCCGCGCCGCCGACCAGGCTGAAGGGGACATCGCTGCCCAACTCCGCGCAGATGTCGAGCAGTTCGCCCCGGGTGGCGCCGGTCCCCCACAGCGCGTCGCAGGCCAGCAGGGCGCCGGCGGCGTCCGCGCTGCCGCCGGCCATGCCGCCGGCGACCGGGATGCCCTTGGCGATGTGCAGGTGCACGCGGGGGTCCAGGCCGTGCCGGGCGGCCAGCGCGCGGGCGGCACGGGCGGCGAGGTTGGACTCGTCCAGCGGCACCTGGTCGGCGTCCGGGCCGGTGCAGGTGAGCGTCAGGGCGTCGGCGGGGGTGGCGGTGACGTCGTCGTGCAGGCCGACGGCGAGGAAGACGTTGGCCAGGTCGTGGAAGCCGTCCGGTCGGCGGCCGCCGACCGCGAGTTGGACGTTGACCTTGGCGGGCACGCGGACGGTGACGCGGTCGGGGGCGTTGCGGGTCATCGGGCGGTCTCCTGGTCCGTGGCCGCAACCTTGTTCTCGGCGATGGCGATGAAGGACTCGATGCTCAACGATTCGCCACGGGCCTGCGGGGAGACGCCGGCCGCGACCAGGGCCGCCTCGGCGGCCTGCGCCGAGCCCGCCCAGCCGGCGAGGGCGGCCCGCAGGGTCTTGCGGCGCTGCGCGAAGGCGGCGTCGACGACCGCGAAGACCTCTTCCCGGGAGGCCCGCGAGGGCAGCGGTTCGGCCCGGCGGACGAGCGAGACCAGACCGGATTCGACGTTGGGCGCGGGCCAGAAGACGTTGCGGCCGATCGCCCCGGCCCGCTTGACCTCGGCGTACCAGTTGGCCTTGACCGACGGCACGCCGTAGACCTTGTTGCCCGGGCCGGCGGCGAGCCGGTCGGCGACCTCGGCCTGGACCATGACCAGGGTCCGTTCGATGGTCGGGAACCGTTCCAGCATGTGCAGCAGGACCGGCACCGCGACGTTGTAGGGGAGGTTGGCGACCAGGGCGGTGGGGGCCGGGCCGGGCAGCTCGGTGACGTGCAGGGCGTCGCGGTGGACGAGCGCAAAGCGGTCGGCGCGCTCGGGCAGCCGGGCCGCGACGGTGCCGGGCAGCGCCGCGGCGAGCACGTCGTCGATCTCGACGGCGGTGACCCGGTCGGCGGCCTCCAACAGCGCCAGGGTCAGCGAGCCCAGGCCCGGGCCGACCTCGACGACCACGTCGTCGGGGCGGACCTGCGCGGTCCGCACGATCCGGCGGACGGTGTTGGCGTCGATGACGAAGTTCTGGCCGCGCTGTTTGGTGGGGCGTACGCCCAGCGCGGTGGCCAGTTCCCGGACGTCGGCGGGGCCCAGCAGCGGGCCGGTTTCGTCAGTGGTCTTGCGGTCGCTCACCCGTGAAGCTTACGGCCGCAGACCGGCCACGGGCTCGCGCCCCGGGTGACGTAGAGCTTCTTGGCCCGGAAGGTCTGCTCGGCGGCGGGGGCGTCCTGGGGTCGGCCGGAGCCGCCGAGCCCGTGCCAGGTCCCGACGTCGAACTGGTAGAGCCCGCCGTAGGTGCCCGAGACGTCGACCGCGTCCGGGCGGCCGCCGGCCTCGCACTGGGCGAGCGCCTCCCAGGCCAGGCCGTCGGCGCCGCTGACGGAGGTGGGCAGCGCCTGGGTGCCGACGTGGATGATCTGCGGGCTGGGGCGGTGGACCGTTTCGACCGCCACCTTGTGGGGCTTGCGGCGCACCCCGTTGACGGTGTCGCGGCGGTAGGTGACGCGCCGCAGGCCGGGGACGCCGGGGCGGACCACCACTTCGGTGCCGCGGGGCAGCGCCGGGTCGGGCCGCTTGACGGTGCGGAACGGCACGGGCTGCTCGTGGACCTCGGTGGTGCCGGTGATGCGCAGCACCGAGACGGTCTGGCCGTCGCGGGGGAAGCTGTCCGGCGGCACCGAGGTGGTGTCCCGGTCGCGCAGGGCCAGGCCGGCCTGGGCGAGGGCCTCGCGGACGGTCGCGGCGTTGGTGCGGACGTGGTACTCGCGGCCGTCGGCGACGAAGACCAGGGCGCGTTCGGTGCGGACGTGCAGTTCCAGGCCGTGCCGGGCGATGCGCTGGGAACGCGCGGCGGAGAGGTAGGCGCCCTCGGCGCGCACCCCGAGCTGGTGCAGGGCCCCCTCGACGGTGTCGGCGGTGGTCCACACCTGGCGGCGCTGCCCGTCGAGGGTGAGCATGACCGGCCGGCCGTGCCGGACCACGATCTCGTCGCCGCTGGTGAGGTCGGTCCCGGGGGTGGGGGCGACGATGTCGTGGCGGCCGATGTCGAGCTTCTGGTCGGCGAGGAGTTCGTCGACGTCGTCGGCGAAGGTGTGCAGGGTGCGCGGGTCGCCGTCGATGCTGAGCTTGACGGCCTTGTCGTGCGCGACGAAGGCGGTGGTGCCGCCGGCGAGGAACGCGACGACCAGGGCGCGGGGCAGCAGCCGGCGCAGTTGTTCCGGGGTGTCGGCGGCGCGCCGGCGGCGGCCCCGGCCGCGCCCGACGCGTTGGCCGCTCTGCGATGGACTCACGCTGCACCTGCCACGGGTGTCGTCCGGTAACCGGTCAAGCGCGGAATGTAGCGGAGTGCGGGCGGCGGGCCCAACTCGCCGCGGTGGCGCGGGGTGGCCGAATCGACCCCGACCGCGTCAGTAGTCGAACGCGCGGGCGGTGTTGGCGGCTACGGCCGAGGCCAGCGCGTCCTCCGTCATGCCCTTCACCTCGGCCATGGCGCGCAGGGTGAACGGGATGAGGTAGGGGGCGTTGGCCCGTCCGCGGTACGGCGCGGGGGTGAGGAAGGGGGCGTCGGTCTCGACGAGCACCAGTTCGGGCGGGGCGACGGCGAGGGCGTCGCGCAGTGGCTGGGCGTTCTTGAAGGTGACGTTGCCGGCGAAGGACATGAAGTAGCCGGCGGCGGCGCAGGTCTCGGCCATCGCGGCGTCGCCGGAGTAGCAGTGGAAGACGACCCGGTCGGGCGCGCCCTCCTCGCGCAGGATGCGCAGCACGTCGTCGTGGGCCTCCCGGTCGTGGATGACCAGGGCCTTGCCGCGCCGCTTGGCGATCTCGATGTGGGCGCGGAAGGACCGCTGTTGGGCGGCGGTGCCCTCGGGGCCGGTGCGGAAGTAGTCCAGGCCGGTCTCGCCGACGCCGCGGACCTCGGGGCGGGCGGCGAGGGCGTCGATCTCGGCGAGCGCGTCGTCGAGGGCGGCGTCCCCGCCGGCGGTCCGGGCCCCCTGCCGGGACCATCCGTCGGGATCGCCGAGCACGATCCGGGGTGCTTCGTTGGGGTGCAGGGCGACGGCGGCGTGGACGGCGTCGTGGGCGGCGGCGGTGTCCGCGGCCCAGCGGGAGCCGGCCAGGTCGCAGCCCACCTGGACGAGGGTGGTCACACCGACGGAGGCGGCCTTGGCGAGCGCCGCCTCGACGGTGGTGTCCTGCATGTCCAGGTGGGTGTGCGAGTCCGCGACCGGCACCCGGAGGGGTTCCGGCAGCGGCGGCGGGGTGTCGTTGTCCTGCTTGGCCATGGCCGCGATCCTACGAGGGCCGCGGCCGGCGCCTCACCTGCGGTGGTGCTGGAAGGGGTGCAGCAGGTCGGAGAGGTGCCAGTGGTGCCGGTCGGGGTCGGCGGTGCTGCCGGTGCGGCCGGAGTCGTCGCGGGGGCCGGTGTCCTCGTGCCCGGCGGTGTCCTCGCGGTGGGCGGCCTTGCGGTGGTGCTGCGGGCGCTGGTGCAGGTGCGCGATCGCGTCGGAGACCATCGAGACCTGACCGGAGCGCATGATGCGGACGACGTGGCCGCCGCAGTTGGCGCACGTGGGGTGGGTCAGGGGGGACGGGACGCGCTCGCCGTCCGCGTAGTAGACGGCGTGCGTGACGCCCTTGGCATCCACCTGGTGCTCGATCTCGTACGCCTGTTCCCAGCCGTGGCCGCAGCCCATGCAGCAGAAGGCGTACGCCTCGTGGGCCGCGGGCTCGGACCGTCGGGGGTGGGGCGGAACGGGGTGTGCGGGCGCCGCACCGGGGGTACCGGCGGTGGTCTTCGTGGTGTCGCTCATGTGCGCTCCTCTTGTCCGCTGGACAAGCTCTCCGGGGACGGGAGGTCCCGGTTCCCAGGGAACGCCTTTCGCGGGCGGAACGCAGCCGAGCTGCTACCTATTGGCCCAGATTTGGCAGGTCGTAGGAAAAACGCACCGCTGGGCGGGTGATCGCTTTACCTTCGATGCCGGCCGTTTACCTTCCCGCAGGTCGGATCATGGCTCTGGTCTGGGCTTTTGTGCTCTCCCGAGCGGTTTGACGCTCAGCCGGGCGGGGTTGTCACACCGTCCCGGCCGCGCCCCGTCCGGCGTCCCGCTCGGCGTTCTTCGCCGCCACCACCGCGTCGAAGACCTCCCGCTTGGGCAGCCCGGCGTCCGCCGCCACCGCCGCGATCGCCTCCTTGCGGCGCTCCCCCGCCTCCTCGCGGACCCGCACCCGGCGCACCAGCTCCGCGGCGTCCAGCTCCCCCGGCCCGCTCTCCGGGGCGCCCTCGACGACGACGGTGATCTCCCCGCGGACGCCCTCGGCGGCCCACGCGGCCAGCTCACCCAGCCCGCCGCGCCGGACCTCCTCGTAGGTCTTGGTCAGCTCGCGGCAGACCGCCGCCCGCCGGTCCGCGCCGAAGACCTCGGCCATCGCGGCGAGGGTGTCGTCCAGGCGGTGCGGCGCCTCGAAGTAGACCAGGGTGCGCCGCTCCTCGGCGACCTCCCGCAGCCGGGACAGCCGCTCCCCCGCCTTGCGCGGCAGGAACCCCTCGAAGCAGAACCGGTCCACCGGCAGCCCGGACACCGCGAGGGCGGTGAGCACCGCGCTCGGCCCGGGCACCGCGGTGACCTTGATGTCGCGCTCGACGGCCGCCGCGACCAGCCGGTAGCCCGGGTCGGAGACCGACGGCATGCCGGCGTCGGTGACCAGCAGCACCCGCGCCCCTCCGGCGAGCGCGTCCGCCAGCTCGGGCGTGCGGGCCGCCTCGTTGCCCTCGAAGTACGACACGATCCGGCCAACCGGCTGGACCTCCAACGCCTGGGTCAGTCGGCGCAGCCGCCGGGTGTCCTCGGCCGCGATCACGTCGGCGGCGGCCAACTCGGCGGCGAGCCGCGGCGGGGCGTCCGCGACGTCACCGATGGGCGTCCCTGCAAGTACCAGCGTTCCAGTCACGCCCCCATCCTCCCAGCCCCGCGCCGGTGCCCGGCCGGGCCCGGGCCGGTGACGCGCGGCACCGCCCCGGCGCCGCGGGCCCCCGCCGCACAGACCGCTTCCCTACGATGGGCCGGGTGACGAGTGACACCAGTGCGACGCACCCGGCCGCCCTGCGCACCCCGGAGCCGACCGACCGGCCCCCGGCGTGGCAGCGGCGGCTGCGCCGGTTCGGGTACGCCGGCCGGCCCGAGGCCGACGTCCACACACGGCTGGTGGCGCCGTTCCCCGAGCCGGACGGGCGGGTGTGGGCGCTCTTCGGCACCGGCCCCGACCTGGCCCGGCGGCTCGCGCGCTGGTCGGGCTGGATCGGGCCGCTGCTGGTGACGCTGTTCGCGGGCGTGCTGACGTTCTGGAACCTCGGCAGCCCGCGCAAGGTGATATTCGACGAGACGTACTACCCCAAGGACGCCTGGTCGCTGCTCCAGTACGGCTACGAGGGCACCTGGGCGAAGAACGCCAACGACGCCCTGCTGGCCCATCCCCCGCAGATCCTGCTCTCGCCGGAGCACTCGTACGTCGTCCATCCGCCGATGGGCAAGTGGCTGATCGCGCTGGGCGAGTGGGCGTTCGGGATGAACCCCTTCGGCTGGCGGTTCATGACCGCGCTGCTCGGCACCCTGTCGGTGCTGCTGGTCTGCCGCATCGGGCGGCGGCTGCTGCGCTCGACGGCACTGGGCTGCCTGGCCGGCGGGCTGCTGGCGGTGGACGGGCTGCACTTCGTGATGAGCCGCACCGCGCTGCTCGACCTGATCGTGATGTTCTGGGTACTGGCCGGCTTCGGCTGCCTGCTGGTGGACCGGGACCGCACCCGGGCCCGGCTGGCGGCGGCGCTGCCCCTCGGCCCGGCCGGGGTGGCCCGACCGGACGACGAGGTCGGCGACCGACTGCGGCTGGGCTGGCGGCCCTGGCGGATCGCGGCCGGCCTGTGCCTGGGCCTGTCGGCGGCGACGAAGTGGAACGGCCTGTACTTCCTGGCCGCGTTCGCGCTGATGTCGGTGCTGTGGGACATGGGCGCGCGGCGCACCGCCGGCGCCCGCCGCCCGTTCCGGTCGGTGCTGCGGCGCGACGCGCTGCCCGCGTTCGGCGCGACGGTCGTGGTGGCGCTCGCCACCTACCTGGCGTCCTGGAGCGGCTGGATCGCCACCAAGAGCGGCTACTACCGCGACTGGGCCACCTCCCCCGAGGGCCGGCAGGGCTCCTTCACCTGGCTGCCGGACTGGCTGCGCAGCCTGTGGCACTACCAGAGCGAGGTCTACGCCTTCCACACCGGCCTGACCACGCCGCACACCTACATGTCCAACCCGTGGAGCTGGTTGGTGCTGGGCCGCCCCGTCTCGTACTTCTACGAGGACCCCAAGGCCGGGCAGGACGGCTGCACCGCCGCCGAGGGCTGCGCCCGCGAGGTGCTGGCGCTGGGCACCCCGCTGCTGTGGTGGGCGGCCTGCTTCGCGCTGCTGTACGTGCTGTGGCGGTGGCTGTTCCGGCGGGACTGGCGGGCCGGGGCGATCGCCTGCGGCGTCGCGGCCGGCTACCTGCCGTGGTTCCTCTACCAGGAGCGGACCATCTTCCTCTTCTACGCCGTGGTCTTCGTGCCGTTCCTGTGCCTGGCGCTGGCGATGATGATCGGCGCGATCATCGGACCGCCGGGGGCCAGTGAACGGCGGCGCACCCTCGGCGCGGTCGGTGCCGGGGTGCTCGTTCTCCTGATCGTGTGGAATTTCATCTACTTCTACCCCCTCTACACGGGTATGCCGATCCCCAAGAGCGCCTGGCACAACCGGATGTGGTTCGACAGCTGGGTCTGAGCCCGCCGATGCGACGAACCCGTCACATCAGTTCGACGGAGCGTCACCGGACCGTGCCCGGATCGAGACTCACCACGCGCCCGTGTCCCTTAGAGTGCGATGGGCGTTCTTGGGTGCGTACTCAAGGATCAAGCTCCTGGGAGGGGATCGGTGGCATGCGCCGCGAGGTGAAGTACGGACTGATCGGCGGGTCGGTGGCCCTGGTGGCGGGCGTCGTCGGCGGGTTCACGCTGTTCGGCGGCTCGGACGACGGGGCTCCGCAGGCGGTCAGGTCGGCGGATGCCAAATCGGGTGACGGCGGCCCCACGGTGCCCTCCGGCCCGCTCACCGCCAAGGAAGTGAACACCACCGCCCAGACCTTCCTGACGGCCTGGCAGTCCGGTGACGTCGCCAAGGCCGCGGCGCTGACCGACGACCCGGACGCCGCCCGGACCGCCCTGACCGCCTTCGCCCCGCAGGCGAAGTTCTCGAAGGTGACGCTGAAGCCGGGCACCCCGGCCGGCGACAAGGTGCCGTACACGGTCAGCACCGAGATCGACTACAAGGCCGTGAAGACCCCGTTCTCGTACGGCAGCACGGTGGCCCTCAAGCGTGACAAGGCCACCGGGAAGCCGCAGGTCGCCTGGGAGCCCTCGACGCTCTACCCGGGGCTGGCCAAGGGCGACGAACTGCGCACCGGGGAGGCCGAGGCGCCGCCGATCAAGGCGGTGGACCGCAACGGCGTCGAGCTGACCGCCAAGGACCACCCCACGCTCGCCGGGGTGCTGGACAGCCTGCGCACCAAGTACGGCAGCAAGACCGACGGCAAGCCGGGCGTGGAGCTCTACGTCCACCGCGCCAAGTCCGCCGACAGCAACAAGCAGCAGCCCGACAAGACGCTGAAGGTGCTCTCCAAGGGCACCCCCGGCACCCTGCACACGACGCTCGACGCCAAGCTCCAGAGCGCCGCCGAGAACGCCGTCAAGGGCAAGAAGTCGGCGTCCGCGGCGGCCGTCAAGCCCAGCACCGGGGAGATCCTGGCGCTCGCCAACTCCCCCGCCGACGGCTTCAACGTCGCCACCCAGGGGTCGCTGGCGCCCGGTTCGACGATGAAGATCGTCACGTCCGCGATGCTGATGGACAAGGGGCTGACGGCGCCGGACAAGAAGAACCCGTGCCCGAAGTTCGTCACCGTCGGCGGCTGGAAGTTCCAGAACCTCAACCAGTCCGAGATCCCCGACGGCACCTTCGCGCAGAGCTTCGCGGCGTCCTGCAACAACGCCTTCATCGGGCACGCCAAGGACCTCAGCGACGACGACCTGACCAAGGAGGCCCGGGACGTCTTCGGCATCGGGCTGAACTGGGCGACCGGCATCCCCACCTTCGACGGCACCGTCCCGGTCCAGCACGACGCCCAGATGGCGGCCTCGCTGATCGGCCAGGGCGGGGTCCGGATGAACCCGCTGAACGTCGCGTCGGTCGCCGCCACCGCCCAGTCCGGCGGGTTCCGCCAGCCGTACATCGTCGCCCCGTCGCTCGACAACCGGGCCTTCGCCAAGGCCGCGCGCACCATGAAGCCGGACACCGCGTCCAACCTCAAGGCGCTGATGAAGCTGACCGCCACCGCCGGCACGGGCGCCGAGGCGATGCAGGGCATCAGCGGCGACATCGGCGCCAAGACCGGCTCCGCCGAGGTCGACAACCAGGACAAGCCCAACGCCTGGTTCGCCGCCTACCGCAACGACCTGGCGGCCGCCGCGGTCGTCCCGGCCAGTGGGCACGGCGGCACCAACGCCGGCCCGGTGGTCCGCGCCATCCTCACCGCCGGCTGAGACGCCCCGGACACCCCGCTTCCGGGGTGTCCGGCGTCCGGATCTCGTTCGCATGGCCCGTACAGCTTTCGCTAGCGTGCGGGCCATGAGCGATTCCGCGACCGACAACCCTCCGACCGCAACGACCGCCCAGGCCCACCCCCGCTTCGCCGAGGCCCTCACCGCCCTCGACCTCAGCGTGGAGGTGCGCGCGTTCCCCGAGGCCACCCGGACCGCCGCGGAGGCCGCCGCGGCGGTCGGCTGCGACCTCGCCCAGATCGTCAAGTCGTTGATCTTCGTCGCCGACGGCGAACCGGTGCTGGTCCTGATGGACGGCGCCTCCCGGGTGGACGTGGCACGGGTCCGCGACGAACTCGGCGCCGCCAAGGTCAGCCGCGCCGACGCCGCGCTCGTCCGCGAGACCACCGGATACGCCATCGGCGGCGTCCCACCGTTCGGCCACCGCACCCGCACCACCGTCCTCGCCGACCGCCGCATCCTCGACCAGGACACCGTCTGGGCCGCCGCCGGCACCCCGCACACCGTGTTCCCGCTCGCCCCGCGGACCCTGCTCACCCACGCCGGGGCCCGGCTGGTGGACGTGCGCGAGCAGTCCTCGTGACGCCGCTGGTCGTGGCGGCCGTGCTGCTGGCCGCCGTCACCCACGCCAGTTGGAACGCCATCGCCCACGGGATACGCGACCAGCTCCTGGCCTTCACCCTGGTCGGTGGCGGCGGGGCGCTGTGCGGCGCGCTCCTGGCCTGCCTCACCCCGCTGCCGGCGGCCGCCGCCTGGCCGTACCTCCTGGGCTCCGCGGTGCTGCACATCCTCTACCAGGCCCTGCTGATGCAGTCGTTCCGCATGGGCGACTTCGGCCAGATGTACCCGATCGCCCGAGGCACCGCGCCGCTGGTCGTCACGGTCCTCGCCGCGCTGTTCGTGCACGAGATCCCCAGCGGCTGGGCGCTGGCCGGCGTCGCCCTGGCCTCCGCGGGCCTGGTGGGACTGGCGGTCTGGGGCATCCGCGGCTCCGGCGCCCGCCCACACTGGCCGGCGATAGCGGCCGCGGTCGCCACCGGCCTGTCCATCGCCTCGTACACCACCGTCGACGGCCTGGGCGTCCGCGCCTCCGAGACCTCGCTGGGCTACATCGGCTGGCTGATGCTCCTCGAAGGGCTGGCCATCCCGGTCTACGCGCTGGTCACCCGCCGCGGCCGCCTCGTCGCCGAACTCCGGCCCTTCGCCCTGCGCGGGCTGGCCGGCGGGGTGCTCTCGGTGTTCGCCTACGGGCTGGTGCTGTGGGCGCAGACCCGCGCGCCGTTGGCGCCCATCGCGGCGCTGCGCGAATCGTCGATCATCGTCGGGGCCGCCATCGGCACGGTGTTCTTCAAGGAACGCTTCGGACTGCCGCGGTTGGCGGCGGCCGGGTTGATGGTGGCGGGCATCGGCCTGATGCTGGCCGGCTAGTCCGTGCCCTCCGGGGGGCTTCCCACGTTGTCGGGTTTCCCGCCGTGGGCGTTCCGTTTTCGCCTTCGGCGGGTGGGGTGTTGTGGGGCGGTGGCCCCCTTGTTGTGGGTGGTGCCGGGTCCGGGGGGGGGGGGGGGGGGGGGGGGGGGGGGGGGGGGGGGGGTGGCGCCCCCCCCCCCCCCCCCCCCCCCCCCCCCCCCCCCCCCCCCCCCCCCAACCCGGCACCGCACCCCACAAGCCCCGCGCAGCGGACAACGCCCGCGCCGCAGGCGCAAACAACAACCCCCACGGCGGGACGGCCGACAACGCCCGCGCCGCCAGGCGCAACGGCAAAGCCCCCACGGCGGGAAAGCCGGCAACGTGGGAAGTAAAACCCTAGGCGGAGGGTCGCCCCAGCGCCCGGTAGGTCCAGCCGGCCTTGCGCCACAGGGTTGGGTCGAGGGCGTTGCGGCCGTCGAGGATGCGGCGTTCGCCGGCTACTTCGGCGAGTGCGGCGGGGTCGAGTTCCCGGAACTCGCGCCATTCGGTGAGGTGCAGGACGACGTGTGCGCCGCGCACCGCTTCCAGGGCGCTCTCCGCGTAGCCGAGGGTGGGGAACAGTCGCTGGGCGTTGGCCATGCCCTTGGGGTCGTAGACGGTGACCTGGCCGCCTTGGAGGTGGATCTGGCCGGCGACGTTGAGGGCGGGGGAGTCGCGGACGTCGTCGGAGTCGGGCTTGAAGGTCGCGCCGAGGACGGCGACGCGCTTGCCGAGGAAGCCGCCGCCGCCGACGGCGTCCCGGGCCAGTTCGACCATGTGGCCGCGGCGGCGCATGTTGATCGAGTCGACCTCGCGCAGGAACGTCAGGGCCTGGTCGGCGCCGAGTTCGCCGGCGCGGGCCATGAAGGCCCGGATGTCCTTGGGCAGGCAGCCGCCGCCGAAGCCGATGCCGGCGCGGAGGAACTTCTTGCCGATCCGTTCGTCGTGGCCGATCGCCTCGGCCAGCTTCACCACGTCGCCGTCGGCGGCCTCGCACACCTCGGCCATGGCGTTGATGAACGAGATCTTGGTGGCCAGGAAGGAGTTGGCGGCGGTCTTCACCAACTCGGCGGTGGGGTAGTCCATGACGACGAACGGCGAGCCCTCGGCGATCGGGGTGGCGTAGACCTCGCGGAGCAGCGCCTCGGCCCGTTCGCTGGTGACGCCGGCCACCAGGCGGTCGGGGTGCAGGGTGTCCCGGACGGCGAAGCCCTCGCGCAGGAACTCGGGGTTCCAGGCGAGTTCGGCGTCGGTGCCGGCGGGTGCGGCGGCGGTCAGGCGCCGGGCGAGCCGGGCCGCGCTGCCGACCGGCACCGTCGACTTGCCGACGACCAGCGTGGGCCGCGTCAGGTGCGGCGCCAGCGCGTCGAAGGCGGCTTCGACGTAGGACATGTCACAGGCGTACTCGCCGTGCTTCTGCGGGGTGTTCACGCAGACGAAGTGGACGTCGCCGAAGGCGCCGACCTCCTCGTAGGAGGTGGTGAAGCGGAGCCGGCCGGTGGAGCCCTCGATGCCGGCGACGTGGCGGCGCAGCAGCTCTTCGAGTCCCGGTTCGTACATCGGGACCTCGCCCCGGCGGAGCATCTCGATCTTCTCCGGCTGCACGTCCAGGCCCAGCACCTCGAAACCCAGCTCGGCCATCGCGGCGGCGTGGGTGGCACCGAGGTAGCCGGTGCCGATCACGGTGATCTTGAGGGCCATTGAGGGGCTCCAGACGTCTGGCGGAATGTGGTGCTGACCGAGCATATCCGCGCACGGAACGCCCCTTCCCGGCCGTGGTGCGCACCATGGGGGGACTGTCGGGAAGCTCACCTACCCGCGGCCCCGGGATCCGCCCTAGAATCCCTTCTCAGTAAGGGTTACTTAACGGTAGTTAGCGCTGCCGGCACCTCTTGGGGAGTGAGAGACCTTGGCGGGAACCGCTGATTTCGATCTGTACCGGCCGTCCGAGGAGCACGACATGCTCCGCGAGTCGGTGCGCTCGCTCGCCGAGGCGAAGATCGCGCCGTTCGCCGCCGCGGTGGACGAGGAGGCCCGCTTCCCGCAGGAGGCGCTGGACGCCCTGGTCGCCAACGACCTGCACGCCGTGCACGTGCCGGAGTCCTACGGCGGTGCGGGCGCCGACGCGCTGGCGACCGTGATCGTCATCGAGGAGGTCGCCCGGGTCTGCGCCTCGTCGTCCCTGATCCCGGCGGTCAACAAGCTCGGTTCGCTCCCGGTGATCCTCTCCGGTGGCGAGGAGCTGAAGAAGAAGTACCTGGCTCCGCTGGCCAAGGGCGACGCGATGTTCTCGTACTGCCTGAGCGAGCCGGACGCCGGTTCGGACGCGGCGGGGATGAAGACCAAGGCGGTGCGGGACGGGGACTTCTACGTCCTCAACGGCGTGAAGCGGTGGATCACCAACGCCGGGGTGTCGGAGTACTACACGGTCATGGCCGTCACCGACCCGGAGAAGCGGTCCAAGGGCATATCGGCGTTCGTCGTCGAGAAGGGCGACGAGGGCGTCTCCTTCGGTGCCCCGGAGAAGAAGCTCGGTATCAAGGGCTCCCCGACCCGGGAGGTCTACCTCGACAATGTCCGCATCCCCGCCGACCGCATGATCGGCGCGGAGGGCACCGGCTTCGCCACCGCCATGAAGACCCTGGACCACACCCGCATCACCATCGCGGCCCAGGCGCTCGGCATCGCCCAGGGCGCGCTGGACTACGCCAAGGGCTACGTCCAGGAGCGCAAGCAGTTCGGCAAGCCGATCGGCGACTTCCAGGGCGTGCAGTTCATGCTCGCCGACATGGCGATGAAGCTGGAGGCGGCCCGGCAGCTCACCTACGCCGCCGCGGCCCGTTCCGAGCGCGTCTCGGCCGGCAGCAAGGGCGAGGACCTGACCTTCTTCGGCGCCGCCGCGAAGTGCTACGCCTCCGACGCCGCCATGGAGATCACCACCGACGCCGTCCAACTGCTCGGCGGCTACGGCTACACCCGTGACTACCCGCTGGAGCGGATGATGCGGGACGCCAAGATCACCCAGATCTACGAGGGCACCAACCAGGTCCAGCGGATCGTGATGGCCCGGAACCTGCCGTAACAGGGTTTTCGCAGGTCAGCGGCCATTTCTGATGGCTCGCGGGCCGCGATCGGCTTTTGGCCCGTTCGGGTCCTCTTAGGGCCGACCGTGGGCGTCATGCTGGGGAAACCCTGGGCTGACGCAGGGCAGGAAACCGCCTTCCACCTGCACAAACACTACGACCCCCGGCGCTGTGCCGGGGGTCGTTCGCATGGGCTTGCCCAGGTACAGCGACCAGTGAAGCGGTCGGCCGCTCCCGCTCCCTCGTTGGCCGACTCAGACGAGGGCGATTCCAGCCTGAGTCTTGATGGTGTCCACGGCCTCTTCGGTGAGCCACCGAAGGGGCACCACGGTCCACCTGCCACCCTTCCGCATGACCACGGCCTTACCGTCCCTGGTGCGTCCGACGTGGATGAAGCCGTGATCACGCCGTAGATCTTTGGCCAGGTCCTCACCGTGGATCACGGGCGTTACTTCCCTTCGCGGTCCTCGTCGTCCGCCATGCTGCTGTGGACGTCACCGTTCTGGGAGACCCGGGCATCGGGGTCAGTGGCCTGCCCTTGGTTGGCCTGCGGGTCCCATTCGTCTTCGTTCTTCTTGCCCATTCTCGGCTACTCCTTCCTGTTGAACGCTGATTCGGTACAGGGCACCGTCCCTGCGCCGTTGTCGAAGCCGCCCTAACCGCCAGCCCATCCTGTTGCTGAACGGTCGGGGCGAGCCGCTTACCGCCCGGCGTCGCCGCCGTCACGGAAGGAACGGGAGCCTCATAGGTCGGGTTCGGCACCGGAGCATGGGAAGGGGCACAACGGCACCGTGTTCCCCTGGGGGATGAACACGACTCCAGAGGACACGTCCAGTCGTCCGCCGTACTCCGTCCACCACCCTTCGGACTCAGGATTCTCGGTGTGTGGTTTGTTCGCCGGTACGGCCGGGACGGTCATCGGTCGTTGCCCGCATGGGGGTGGTTCCGGATCTCCCGTGCAGCAGCACAAGCGGCCGTCCAGTCATTCCGTTTCCGCGCCTCAGCGCGCTGGAGAACCAAGGCGGAGCACACGCCGCAGCCGGGTTCGGGCTCGCCTTCCAGTAGCCAGCCGTCCACGGACAACTCGACGGGCGGTTGGCTGTACCGGATCGGGCTTGTCATTGCTCCGCTGCCTCCCGGCTGGATCGGACTGTGCCAAGACCGTAGGAAGTGGCGAGCGCAGGGCACTAGGAACTTGCACGGGCTTGCACGCCAATTGCCGTGGCCAGCAGCGCTATTGACGCTGTCTCTGCTGTTCAACAAAGCTGATGCAAGCCCGAGCAAGCGCCTGAACCAGGGAGCCAGCCATGGCCGTAGAGTTCGTCGGAATCGACCCCAACACCGACCGGGACCACTGCCCCACCGTATGGGCGGACGCGGAAGCTCAGGAGATCTTGTTGCAGGGTGGAAGCCGAACCCCGAGACTCAAGCGGAGTGCGAGGGAACCAGCCCCGCGAACGGCTCCGTGCCCGACACCGTGGCCAGGGGTGTGGTGATCCGCAGGGCTCGGGTGATCTCCGAGCCGGTATCGGACTACATCCGGTGGGAGCAAGACGTCACGCATGCCAACGTCACGGCCGGCGAGGAAGTCCGGTGGCTGCCACGGCGGCGGGCCACGGCGGTTGCCCTGCCGGGGAATGACTTCTGGCTGTTCGATGACGATCTGCTCCGGGTGCACCACTTCTCAGGTGATGGCGCGGTAGTGGAGGACGAGATCACGGCGGACCCGGAAGCCGTGAAGCTGTGCTCTGCTGCCTTCGAAGCGGTTTGGGAGCGAGCGATCCCGCACCACCGATACGAAGCCTGACGGAAGCCAGCTCCATGCCCCCACACCCCTCTTCACGCGTCCAGAAGGCCCGCGTGGATCTTGCAGGGCGTCTGCGTGAGATCCGGAAGGACGCGGGGATCAGTGGACGGGAGCTGGCCGTCAGGTGCGGTTGGTCGGAGTCGAAGTCATCCCGGATCGAGAACGCCAAGACGCCGCCCTCCGACGCGGACATCCGAGCGTGGTGCCGCGCCTGCACCGCTGGCGACCAGACCCCCGACTTGATTGCGGCGAACCGGCAGTCCGCCGATGCGCATGTGCAGTGGAAACGACTCCAGCGGAGCGGTCTCCGGCGCCTGCAAGAGTCCACTGGGGATCTGTACCAACAAACCAAGACCTTTCGGGTCTACGTCTCCGACGTGATCCCCGGCTTCCTCCAGACGCCCGGATACGCCGCTGCTCTGCTGTCCTTCATCGCGGATTTCCGGGGAACTCCGGATGATGTGAGCGATGCCGTGACGGCCCGTATGAGGCGTAACGCGGTGCTGGGTAACGGCGCACACCGTTTCTCGTTCGTGTTGGAGGAGTCGGTGTTGCGCTACCGGCTGTGCAGTGCCGAGAGCATGGCGGCACAGCTTGGTCACTTGCTCGGGGCCATGGACCTCCAGAACGTCGCCGTGGGCATCGTCCCGTTCTCGACACAACGGACCGTGTGGCCCATGCCAACCTTCACGATCTTCGATGACGGTCGGGTGCACGCGGACACGTTGGACGCTGCTTCCACGCTCACGCAGCCCAGTCAGGTCGAGCTGTATGCCCGAGCGTTTGAGCGGCTCTCCCAAGGGGCCGCGCGCGGAGCGGCAGCGCGTTCTCTGATCGCGGATGCGGTGGCGTCCCTGGAGTGACCTAGGACGGGGCCCCGGCCGCAGTTGCGGTCGGGGCCCCGTCCCTTAGGCGGGCGGTTCGGTCAGCTGTCGCCGCCGGAGACGGTGACCGGCTCGTCGTTGTTGAGCTGTTGGACGAGCTGCTTGAGCTTGGCCTGGTCCCAGACCAGGTTGCCGCCGACGGTGCCGGAGATCGGCATGTTCATGGACTTGCCGTTGCCGCTGCTGACGTCCTTCATCGCGAAGAACATCTGGCCCAGGTCCCACAGGCCCATGTCCTTGTCCACCTTCAGTGTGTCCAGGCCGGCGCCCAGCGTCGGGTAGAGCTTGAAGGGGTTGAGGATGGTGCTCGGGGTGGCCGCCTGCTTGGCCACGGCGGCCAGGAACTTCTGCTGGTTCTTGGTGCGCTGGAGGTCCTGCGAGGCGAAGGCGTGCCGGGTCCGGACGAAGGCGAGCGCCTGTGCGCCGGTGAGGGTCTGGGTGCCGGCCTTGAAGTCGGCGCCGGAGTCCTTGTCCTTGAACGCCTGGGGGATGTTCATCTCGACGCCGCCGAGCGCGTCGACGATGTTGGCGAAGCCGGCGAACCCGATCTCGACGTAGTGGTCGATGTGCAGGTGGGTGTTGTACTCGACGGTGCGCACCAGCAGGTCCGGGCCGTCCTCGGCGTAGGTCGCGTTCAGCTTGGTGTGCCGCCCGGTCGCCGGGTACTTCTTGCCGGAGGTCGAGCCGACGTACGAGGGGATCTCGACGTTGGAGTCACGGGGCAGGGATATCAGCGTGGGGCCGTTGCTGCCGTCGTGCAGGATCAGCATCGAGTCGGTGCGCCCGCCGTCGGTGGGGCCGCCGGTGTGCAGCTGCTTCTTCATCTCGTCGGTCATGCCCTCGCGGCTGTCCGTGCCGACGATGAGGTAGTTGGTGCCGTCACCGGTCGCGGGGCGGTCGATGACCTTGCTCAGGTCGACCTCGCGGCGCAGCTTGCCGTCGGCCCAGAAGTAGGTGCCGATGGAGGCGGCCAGCACCACCACGACCAGGGTGATCAGGGCCCACTTGATGCGGCGGCCCCACCGCGGGCGGGGCCGGGCGTCGTAGCCGTCGCCGCCTCCGCCGTAGCCGTCGCCGCCCCGGCCGCGGCCGCCGCCCCCGCCGTAGACCTGGCCGGTGTTGTAGCCGTCGTCGTGGCTCCGGGACTGCTGCGGCGGCACGCTGCCGCCGCGCGGCGAGAGCGAGGGCGGGAGCGGGGGCTCGTTGCGCTGGTAGCCGGGGCCTGCGTCGCGCCGTACGTGCGGCATGGCGCGTGCGCCCTCCGGCTCGGCGCCGCTGCCGCGCCCGTACCGGTTGCCGCTCTGGTCGCCGGACCGTCCTTGGGGCCACTCATTCATAGGGGGAAGTGTGCACGCCGCGGGGGTCCGCTCCATAGGGCGGGTACCGGATCGGGCCGCGGCTGTTGCAGAGCTGATGCAAAGCGACGCAGCCCTAACGGGCCATACCCCGAAGGGCCCGACGATTCCGGCGCGACCATTCGGAAGCGTCAATTCCGGATGGTTCCAGGCGTCGGCGAGGAGAGGCATCTCACGCCCGCACCGAGACCTGCGTCACGCCGGGCCGGGGCGTTCCCCGGCCCGCGCCGTACGGTCCCGTACGGCACCGGCTTACGCTGTTCTGCATGACCGACCTCGCCACCAACAGCCCGGAGGACGGCCCTGCGGGCAAGCCCACCTCCGTCTCCCGCACCACGCTGTCGCACATCATGACCGCGGCCGACACCAACCTCCTCGGCACGGTGCACGGCGGCGTGATCATGAAACTGGTCGACGACGCCGCGGGCGCGGTCGCGGGCCGGCACTCCGGCGGCCCCGCGGTGACCGCGTCCATGGACGAGATGGCCTTCCTGGAGCCGGTCCGGGTCGGCGACCTCGTCCACGTCAAGGCACAGGTCAACTGGACCGGCCGGTCCTCCATGGAGGTCGGCGTCCGGGTGCTGGCCGAGCGCTGGAACGAATCCACCCCCGCCCAGCAGGTCGGCTCCGCCTACCTCGTCTTCGCCGCCGTCGACGAGCACGGCAAGCCCCGCACGGTGCCGCCCGTGGTCCCCGAGACCGAGCGGGACAGGCGGCGCTACCAGGAGGCCCAGATCCGCCGGACGCACCGGTTGGCCCGCCGCCGCGCCATCAAGGAGCTGCGCGAGCGGCGCGCCGCCGAGGGCCTCGACGACGCCTGACCGCGCCGCCCGGCCGGACGGCGGCGCTCACGCCTCCTCGGGCGCGGGCGCGGGCGCCGCGGCGGCGACCGTCCGGTCGGGCAGCGCCCGGTGGTGCAGCACCGCCGCGGCCGCCTTCGCCAGCAGCGCCAGCGCCGCCCCGAGGACCGTCCCGGCCGCCGCGCACAGCACGTCGTCGATGTCGGCGACCCGGCCCGCCCGCATCAGCAACTGCGCCACCTCGATGGCGACGCTCAGCCCCACCCCCAGCAGGAACGCCCCGGCCGCCGACCACCGGGGCGCGGCGCACCGCAGCAGCAGCGGCAACGGCACGAAGAGCGCCGTGCCGGCGATCAGGCGCCGCACCAGCAGCGCCACCTGGTTCGGCTCCAGTTGGGCGCCCAGTTCGAACAGTCCCTCCCCGGGGCGCCACCAGAACGTGGCGTCCCCGGAGCCGATCGGCTGGGTGGGGGCGAGGGTGACCACCAGCGTCAGCAGCAGCCAGGCCGCCAGCAGCACCCGGGCCGTGGTGCGCGGGGCCCGCCGGTGCGGGACCCGCAGCGCCCACAGCGCCAGACCCAGGGCCAGCGCCAGCGCCCCGAGCAGGAAGAGGACCACCGTCGTCGGTGTGATGGCCAGGACGACCTGCCACATGCTCCGCACCCACCTTTCCGGACCCCGGACGCCGCAGGCCCGGTGTCAGCCGCAGCTCCACTTGGTGACGAAGACCGTCGCGGTGTGCTCCATGACGCCCCGGATGCACTCGTCCGGCAGCATCTCCACCCGTCCGCTCAGCCGGAGCGTGCCGCCCTGGGTCCGTCCGGTGCCGAACCAGCCGGGGAACGCGGTGATCCGGGAGTTCTTGCGCTGGTAGCCGAGCCGGACGGTGAGCTCGCCGGGCATCGGCTCGTCGCGCCGGTAGACGGCGGTGTAGCGGCCCGGGGCGCCGGCCGGCCCGCGCAGGCACAGCCGGCCGCGGACCAGGACGCCGCAGCCGGTCGGCGCGTCCGGGGCCGCCGGGGCCGCCGCCGCGGTGGCCGCGAGGAGTCCCAGCACGGCGACGGCGGCCGCGGTCCGGCCCGCGCGGTGCCGCCGGCCCGGCCCGGCCGGCTGCGGCCCCGGCGCGGTCCGTCGGGGCGCGGGAACGGTCATCGGCACACCGCTTGGTCACCGGTGATCGCCGCCAGCGACCCGGGGGCCGCCGTCGGCTCCTCGGCCCGCACCGGCCGCACCGCCCGGAAGCCCGTCCCGACGGTGAGTCGCATCACCGGCCCCTGCCCGGCCGTCGGCCGCAGCCGGGCGCCGGGCAGCGCCGCGGCCAGCGAGCGCGCCGAGCGGTCCCAGTGGGGGTCGTAGGAGAGCACCGTCTCGGTCGCGGTGCCGTGCGTGGAGTCGCCGGCCACCTCGGTGGCGAAGCCGATGGCGTGCAGCTGCCGGGTGACCTGGGCGGCCTGCCCGGGCCGCCCGGTGCCGTTCTCGACCTGCACCCGGACGTGCTCGGGCGGGACGTCCACGACCGGCGCGGCCGGCGCCTTCGGGTCCGGGCGGGCCGCGAACGGACGGTCCTCGCGCAGCGCCCGGAACAGCTGCGGCGCCCGGACCGGGTCCCAGCGCACCGTCGAGCCCAGCCCCGGCACGTTCTCGGCCTCGCCGCGCAGCGGCACCGAGGCGAACTCCGACGAGGCCGGGCCGAAGCCGCGCATCGCCTGCGCCAGGTCGGCCAGGTCGCCCGCCCCGAAGCCGTCGTCGGCCCGCACCGAGCGGAGCATGGCGTCCGCCACCTCCTTGAAGCGGACCGGGTTCATCAGCACGCCGGACGAGGTGATCCGGTCCAGCAGCGCGGCCAGGAACCGCTGCTGGCGCTGCATCCGCCCCAGGTCGGCGGAGGCGTCGACGTGGCGCGAGCGGACGTACTGGAGCGCCCGGCCGCCGTTGAGCCGCGAGGTGCCGGCCGGCAGGTCCAGCCCCGAGAAGCGGTCCCGCAGCGGCCGCACGGTGCACACCTCCACCCCGCCGACCGCGTCCACGGTCCGCATGAAGCTGGTGAAGTCGACCTCCAGGTAGTGGTCGATGTGCACCCCCGTCATGTGCTCGACGGTGCGCACGGTCAGGTTGGGGCCGCCCTCGGCGTAGGCGGCGTTCAGCTTCAGGGCGTGCCGCGGGTGGCGCCGGCCGTCGGCGTCCTGGTGCTCGGGCACCTCGGCGTACGAGTCGCGGGGCAGGCTGACGACGCTGGCGCGGCTGCGGTCGGCGGAGAGGTGGACCAGCATCAGGGTGTCGGTGCAGTGACAGGGGTCACCGCCCAGGTGGTACTTCTGCTTCTCCTCGTCGGTGAGCTTGTCCCGGCCGTCGGTGCCGACGACCAGGAAGGTCAGGCCGGCGCCGCCGCCGGGCCGGTCGCTGATGCCCTGGAAGGCGTCCACCCGGCTGATCCCGGTCTCCACGCCGGTGACCATGGCGTGGCCCACTCCGCTCGCGGACAGCAGCAGGGCGGTCGCCGCGGCACTGATCCGCACCCCCCAGCGGGCCGGCTGCGGCCGGCGTCGCAGGCGGCGGGACCGTCGGGGGCGTCGGCCCGGGACGGTGCGGGAGGAGGGGGACGGCACGGTCACGGGCCACCTCCGCGGTGGACGGGGACAGGGGCGGCGGGCCGCGCGGGCGGGTCCGGCCGGTGCGCGGACGGGTGCGGTACGGAGCCCGTCACGGAACGGACCGGGTCACCGTAAACCCGTACGATCTGCATCAAAACGCCACACACCGGGCGGTCGTCGTCCGGCCACCCGGTTGCCGTCCGACGGCGTCCCCCGTTCGCGGTACCGTGAGGCGGAATACCGCAGTCTCCCGGCGGGCGCTGCCGCCCCGATGGCGGCTCGCCGCGGGCCGTACCCCCGAGGAACCATGCCCCAGCAGCAGCTCCCGGCCGTCTCCGTGATCATGCCGGTGCTCAACGAGGAACGTCACCTGCGCAACGCGGTCCGGCACATCCTGGCGCAGGAGTACGCCGGCGAGATGGAGGTGGTGATCGCCCTCGGCCCCTCCACGGACCGCACCGACGAGATCGCCGCGGGACTGGTCCGCGAGGACCCCCGGGTGCACACCGTCGCCAACCCCACGGGCCGCACCCCGGCCGCCCTGAACGCCGCGATCAAGGCATCCCGGCACCCCGTCGTCGTCCGCGTCGACGGTCACGGCATGCTCTCGCCGAACTACATCGCCACCGCCGTGCGCCTCCTGGAGGAGACCGGCGCGGCCAACGTCGGCGGCATCATGCACGCCGAGGGCGAGAACGCCTGGGAGGAGGCGGTGGCCGCCGCCATGACCTCCAAGATCGGCGTCGGCAACGCCGCCTTCCACACCGGCGGCGCGGCCGGCCCCGCCGAAACGGTCTACCTCGGCGTCTTCCGGCGCGAGGTGCTGGAGCAGCAGGGCGGCTACAACGAGGAGTTCATCCGCGCCCAGGACTGGGAGCTGAACTTCCGCATCCGCGAGGCCGGCGGGCAGGTCTGGTTCTCGCCGGAGCTGAAGGTCCAGTACCGGCCGCGGCCCAGCGTCAAGGCGCTGGCCAAGCAGTACAAGGACTACGGCAAGTGGCGGCACGTCGTCGCCCGCTACCACTCCGGATCGATCAACCTGCGCTACCTCGCCCCGCCGACCGCGGTCTGCGCCATCGCAGCGGGCCTGGTCGTCGGCGCGGCCGTCACGCCCTGGGGCCTGGTCGTCCCGGCCGGCTACCTGGCCGCGATCACCGCGGGTTCGCTGCCGGCCGGCAAGGGCCTGTCGCTGAAGGCCCGCGCCCAGATCCCGCTGGCCCTGGCGACCATGCACATGTCGTGGGGCACCGGCTTCCTCACCAGCCCGCGCGCGCTCGCGCAGAAGGTCATCGCCAGCCGGCGGCCCGCGGTGGTGCCGGCCCCGGCCGCGGAGTAACCGCCCCGGTGCGCGCCTTTCGGGGCGCGCACCGCACGGCGCGGGTGTCGGCCCGTCAGAACGAGTACTGCGGGTTGACCTTCATGCAGGCCGAGGAGTCCTTCTCCGCGTTCAGCGGGTCCGCGCTCTTGGGGGCCTGGTGCGCCGACCCGCCGTCGCCGCCGGCCGCCGGGTACGCCGTGCCGGTCCGCCAGTCGTTCCCGACCACCAGTCGCACGGTGCTGACCGCGGACGACTCCCGCACCGCACCGCTCGGCAGCCCCAGGGCCTTGGCGAGCGCCAGGGCGTCGCCGCGCTGCGCGGCGTCCCGGTAGACCAGGGCGGTGTCGGCCCGGCTGGTGAGCTGGGAGTCGGTGTGCGCGCCGGTGTAGCCGAGCGCCAGCAGTCGGGCGTGCAGCTCGTTGGCGCGACCGCCGGCCGGGCCGCGCGCGCCGTCGGTGCCGTTCTGCACGACGACGTCCAGCTTCGCCTTGGGCGTCGACGGCCCGGGCTCCGGCTTCTTCTTGGCGCCGGCGCCGGCACCGGTGTCGGCGCCGCCCTTGCCGTCCAGCGCGACGTCGTTGCGCAGCATCGCGAAGGTCGCCTCCGCCTCACCGGGCTTGGGGAGCACGTACTCCTCCCCGGGACCGTACTGCCACGGCATGGTGGCCATCGTGATGCGCTTGGTCGGCACCCGCTGGAGGTCGCCGCCCAGGTCGTAGAGCTTCTTGACCGAGCCCAGCCCGTCGTCGACGGTGAGCGCGCTGGTCGCGGCCTCCGCGAGGTCCCGCAGCTGCACCGGATCGGTGAGCTTGGTGCCCTGCTTGAGCTGCCGGATCATCGAATTCATGTACATGTGCTGGGCCTTGGCCCGGCCGATGTCGGTGTTGTCCTCGAAGCCGTAACGGGTGCGCAGCCACTGGAGCGCCTGGACGCCCTGGACGGAGTGGGTGCCCTTGGTGAGCTTCAGCCCGCTGCCGTGGCCCTTTCTGTCGTGCGAGTAGACGTTGCGGTCGACGCAGACCGGCACCCCGCCGACCGCGTCGGCCATGTCCACCACCCCGGCGAAGTCGACCATCATGAAGTGGTCGATGTAGACGCCGGTCAGCTCCTTCCAGGTGGCGACGGTGCACCCCGGACCGCCGTGCTGGAGCGACTCGTTGATGGCGGCGGTGGTCCGCGGGTAGACGCGGCCGTCCTTGGGGTCGGTGCACTGCGGGATGTCCACCCGGGTGTCGCGCGGTATGGAGATCACCGACATGTTGCTGCGGTCGGCGCTGACGTGCAGCAGCATCTGGACGTCCGCCAGCGGTTTGCGGTCCGCGTCCTGGCGGGCCCCGCCCAGTTCGATGTTCTTCTCGCTGTTCCGGCCGTCCGAACCCACCAGCAGGATGTTCATCGGCGTCTGCCCGAACGCGTTGGGCTCGGGCTTCGCCAGCCCGCCCGGACCGAGGTCCAGCGCCTCCTTGCGGAGGTTGGAGTTCAGGTGCTGGTAGTAGAGGTAGCCGCCGGTCGCCCCGGCCACCAGGAGCACGCCCAGGCCCAACGCGGTCCAGCGCAGCACCCGGCGGCCCCTGCGGCGGCGCGGCGGCCGCCCCTCGCGGTGCGCGCCCGGCCCGTCCTCGGGCGGACCGCCGCCCCCGTCGGGAGCCGGGCTGCCGGAACCCCCCTCGGGGGCCCAGCCCGGCGCGTCCGGGGGCAGCCCCTTGTCCTCGAAGCCCTTCTCGGCCGTCCAGCCGAGCCGCTTCGGCTCGGGCTCCGGCTCCGCTTCCCGTCGCCCCCGACGCTGCCCCTCACCGCGCACACCGCTCTGCGGCATTCGGCCCACTCCCCGTCGTCCGTTCCGGTGCGTGCGGCGGCCCGGCACGAGGGCCGGTGCCGCCGCGGCGCCCGGCGCGAGCTCCGGCTCCGTCGGACGCGGCGGACGCCGGGTCCGCTACGGGGCGCCCGTGCCGGGGCCCGCCGGATTACTTCGCGCAGATGTTCTTGTCATCTGCATTGACGTGCTGAACCCCCTCCGGGGTTTCGGTCGGGGCCTCGATCGGTGAACCCGGGGCGGTGAAGTCCTTGCCGAGCACCAGCTTCATCGGGACCCGCGCACCGGCGTCCGCGGTCGTCTGCTTCAACGCGCTCTTGGGCAGCCCCATCCATTCGGCCAGCGTGGCGGCCTGGTCCGCCTGGTTGGGCGCGTACTCCAGCCGGGTCGCGGACAGCTTCTCCGGGGCGTTGCCGGCGTTGGTCGAGAGCCGCGCGCCCTTGTTGTTCTGGAGCCAGTCGACGGTCTCCTGGGCCGCGCCGAACGGCCCGCCCCCGTTGGTGACGTCGACTCGGACCAGCTCCGGCGGGGCCTTCTTGACCGGTGCGGACTTCTTGCCGCCCTTGTCCTTGCCGGCGTCCTTGGACAGCGTGTGGTCCTGCTGCACCATCTTGAACAGCGGGTCGGCCTTGGCCTCGTCCAGTATCACGGTGGCCTTGTCCTGGGGGTTGTCCAGCACCGGGACGGTGGCGAAGGTGATCTTGTTGAGGTCGACCTTCTTCAGGTCGTTGCCGAAGTCCATCAGCTTCGAGGCGCTGCCGATGCCGGTGTCCACGGTCAACGCCTTGGTCGCGGCCTGCGCCACGTCGAGCAGCTTGCTCGGGCTGCTGAACGCGCTGGACTTCAGCTTGCGGATCAGCGATCCGACGAACTGCTGCTGAAGCTGAATCCGACTCAGGTCGCTGCCGGTGCCCACCGCGTGCCGGGTCCGCACGAACGCCAGCGCCTGCTCGCCCTTGACGACGTGCCGACCGGCCGTCAGCTTCAGGTGCGACTTGGGGTCGTCGATGTCCTTGCCCGCGCACACCTCGACGCCGTCGACCGCGTTGGACAGGTCCTTGACGGCGTTGAAGTCGGCCATCATGAAGTGGTTGACCTTCACGCCGGTGAGCTTCTCGACGGTCCGCCAGGTGCACCCCGGGTCCCGACCCTCCTGGCCCAGGCTGGTGTTGAACCGCACGTGCTGCTGGCCCGGGATGACCTTCGTCGAGCCGTCCGGCTGCTTGGTCGGGCAGTCCGGGATGTCGGTGATCAGGTCGCGCGGGATGCTCAACGCGGTGGCGTTGGTGCGGTCCTTGGACACGTGCATCAGGATCGTGGTGTCCGCGTGGCCGACGCTGCCCGAGTCGCCGTAGCCGGCGTCGCCCTTGCCGGTGCGCGCGTCGGTGCCGATGACCAGCAGGTTCACCGGGCCGTCGGTGACCGCGGAGTTCTCCTCGCCGACGTCGACCTTCTTGATGTTGCCGTCGAGCTGTTCGTAGATGACGTACGCCGTGCCGCAGCCGGCGACGAGCACGAAGCCCACCACACCGGCCGTCCAGTACACGAACTTCCGCTTGCCCGACTTCTTCGGCTTGGGCCTGCGGCGACCCGCCGCCGCGCCACCTGCCGCCGCCGCGGACCCGGCCCGTTCCGCGGCCCGGCGCGCCGCCCGGCCGCCCGCCGCGGGCTCGCCGGCGTCGTCCTTGCGCCGGCCCCGCTGCACCGGCAGCGGACGGGTGTCGGTGTCGCCGCCCCCCGCGCCCGGATTTCGCGCGGAACGTCTGCCGGGCGCCTTGCGGTCGGCGGGCCGAGCCGGGCCCTGACCCGTCGGGTCAAGCCGCAACTCGTAGTTGCCGGTGTTCGGATCGAACACCCACTGATCGGCGGGGTCGACGTTGTCGTCGCCCGCCTGCCCACGGCCTTGCGCGTCCACGGTGCCTTGAGTCCTCCGTCGGTACCCCGCGGCGCCATCCCCTCAAGGCGCTCGGTCGGTCGATCGCGTAGTAAATGGTTCAGTACTTGGTCGCCGGTCAACGGTCATCGGTCAGCTGGTCGAGCGGACCGGATCGCTCACACTATCCGCCCGGTTCAGCGTCGGGCGACGCCCGTGACACATTCCACTTCCCTACAACTGGGCAATCCGCCCATTCCCTTCACGGCGCCGCGGCGCACCGTGCGGCCTTTTTATTCGCAGGCGCCGTGTTCTGCGGTGGTTCCGGGAAAAGCCGGTGGTGAACTCGCGGCGGGTCCCGGCCGACCGGCCCGGCCGTTGCCGACCGCCGTGCCGACCGCTTTGTCGATCGCTTTGTCGATCTCTTTGCCGAGTGCCTTGTCGTCGGCCGCCGCGGACGGCCGCTGCGGCATCACCGTCACCGATTGATCCTTGCGCAGCCGCCCGAAGAGCCGGTCCGCATCGGGTTGCACCAACTCATCGCGATTCGGGTCGTAGCGGTAAGCGGTGCGCGGCACGGTCAGGAACTGCACGTGCGCGGTGGGAATGCCGCGCATGCTGCGGACCAATTCGTACAACCCCCGGAGGGAAGCCAGTCCGGCATCGGTCGTGAGGGAACTCGTCGCGGCGTCCATCACCGGATACAGCCGCATCGGATTGAGCAGCACACCATTGCTCTGCACTTTCTTCACCAAAGCGGCGAGGAACTGTTGCTGCCGCTCCATGCGTTGGGTGTCACTGCCGTCGCCCAAGCTCTTGCGGGCCCGCACGAAACCGAGCGCCGCCTCGCCGTCCAACGTCTGCCGACCGGCCGGCAACGCCACGTGCGCCTCGTCATCCTCGATGGGCCGGGCCAGACACACCTGCACCCCGTGCACCGCGTCCACCATGTTCTTGAAGCCCGTGAAGTCCACGATGACGTGGTGATCGATCCGGATCCGGGCCATCCGCTCCACCGTGCGGATCGCGCACGCCGCACCACCGAACGCGAACGCCCAGTTGAACTGCACCGTCTGCGGCGCCGACTCCGTCCCGTCCGCGCGCTTGCAGTGCGGCACCGCCACCATCACGTCGCGCGGCACGCTGACCGCGGTGGCGCTCTTCCGGTCCGCCGCCAGGTGCAGCAGGATCGTGGTGTCCGAACGCTGGGTGCCGCTGTCCGCCCCGTACTCGCCGTTGTCGCCACCGCGGTTGTCCGAGCCGATCAGCAGGATGTTCTGCGCGTTCGGCGGGCCCGCCGGCGGCCGCTCCGACTCGTACTTCTCCAGCTCCCGCTCGGTGGCGCTGTCCGAGCGGATGTTGCCGTTGAGCCGGGTCCAGATGGCCCACCCCAACCCCGCCGACGCCACCACCGCGACGGTCAGCACCAGCGCGGCGGCCCGCAGCCAGTGGCGGTGCCGCGGCGCCGGGGTGCGCACCGGCCCGGGCCCGTCGGCCGCCAACCGCCCGACGGGCCGCGCCGGCCAGCCCCGGAACCGCGCCCCGCGCCCACCGCCCTCCGAAGGACGCCGGCGGCCGGGCGGGGTGTCGGGGCTCTCGGTCACGGGGGCGTCCCTCCCTCACGGAAGTCGGCGACACGCTCCCGCCGCCGGGCATCGCCGGGGAGGAGACCGCCGGACCCCGCACCGGGGAGCCCGTACGCGCCGGGCGTACGTACACCGAGCATGGCCCCGCGCGGCCGGCCCGGCCCGCCCGGCGGGACTCCCCTCGGCCGGACGGGGGAGCCGATGCCCCCGGCCGGGCCGCCCGTCCTACGGGTGCGGCACTGTGAAGGTGACCTTCTCGGTGGCCTCCCGCGCGGCCAGCGCCGCCTCGTCCAGCCGGTCCGCGTGGCGGCACAGCACCACCGAACCACCGGTCGCCAACGGCGCGTACAGCCCGAGCGACAGGCCCCGCCAGGTGTCGTACGCCAGCCCCGACAGCACCCGCGGCGCCGCCGGCAGCCCGGCGTCCGCGGCGTCCGCCGCCGCCCGCTGCCCGATGCCGGCACCGGTCAGCTCCACCCCGTCGACGGCCAGCGCCGGCGCCCCCGGATCCACCGGGACGAACGGCGCGAACCGGTCGCCCTGGCCGGGCACCTCCACGGCGTAGTCCGCGAACCCGGCCGGCGGCTGCGGGAACCGGCCGCCCAACGGGCGCAGCGCCAGCGCCACCCGCTCCCCGGAACACGCCCGCGCCGCGTCGAGGGTGTCCGGGCCGCTGACGACGAGGTCCGCCGCGGCCGGATCACCGCCCACGTCGGCGACCACGCCCACCGACGCACACGCCACCAACCAGACGGCGGTCTGCCAGTGCGCGGGCAACAACAGCGCGAGCCGGTCGCCGGGCTCGGCGGCCAGGTCGCCCTGGAGGTAGTTGGCGGTCTTCGCCACCCAATTGGCGAAGGTCGCGACGGAGAGTTCGACCCGCTCGCCGGTGGCGTCGTCGTAGAAGGTCACCAGCGGGCGGGCCGGGTCCGCGGCGAGCGCGGAACCCAGCAGGTCGGCGGGGGTGCGATCGGTGGCGTTCATCGCGGCCAGGGTACGCGCGCGGGCCGTTGACGGTCAGTCGGGTGCGGCCCGCGGGCCACCGGTTCGGCCGATGCTCCCGTCGACCAGCGTTGGCGGGCCGCACCCGGCCGTGTCCAGGATTTCCCATGCGCCCCTTCCTCGCGTCCTGCCTCGGCGCCGCGTGCACGGCCGCCCTCGCCCTGCCCCCGGCCCCGGCCGCCGCACGCCCCGCGGACCCCGCCCACCCCGCGGGCCCGGTCGCCGGGCCCGAGGCATCGCGCGCCAGCGACCTGCCGGGCGGCACCCAGTCCCTGCCGCTGGAGCACCTCGTCCCGGCCGCCCCGGGCGCCCCCGCCCAGGACATGGCCGCGCCCCAAGGAGGCGCCGTCCACGAACTGGCCCCCCGCACCGTCCGTCCCTTCTCCCTCGTCGGCATCGTCTGGGACGACGTCGCGGTGGCCCTGCGCGGCCGGGTCCAGATCCGCACCCGGGCCCGGGACGACGGCCGGTGGTCCGGCTGGCAGGACCTCCAGAACGAGAAGAGCGACGACGCCCCCGACCCCGGCGCCCCGGAGGGCCTCGGCAGCGCCGCCCGCGGCAGCACGGCCCCCTTGTGGGTCGGCGCCAGCGACGCCGTCCAGGTCCGCCTCACGCTCACCGACCCGCACCGCGCCGCCCTCGCCGTGCCGCACGGCCTCCGCCTCGAACTCGTCGACCCCGGCCCCGACACCCCCGCCGCCCGCACCGTCCCGGCCGCCACCCCCGAGGCCACCGCCAGTTCCGCCGCCAACGCGCCCCTCGCGCCGCTCGGCGCCACCGAGATCCCGGCCGCCGACCAGGCCGCCGCGCAAGCCGACGTCACCGCCGCCGGCGGCGCCGCCCCGGCCGCACCGGTGCACATCGGCGCCCGCCCCCGCATCGTCACCCGCGCCGGCTGGGGCGCCGACGAGAAGCTGCGCGAGGCGCGCTTCGTCTACACCCGCAACGTCCGCGCCGTCTTCGTCCACCACAGCGCCACCGGCAACAACTACACCTGCGCCGAGGCCCCTTCGGTCATCCGCGGCCTGTACCGCTACCACGTCAAGAGCAGCCACTGGCGGGACATCGGCTACAACTTCCTGATCGACAAGTGCGGCACCATCTACGAGGGCCGCGCCGGCGGCGTCGCCAAACCGGTGCTCGGCGCCCACACCCTCGGCTTCAACAACGACAGCACCGGCATCGCCCTGCTCGGCTCGTTCGTCAAGACCGTCCCGTCCCGCGCGGCCCTCGAAGCCCTGGGCAGGCTGACGGCCTGGAAGCTCGGCCTGCACGGCGCCGACCCGCGCGGCCGCACCGCGATGACGTCCACCGGCGGCAACCTCTACCGCAAGGGGAAAATCGTCGAACAACACGTCATTTCCGGCCACCGCGACGGCTTCAAGACGGAATGCCCCGGCACCCTCCTCTACGCCGACCTCCCCGCCGTCCGCCAGACCGCGGCCCGCCTCCAGGGCCGCTGACCTCGAACGGAGCCCCGGCGGCGGCGCAGCCGTGAAACTCGTCACCCCGCTCCCGCGGACTCGACGGCCCGGACACTGAACCGATCACCGACGCCACGCGTCCTAGGGGCCGCGAGACCACCCGTCACCCCGTCACCTCCCCGGCCGCGTCCCGGCGTCCCGCCGGCCGGGCCCGATGTCCCATCTGCCTACACTGGTCCGCCGACCAGCCGACCCCCAGGAAGCAGAGAAGACCACGTGAGCGTCGCCCCCGCAGCCGCCGGGCCGCGGTCGACGAGACGATCCCCGCGCCGTTGCGCCGCGGGGGCGGAGAAGCGAACAAGAGGACACAAGTGACCGAAGCGATCCTCCTGGTCGGCGGCAAGGGCACCCGGTTGCGCCCGCTGACGGTGCACACGCCCAAGCCCATGGTCCCGGCCGCCGGCGTGCCCTTCCTCACCCACCAACTGGCCCGCGCCCGCGCCGCCGGCGTCGAGCACGTCGTCCTGGCCACGTCCTACCTCGCCGAGGTCTTCGAGCCGTACTTCGGCGACGGGTCCGCGCTCGGCCTGCACCTGGAATACGTGACCGAAGTGGAGCCGCTGGGCACCGGCGGCGCCATCCGCAACGTCGCCTCCCGCCTCCACTCGGCCCCCGGCGACCCGGTGCTGATCTTCAACGGCGACATCCTCACCGGCCTGGACATCCGCGCCCTGGTCGACACCCACCGCTCCAGCGGCGCCGACGTCTCCCTGCACCTCTCCCGGGTCGAGGACCCGCGCGCCTTCGGACTGGTCCCCACCGACGACACCGGCCGGGTCACCGCCTTCCTGGAGAAGCCGCAGACCCCCGAGGAGATCGTCACCGACCAGATCAACGCCGGCGCCTACGTCTTCAACCGCTCGGTCATCGACACCATCCCCACCGGCCGCCCGGTCTCCGTCGAACGCGAGACCTTCCCCGGCCTGCTCGCCGACGGAGCCCACCTCCAGGGCATGGTCGACTCCACCTACTGGCTCGACCTGGGCACCCCGCAGGCGTTCGTCCGCGGCTCCGCCGACCTGGTCCTGGGCCGCGCCCCGTCCCCGGCCGTCCCCGGCCGCTGCGGCGACCGCCTGGTCCTGGAGGGCGCCGACGTCGCCCCGGACGCCAAGCTGACCGGCGGCACGGTCGTCGGCCCGACGGCCACCATCGGCGCCGGCGCCCGGGTGGACGGCAGCACCGTCCTCGACGGCGCCGTCATCGAGGCGGGCGCACAGGTCCGCGACTCGCTGATCGGCGCCGGCGCCCGGATCGGGGCCCGCACCGTCCTGGACGGCGCGGTGATCGGCGACGGCGCGGTGGTCGGGCCCGACAACGAGTTGCGCGACGGCATCCGCATCTGGTGCGGCGCCGACATCCCCGCCGGCTCGGTGCGCTTCTCCTCCGACCAGTAGCGCCACCGCCCGTCCCCCTCCGTCACCCGTCGGCCACCCAGGAGCGACGTCACCCCGATCGCCTAACCTGGCGGCATGCCCGCCCGCACCTGGGTCCCGCCCGGCCCGTATGACCTGCACCGCACCCTCGGGGTGCTGCGCCGCGGTCCCGGCGACCCGGCGTTCGCGGTCCGCGGCGACGAGGTCTGGCGCGCCTGCCGCACGCCCGACGGCCCCGGCACCCTGCGCCTGGCCGCCCGCCCGGCCGACGGCCACGTCACGGCGACGGCCTGGGGCCCGGGCGCGCCATGGCTGCTGGAGCACCTGCCGGCGCTGCTGGGGGAGGGCGACGACCCGACGGCGCTCACCGCCCGGCACCGCGTCGTCCACGAGGCGCGCCGCCGCCACCCCGGTGTCCGGCTCGCCCGCACCGGCCTGGTCCTGGAGTCGCTGATCCCCTCGGTCCTGGAGCAGAAGGTCACCAGCGACGAGGCGTACCGCGCCTGGCGACTGCTGCTCCAGCGGCACGGCACGCCCGCGCCCGGACCGTGGGACCGGCTGCGGGTGATGCCCGAGCCGCGCGGCTGGGCGCTGATCCCGTCCTGGGAGTGGCACCGCGCCGGCGTCGACGCCAAGCGGTCGTCGACGATCGTGCGCGCGGTCCGGGTCGCGGCCCGCATGGAGGAGGCCGCGCGGATGGACCTCGCGGCCGCCACCCGCCGGCTGACGGCCGTCCCGGGCATCGGCCCCTGGACGGCCGCCGAGACCCTCCAGCGCGCCCTGGGCGCCCCCGACGCGATCACCGTCGGCGACCTGCACCTGCCGAACGTCATCGGCTACGCGCTCACCGGCCGCCGCGGCACGACCGACGAGGAGATGCTGGAGCTGCTGGCGCCCTACGAGGGTCAGCGGCACCGCGCGGCCCGGCTCGTCCTGCTCTCCGGCCTGGTCCCGCCGCGCCGCGCCCCGCGCTTCCCGGTGGGCGACATCGCCCGGCTGTGACCGGGGCGGTGCCGCCCACCGGAGGAACGGACGCGGTCCTCAGCGGACGCTGACGAAGTCGTCCACCGGCCGCGCCGGCCGTTCCCGCGGCGGTGCGGCCGGCCGTCCGATGGCCACCGCGCCCATCGGCTCCCAGTCCGCCGGCAGTTCCAGCGCCTCCCGGACCACGTCCCGGCAGAACATCGTCGAGGAGATCCACGCCGACCCCAGCCGTTCGGCGGCCAGCGTCACCAGGAAGTTCTGGATGCCGGCGCCGTGCGCGACGACGAACATCTCGCGCTCGGCGGCGGCGCGCCGCGCGTCGGGGTAGGCGTGCGCACCGTCGAGCACCATGCACGGCACCGCCAGGTAGGGCGCGTTGCGCAGCACGTCGCCGCGGCGCACCCGCTTGGCGATGGACTCCTCCGATCTCCCGTCCGCGCGCAGATCGGCCACCCAGGCGTCCCGCATCGCGTCCAGCAGACGGGTCCGGGACTCCGCCGACTCCAGGAGCACGAACCGCCACGGCGCGGTGTGGTGCGGTGCCGGCGCGGTCAGTGCGGCGGCGACCGCGCGCCGCACCGCACCCGGGTCCACCGGGTCGTCGGTGAACTCCCGGACGGTGCGCCGCAGCGTCACCGCCTCCCGCACGGCCTCGGAGGTGCCCAGCCGGAACATGTCGTCCGCGGCGTTGCGCACCAGCGCCCGCGCCCCCGGGTCCGCGCCGGCCGCGTCCGCGTCGGAGTCCGCCCCGGGATCCGCCGCCGGCTCCGCGTCCGCCGGCAGGACGACGTGCGGCAGGCCCCGCACCACCGCCACCGGCCGCCCGGTCGCCTTGCCCTTCACCAGGTCGCCCGCGGCGGCGAGTTCGTCCGCGGTGGCCACGACGGTGGCGACCAGCGGATTGCCGTACGCGTCGGTGCCGCCGCGCAGGTCGTCCAGGACCCGCACCCCGGCCGCCCCGATGGCGACGTCGGTCAGCCCGCTGCGCCAGGGCCGCCCGAAGGTGTCGGTGACGACCACGCCGACGTCCACGCCGAGCGTCTCGCGCAGTCCGGCCCGCAGCGCGCGGGCCGAGGCGTCCGGGTCCTCGGGCAGCAGCAGGATCGTGCCGGAGGGCGTGTTGGAGGCGTCCACGCCGGCCGCGGCCATCACCAGGCCCCGGTGGTCCTGAACGATGCGCAGGGTGCCGCGGCGGGCCACCACGCGCGCCGTCTCGGCGTCGATCGCGGCCTCGCGGTCGGTGGCCTCGATGATCCGGCCCTCGGCCTTGCTGACGATCTTCGAGGTGACCAACACCACGTCACCGTCGGCCAGTTGGGGCGTTCCCGGGCCGGTCGCCGCGGACGCGACCAGCTTGACGAGGTCGTCGCCGGGCCGCACCTCGGGGATGCCCGGCAGCGCCCACACCCGGTAGCCGGGCGCCTGCGCGGCCCCCGTCACTTCCGCACCTCCGCGGCGAGCGCCAGCGCCGTGCGGGCCATCGCGGCGGTGGCGTCCAGGTCCGTCATCATCAGCGGCACCGCCCGGCAGCGGATGCCCGCGGCCTCGACGTCGGCCACCGCGTCCGCGTCCACCTCGTCCACCAGCCAGCCGTCCAGCAGTCCCGCCCCGCCCTCCGCAGGACGTCGCTCCGCTCCGCCGTAGTACGTGGCCACCGCCGCCGCGGTGGACTCCACGCCGACCGCCTCCAGCACCTTGTCGGCCATGCCGCGCACCGGGGCGTTCCCGACGATCGGCGACAGCCCGACCACCGGCGCCGCGGCCTCGGCGACGGCCTCCCGGATGCCGGGCACGGCCAGGATCGTGCCGATGCTGACGACCGGGTTGGACGGCGGGAAGAGGATCACGTCGGCCGCGGCGAGGGCCTCCAGCACGCCGGGGGCCGGCTTGGCCTGTTCGGCGCCGACCGGCACGACGGCCAGCGCGGGCACCGAGGCCCGCAGCCGCACCCAGTACTCCTGGAAGTGCACGGCCTTGCGCTCGCCGGTCTCGTCCTCGATGGCCACGTGCGTCTCGACGCGGTCGTCGGACATCGGCAGCAGCCGCACGCCGGGCTGCCAGCGGTCGCACAGCGCCTCGGTGACGGCGCTCAACGGGTAGCCGGCGCCCAGCATCTGGGTCCGGACGATGTGGGTGGCGAAGTCCCGGTCGCCCAGCCCGAACCACTCCGGCCCGACGCCGTACGCGGCCAGTTCCTCCTTCACCCGGAACGTCTCGCCCGTCCGGCCCCAGCCCTGGTCCTCGTTGATCCCGCCGCCGAGCGTGTACATCACGGTGTCGAGGTCGGGACACACCTTCAGCCCGAACAGGTGGATGTCATCACCGGTGTTGCCGATGACGGTGATGTCCGCGTCCGGAGCCGCTGCCTTCAGTCCCCGCAGGAAGCGGGCGCCGCCGATACCGCCGGCCAGAACCACAATGCGCATGCCCATAAGTCTGTCAGCCGCCGGCTGAATCCATGAGGGGCGGTGGCCGGGCTACGGGCGGGCCGGCAGCAGCAGGCCGAATCCATGCGGGGCGGTGGCCGATGAGGGGCGGGTGCTCAGGAGGCCGGGGTCCCCTGGACCGGCGCCGCGCACCGCGCACTGTGCTGCGCGACGGCGTCCCGCCCGCCCGCCCGCGGGAGCATCGGCATCTCGGTCAGACCGGGGAAGTACACGTGCAGGCTGACGGCCGGCACCAGCGCGTCGTTGACGACCTCGTGGGCGTAGCCGGGCGCGAAGACCCGCTGCGCACCGGCCGCCAGGGTTCGCGGCCCGTCCGCCGCGTGTTCGGTCAACTCCCCTTCCAGGACGGTCAGTACGCCGGAGGACGGCCCGTGGTCGTGCCGTCCGCTGCCCTGTCCCGGCACCCAGCTCAGCAGCCACACCTCGTATCCGGGAGCGGTGCGCAGTCGGTGGTACCAGCGGGTGGTGGCGTCGTAGCGGACCAGCGGGGACCAGGCGGCGCGGTCGGCGGCGATCGAGCGGGCCAGGCCGGCGAAGCCGGCGACGGTGCTGGGGTGGGCGGGGACGGGCGGCAGCAGGTGGGGGATGGCGAGCGGGTCGCCGGCGATCTGGACGTCGCTGTTCATGGCGGGGTTCCTCGGCGGAAGTGCTGGGTGGCGCGCGACAGGGGTGCGGCACGGCGCCGGGCCGTTCCTTGTGGGGACGCGGCGCGGTGATCGCGGCGGAGCGGTGCGCCGGCGGGATGGTGCGGGCGCGGGAGGCTGGAGCTCAGTGGCTGCGACAGCTGGAACAGCGACAGCGAGCCTGCACGGCGCAGAGTGACCCGTAGGAACGGGTCAGTCGGTGCGCGGGGGTCGCTGGCATGCGGTCAAGGAGACACGGGGCGGACGTGCGCTGTCAAACGCGCAGCGGTGCATGAGACGGCGTTCACCTCATCCGGTTACTCCGTCCGGAGAAAGGTTTGTGCAGTCCGTGGCGGGGAGAAGCGGTCAACGATCGCGCTCCGGTTGCCGTTGCGGTCCTGTGATCTGGCTGTGATCTTGCCCGCTCCGGGGCGCGCGGTGCAACGCGCAGGCCGTTCGTTGGCGTCTCACTCGTTGAGAAGGGAGCCGCGGGTCACCCGCCCGGGGAAGTGTCCTGTTTTTGGATGATTTGAACACTTTCCGCATACGCTTGGTTCCGCAGAGTGAATAAGAGGCCCAATAGCAGATCTCGGCTTGACTGGCCCGGATCAGCACACTTGTAATTTCACTCGTGTCGTTCAGCCGAATTCGATCACGGCTTGATCACGGGGACGTAAAGACAGACGAGGGGCGCACATGACCGAGCTGTTCCAGGAATTGCTGGTCGAGGAGGCGGACGAGGAGCTCGGCTGGCAGGAGCGCGCACTGTGCGCCCAGACCGACCCCGAGTCCTTCTTCCCGGAGAAGGGTGGCTCCACCCGCGAGGCCAAGAAGGTCTGCCTCGCCTGCGAAGTCCGGTCCGAGTGCCTCGAATATGCCCTCGCCAACGACGAACGCTTCGGCATCTGGGGCGGTCTGTCCGAGCGCGAGCGCCGCCGGCTCAAGAAGGCCGCCGTCTGACCGTGACAGGCCAGCCCCCCGCACCAGCACCCCGCGGTTGCGCCGACCACGCCACCGCACCACCCCAACTCCCCATATCCCCCTATAGCGAACGCACCGCCTCCAGCGCTCTGTCCGCCGGAGGCGGTCTGCTGTGTACGGAGCCGATCGGGGTCCCGGCGCGAACCATTAGTGTGGGGCCCCGTCCGAGACACGCCAGCACCGCCGGCGCGGGGTGCGCGTGTCCCTCGTAGTCCGTCGCAGTGTCTTCCGGGGGCGGGGGCCTTTCAGCGACTTCGCCGTGGGCCCCGGACTCCCGGGTCCGGAGGGCCCGTACCTCGATGTCCGTGCACAGCCAGTCGGCGGCCCAGGCCGCCCCGTACGCAGCTGCCACCCCTGAGTTCCCGCGACACGTCGTCACCGCCGTGATCGTTTCGCACGACGGCGGCCGCTGGCTGCCCGACGCGTTGGCCGGGCTGCTCGGCCAGGAGCGCCCGGTCCAGAACGTCATCGGTGCCGACACCGGCAGCGCGGACGACTCCGCCCGCCTGCTCGCCGAGGCGATCGGCGACGATCGCGTGCTCCACCTCGCCCGCCGCTCCGGGTTCGGCACCGCCGTCGACGAGGCCGTCCGCACCGCCCCCGTCCTCGGCCCCGACGACCTGCCCCACCTGCGTCGCCCCAGCGGCTGGGACCCGGTCAGCCGCACCTGGCACGACGAGGCGTACGACATGCCGGAACTCCCGCACGGGGAACCGGTCCAGTGGCTGTGGCTGCTGCACGACGACTGCGCGCCGGCCCCCGACGCGCTCGCCGAACTCCTGCGGGTCGCCGACGCCAGCCCGTCCACCGCCATCGTCGGCCCCAAGCTGCGCAGCTGGTACGACCGCCGGCAGCTCCTCGAAGTCGGCGTCAGCATCGCCCGCAGCGGACGCCGTTGGACCGGCCTGGACCGCCGCGAACAGGACCAGGGCCAGCACGACCAGGTCCGCCCGGTGCTGTCCGTCTCCACCGCCGGCATGCTCATCCGCCGCGACGTCTACGAGCAACTGGGCGGCTTCGACCGCCGGCTGCCGCTGATGCGCGACGACGTCGACCTGTGCTGGCGCGCCCAGGCCGCCGGCCACCAGGTCCTCGTCGCCCCGGACGCCGTCCTGCGGCACGCCGAGGCCGCCGCCCGCGAACGCCGCCCCATCGACTGCGTCGGCCGCTCGGTGGCCCGCCCGTCGCCCGACCGCCACCCCTCATCGAAGCGCTTCGCGCTCCGCGGTTCCACCCCACACCGCGT
The DNA here is from genome assembly GCF_046549115.1 of Streptomyces sp. x-19. Lineage (NCBI taxonomy): Bacteria > Bacillati > Actinomycetota > Actinomycetes > Kitasatosporales > Streptomycetaceae > Streptomyces > Streptomyces sp. x-19. The sequence continues at coordinate 16,437 of NZ_JAJPWK010000014.1, read as the reverse complement.
CGACAAGGCCGGCGCCGTCTACACCCTGCTCGCCAACACCCGCGGCGCGCTGCTCCCGTACACCCTGCTGCGGTTGCTGATCGGCACCCTGCTGCGGGTCGTCGCCTACCTCGTCGGCAAGGTCCCCGGCCAGGCGCTGGACGAACTCGCCGGGCTCTTCGGGACCCTGCTGCGCCCCGGCAAGATCCTCGCCGCCCGCGCCCGCCGGGGGAAGCCGACGGTCGAGGCGAGCGAACTGCGAGCGTTGTTCCCGCCGCCCGGCGCCACCGTCCGGGCCACCGTCGAACAGGTCGCCGGCAACCTGGCCGGCCGAGCCGCCCCCGACGTGGCCTCCGCCGGCCGGCACGGCGCCGTGGAATCCGGTCCCGGCGGCGACGACGCCGACTACCTGGAGATCGAGCAGTTCGCGCGGCTCAAGCGGATCGCCCGCCGGCCCGCGCCGGTGCTCTTCCTCGTGCTGCTGCTCGTCTCGCTGATCGCCTGCCGGGGACTCCTCGGCGGCGGCTCACTGGTCGGTGGCGCCCTGCTGCCCGCCCCCGACGGCCTGGGCGCCCTGTGGTCGTCCTACGTCGACAGCTGGCATCCGGTCGGCGTCGGGGACACCGCCTCCGCACCGCCCTACCTCGCCGTGCTGGCCTCGTTCTCCACGATCTTCCTCGGCAGCACCAGCTTCACCCTGACCCTGCTGCTGGTCTGCTCGGTCCCGCTGGCCGGCCTCACCGCCTACTTCGCGTCCCGCCCGCTGGTCGCCTCCCGACTGCTGCGGGCCTGGGGCAGCATCGCCTACGCCTTCCTGCCCGCCGCCACCGGCGCGCTCGCCGGCGGCCGCCTGGGCACCGCCGTGCTGGCCGTCCTGCTGCCGCTGATGGCCCGCGCCGCGGTCGCCGCCGGCGGACTGCGGCTGGCGCCCGGCACCCGGCCCAGCTGGCGCGCCGCCTGGGCGTACGCCCTGCTCGTCACCGTCACCACCGCCTTCACCCCGATCGTCTGGCCGATCTCGGTACTGCTCGGCGTGGCCCTGCTGGTGCTGCGCCTCCTGGGCTCGGCGAAGGCCAACGGGGCGACCGACGGCCCGGCGAAGCAGGGCGGCCGCGGACCGCTCGTGCCGTACCTGCTGCGGTTCCTGGCCGTGGCGCTCGCCCCGCTGGTGGTCCTGGCGCCCTGGTCGCTGTCGCTGCTCGCCCACCCCTCGCAGTTCTTCCGCGAGGCCGGCCTCGACTACGGCGCCGGCTCCGCCTCCGTCCTCGACCTCATCGGGCTCAGCCCGGGCGGCCCCAAGGCCGTCGGCGGGCTGCTGCTCCTCGGCATCGTGCTCGCCGCGCTCGGCGCGACCCTGCGCGACGAGCGGCAGACCGCGATCCGCACCGCCTGGGCGGTGGCCCTGACCGGCCTGCTGTGCGCGGCGCTCGGCAACGGCTCCGGCTGGACCGGTCCGGCCATGCTCGTCTACGGCCTGGCGCTGCTGTGCGCGGCCGCGATCGGCGCCGAGGGCATCCGCACCCGGATGACCGCGCTCGGCTTCGGCTGGAAGCAGCCGGCCGCCGTGCTGATCGCGCTGGCCTGCCTGATCGCCCCGCTGTACGCCGCGGTCGGCTGGATGGTCACCGGTGCGGCCGGCCCCGTCCAGCGGCGCGACGCCACCCAGGTCCCGGCGTTCGTCGCGGAGGAGTCCACCACCACCGACCGCGCCCGCACGCTCGTCCTCGACGGCACCCCCGGGCACGTCTCGTACTCCCTCGTCCGCGGCTCCGGGGCTCAGCTCGGCGACGCCGACCTGGCCGCCGAGGCCGGCCCGGACGGGCGCCTGGACGGCGTCGTCGCCCACCTCGTCGCCGGCTCCGGCGCCGACCAGACCGACCGGCTCGGCGCCTACGCGGTCCGCTACGTCCTGGTCCGCAAGGGCGCCCCGCGCGAGATGGGCCGCGTCCTGGACGCCACCCCGGGCCTGACCCGGCTCAGCCAGGAGGACGGCAGCGCCCTGTGGCGCGTCGACCAGCGCGTCTCCCGGATCGCGATCGTCCCCGGCCAGACCAAGGAGGGCACCGGCAACGGCGACGCCGCCGTCCCCGTCCCGGTGCCGGCCGGACCGGTCGACGCGCACACCACCAAGGTGCCCGCCGGCCCCGCCGGCCGGATCCTGCGGATCGCCGACGCCGCCGACGACGGCTGGCACGCCACCCTCGACGGCACCGCCCTCAAGCCCGTCACCGTCGACGGCTGGGCCCAGGGCTTCCAACTGCCGTCCAACGGCGGCCGGCTCGACCTCACCCACGACAACCCCCTGGGCCACACCCTGTGGCTCTGGGCCCAGGGCCTGCTCGCCCTCGTCCTGGTCGTGATGGCGCTGCCCGGCCGGCGCCGGGAGGTCGACGACGACCTGCCCGAGGAGACCGCCGCGGTCGCCGCCGCACCGACCTCGGGGGAGGGCCGCCGGGCCCGCCGGCTGCGCGCCCAGGCCGAGGCGGCCGGTACCGCACCGGGCGCCGCGGCCAACGGCCCCGTCGACGGCGTGCCGGTCGACGGCCCCGGCGAGGAGCCCCCGGGCACCGAGCCGGCCCCGGAACCGGTCCCGTCCGCCGACCCGTACGCCGCGGTCCCCCCGCAGCCCTCCTACGAGGACTGGACGGCCGCCCCGGACCCGGCCGCCGCCGACCAGCAGCCCTACGTCCCGACCGCCGACCCGTACCAGGCCGCCCAGTACGGCGGTCAGTACGAGGGCCAGTACGAGGGCCAGTACGACGGTCAGCAGCAGCCCTACCCGCCGGCCGACCCGTACCAGTCCGGCGCCTACCAGCCCGGCGACTACGCGGCCGACCCCTACCAGGCGGGCGCCTACGACCCGTACGGCTACGGCGCTCAGCAGCAGCCGTACCCGGACGCCGGGACGGAGCAGCACCCCCAGCACCCGCAGCCCTACGACGGCACGACGTACCCCGGCGCCTTCCCCGAGTCGCGCCGTGACGGGAGCGAGCAGCAGTGAAGCGCACCATCATCTCCCTGACCGCCGCGGCCGCCGCGCTGGCCGCCGTCACCGGCGTCGCCGCGCTCGCGGCCCCCGGCGACGGCGGTGCGGCGGCGGCCGCCGCCCCCGCGAGCGGCACCCGGCTACCCGTCCAGCGGTCCACGCTGGTGTGCCCGGCGCCCAGTTCGTCGGAGGTCGCCGACACCACCTACACCGCCTTCGCGCCCCCCGGGGCCGCGACCGGCGCGGACACCAAGAAGGGCACCGCCCAGCTCCAGCCCGCCGGCACGGTCGCCGACAGCCACGGCAACCCCGCGGGCAAGGGCGGCAAGGACGCCAAGGACGGCAAGGGCAAGGGCACCGCCGCGGACGCCGGCGCGCCGCAGACCGTGCCGCCGGCCGACACCAAGCCCGTGGTGCCCCTGCAGCAGGCCGGCAAGCCGGTGACCGTGGCCACCGACAGCCCCGACGCACCGGCCCTGACCGGTTCCGCCGACGGTCTGCTGGCCCCCGGTTGGACCGTCCAGCAGACCACCGCCGTCGCCGCCGGATCCGGCCGCGGCCTCCAGGGGCTGACCTGCACCGCCCCCGACACCCAGTTCTGGTTCCCCGGCGTCAGCACCGCCGCCGGCCGCACCGACTACGTGCACCTGACCAACCCCGACGCGATCCCGGCCGTCGTCGACCTCGAACTGCGCGGCAAGGACGGTGCGTTGACCGAGAGCGGCGGCGGCGAGGACATCACCGTGCCGCCGCACACCACCGTCCCGGTGCTGCTGTCCACCCTCACCACCACCGCCGTCGACGGTGCCGCGCTGCACGTCACCGTCCGCTCCGGCCGGATCGGCGCGGCCGTCCAGGCCGCCGACGCCAAGACCGGCGGCGACTGGCTCCCGCCGGCCGCCGACCCGGCCCCGAGTGCCGTCCTGCCCGGCATCCCGGCCGACGCCACCGACGTCCAGCTGGTCGCCGTCGCCCCGGGCGACGCGGACGCCGACGTCACGGTCCAACTGGCCACCCCGACCGGCCTGATCACCCCCGCCGGCCTCGACACCCTGCACGTCAAGAGCGGGATGACGACCACCGTCGACCTCAAGGACATCACCAAGGGCGAGGCCGGCTCGCTGGTCCTCACGCCGAGCGGCGACGGGTCCACCGCCCCGATCACCGCGGCGCTGCGGGTCCTCCGCGGCAAGGGCGACAGCCAGGAGATGGCGTTCATCCCGGCGACCCGGCCCGTGGAGGCCCGCGGCACCGTCGCCGACAACCGGGCCAAGGGCAGCATCCTGACCCTGGTCGCCCCGGAGAAGGGCAAGGACGCCACGGTGAAGGTCACCGCCTCGGCCGGCAGCGGCGGCGGCTCCCCGGTCACCAAGACGTTCACGGTCAAGGGCGGCACCAACCTCGCCGTCCAGCCGCCGCAGCCGTCCGGTCTGAAGGGCTCCTACGCGCTGACCGTCGAGCCGCAGTCCGGCAGCGGTCCGGTCTACGCCGCCCGCATGCTGGCCCTGCCGCAGGGCGGGCTGCCGGCCTTCACCATCCAGCCGGTGCCCGACGACCGCGGTTCGGTGCTGGTGCCCACCGCCGGCCAGGACCTGTCCCTGCTCACCCGCTGATCGGCGGCGGCGCCGCGGCGCCGCCCGGACCCGCGCCGCCGGCTCACTCCTGGCCGTAGCGCGGGTCCACCGACTCCGGCGCCAGCCCGAGCAGCTCGGCGACCTGCTCGACGACGACCTCGTGCACCAGCAGCGCCCGCTCGTCGCGGCTCTTCGTCCGGATCTCCACCGGCCTGCGGTAGATCACGATCCGGTCGCGATGTCCGTCGCCGGCCGACAGCACCCGACCCAGCGGCACGCCCTCGTCCTCCGCGAGCGGATCGAGCGGGCCGTCCGGACCGAAGCCCGGCACCTCCAGCACCAGGAAATCGACCTGCGCCAGCTGCGACCAGCGCCGCTCCAGCCGGTCCCGGGAGTCGTAGACGAGATCCGCGAACGCGTCGGCGCGGGACACCGACAGCGGCACCTGGGGAGGCGCGATCGGGCCGCGCATGCCACGGCCGTGGCGGTCACGGCGGCGGGGCCGCGGCTCCGCAGGACGGGGAGGTACGGGGCTGTCCATCAGATCGAGCGTAGCCCTCCGGGGACGAGCCGTACGGCGTTGTGCGACAACTCGCCACTTGTCGTCGGGTGACCGGACCGAACCCGGTTCGGTTCGTTTGTGGCTCCCTCTTATGTCCTCTCTTTCCCGCGCGACGGCGCAGAATGACACGAATTGCACCACCTGGGGACGGCCCGCCGCCCACCATGCGCCCCCTCCGCCCTCACGGCCGAGGGGCCCCGGCCGACGGGTGCAGGTCAGACGCATCGGACGAAGCGGGACGACACGGTTGGGTGAGCCGAGGGAGAGTCGTCGCGGCCCGCTCAAGAGTGCGGTACCGTCCAACGTCGTGAGCCCTGTACGTCGCTGTTCGCGCACTGCGTGCGGCCGCCCCGCCGTCGCAACGCTGACGTACGTCTATGCGGATTCGACCGCCGTGCTCGGACCGCTCGCCACCTACGCCGAGCCGCACTGCTACGACCTGTGCGCCGAACACTCCGAGCGCCTGACCGCACCCCGCGGCTGGGAAGTCGTCCGCCTCGCCATCGACCCCGGACCCGCCCGCCCCAGCGGCGACGACCTCGAAGCGCTGGCCAACGCCGTCCGCGAGGCGGCCCGCCCCCAGGAGCGCGCCGCCGGCGGCACGGACACCCCCACCCCCACCGGCCGCGACGGCCACCCCATGGAGGTCGCCCGCCGCGGCCACCTCCGGATCCTGCGCTCGCCCGACTCCTGACCCGCCACCACCTGCTCCGCTGCCGTTCACGGCTGGTTCACGGCCCCCGCACGCAACGTACGGGTAGGTTTGTCAGCCCGTAGCGACTCCAGGAGGGCTGGCTGTGACTGATCTGTCGCAGATCGTGAAGGCGTACGACGTGCGCGGCGTGGTCCCCGACCAATGGGACGAGAGCCTGGCCGAACTCTTCGGCGCGGCCTTCGTCGAGGTCACCGGCGCCGAAGCGATCGTCATCGGGCACGACATGCGGCCCTCCTCACCGGGCCTGTCCGGGGCCTTCGGCCGCGGCGCCACCGCCCGCGGCGCCGACGTCACCGAGATCGGCCTGTGCTCGACCGACGAGCTCTACTACGCCAGCGGCGCCCTGGACCTGCCCGGCGCGATGTTCACCGCCTCGCACAACCCGGCCCAGTACAACGGCATCAAGCTGTGCCGGGCCGGCGCCGCCCCGGTCGGCCAGGACACCGGCCTCGCCGACATCCGCGCACTGGTCGAGCGCTGGACCGAGCAGGGCGCCCCCGAGTCGGCCGCCACCCCCGGCACCCGCACCCGACGCGACGTCCTGAAGGACTACTCCGCCCACCTGCGCTCCCTGGTGGACCTCTCGCAGATCCGCCCCCTGAAGGTCGTCGTCGACGCCGGCAACGGCATGGGCGGCCACACCGTCCCCACCGTCTTCGAGGGCCTGCCCCTCGACCTCGACGCCCTCTACTTCGAGCTGGACGGCTCCTTCCCCAACCACGAGGCCAACCCGCTCGACCCGAAGAACATCACCGACCTGCAAGCCCGGGTCCGCGCCGTCGGCGCCGACCTCGGCCTCGCCTTCGACGGCGACGCCGACCGCTGCTTCGTCGTCGACGAGAACGGCGACCCGGTCTCCCCGTCCGCGATCACCGCCCTGGTCGCCGCCCGCGAACTGGCCAAGCACCCCGGCGGCACGGTCATCCACAACTGCATCACCTCCTGGTCCGTCCCGGAGGTCGTCAAGGAGCACGGCGGCGCCCCCGTCCGCACCCGCGTCGGCCACTCCTTCATCAAGGCCGAGATGGCCCGCACCGGCGCCATCTTCGGCGGCGAGCACTCCGCCCACTACTACTTCCGCGACTTCTGGAACGCCGACACCGGCATGCTCGCCGCGATGCACGTCCTGGCCGCCCTCGGCAGCCAGGACGGCCCGCTGTCCCAGCTGGTCGCCCAGTACGACCGCTACGCCGCCTCCGGCGAGATCAACAGCACCGTCGACGACCAGGCCGACCGGCTCGCCGCCATCAAGGCCGCCTACGAAGGCCGCGCCGGCATCACCCTCGACCACCTCGACGGCCTGACCGTCACCGCCGCCGACTGGTGGTTCAACGTCCGCCCCTCCAACACCGAGCCGCTGCTTCGCCTCAACGCCGAGGCCCGCGACCGGGCCACCGTCGACCGCATCCGCGACGAGGCCCTGGGCATCATCCGCGGCTGACCCGCCGCCCCCGGTGGGAGGGCCGCCCACAACGGTTCTCCCACCTGCCGAAACCCCCTCCGGGCAGGCCCCGCCCCCCACACCGGCGGTACGCTGGCCACGCCGTAACCACGCCGAAGGAGCACCTCGATGCCGGTCGAAGCCAGCCTGATCCAGATCCTCGCCTGCCCGGCCTGCCACGCCCCGCTGGAGGACCGCACCGCGGCCGACCCGGCCGAGCTGATCTGCACCTCCGCCGACTGCGGCCTCGCCTACCCCGTCCAGGACGGCATTCCGGTCCTCCTCGTCGACGAAGCCCGCCGCCCGGCCTGACCCGGCAGCACCCCGCCCACCGGCGATCGGAGGCCGTGCCACCATGCTCGACGAGTCACTGCTCGACGCACCCGAGGCGCTGGCCGGCGCCGATCGCTTCGGCCTGCTGCGCGGCGTCGCCGAATCCGGCGCCCGGGTCCGCACCGCCGCCCGCAGCGCCGCCGAATCCGGCATCCCCGAGCTGACCCCCGACGGGCGGCCGCGCGCCATCCTGGTCGCCGGACCCGCCCCGGCCGCCGCCGGCGTCGCCGACCTGCTGCGCGCCCTCAGCGGCGGCAGCTGCCCGGTCAGCCTCATCCAGCCCACCGGCGTGGCCCCCGTGCCCGGCGCCCTGCGCTGGATCCTGCCTGGCTGGGCCGGTCCCCTCGACCTCCTCCTCGTCGCCGGCCCCGACGCCGCCGACCCCGGCCTCGCCGAACTCGTCGAGCAGTCCTACCGCCGCGGCTGCGCGGTCGTCGCCGTCACCCCCGCCGGCGGCCCGCTCGCCGACGCCGTCGTCCAGGCCCGCGGCCTCGCCGTCCCCCTGGCCACCACCGCCTACGACGCCGAGTTCGACGTCGAGGGCGCCCCGCCCGCGGCCCCCGGCACCCTGTGGTCCGTCCTCATCCCGCTGCTCGTGCTCGCCGACCGGATCGGCCTGATCAGCGCCCCCGCGGACGCCGTCAGCAAGCTCGCCGACCGCCTCGACCAGGTCGCCGAACGCTGCGGTCCGGCCATCCCCACCTACACCAACCCCGGCAAGACCCTCGCCGCCGACCTCGCCGACGCGCTCCCGCTGATCTGGACCGAGGGACTGGTCGCCGGCGCCGTCGGCCGCCACTTCGCCACCGAGCTCGCCGGACTCGCCGGCCGCCCCGCGCTGACCGCCGACCTCCCCGAGGCGCTCACCACCCACCGCGCCCTGCTCGCCGGCGCCCTCGCCGCCGGCGCCGACCCGGACGACTTCTTCCGCGACCGCGTCGACCAGCCGGCCGCCCTGCACGCCCGGATCGTCCTGTTCCGCGAAGCCGAGGCCGGCCCGCTCTCCGCGACCCGCGCCGCCCAGCAGCTCGCCGACGAACGCGACACCCCCCTCAGCGAACTGGAACCGACCGCCGGCAGCGAGCTGGAACGCGCCGCGGAACTCCTCGCCATCGCCGATTTCGGTGCCGTTTACCTGGCGCTCGCCGGCACCGAGTGATCATGGCTCCGGGGGAGCCCACCGCCCCGTGCCCCACCGGACCACCCACGTCACGTCAGGAAGCAGCCGTCCCATGGACCGCCTCGTCAACACCGTGCGCCCCTACGCCTGGGGCTCCACCACCGCCCTCCCCGACCTCCTCGGCGTCCCGCCCACCGGCCAACCGCAGGCCGAGATGTGGCTCGGCGCCCACCCCGGCGCCCCCTCCCGCCTCGACCGCGGCGCCGGCCCGGTCTCCCTCGCCGACGTGATAGCCGCCGACCCCGAGGGCGAACTGGGCGCCGACGCCGTCCGCGCCTTCGGCCCCCGACTGCCCTTCCTCTTCAAGATCCTCGCCGCCGGTGCCCCGCTCTCCCTCCAGGTCCACCCCGACCGCACCCAGGCCGCCGCCGGCTTCGCCGACGAGGAGGCCCGTGGCATCCCCCTCGACGCCCCGCACCGCAACTACAAGGACGCCAACCACAAGCCCGAACTCCTCTGCGCCCTCACCCCCTTCGACGGTCTCTGCGGATTCCGCCACCCCGACCAGGCCGCCGACCTCCTGGCCGGCCTCGATGTCGACGACCTCAAGCCGTACGTCGACGTCCTGCGCGCCAGCCCCGAGGAATCCGCCCTGCGCGAGGTGCTCACCGCCGTCCTCGGCGCCGAACCCCAGGCCCTCGCCGAAACCGTCGAACGCACCGCCACCGCCGCCGCCCAACTCGCCCCCAAGGGCGGCCCGCACGCCGACGCCTACGCGGCCCTCGCCGCCATCGCCCACCACTACCCGGGCGACCGCGGCGTCCTCGCCGCCGCACTCCTCAACCACGTCCGGCTCCAACCCGGCGAAGCACTCTTCCTCGGCGCCGGCATCCCGCACGCCTACCTCAGCGGCCTCGGCGTCGAACTCATGGCCAACTCCGACAACGTGCTCCGCTGCGGCCTCACCCCCAAGCACGTCGACGTCCCCGAACTCCTGCGCGTGGTCCGCTTCACCCCCCGCGACGCCGGCGTACTGCGCCCCGAGGACGTCGACGGCGAAGAGGTCTACGACACCCCCATCGACGAGTTCCGCCTCTCCCGCTTCGTCCTGGCCCCGGGCGCCACCCCCCGCCCGCTCGCCGCCCGCACCCCGCAGATCCTCCTGTGCACCGCCGGCGCCGTCCGCCTGACCAGCGACCGCGGCACCACCCGCGACCTCACCCTCACCCCCGGCACCGCCGTCTTCGCGCCCGCCGGCGAACGCCTCACCCTCGCCGGCGACGGCACCGTCTTCCGCGCCACCGTCGTCGCCTGACGCCCGTCCGGCATCCGGCCTCCCCGCACCGCCCGCAGACCGGGCTGCAACAATGACCGCCGCACTGCATTAAAGGGGCGGTAAAGCCCGGTCTACGGAAGGGACATGGCGCACTCATGAGCGCATCCGGCGGTACCAAGGCGATCGTGGCGGCGCTGGGCGCCAACCTGGCGATCGCCGTGGCCAAGTTCGTCGCCTTCGCCTTCAGCGGCTCGTCCTCGATGCTGGCCGAAGGCGTCCACTCCCTCGCGGACTCCGGCAACCAGGGCCTGTTGCTGCTCGGCGGGAAGCGGGCCAAGCGCGCCGCCACCGCCGAACACCCCTTCGGCTACGGTCGCGAGCGCTACATCTACGGCTTCCTCGTCTCCATCGTCCTGTTCACCATCGGCGGCGTCTTCGCGCTCTACGAGGGCTACGAGAAGATCCAGCACCCGCACCCCCTGGACAACTGGTACTGGCCGGTCGGCGTCCTGCTCTTCGCCGTCATCGCCGAGGGCTTCTCCTTCCGCACCGCGATCAAGGAGTCCAACGAACTGCGCGGCCAGCAGAGCTGGGCCCAGTTCATCCGCCGCGCCAAGGCCCCCGAACTCCCCGTCGTCCTGCTGGAGGACTTCGGCGCACTGATCGGCCTCGTCCTCGCCCTCTGCGGCGTCGGCCTCACCCTCGCCACCGACAACAGCGTCTGGGACGGCATCGGCACCATGTGCATCGGCACGCTGCTCGTGCTGATCGCGCTGGTCCTCGCCGCCGAGACCAAGTCCCTGCTGCTCGGCGAGGCGGCCGGCCCCGACCAGGTCGCCAAGATCCGCGCCGCCCTCGTCGACGGCGACGTCGTCACCCGCGTCATCCACATGCGCACCCTCCACCTCGGCCCCGAGGAACTCCTCGTCGCCGCCAAGATCGCCGTCCAGCACGACGACACCGCCGCCGAGGTCGCCCGCGCCATCGACGCCGCCGAGGCCCGCATCCGCGAAGCCGTCCCGATCGCCCGCGTCATCTACCTCGAACCCGACATCTACGACGAGAAGGCCGCCACGGCCCAGACCCCCAGCAGCACCTGACGCCCCACGCGCCACGAGGCCCCGCCACCCCCGGGAGACGGGGCCTCACGCGTGCCACCGCACCCGACCAACCCACCCCCACACCCCCGCACCGCACGGAACAAGCCAACGATCGAACCGATGCGGTCTGGGGCAGCGGAGCCGATCGGTGTAAATTCGAGGGCAGTGCCAGACGTCGCTGCTGATGGCGGTCGGTCGGCCCGCACCGCGGGACCGGCCGAGGGAGAGAGGGCCTCCGACGGACTGCGCTGCGGCAAGGGGAGAGGTGTACCCGCCTCCACGTAGGCTCACGTGCACCCCGTCACCACTGGGGACCCCAGCCCGCGCCGCAGACTGCCCGAATGCCCGACCGACCTCGACATCCGAGGAGCAGCCCGAATGACGACAGCAGCCACCGGCCAGGACTTCAAGGTCGCTGACCTTTCCCTCGCCGCCTTCGGCCGCAAGGAGATCACCCTCGCCGAGCACGAGATGCCCGGTCTGATGGCGATCCGCAAGGAGTACGCCGAGCAGCAGCCCCTGAAGGGCGCGCGGATCACCGGTTCGCTGCACATGACCGTGCAGACCGCCGTGCTGATCGAGACGCTGGTCGCCCTGGGTGCGCAGGTGCGCTGGGCGTCCTGCAACATCTTCTCGACCCAGGACCATGCGGCCGCGGCGATCGCGGTGGGTCCGAACGGTACGCCCGAGGCGCCGCAGGGTGTGCCGGTGTTCGCCTGGAAGGGCGAGAGCCTGGAGGAGTACTGGTGGTGCACGGAGCAGGCGCTGACCTGGCCGGGCACGTCCACCGGTGGTCCGAACATGATTCTCGACGACGGTGGTGACGCCACTCTGCTGGTGCACAAGGGCGTCGAGTACGAGAAGGCCGGTAAGGCTCCGGCGGTGGAGACCGCGGAGAACGAGGAGCACCACGCGATCCTGGAGCTTCTCAACCGGACCCTCGCGGACAGTCCGCAGAAGTGGACCCGGCTGGCGTCGGAGATCCGTGGGGTGACGGAGGAGACCACGACCGGTGTCCACCGTCTGTACGAGATGCAGCGTGACGGCGTGCTGCTCTTCCCCGCGATCAACGTCAATGACGCGGTGACCAAGTCGAAGTTCGACAACAAGTACGGCTGCCGGCACTCCCTCATCGACGGCATCAACCGCGCCACCGATGTGCTGATCGGTGGTAAGACGGCCGTGGTCTGCGGTTACGGTGACGTCGGCAAGGGCTGTGCGGAGTCGCTGCGCGGCCAGGGCGCCCGCGTGATCATCACCGAGATCGACCCGATCTGCGCGCTGCAGGCGGCGATGGACGGCTACCAGGTCGCGACGCTGGAGGAGGTCGTCGAGACCGCAGACATCTTCGTGACCACGACCGGTAACAAGGACATCATCCTTGCCTCGGACATGGCGCGGATGAAGCACCAGGCGATCGTCGGCAACATCGGTCACTTCGACAACGAGATCGACATGGCGGGTCTGGCGAAGCTGCCGGGTATCGTCAAGGACGAGGTCAAGCCGCAGGTCCACACCTGGACCCACCCGGACGGCAAGGTGTTGATCGTGCTGTCCGAGGGCCGTCTGCTGAACCTGGGCAACGCCACCGGTCACCCGTCGTTCGTGATGTCGAACTCGTTCGCGGACCAGACGCTGGCGCAGCTGGAGCTGTTCACCAAGCCCGAGCAGTACCCGACCGACGTCTACGTGCTGCCCAAGCACCTGGACGAGAAGGTCGCCCGGCTCCACCTGGACGCGCTGGGCGTCAAGCTCACCACCCTGCGCAAGGAGCAGGCCGACTACATCGGCGTCAAGGTCGAGGGCCCGTACAAGCCCGACCACTACCGCTACTGACCGCCACCGCCGACCCACCCACGGGCCGGCGACCGGCACCCCTCCAGCAGACGCTGGCACCAGGCCCCCGCCCTCCCGGCGGGGGCCTGGCCCGCAGAACCCCCGGAACCACCCGCCCCTCGCAAGGACTGCACCCCCATGCCCCGCGGCCACTACTCGCTGTACGACCCGCACGACCACACCCCCCTCGGCGAGGAGCACTTCCACTGCGCCACCGGCCCCTCCGGCTGGCGCTACGTCTCCCAGACCCTCAACACCGCCGGCGAGCACACCGGATCCGTCGACCTCACCCTCGACGAACTCGGCCGCCCGATCCGCCTCGAACTGCACGCCTCCGCCTGGCAGGTCCGCGGCGCCGCCCTGGAGGGCGTCACCTGGGTGCGCACCGACCCGACCGGCGCCCACGCCACCGAAGGCAACGTCCCCGCCCACGCCTTCACCGGCGCCTCCCCGGCCTTCCTCGTCGCCACCGCCCGGCTGCTGCGCCCCGCCCAGGGCGCCGGCGCCACCCGCGTGCGCCTCGTCGCCTTCACGCCCCCTGTCCTCGCCCCCCGCACTCTCGACCAGTCCTGGGCACTGCTGTCCAGCACACCACACGCCACTGACATCGCCCCGCTCATCGCCGACGCGTACCAGGTCACCGACCTCGAAACCGGCGAACAGCACGCCGTCCACCTCGCCGGCGACGTCGTCCTGGCCGCCCCCGGCATCGAACTCGAATCCCTCGACACACCGCCCTCGACCTTCAGCTGACGCCGCCCCGGTACGCCGCCCCCGGAGCCCCTCTCACACGGGCGGCGCGAACCCGGTGCCACTCCGCGGCGCCCGACCGCCCCCGCCGTCACCCAACGCCCCCGGCACCTCCGCCGCCGGCCACTCCACCCCGCCGTCCGGCGCACCACCGCCGCCTTCCGACCCGGCCGTCACCGCACCCCCGGGTGCCACCCACGCCCCACCGGCACGCTCCGCCGGCGCCCCCGCGGGAACGTCCCCCACACCAACACCGCCCACAGCAAGCCCGGTTGACGAAACGGCCCCCAGCCCGCCCCCCGGGGCCGTCGCCACATCCGCCCCAGGACGCACTCCCGGCACAGCGTTCGCCCCGAACGCACGCCGCGACTCCCGCTCCTGCCGCTCCCGCACCACCGCGTCCAGATACACCACCGGATCCATCCCCGCCGGCACCACGGCCCCCGCGAACCCCCGCAGATCCCCGGCGAGCCGCCCGGCGATCGTCGCGGCCGCCTGCGGGTCCAACTCGCCCAACCGCACCAGGTACTGCCGCACGGCCAACCACCACCCGTCCGGCACCCGCGACAGATCGAGCCCGGCGACCTCCCCGGCCAGCCACGGCGGCGGCGCCGGCAGCACCACGCCCCCGCCCTCCGCCTCGGGCACCCGCTCCCGCACCACCAGCGTCCCGGCGAACACGTCACCCAGCCGCCGCCCCCGCGCCGACACCATCGACGCGATCGACGCCAGCACCCCCATCGTCATCACGATCTCGACGGCCCCCATGGCCCCCCGCACCAGCGCGTGCCGGAACCGGATCGGCCCGCCGTCCTCCCGCACCACCCGCAACCCGCAGATCAACTTCCCCAACGACCGCCCGTGGCTCAGCGTCTCGACCGCGATCGGTATCCCCACCTGCACCAGCACGAACGTGGCCACCTGTATGGCCGCCAGCACCGCACCGTCCAACGAGGACGCCGTGCCCACCATCACCAGCGTCACCACGAGGTAGGTCCCCCAGGCCACCGCCAGGTCCACGACCACCGCCAGGCCCCGGCTCGCCAGCCTGGCCGGCCGCAGCCCCAGCACCACCGCTTCCCCCGTCACCAGCTGGCTCACCCGTCCACTCCCTCTCGACCCAGTTCCCTCGTGGTCCTGCTCCCGAGCCCGCCACCGCGCGGCCACGTCGCACGATGCCCCCTGCCCCTGAGGCCCGGGACTCCGTGCCCGGCCAGTCTGCCAAGCTGGCCCGACACCCACCCACCGCGCTGCGAGGAGCGACCCCGTAATGGACCTGGATGTCTTCGTCACGGCCCACGGCGCCGAATGGGACCGCCTGGAAACCCTGCTGCGTCGCAAGCGCCGCCTCACCGGCGCCGAAGCCGACGAACTGGTCGTCCTCTACCAACGCACCACCACCCACCTCTCCCTCCTCCTGTCCAGCGCCCCCGACCCCGCCCTGACGGGCCGTCTCACCTCACTCGTGGCCCGAGCCCGCAGCAAGGTCACCGGCGCCCGCCCGTCCTCCTGGCGCGACGCCGCCCGCTTCTTCACCGCCTCCTTCCCCGCCGCCGTCTACCGCCTGCGCCGCTGGTGGATCCCCACGGCAGTGCTCTCCCTGACCGTCGCCGCCCTCATGGCCTGGTGGATAGCCGCCCATCCCGAGGTGCAGTCCACCCTCGGCGCCCCCCAGCAACTCCGCGAGATGACCCGCCCTGGTGGCGAGTACGAGGCGTACTACTCCAACCACCCCGCCGCGGCCTTCGCCGCCCAGGTATGGACGAACAACGCCCAGGCCGTCGCCCTCTGCCTGGTCCTCGGCGCCTTCCTCGGCCTCCCCGTCCTCTGGGTCCTCTTCCAGAACATGCTGAACCTGGCCGCCGGCCTGGGCCTGATGTCCTCCGCAGGCCGGCTGGACACCTTCCTCGGCCTGCTCATCCCGCACGGCCTCCTCGAACTGACCGCCGTCTTCGTTGCCGCCGGCATCGGCCTGCGCCTGGGCTGGACCGTCATAGACCCGGGCCCCCGCACCCGTCGCACGGCACTGGCCGAAGAGGGCCGCACCGCCCTCGGCGTCGCCGTCGGCCTGGCTGCCGTCCTCTTCGTCTCCGGCATCCTCGAAGGCTTCGTCACGCCGTCCGGCCTCCCGACCTGGGCCCGCATCACCATCGGTGTCCTCGCCGAGCTGGCGTTCCTCACCTACGTCTACGTCCTGGGCGGCCGCGCCGTGCGCGCCGGTGAGACCGGCGACGTCGACACCACCGACCGCGCCGCTCTGCTCCCCACCGCCGCGTGATGTGCGGACGACCCTCCTGACCTGCTAATCTCCTCTCCGTCCCAAAAACCCGTTGACACGGGTCAGAGGGGGAGGTAGATTCAAACGGTTGCAGCGAACTGGACAGGTTCGATCGCGACAGTTAGTCTCTCCTCCGCTCCGGCCGCACTTCACATCGGCCGAGCGCGCCGATCATTTACCAGAAGCGCCACCCGATCATTTCGATCGAATGCCTTCTGATAAAGTCGGAAAAGTCGAAAGACAAGCCCCCCCTGACGGGTAATTCAGAACGAAATTCGCACCAACCGCCTCGCGGTCTGGAACGGAAAGAAGATCTGATAAAGTCGGAAAGGTCGAGAAGCGAAAGCGAATCGGCCGGACCCCGCTCCAGCAGGGGGCCAGAGACGGAAACGGATCTGGTAAGGTTGGAACCGCGAGAAAGCCGAAAGGCCGGATCGCACCGGCGAAAATCAGGGCCGAAAGGATCTGATAGAGTCGGAGACGCAAG